>JAJRPI010000040.1 GCA_024280895.1 Alphaproteobacteria bacterium | reverse complement strand
AACACACGACCGGCCATCGGTATCATCTTACCGTTGGCCGGATGTGCATTAATTTTCGAGAATTAAGCGCCTATTTAGCCGAAATTGCCTTTAGACGTCAACTCTTTTGCTCTATCAAACTGTAAACGATTTGAACCGTTCGAAGTTTAAGAGAGAATGTCCAGCATCGCAGCAGTCACATCGTCAATAGCCACCATGCCATCGATTGATTTGAGCTTGCCGGTTTTACCATAATAATCAACAAGTGGCGCTGTTTGCTCATGATAAGCAACCAGCCGCGATCTCACTGTTTCTTCATTGTCATCAGCACGTCTTTGGAAGTCATTGGCGCCACATTTGTCGCACTTTCCCTCAACTGCCGGTTTCTTGAACTCATCATGATAACCTTCGCCACATGAACCACATGTGGAGCGGCCAGTGATGCGTTTGATCAGCGGATCATCTTCCACCTGCATCTCAATGACAACATCCAGATTTTTTGATTTTTCTTTAAGCAGAACATCCAGTGCTTCAGCCTGCGCAACAGTGCGAGGGAAACCATCCAGAATGAAACCATCCTGCACATCGTCTTCGTCGATACGGTCAGAAATGATACCGATCACCAATTCGTCAGAAACCAGACCACCAGCGGCCATGACTTCCTTGGCTTTCATGCCAACTTCAGAACCTGCAGCAACGGCTGCCCGCAACATATCGCCGGTCGAAAGCTGTACAAGGCCTTTGGCCTCTTCGATGCGCTTGGCCTGTGTGCCTTTACCAGCGCCAGGAGGGCCCAACAAAATAATATTCATCGTCTACGTGATCCTTTTTTCAGTTTAGATTTCTTGATCAAACCTTCATACTGATGTGCAAGGAGGTGGCTTTGTATCTGTGCGACCGTGTCCATTGTAACGCTGACGACGATCAGCAATGACGTGCCGCCGAAGTAAAATGGAACCGCCGCATAAGAAATCAAAAACTCTGGCAAGATACATACAAGCGCCAGATATGCTGCCCCTGCAACCGTAATTCTGGTTAAAACATGATCAATATATTCAGCGGTGCGTTTGCCGGGCCGAATGCCAGGAACGAAGCCGCCATATTTCTTGAGATTGTCAGCCGTTTCATCCGGATTGAAAACAATCGCTGTGTAAAAGAACGCAAAAAACAGGATCATCAGCACATAAGTCAACAGATAAAGCGGTTGGCCACGCCCCAGCATTGCCGTTATGTTGGTCAACCATTCCGGCCCTCCGGACGAGAAGTTGGCAACCGTGATAGGCAGCAACAATAGCGAAGAGGCAAAAATCGGTGGAATAACACCAGCCGTGTTGAGTTTCAATGGCAGATGAGAGCTATCACCCTGGAACATCTTTTTGCCGACCTGGCGCTTGGGATACTGGATCAGCAAGCGTCTTTGCGCCCGCTCCATAAAGACAATGAAGCCAATGACCAAAAAGACCATGAGAATGAGCGCAATCAACAGGCCAGCCGACAAGGATCCGCGACGTGATAATTCCAAGGTTCCCACA
The DNA here is from genome assembly GCA_024280895.1 of Alphaproteobacteria bacterium. GTDB lineage: Bacteria > Pseudomonadota > Alphaproteobacteria > Rhizobiales > JAKIUO01 > JAKIUO01. The sequence continues at coordinate 11,187 of JAJRPI010000040.1, read as the reverse complement.
AGAGCCGATGGTAGTTCGGCGACAATGCCTGCAAAAATGATCAATGAGATGCCGTTGCCGATGCCACGCGCGGTGATCTGCTCACCAAGCCACATCAAGAAAACGGTACCACCCACCAGAGTAATCACCGCAGTCATGCGGAAAAACCAACCCGGGTCGGTCACAATATTGCCAGCGCCCTCCAAGCCCACTGCGATGCCGTAAGCTTGCAAAGCGGCAAGAACGACTGTGCCGTAGCGCGTATACTGGTTGATTTGCTGACGTCCCTGCTCGCCTTCTTTCTTGAGCTGCTCAAGATGTGGCGAAACAGTCGTCATCAGCTGGATAATGATCGATGCCGAAATATAAGGCATGATATTCAAGGCAAAAATGGCCATACGACCAACCGCACCACCAGCGAACATGTTCATCATGCCAAGGATGCCGGACTGATTTTGTTTGAACAATTGTTCCAGCGCCGAGATATTGATGCCCGGCAGGGGGATATAGGTACCAAGCCGATAGACAAGAAGCGCCCCCAGTGTAAACCAGATGCGTTTCTTGAGCTCGGTCGCCTTGCTAAACGCCGACAGATTGAGATTGGAGGCAAGTTGTTCTGCTGCCGATGACATCCGTTGGTTTCCTGACTAGCTCATTCGAGCCCCACAAGCCATTGGGGCAACCCCTGGCCAAAATTAAAAAAGACGAGGTGGAAAAGGGGGACCCTACAAGGTCACCCTCAGTACTAATCTTTTTGGGCGTTTTTCTTACGCTTTTCAAGACGCCAGTCGGCTTTTTCTTTTTCTTTGGCCTCTATTTTAGGCATTTCGACCAGCTTCACAGAACCGCCGGCTTTTTCCACAGCTGCAATGGCACCTTTTGAAGCACCCGTCACTTCAAAGGAAACACCTGATTTCAATTCACCATTGCCAAGCAGTCTGACACCGTCTTTGGCACGCCGAATAACACCAGCCTGCAAAAGCACATCAACCGTGACCGGTTTCTTGCCATCAATTCGCTTGGCATCAATGGCGATCTGAATACGTTCCAGATTAACAGCATTGAAATTTTTACGATTTGGACTATTAAACCCGCGTTTTGGCAAACGTCTGTGGATCGGCATCTGCCCGCCCTCAAAACCTTTGATGGCAACGCCCGAGCGTGATTTTTGCCCTTTATGGCCGCGTCCGGCTGTTTTGCCGGTTCCAGAACCAATACCACGGCCAACGCGTTTGCGTTGTTTGGTGGCGCCTGGATTATCTCTCAATTCATTGAGCCGCATGGTCCAACATTCCTTAAATTCAATTTGTACGGATGTTTCAAACAACCGTTTTCTATTCGTCTACTACCCGCACCATGTGCGAAATCTTATTGATCATGCCACGTACTGCAGGAGTGTCCTGAAGCGTGCTTTTGCGACTGATCTTGCCTAGTCCAAGGCCAATCAAGGTATCTCTTTGATCCTTTGGACGTCGGATAGAGCTGCCGGTCTGCTTCACAGTGACCGTTTTACCGGATTTTTTATCTTTCGCCATCGTTCAATTCTTTCTCATTGCCCGCACAGGCCTAGCCCTCTTGCGGAATAGCTACTTCGCTCACACCATCACGGCGCCGACCGACAATATCGCTGACCTTCAGGCCGCGACGAGCCGCAACCGTACGTGGGCTATCTTCGCGCTGAAGGGCATCAAAAGTCGCCCTGATCATGTTGTAGGCATTCGAAGTGCCAATCGACTTGGCAACCACATCCTGAATACCGACCATTTCAAAAACTGCACGCATAGGACCACCAGCAATAATGCCGGTACCTGGAGGTGCAGCCCTCATGATCACCTTGCCAGCGCCATGATGTCCAGAGACATCATGATGCAGGGTACGGCCTTCGCGCAAAGGAACCCGAATAAGGGTCTTGCGCGCTTCTTCGGTGGCCTTGCGGATGGCTTCAGGTACTTCGCGTGCCTTGCCATGTCCAAAACCAACGCGGCCTTTTTGATCGCCAACGACAACCAGCGCTGCAAAAGCAAAACGTTTACCGCCCTTTACAACCTTGGCAACACGATTAATGTGCACCAGCTTGTCAAGAAATTCAGGTTCGCGCTCATCGCGGCCACGACCTTGATCTCTGCCGCCTCTATCTCTGCCGTCACCTCGTGCCAACTTCTCATCCTTTCAAATTCATACATCCCCTCACAGCCATAAAGCTTCTCGAGAGGATCTTTTTGTTTGCCCTGCCGCTAATCAGCAATGCGGGGCGATCGTCCTAAAATTTCAATCCAGCGGCGCGTGCAGCTTCCGCCAAAGCCTTGATACGTCCGTGATAGACATAAGCTCCACGATCGAAAACAACTTCTTTAACCCCGGCAGCCAGAGCTTTTTCGGCAATTGACTTGCCAATCTCACTCGCAGCCTTGGTATCACCACCGTTTTTTAGCGTGCCCTTCACGTCCTTGTCCATTGTTGACGCAGAAGCGAGTGTCTCATTCTTGGTGTCATCAATGATCTGAGCATATATATTCTTGCCTGACCGGTGTACCGACAGCCTGGCCCGCGTGTTCTCATTGCGTCGCAGAGCCTTGCGTACTCTATGACGGCGTTTCTGCAATGTTTTTTTATTCGTCGACATCTGTCACGTTCCCTATCTAGGTAACCTATCGCCCAATGACTAATAGGCGCTATTTCTTCTTGCCTTCCTTACGGAATACATATTCGTCTTTATATCTGATACCCTTGCCTTTATAGGGCTCTGGCGGGCGATATCTGCGGATCTCAGCTGCGACTTGGCCAACACGTTGTTTGTCAATACCGCTCACTTCAATATCCGTCTGGCTGGCGCACTTGATCTCGATACCATCTGGAATGGGATATAGAACATCATGTGACAGGCCAAGCGCCAATTGCAGATTTTTACCTTTCAAGATGGCACGATAACCAACACCTTTGATCTCCAGATGCTTGGTGTAACCATCAGTTACCCCCGCCACCAGATTAGCGACGATTGTACGTGACATGCCCCACATGGAGCGCGCGCGCTTAGAGCTATTGATCGGCTCTATGAGCACTCCACCATCTGTCAGTTTGGCAAGCACTTCTCTTACCATAACAGCGGAAAGTTCGCCTTTGGGACCTTTCACGGTGACCGTACGACCATCGACACTGGCCGTTGCCGCGTCGGGGATCGGTACTGCTTTTTTTCCGATACGAGACATAATTCAAAAACCTCTAAGATAGTCGCCCTGCCCCTCGATCGATAATCGCTTTCAATATCGATCAAGGTTATAAGGCTAGAAAATGCTGCAAAGCACCTCGCCGCCAACATTATTCTCACGCGCATCATGATCGGACATCACACCGCGCGGAGTTGAAAGAATGGATACACCAAGACCGTTGGCAACCGTTGGAATATTCTTCACCGAAGAATAAACGCGACGTCCAGGTTTCGAGATCCGTGTGATCGAGCGAATGACGGGTTCACCATCATAATATTTCAACTCGATTTCAAATTCAGATTTTCCGCCTTCATATTCGGTCTGCGAATATCCACGGATAAAACCTTCTTTTTGCAGCACGTCCAGAACATTACCGCGAAGTTTTGAAGCAGGCGTTTTCACCTTGCCTTTTTTCCTCATCTGGGCGTTCCTGATACGTGTCAGCATATCTCCCAAGGGATCAGTCATTGTCATAATACGTCTCCCTTCTACCAGCTAGATTTGACCATACCGGGAAGCTGGCCATTTGAAGCCAGGTCCCGCAGGGCGATACTAGAAATTTTCATTTTCCGGTAGAAGCCTCTAGGCCGTCCGGTTAGTTCACAGCGATTGCGAACACGCGATTTCGAAGAATTGCGTGGTAATGTCGCCAATTTGAGCTGCGCCTTGAAGCGCTCTTCCGCCGGTTTGGTGCGATCCATCACGATCGCTTTTAAGCTCGCACGACGAGCAGCATAGGCAACGACTAGCCTCTGTCTTTTGCGGTTATTCTCAATAGCGCTTTGTTTCGCCATTCAATCCTCCTTGAAAGAGCAATGCTCTTTTTCACTTTCAAACCCGTTCCAACCACGTCTTAGATCAATGCTTAGTCATTGAACGGAAAGTCAAATCCCTTTAACAAGGCTCTTGCCTCATCATCATTATCGCTCGTTGTACAAACGATGATATCCATCCCGAGTATCTGGTCGACCTTGTCATAATCGATTTCGGGAAAAACAATATGCTCTTTGATACCCATGGCAAAATTACCGCGTCCATCAAAACTCTTGGAGTTCAATCCCCGAAAATCCCGGATACGTGGCATGGCGATGTGTACCAGACGATCAATAAATTCATACATGCGGTTTTTGCGCAGCGTAACTTTCGTGCCAACGGCCATGCCTTCACGCAACTTAAAACCAGCAATCGACTTGCGAGAACGCGTGATAATCGACTTTTGTCCTGCGATCAACGACAGGGCATCAGCCGCAACCGCGACCTTTTTCTTATCATCAACACCAGCGCCAACACCCATATTGAGAATAACCTTCTCAAGTTTGGGCACCTGCATGACGTTTTTTAAGCTGAATTCTTTTATCAGCTCGTCCCGCACGACAGCATTATAATGCTGCTTCATACGAGGAACATATGTCTCAGCCATCGATTACTTCTCCTGAACGCTTGGCGAAACGCACTTTGCGTCCGTCTTCCAATATTTTAAAGCCTACTCTTGTGGGCTTTCCATCTGTTGGGTCTACATGCATCAAATTTGAAAGATGAATAGAGGCTTCTTTCGAAATGATGCCACCCTCATCTGTCTGTGTCTGCTTTTGATGGTGCTTGACCATATTCACTCCTTGTACGATGGCACGATTTTCGTCGCGCAGCATCTTAAGGATTGATCCAGCTTGTCCCTTGTCACGACCCGTGGTCACAATGACCTTGTCGCCTTTTTTAAATTTCATAGCCATTAGATCACCTCCGGTGCCAATGAAACGATTTTCATATGTTTGCGACCGCGAAGTTCGCGGGTTACTGGGCCAAAAATACGAGTGCCGACAGGTTCACCCTGGGCATTGATCATCACAGCGGCATTGCGATCGAAACGGATCGAACTGCCATCTGCGCGCCGTACCGGATGCGCGGTGCGCACAACAACAGCTTTCATGACCTGGCCTTTTTTGACCTTGCCGCGAGGAATGGCTTCCTTCACGGAGACCACGATAATATCACCAACGGATGCGTATTTGCGTTTTGATCCACCCAGTACCTTAATGCACTGAACACGCCTTGCACCCGAATTGTCGGCAACATCAAGATTGGTTTGCATCTGTATCATGACAATTCTCGTATTTTCTTGCGGGCTTTTAAATTTCGATCATTTGACAGCTTGAGGCTCTCGCCATCGCTCTTCAAACGGACCCTAATCCAGCCGTTTCATCTAATTCAGGTTTGATCCAGAATAGTGAGGACCAAGGTTCTCAAAATATCTGGTTCGCTCAATTCAGGTTTTCGACGGCCTATCCGTCAAGAACCGTCCATCTTTTGTGCTTTGATATGGGAGCACATTCTTCGATTTTCACCATATCCCCTTGCTTGTGGACATTCTTTTCGTCATGCGCCTTGTAATTCTTGGAGCGACGAACAGTTTTCTTGAACAAGGGATGGGTGAAGCGGCGCTCAACTTTTACGACAATCGTTTTGTCGCTCTTGTCTGATACTACAACACCTTGCAAAATTCGTTTCGGCATAATCTAATTCCAATTCCTAAAAGGCCTTTATCTATAAGGTTCAGGCCTCTACAGATGACTGCTTTTGTTTGACCAGTGTCTGAATACGCGCGACGGTGCGGCGTACCTGACGCATCCGTGCTGTATTCTCGAGCTGACCGGTCGCTTGCTGAAAGCGCAGATTGAACTGCTCTTTCTTCAACTTGATCATTTCATCACCGAGTTGATCGACCGTCATGTCTTTCAGCTCTTGTAATATTTTTGAGTTTTTCATAACTCGTCTCCTCAAAACGCCTGCTGGGCGCTCCAATATAAATAGATCCGCTTGGCCTTAAGCACCAAAACGGCGAACAATACGTGTCTTGATCGGCAGCTTTGCGGCTCCCAAAGTCAGCGCCTGGCGCGCCACTGCGTCCGAGACACCATCGATTTCAAACATGATACGTCCTGGTTTTACCTTGGCAGCCCAAAATTCCACAGACCCCTTACCTTTACCCATACGGACTTCGGTTGGCTTCTTGGTGACAGGCACATCTGGAAAAATCCGGATCCAAACACGGCCCTGTCTTTTCATATGACGTGTAATGGCGCGACGGGTTGCCTCGATTTGACGAGAGGTAATCCGCTCAGGCTCAAGGGCTTTCAGGCCATAGCCGCCAAAGTTCAAGCTGGTGCCACCCTTGGCATTGCCCTTGATCCGCCCCTTAAACATCTTACGGAACTTGGTCCGTTTCGGTTGTAGCATCTTGCTTTCCTCAAATCACGACACCTGCCAGGTCATCGTTTCACATTATCATCGTTCGAGCTTTCTGATCGAAGGCCCTGTTCACGTTCTAGCGTCTTGGCGGGCCACCTGGACGACCACGACCACCACCTGGACGACCACGGCCACCGCCGCCGCCTTCTTGCATCTTCTTGGCACGGTTTTCCTGAGCCATGGGATCATGCTCAAGGATTTCACCTTTATAGATCCACACTTTCAGGCCGATAATACCGTAAGCAGTCTTCGACAAAGCCGTACCATAATCGATATCAGCACGCAGCGTATGCAAAGGCACCTGACCTTCACGATACCATTCCATGCGAGCAATTTCAGCACCAGCCAAACGACCAGAGCTATTAATCCGAATGCCCAGAGCACCAAGACGTTGCGCCGACTGCATGGCACGTTTCATGGCCCGTCTGAATGCCACACGACGTTCGAGTTGCTGTGCAATGCCTTCGGCAACCAATGTCGCATCAATTTCAGGCTTGCGGATCTCAGCAATATTCACATGCACGTCGCTATCGGTAAATTTCGACAGCTTCTGGTTTAGCTTGGCAATATCAGCACCAGCTTTACCAATCAACACACCAGGGCGCGCTGTATGGATAGTCACGCGGCACTTCTTGTGTGGTCGCTCAATGATCACCTTGGAGATACCAGCACGACGACGATCTTCCATGACGAAATCACGAATTTTCAAATCTTCATGCAGCAATTTGCTATATTCTTCTCCATCAGCAAACCAGCGACTGTCCCAAGTACGGTTAATGCCAAGGCGCATACCGATTGGATTAACTTTTTGTCCCATCAGGCATTCTCCTCATTGGCCATTTCCACATCTTTGACGATGATGGTCAGCATTGAAAACGGCTTCAAAATTCTTGCTACCCGACCACGAGCACGTGGTTTCCAGCGTTTCATGACCAGGTTTTTTCCACAAAAAGCCTCAGATATGATCAGATTATCAATATCGTGGCCGTGATTATTTTCAGCATTGGCAATAGCTGAATTAAGGGTCTTCAAAACATCTTTGGCGATCCGTTTGCGAGAAAATGTCAACTCGTTAATAGCGACACTGACTTTTTTGCCACGGATCATCTGGGCAACAAGATTAAGCTTTTGCAGGCTGGTGCGGATATTACGCGTTACGGCTTTCGCCTCATAGTCAGCAAGCTGTCTTTCGCGTTTACGCTTCCCCATCTTAATTCCTCTTTGCCTTCTTGTCCGCCTCATGCCCGAAAAACGTCCGGGTCGGCGCAAACTCACCAAATTTATGACCAATCATATCTTCATTAATATTGACCGGTATATGCTTGCGGCCGTTATGAACACCAAATGTCAGCCCAACAAACTGTGGCAGGATCGTAGAGCGACGACTCCAGACCTTGATAATTGCATTGGACCCACTTTCGCGAGCGGCCGCTGCTTTTTTAAGCATATAGCCATCAACAAACGGACCTTTCCAGATTGAACGGGTCACTAGCTCTTTCTCCTTACCAAATCTCGAGACCATCTTTAGGGGCTAATGCCGACAGCCCGGTCTCTTGCGAATTCTTGTGTTTGAACCAAGAGTCAACCTCTTGATCCAATGTGCTAACGGCGCTTCTTCTTCATGTGCCGCGAGCGAACGATATATTTATCAGTGGCACGATTTGAACGTGTGCGCTTACCCTTGGTTGGCTTGCCCCAGGGAGACACCGGATGGCGACCACCAGAGGTACGACCTTCGCCGCCGCCATGAGGATGATCCACCGGGTTCATCGCCACACCACGAACAGAGGGTCTTTTACCAGCCCAGCGGTTACGTCCCGCTTTACCAAGCTTGATATTGCCGTGATCCGGGTTTGATACAGCGCCAATGGTTGCCATACATTCATGACGAACCCGGCGTTGCTCACCTGATTTCAGTCTCAAAATCGCATAACCGGCATCGCGGCCAACAAGCTGCACAAAGCTACCTGCAGCACGGGCCAATTGTCCGCCCTTGCCTGCTTTCATTTCCACATTATGGATCAGCGTACCGATCGGAATAGAGCGAATGGGCATGGCGTTGCCAGGCTTCACATCGACTTTTTCACCAGATACAACCTGATCGCCAACGCTTACTCTTTGTGGCGCAAGAATATAAGACAGCTCACCATCTTCATAACGAATGAGGGCGATAAAGGCGGTGCGATTAGGATCATATTCAATCCGTTCAACAACGGCCGACATATCCATTTTACGACGTTTGAAGTCAATCATACGATAGGTGCGCTTATGCCCACCACCACGACGTCTTGCCGTAACGCGGCCATGATTATTCCGCCCACCACTGCCGGTCAAGCCTTCAGTCAATTTCTTGACGGGCTTGCCCTTCCACAGTCCACTGCGGTCAACAAGTACCAGCCCACGACGGCCCGGTGTTGTTGGATTGAATGTCTTCAGTGCCATCTAAATGCACTCCTCAATCGATTAAGCGATGCTATATCCCGTGCCCCAAACAACAGGGCGAGGCTGATCGCGCAAAAACTAAATACCTGATGTGATGTCGATGCGCTCGCCATCTTTCAGAGTAACAATGGCAAACTTGGTATCGTTTTGACGCCCTTTGCGCCCTTTGAATACCTTGGTTTTACCCTTACGGTTGAGCGTGTTAACGGCCTCAACCTTGACTTCAAACAGTTTTTCTACTGCTTCCTTGATCTGTGGCTTCGTCGACCAACCGGCAACATTGAACATCACCTGGTTAAATTCTGACAAAAGCGTCGATTTCTCACTCACAACCGGTGCGAGAATGACATCATATTTCTTGGCTTCGTTGCTCATCACCCTTAACCCTCGCCCTTGTCGCTGCTAAAGCGTTTTTCTAGCGCACTCACCGCTTCGGTGGTCAGTACGAGTTTTTCACGGCGCAGAATGTCGTAAACATTGATACCCTCAATCGGCAACACATCGACGCGTGGGATATTGCGAGCAGCCAGAGAAAAGTTTTCCTCCAGTGTTGAGCCGTCAATTATCAGCGCCGAGGTCAAACCCAATCCTTCCAGCTGCTTGCGCAGAGTATTAGATTTGGGCTCGCTAACAGATGCCTTGTCGAGCACGATCAATTCATTTGCCACGACCTTTGCAGAAAGCGCGTGACGAAGAGCAAGAGCTCTTACCTTTTTTGGCAATTTACTTGCGTGCGAGCGTGCAACAGGTCCAAAGGATTTACCACCACCACGAAACAGGTTAGCTTTTCTGTTACCATGACGCGCTCCACCAGAGCCCTTTTGACGAACAAATTTCTTGGTCGAACCTTGAATTTCAGCGCGACCCTTGGTTTTATGCGTACCAGCCTGGCGCTTGGCCAATTGGTAGCGAACCATACGATGCAGAAGGTCTGGGCGTGGCTTGAGGCCAAAAACGGCGTCCAGCAGCTCAATCGAACCAGCTTTCTTGTTATCGAGTGTGGTTATATCAGCTTTCATCACCAGCTCCCTCTACGCTCACATCAGCTTTTGCGGCTGGTTCATCGCCGCTACCATTTGCGCCACGAATAGCGGCTGGCGTTGGGACATCTTTGGGAAGCGCTTTTTTGACAGCGTCACAAAGTGTCACCCATCCACCTTTGGCACCTGGAACAGCGCCTTTGACAAGGATAATACCGCGATCGACATCAGTATCGACAATGGTCAGATTGTGGGTGGTGATTGTTGTTGCACCCATGTGACCGGCCATTTTCTTGCCCTTAAAGACTTTGCCAGGATCCTGACATTGTCCGGTTGAACCATGCGATCTATGTGAGATCGAAACACCATGCGAGGCGCGCAGGCCGCCAAATCCATGACGCTTCATAGCACCGGCAAAACCTTTACCAATCGAGGTCGCAGTCACATCCACATATTGCCCTTTGACAAAATGGTCTGCGGTAATCTCGGCACCAACTTCAATGAGATTATCTTCGCTGACGCGAAATTCTGCGAGTTTGCGCTTTGGCTCAACTTTAGCCTTGGCGAAATGTCCGCGCTGAGCCTTGTTGACATTCTTGACCTTGGCAGTACCAACGCCCAGCTGCACGGCCGTATAGCCATTGCTATCCACTGTACGCTGCGCAACAACCTGACAATTATCGAGCTGAAGTACAGTGACGGGAATATGCTCCCCCTCATCTGTAAACACCCGGCTCATGCCGATTTTCTTTGTTATAAGTCCTGACCGCATCGGTCCATTCCTCTTGTTCTCTGACAAATATTTCAGGCAAACTCTACAGTTTGATCTCTACATCAACACCGGCAGCCAGATCGAGCTTCATCAGCGCGTCTACTGTTTGCGGCGTCGGGTCAATAATATCCAGCAACCTTTTATGGGTGCGCATTTCAAATTGCTCACGACTTTTCTTGTTCACATGTGGTGAACGGTTAACCGTAAACTTTTCGATCCGTGTCGGCAGGGGGATTGGACCCCTGACTTGAGCACCGGTACGCTTGGCCGTGTTGAGGATCTCTTTTGCCGAAGCATCAAGAACTCTGTGGTCAAACGCCTTAAGACGAATACGGATATTCTGACTATGCATTTTGTTTCAGTCTTTCCTTTGAAGAAAAAGGAAGGCCAGATAAGCGGCCCCCAAATGTCTTCTCTTGTCTTTATTCAATAATACTTGCAACGACGCCGGCGCCAACAGTACGGCCACCTTCGCGGATCGCAAAGCGCAGGCCATCTTCCATGGCAATCGGCACAATCAGATCAACTTCAACCGTGATATTATCACCAGGCATCACCATTT
>JAJRPI010000039.1 GCA_024280895.1 Alphaproteobacteria bacterium | reverse complement strand
GTGCCCATAAACAAAAAGAATAGCGCAACGAAGCCAAAAAACATTTGTTTCGCTGGTGGATCGCTAGGAAGTATATTCCACGAAGCTACCATCCAAATAAAACATGATGGTACCCATGTTAGACCTATTATCACGCCAAGAGCGCTATCTTTAACCTGCTGATATTTTCTCGAATCGATTGAGCGCTTCTCTCTCATTTTTTGCTCTATGGAGAACGCGAGTAGAAAAACTGAGTAAGCGATAACTGCTATGGAAATAGTGATTATAATGAAAGGACTACCCAATATAGGGTGCGTGCTATTAACTGAAATTTGACCTGATCCGTACGACCATAAAGTTAGTGCATTAGCTATTAGTCCAATGACGGCCAGAATTATAGTTATAATCTCTTTCATACTTATTCACATTTGCCTTTCTCTCTCATCTACAGTTTACTGTCTGAGAAAAATATGTTTGCCAACATATCTCAATAACAAAAAACTATTCACCCTGCCAACACTTTCAGCCCGAGGCGGATCAGCTCGCTGGCCGTGGCCTTGTCGCCAGCATCACGCATGGCGGTGGCGATGGCATCTGATGCTTTTATCGGCGTATAGCCAAGATTTGTCAGCGCTGAAACGGCGTCTGCGGCGGCCAGCCCTTCTACGGGACCGGCACCAACTTCCAAGGGGCCTGATCCAATCGGGCCCAATGAGGGCACCTTGTCTTTAAGCTCGATTAACAAGCGCTGCGCGACTTTTGGACCAACGCCGGGTGTTTTGGTGATCGCCGCCTTGTCACGCATGGCGATGGCGTTGGCGAGGTCATGCGGGCTCATGGTGCCAAGCACGGCCAGCGCTACTTTCGCGCCAATGCCTTGCACGGATTGCAACAAGCGAAACCATTCGCGTTCCATTTTGCTGGTAAAGGCGAACAGCTTCATTTCTGTTTCACGCACGTGGGTTTCAATATGTATCTCGACAGCCTCACCCTTGGCGGGCAATGCTGCCAACGTACGCGGCGAACAATGCACCTCATAGCCAACGCCATTGACGTCGATAATGGCCCAGTCCATGCCGGTGTCATCAACAAGACCTTTGAGTTTTCCGATCATATCGTTCCCCTTAAAAACCGTTCCACGACTTGCGCTTGCCGCGCGGGCAGCTCGCACCAAAGGCGAACCTTTGGAAACCATTTGTGGTGGTTTTCATCAGTGTCATTTCCACGCCCCCCTTGTCATCCCAGCGGAGGCTGGGATCCATATCCCCTGATCTGTCGTTTGGCTCTGGCCCCTCAAACAGTTTTCAAAGCTGCGGCGTATGGATCCTCGCCTGCGCGAGGATGACACATTTTTTTTATGTGCCGTTCCCAAACCAGCCCCAATTCATATCAAACGGTTTCCAAAGGCTCGCCTTTGGTGCCAGCTGCATAGGCTGCCCGCGCGGCGAGCGCATTTCTTACGCGCAGACCCGCATTTTGAGATCTTGCACTTTGCGGTGGTGAGCATGGGTGATGGCGATGGCCAGCGCATCGGCGGCGTCTTCGCTGTCTGGTTTGGCTTTGGGCAATAGAAACGAGATCATGGCGCCGATCTGTTTCTTGTCGCCCCGTCCCGTACCGACCACTGTTTTCTTGACCTGCGTGGCGGAATATTCCGCGACTTTCAAGCCGCACATGGCGGGCACCACCATAGCAACACCGCGCGCCTGTCCCAGTTTCAAGGTACTTTGCCCGTTTTTGTTGACAAAGGTTTGCTCGACGGCAGCTTCTGTTGGTTTCCAGTCGGCCAGCGGAATGGCAAGGCCTTTATAGACACTCATCAAGCGATCCGAGAGAGCTTGCGAGGCGTCAGATCGAATGGTGCCACAAGCCAGATAAGTCAGGCGCATACCATCGGTTTCAATAATGCCCCAACCGGTTTTTCGTAAACCCGGATCAATCCCAATAATTCTTACAGTCACAATAGTCGCTCCCCCAGTACCCGATTGTAGGGCGCAATTCATTGCGCCGCGCTGCCTAACTGCTTTCTCCGGCACCAGCCGATCGTCACCAACGGCGCAATTCATTGCGCCCTACATGATTGAGCAGTCAGGAACTCATTTTTTCAATCAGCCCGTCGGACACTTCGAAATTCGCGTAGACATTTTGCACGTCTTCGTTTTCTTCCAAAGCATCGAGCAGGCGCAAAAGCTTCTCGCCTTTTTCGTCGTCCAGGTCGATATTATTCTGGGGACGCCAGATGATCTTGACCTCTTCCGCTTCCCCAAATTTGTCTTCCAAAGTCTGGGCCGTATCATGCAAATGATCGACCTCGCAATAAAGCGCATGGCCTTCATCGCTCGATTCGCAATCCTCAGCCCCGGCTTCAATCGCCGCTTCAAACATATCATCAGCGGATGCGGTCTCGGTTGGGTAAGTTACACAGCCAAGGCGATCAAAGCTAAACGAGACGGCCCCTGTTTCCCCCAGATTGCCGCCAGCTTTCGCAAAAGTCGCGCGCACGTCTGAAGCGGTGCGGTTGCGGTTATCGGTCAGGGCTTCGACGATGACGCCAACACCGCCAATTCCAAATCCCTCATAGCGCACTTCTTCGAAATTATCGCCGCCAGCTTCTTGTGATTTTTTAACCGCCCGCTCAATATTGTCCTTGGGCATTGACTGGGAGCGCGCCGCCTTGATGGCCAGACGCAAACGCGCATTACTGTCAGGGTCCGGGACGCCCATCTTGGCAGCGGTAGTGATTTCACGCGCCAGTTTGGAAAACAGCTTTGAGCGCTTTTTGTCCTGTGCACCTTTGCGGTGCATGATATTTTTGAATTTTGAATGGCCTGCCATAATCGATCTTCAATCCGTTCTTACTATTTGAACCCTACTTATAATAAGGAAGTTTTGGGTTAGAGAAGGCTCTGGCACCATTTCGTACGTCCTTTGTTCTCATTTAGACGCAAGCAAGTTACCAGAAGGTTAACGTCTCTGTGCTTTATACCAGATCGTAAGTCAATATCTGCTGAAGCGCAAAATATACCAGATCTCATTTCGAGACGGTAATTAACCGCTCTTTAAGCTTGCAAGACTAGGTTAAATGGAACGCAAGCGAGCCCCGCTTTGTAAAATGCTATGTAAATGGAGGTTTATTTAATGGCTCACAATGATAACATGATGCCCGGTGAAAACGTACGCATCAGCATGGAAGAACTTTCCGAGCTGCGCAAAAGCGCCGAAGCTCATCTCGATAAAGCCCAAACCGCTTTGTTTGATGATAGCATCACAGACGAAGATGCGCTATCGCACCTCGATGCAGCCCTGGCCTGCCTCAACACAATGATTTCCGATCCAGAACATGGCATGGAAGCCGTGGCCTCGGTCAAAATTGCCTAAAAATCAAGGCAAACAAGATCCCTCGTAGAGCGTAGTAAATCCCTCAATCGAGTTGTAAAAATAGCGTAAAATACCTCTTTACAAAAGAGACCTGGAAAATGAAGAAGGTGAAACGACAAGCTCGTTTCACCTTTTTTATTTGCCGAGCAGCTGTTAGATTGCAAAAAATCATTTTGTAACAAGGCTGGAAACATGTCCATTCGTCACTTCTTACTGCTCTTGCCTTTTGTCATCATGGTCGTAACGCCAGTGCGCGCAGCTGACGGCCAAGCAAATCTTGTGGCTGGACAAATGGTCGCTCAATGCGAACAAAAAAGCGGCGAGAACCGATTTCATCTACACCGCTGCCTTTTGCAACAATATGAAATTCTGCAAAAAAGAACTGACATTCTGGTCGACAAATTACTGGGCATGGTGGGCGGTCACAAAAACTATAGCCGTTACAAGAAAATTCGCTGGAGTGAAGCCATCGCCAAGAGCCACTCTTTGTGGCAAAAACTGGTGCCCAAAGACTGCGAATGGGAGGCCCACATTATGCCCTCCTTAAAAGGCGCCTCCATTGCCATTGACCGCTGCGGTATTAAACGAGCCGCTGCACGCGTACAACTACTTGAAAAACGTGTCAAAACACTCGATAATATCTTAATCAATGATAAGCACAGGAATAAGTGACGTGACGCAAGACATCCCCCAGGCACCACAAGTTGCCACGCACAGCCAAATGAGCGAAGGCGATATCGCCGCGCTCATGCTCGATGTGGGGCGTAAAGCGCGCTCGGCCGCCAGCATGCTGGCCATTGCCACAACGCAAAAGAAAAATGACGCGCTACTGGCCGCCGCCGCCGCTATTCGTGATCAGGCTGAACTCATTCTTGCCGCCAATGCCAAAGACATGGAAATTGCCACCCAAAACAATATGTCTGATGCGCTGAAAGATCGCTTGATGCTCGATCCAGATCGTATCAATGGCATGGCCACTGGCCTTGAAGCTATCGCTGAATTGGCTGATCCCGTTGGCGAGCTGCTCGCCGAATGGCGCCGTCCCAACGGATTGGAAATTTCGCGCGTACGCACCCCGCTTGGTGTCATCGCCATCATCTATGAAAGCCGTCCCAATGTTACCGCCGATGCTGGCGCATTATGCCTGAAAGCTGGCAATGCCTGTATCTTGCGTGGCGGCTCCGACAGTTTTCATTCCAGTAATGCCATTCATCAGTGCTTGCTGGCCGGACTGCACCATGCCGCCCTGCCAAGCGCCGCCATCGCGATGGTGCCAACCACTGACCGGGCCGCCGTTGGCGCAATGCTCACTGGCCTTGAAGGTAATATAGATGTCATTGTACCCCGTGGCGGCAAAAGCCTGGTTAATCGTGTCCAACAAGAAGCGCGCGTACCGGTGTACGCCCATCTCGAGGGCCTCGTCCATACCTATATTGACGCCTCCGCAGATCCCGCGATGGCGCTTGCCATCGTTCTCAATGCAAAAATGAGACGCACCGGCGTTTGCGGTGCTACCGAAACACTGTTGATGGATCGCAATGGCGCCAAAGAAAAACTGCTTCCCATCGTCACAGCACTGCTGGAGGCCGGGTGCGAAGTGCGCGGTGATGAAACCGTGGGTCTCATAGATCAGCGCATCATCCCGGTGAAATTAAACGACTGGTCAACCGAATATCTCGACGCCATCATATCCATCAAATGCGTCGATGGCGTTGCGGGGGCCATCGCCCATATCGAGCGCTATAGCTCTCATCATACGGAATGTATTATTGCCGAGGATCCTGTCGCGGTGGCCACTTTCCTCAATGAGGTGGATAGCGCCATCGTCATGCACAACGCCTCAACCCAGTTCGCCGATGGCGGAGAATTTGGCATGGGCGCCGAAATCGGTATCGCGACGGGACGCATGCACGCGCGCGGCCCCATCGGGGTCGAACAGTTGACCTCGTTTAAATATGTCGTGCACGGCAATGGACAGGTGCGGCCGGTCTAAAATCAATGCGCGCGCCGCGCGGGCTGCTTGTGCAGCAGGCACCAAAGGCAAGCCCTTGGAACCCATTTTGATAAAGTATGAATAAAGCGTGTTAGGGCCAATTATCTAACCCCGCTGTCTGGCCCTACGCTCATAAAAAGCCCTGTAACGCACCGTTCGCACGAACCTGCTCTGCGACTTTAATTAAAAATGACAATCAGATTGAACACTGGAGTACACATGTCTCACCCTCGCATAGCCACCGACCCCGACCTTTGGCAAGGTAAACCTTACATCAAAGGAACCGACATTACCGTCGAGATGCTTATCCATAAGCTTGGAGCCGTGCGCTCGTTCGATGATGTGCTCATTGAACATCCCGAACTCAAGCCTGAAGACTTACTCGCCGCTCTTGATTACGCATCAGAATTCATGCAACCCGAACCCTCGGATAAGGCGGAATAAGCAAGCGCGCATAGCTGATCTCGTTCAAATATGTATTGCATCGCAATGGACAAGTGCGGCCTTAATCATAAAGAAAATGCGCTCGCCGCGCGGCAGCCCCATGCGGCTTGCACCAAGGGCGAGCCCTTGGAACCCGAATTGATGGGATATGTGTGGGTGTGTTAGTGCAGCATTCAGACTATTTAGCCAATACCTTGAAAGTTTCGCTATATTCGTCCATGCACTTTTTTGCATTTTCCATGGTCTTTTTGAACTTCTCATCAGGGTTGCTGATCTTGATACCATCCGGTGTCTTAATGAGAAACAACTCGTCCCCCTCTCCAACACCCAATTCAATCGGTACGTCGTCGGAGCCACCATGTGACAAGGGCAGATAACAAAATGACTATTGAGAGCGTCACAAAAGCAGATTTCAACTGCGTATAAGAGCTGGCCTGCGCCACCATTTCAGGCGTAATTCCGCTGCTCCCAGCCCGTAACAAAGCCGCAACTGCCGGCATTTTCCAGCAGATCAAATACTGATCCGGGGAGCACCAATAGGGCAATAAAAAAACGCTTCGCTCCCAAACGGTCCGGTAGCAAAATAAAAATGGCCCCGCCAAGGCTCAGCGCTTCAAGAATGGGAAACGCCGTATCCAAGGCTCGTTGTGTCGTTTGATAAAATCTTGTCCCATCAGCGGACAAAGCCGCCAAAAAACTTTTTGTCTGATCATGGGAATAACCCAGTGGGCGCAAATCAAAGGGTAAAAGACCTTCGGCATCAGCCAAAATAATTGGTAAAGACCAAACTACCATGATGCCATAGACCAAAGCGGTGAGGGCGGCACAAATCCAGAAAAGCAGTCTCTTGTTCATGGCTCAACTCTTCCCCCAGACTTTAAATCACACGAATGTCACCAAGACTTGATTGGCCTCGTTGGAGCGATGTTATTACTCTCACCAAAGCTCGCAGCATACGGAGCAGATCCGAGCGCAACGGGCTTAGCGTGGATAAAAATCGAAACATAAAAACAACCAACAGGGGAACATAATGAATAAGACCAACGGGACCATCAAAGTGGCCGCTACCATACTAGTGATCGCGGTTGCCGGAATGGCGCTCAATGCCTGCGGCGCTTCCAATGCCGACAAAGGCTACTCCGACAGCGCGCCCACATCAGCCCCCGCGAGCCGACCTGTCCGTCGCGGTAGCTGAGCGCTCCAAATGTCGGGCGGGGTTAGCAAAAACCGTCCGACAATGACGCTAAATCTCTTCATAGCTACTTCCCCAAAAAAATCGGGATTTTTAAGGGACGCGTCCCTTAAACGCTGTCCGCGCAGGACATTTCTTTTCTCACCCCAACTCTCTTCCCCGTGGGAAGAAGGAGTAAGAAGTGCATCAATTTGAAATTGATCACGCATCCTCTTCCATTGATTCCAGCTCATCAATCAGCCCTTCGATCATGCTTAGGCCCTTGCCCCAAAAGGCGGGATCGGACGCATCGAGCCCAAACGGGGCCAGCAGTTCTTTATGGTGCTTGGAGCCACCGGCGCGCAGCATGTCGAAATATTTTTCCGCAAAACCCTCTTCGGTATTTTGATAAACTGCATAGAGCGAGTTCACCAGGCAATCGCCAAACGCATAGGCGTAAACATAAAACGGCGAATGGATGAAATGGGGGATATAGGCCCAATAGTTTTCATAGCCTTCATGCAAGCGAATATTGGGGCCAAGGCTTTCTGCTTGTACGCTCATCCACAGTTCGCCAATGCGCTCTGAGGTCAGTTCGCCTGATTTGCGTTCGGTGTGCAATTTACGCTCGAACGAGTAAAAAGCGATCTGGCGCACAACGGTGTTGATCATGTCCTCGACCTTGCCAGCGATCATTACTTTGCGCTCGGTCTTTGTTTTAGCCTTGTCGAGCAGGGCCCGAAAGGTCAACATTTCGCCAAATACGGAAGCGGTTTCGGCGAGAGTCAAAGGTGTTTGCGCCATTAGTGGTCCCTGCCCGGCGGCCAGCACCTGATGCACGCCGTGGCCAAGCTCATGGGCGAGGGTCATCACGTCACGCGGTTTACCCAGATAGTTGAGCAGGATATAGGGATGGGCGCTGGGCACGGTCGGGTGCGAGAAAGCGCCGGGAGTCTTGCCCTTGCGCACGGGCGCATCAATCCAGCCCTTGTCGAAAAACGGCTCGGCAATCTGCGCCATTTCGGGAGCAAAACCATCATAGGCCTGCAGCACGGTTTCGCGCGCTTCCACCCAAGTGTAAACGCGGTTGCTATCCATCGGTAATGGCGCATTGCGATCCCAAAAATCCAGCTTTTCTTGCCCAAACCATTTGGCTTTCAAGGCATAATAGCGATGCGACAGGCGCGGATAGGCATCGACCACTGCGGTCTCTAACGCATCCACTACTTCTTTTTCAACGCGATTACCCAGATGGCGGCTATCGGCAATATCCTTGAAACCGCGCCAGCGATTGGATATTTCTACATCTTTGGACAATGTGTTGGTGATAAGTGAAAACAGCCGGATATTTTCTCCCAGCACTTTCGAGATCGCCTTGGCACCCTTGCGACGCTTGTCACCATCTGGGTCAGAGAGTAGATTGAGCGCGGCTTCCAGCGCCAACTGTTCCCCATCCACTTCAAAGCGAAGGCTCGTCATGGTTTCATTGAACAAGCGGTTCCAGGCACCGCGTCCAGTTATCGATTTTTCGTGGAACAGTTTTTCCAGCTCGTCGGACAGCTGATAAGGCTTTTCCTTGCGCAGCTCATCAATCCACGGGCGGTAATGCGTAAGCTCCTTGGCGTCCAGAGCCTTGTCCATAACCGCATCGTCAATACGGTTAAATTCAAGCTCGAAGAACAACAGGCTGTTATAAATATTGGTGAGTTTTTCCTGCGTATCACCGTAGAATTTTGCCGTTTCAGGGTCTTCATTATTGCCCGCATAAAGCAATCCGGCATAAGAGCCGATACGCCCGATCAGGTCTCCCATATCTTCATAGATCGCAATGACATTTGCAAGTTTTTGACCACCCTGCTCGCCCGCTGCAATCTCTTCGAGCTTGCCTTGCCAATCCTCTTGAAATTTGATCGCTTCGCTAGCCGCTTTTTCAAGATCGCCTGTTAGCTCTGGCGACTTCGTGCCGGGATAAAGGTCGCTTAAATTCCATTCTGGCATCTGACCCAGATCAATCTTTTGATCCATTTTGGCAGCATCACTCATCTCATCAAATCCCTCTAAACGATTCCATTTTCACCATCGGGCTAATGTGCGCTGGATGCCCAAATACATCAAGCACCTCGTCCAGAAATATTCCAGAAATCGGACTGCTGGTTACCGATCGTTAACCAAAACTGTGCATGATAGGTCTCAAGTGTGTAGCTAACGCGTTTCCCCGGGGGTCCTACACGGCCCATATAAATCCGGGACGCGGTAAGCTTCTTTGTGAGTTGTCGCACAATTTGTCCGGAAACCTGTTTTCGCTTTTCGGCCAATATCCTCATTTTGGATGTGCTCAATGTTTTTGTGGTGTTTGTTACCAGTTGAGATTTATGTAATGTCCCAGTGTGTTCTGATTTGCGATGATGATCCCGTCCAACGCCGTCTTTTGACCGAAACCATCAAACGGTTCGGCTACAAGACCAAAGCGGCAGCCAGTGGCGATGAGGCCCTTTCCATTTTGGAGAGCAGTGCCGGTGAAAATATTTCCATACTATTACTCGATCTTGTCATGCCCGAAATGGACGGCATGGAAGTGCTTGATCGTATGCGCCATAGTCCCAATCGCCCACCGGTGATTGTGCAGACCGCACATGGTTCCATGGAAACCGCCATCAAGGCCATGCAGGCAGGGGCCAGCGATTTCGTCATCAAACCCGTCAGCCCCGAGCGTCTTGAAGTGTCGCTTAAAAACGCGCTTAAAATAGATCTGCTGGAAGTCGAGATCAAACGCATCAAGCGTAAGACCACCGGCACCATGACCTTTGATGACCTGATTATCAAAAGCCCCAATATGGATCGCGTCGTCGACCTTGGGCAGCGCGCCGCTGGCTCCAATATCCCGGTTCTGATCGAAGGGGAAAGCGGTGTTGGTAAAGAAATGATCGCGCGGGCCATCCAGGGTTGTTCAGAGCGCGCCGGCAAGCCGTTTATCACGGTCAATTGCGGTGCCATTCCAGAAAACCTTGTCGAAAGCATTTTGTTTGGCCATGAGAAAGGTGCCTTCACTGGTGCGGTTGCAAAGCGCGACGGCAAATTCGTTGAAGCGAACGGTGGCACTTTGTTTCTCGATGAGATCGGCGAACTTCCGCTCGAAGCTCAGGTCAAACTTTTGCGCGCCATTCAAGAAGGCGAAGTCGACCCCGTTGGCGCCAAGCGCCCCGTCAAAGTTGATATTCGCATCATCTCGGCAACTAATCAGGACATGATCAAGCTCGTTCAGGACGGCAAGTTCCGCGAAGATCTTTATTATCGCTTGAATGTGTTCCCCGTGATGATCCCGCCCATGCGCGAGCGGGTAGAAGATACTCCTGATCTGGTGCGCCATTTCATCTCGAAATTCTCCCTTGAAGAAGGCAAGAAAATCGATGGCATCAGCGAGCAGGCCATGGAATTGATGCGGCGCTATCCTTGGCCGGGCAATGTTCGGCAGATGGAAAATGCTATTTTTCGCGCCGTGGTGCTGGCCGACAAACCAACCCTTGGGATCAACGAATTTCCGCAGATCGCGGCCCATGTGGAAGGCTTTGAAGCTGAAGTGCCCGCCGCTCCCAAACCTGTTGAAAAACGCCCCGTCTACGATGGTCCGGCTATGATTGGTGAGACCAGTAGCAAGCCCAATACTATTGAGCTTTCCAAAGACCAAACACAGGTCGGCGATAAATCACAGATCGGCATTCCGATTCTCACCGAAAGCGGCGATATGCGCCCTCTTGATGAGGTGGAAGCCGACATGATCCGGCTGGCGCTGGGGCGCTATCACGGACGCATGACCGAAATCGCCAAAAAACTAGGCATCGGGCGCTCGACGCTGTATCGCAAAATGCGCGAATTTGGCCTCGAAGCCAGTGCTTAGCATTGGCTGACGTTCCAAAAAATGAACCAATAGTCGATTTGACGCAACTAATAGTGCGACGCGGCAATTGGTAAGCAGGAGGAGAAACTTGAAATAGCGGGATTGTTCAAGTCGAGGTACGTTATTCACAGGCCAACGTGCACTCTGTGCCCCTTTCGCACCAGAGTGACGAGAAAACCTGCCTGATTGTGTCTAAACCATGTTCAAAGCAAGGTTATATGGCTAATCTGCATGCAGAGGCTTTTGTGGCGGTGATGACGTACCCATATATAATAGTATATCGGGTAGTAAAGGGTAGTATTCATGTTAAAGAAGACGCAGGGCGTAGCGTTTGTTTCGGGGTTTTTGATCCTGACTGGCCTGGGAATTAGTTCCTCAATGGCCTTTCAGCCCGGAGAAGCTGTGGCGGCTTTCTCCACAAAGAATCTGATTTCCGACAAGCTCAAAATCAAACTTTCCGCGAAAAATCGTAAACGCAACAGATCTTTGCGCGATCGCAGTGCCTTGGCTGCATTTTATGCCAAGCGCGATTTTGAAACCCTATGGATTACCGGCGGGCGCATAAATCAACGTGCCCAGCAAGTCATGGATGAGCTGATCAATGCAAGTCTATATGGCCTCGATCCTAAAGACTATCGACTACCTGTATTGTCTGGAGATGGAGAAGGAGAAGGATCGATCGCGGGCGAGCTGGCCAATGCCGAGCTGATGATTAGCCAGGCCGCATTGATCTATATGCGCCATGCCAATGGCGGGCGGTTTGATCAAACCGAATTGAGCCGTTTTCTTGATCGCAAGGCTAAAACGTTCAAAGCCAAAGACAAGCTGGCTGGATTGGCCGATGCGGATAATGCTGGCGAGTATCTGGTCGCCCAGCACCCAAGCCATCCGCAATTCAAGGCCCTCATGACCGCCCTTGCAAAAACCAAAACGGCCACCAGCGATCCCGCCAAACGGATCAGAATTCCACGTGGCCCCGTCCTCAAATATGGCATGAAACATCCACAGATTGCGCTGATCCGCAAGCGCCTGAATGTACATGTGCAAAATAGGGTCATTGATCCAAGAGTATATGATGCAAAACTGGAAACAGCCGTCATGGCGTTCCAGAAGTCTGCTGGCCTCAAAGCTGAAGGCGTCATTGGCCTCAAAACCCGTTTTGCCCTTAATGCTCCCAAGCAAAACCGTTACAAGCAGATCATCGCCAATATGGAGCGCTGGCGCTGGATGCCGCGCGATCTCGGCAAGACCCATATCCGGGTCAATATTCCCGAATTTAAAGTGCGGGTGACAAGAAATAACAAGGTTGTCCATACGGAGCGCGTGATTGTTGGTAAAAATACCAATAAAACACCCGTGTTTTCTGATGTCATGGAAACGGTTGTCTTCAATCCCTACTGGAATATTCCCCAATCAATCATTTGGAACGAAATGAATGGGCGCATTCCAAATGGCTATGAAGGTGGTTATCGCAATGGCCGTATGTGGATCCGCCAGAAACCAGGTCCACGCAATGCACTTGGCCGGGTAAAATTCCTCTTCCCAAATAAGCATGCCGTCTATTTACATGATACGCCGAGCAAATCATTGTTCAACAAGAACCGACGTGCTTTTTCGCATGGCTGTGTGCGGGTCAGAAATCCGCGCCGTCTGGCAGAAGTGGTATATGGAATAAATGGCTGGTCAAAAGCCAAGGCGGATCGTAAATGGTCTTCAAGTGTAAATGCCCCAACAACACTGAGAACTAAAATACCAGTCCACCTCACCTATTTCACATTGTGGGCGGATGCCAAGGGAACGCTTACCAGCTTTAATGATGTCTATGGACATGACAACCGCATCTATGCGGCTGCAACCAAAGGCGTTGCCTATGCGAAAGCCAAGTTTCCTGAGGTGCGCAAGAAAAAAGTTGAGCCAAGAGTGGCCCGTATCGATGATTATGAGCGTCGCAACAACTATCAGAACTGGTGGTTTAACGATAGCTCCAGCTCTTCATACTGGGGCGGCCGCAACACAAGAGCTCAAAAAAGACGCAAGGTCAGAGTCTATCGCCAACGCCAAAGACGTAAACAGGCGTCTTTCGACAACATTTTCTCGCTCTTCTAGAGCAATGCGAAAACAGACCGATCCAACATAGCCTCGCTCAAGGGTGAGGCAAATAGAACACATACCAGACGGCAAAGAAGAACATCTTCTTTGCCGTCTTTGTTTTGCCCAAATGGATTTCAATAGTAGGCCAGTACAAAATAAATGGACGTTAACGATTTACTAACCAAAACTGAAGCCCACAGTCGCAAAAACCGTGGTTTTTTGGTAAATTTAGTGGATCAGGATATAGTAAACAGACTTCCTGAAAAAGCTCCTGACCGGCGTGCAGATTGTTTCCTTGAAAGAAACTCCCTCTTCGTCAAAACAAAGGAGCAGATACCGCTAGCGTAAACCGATATGCTAGCTTGGTCGTTCGTGGGAATATTTGAAAGTACTGGTATGAGTTTGTGGTCACGTTTGCGTGGATTGAACGGGGGTTTGCTGACGGCAATTGCTGCTGGCGGGTGCCTTTTTATATCGGGTCTTTTGTTGCAGCCAAACGGTGCCGATGCGGCGCGTGACGAACGCACGCTGACCCTTTATGAAATCCATCTAAAAGAAACCACCACCGTCACCTTCAAGCGCGATGGCAAATATCTCCCCGCTGGTCTGAAAAAACTCAACTGGGCGATGCGCGACTGGCGCACTAGCGTCACAACCAAAATGGATCCCCATCTGTTCGATCTCGTCTGGGAATTGAAGCAGCAACTTGGATATAAAAAAGCCATTCATGTGATCTCTGGTCACCGCTCGGCCAAAACCAATCGAAGATTGCGCCGCAAGGGTGGCGGGCAGGCCAAAAAGAGCCAGCATGTACGCGGACGCGCCATGGATATCCATTTCCCCGGCCTCAAGGTCAGCACTGTCCGCAAACACGCCTTCTTACTGGAAACCGGCGGCGTTGGCTATTATCCCACATCCGCCCTGCCCTTCGTGCATGTTGATACCGCCCGCGTGCGCGCCTGGCCCCGCATGAACCGCACGCAGCTGGCCATGTTATTTCCTCACGGAACCACCAAACATCGCCCTAGCTCGGGAGGGCCGCTGAACTCCAAAGATCGCAAGAGAGCCCGTGTCCGGCTGGCCGCGCTGGCCCGCAAAAGCCGCACCAAAACCTTGCTTGCCAATGCCAGCATCCCACGCAATAATGGAACATCTCGGAGCCGCACGCCAAGCGTGACACTTGCCGCTCTATCGAATAATGGCTATGGCACCATGGAAATTCCCGGCATCTCACGCCCAACACCCGCCAACAATGCCAATCGGTTATGGATCAATAAGCCCGGCAATAAAGCCTTGCCAGCGGCAAACATACCATCACCCGCGCTTGCTCAGGCCAATAAAGGACAATACAGACTTGCCAGCGCCGATCGCATCAGCCCGCCCACCGGCAATGGTTCTACACATGCCATGACACGTAGCGCAACCATTCAGACGCGCAGCGCCACCGTTCAGCTCGCATCACTTGCCCCAGAAGCACCACTGGTTGCACGCTCGAACCACAGCCAAAATCTATGGGTAAATGGTGCCAGCCCACGCGCCAACTGGACCACCGAAGAACCCGTTAAGAACAATGAGGGTCGCAAGCCTGGTGCCGTCGCTCAATTTACACAAGATCAGCGCAATTACGAAGCTCTCACCGCTCCATCATTGCAACAGGCACGTCAAACCACATTTGATACCGAGCGGGTCTCATATGCTCCCGCCTTTGATGAGGAACATCCTGACGAATTATCCTATCGCCCCTTCCAGATCCTGCCGCTGATGACCACAACCCCTGTCGCGCAAAATAAATTGCTCGTCGCCATGGTTGAACCAAAATATGACCGGGTTTATGAGTTGCTGGCTTCGAGTGAAAATATCCCCATGCAGTTCCGTCCCTCATCAAGAGATGCTCACGCCTTGTGGGATAAGCAATTCAAGGGCAAGGCCATTCTCAATATCCGCCAGCATACGCACAATATTCAACCTCCCACCAGACCGCATAGAATGGCGCAGCGTTAGGTCGCAAGCAAAGCGTCCCTATTCTTCTGGATCTGCCATGCCAAGTGCGTGCATATAAGTTGCCAGAACCGCCTCTTCTTCCATGCGCTCATGATCGTCTTTCTTGCGCATGCGGACAATCGCTCGCAGAGCCTTGACGTCAAATCCGTTGCCTTTGGCTTCCGAATAGATTTCACGTATATCGGCGGTCAGGTTAGCCTTTTCCTCTTCAAGGTTTTCAATACGTTCAATGACAGTCCGCAATTGATCTGCTGTGGTTCCACCTGGCACGGATTCATTCATGGTTCACTCCTCCAAATATGATCGGGGCTGAAGGTTGCGTAGAGACAGCCCCTAGAAATTTTTTCCAAGGATAAGTAGCGCGCCATGAATTACAAGTAAGCTGTCTGGGTTATCCACCAGTCCGGCACTATTTTTTGATAATGGAGAGTTCAAGAGCACGCTCTGGGTCTGCCATGATGCGTGTCAAAATATCAGCAAGCCGCCCCGCCCACTCTTGTTGGCCCGACGCGTCCTTGATCTGATCCTGGCGAATTTCCACCAGAACATGGGCCAGCCCGCGCTCCGTGCCGTGGCGATGCATCGTGTCGCCCTGAAGATTACCCGCATAGGGTTCGTTATCGCCAATACTGAAATCAGTTTCCCGGCGCAGGCAATCGAGCATTGGCTTAACGAGCCGCGCATCCTTGTCCCACAACACCGCCGCTTCCCAGGGGCGCAATGATCCATGCCATTCTTGCGTAAAACTGTGCAGCGAGACAATAGCTGGCGGGCGACCTGATTTAACGCAACGATCCAAAAGCTGCCCGATGGCTTCATGGTAAGGGCGATAATACTGGTCGAGCCTTCTTGCTTGCTCGTCCTTGCTGAGATTAGCGTTTCCCGGGATAATCGCCCCATCCGATAGCTGCATGATCAAGGTGGGATCATCTGAACCACGATTAGGATCGATCAGCAACCGCGAGAATTTCGACAACACGGCCGGCACCCCAAGAATTTTACTCATCTTCCTGGTCACCTGCGCGGCGCCAATATCATAGGCGATATGGCGCTCAAACTCTGCTTTGGGCAAACCAAGTGATCCATAATGCGCCGGCAGATGATTGCTGGCATGATCACATAAAAGTACCAGTCCGCGATCAAGCGCTCCTTCAAGCAGCTCAAATGGCGCGCTATCTTCACGCGTTAAGACGTCTTCGCCATCGAGTACGGATATTTCTGGGTCATGCAACTGTGTCATAGGACTATATACTGCGCCCCAAGCGACTAATAAAGTCTTGCATATTGTCGCGCCACTTTGATGCAACGGTATTTCCAGCTTTTCGCGCGGCATCCATTAAAACCACCCACCCTATTTCGTGTTTTCGATACCACACTCCCCGGCCAATCCTGCCGCCATGGATCCTCGCCATGCTGTGGCCGTAAGCTCTCCGCATTTGCGCCTGATTTCAGATGGTTAGTGAGTGTGCTGCAACAAACAAAAGCAGCTCTTAACCCTTATGTAAACTATGGAGTAATGTAATGAGTAGAACTCATGCGTACATAATGGGGCTGAATACGGGGGTATTCTTATCTGTAAATCGCGGTGCTTCGCCCGCAATCCCACTTTACCGATGGTCTAGAAAACGGTTTTTAATGCCGCTCTTTGTCATTGCGGTTGCGGCCATATCGGCAACACCTGCGAGCACCAAAGAAAAACCAGCAGGTGCATTCGACGATCCCTATTCGGGCTTTAGTGAGAACTGGAGCGGGGCTTATCTTGGAGCCAGCATTGGCGGCGGCTGGGGCAATTCGCGGGCAACCTATGATCGCAACGGCAATAATCACCTGACCCCTGAGACAATCGAGCCATCGGGCTATCTCGCCTCTTTGACCTATGGTTACAATTATCGCTTGAGCAACAACATTGTCGTGGGACTTGAGGGCGATATTGGCATCATGGATCTGGACGCCGGCAGGTCAGGCCTGTGGGATGGGCATATCTGGCAAAGCCAGTTTGGCGGCCTTTGGGCAACCTTGCGCGGGCGTCTTGGCTACGCCTTTGACAATGTGCTCGTATATGGCACAGGCGGTCTTGCCATGATGGAAACCAATGAGCGGATCCTTGGCGATAATGATGCGACCCAGAACACTTATAATGAGGCGGTGCACACCGGCTGGGTGCTTGGCGCAGGCGTTGAATATGCTTTATCGGAGA
Organism: Alphaproteobacteria bacterium; assembly: GCA_024280895.1. Classification (GTDB taxonomy): domain Bacteria; phylum Pseudomonadota; class Alphaproteobacteria; order Rhizobiales; family JAKIUO01; genus JAKIUO01. The sequence goes on along the minus strand of JAJRPI010000039.1, from coordinate 33,990 downwards.
ATATCTCAACGAAACTTGAATATCTGCATATGGAATTTCCGCAATTGAGCGGCCAAACCAACAATGCAGAGCCCTATAGCTTCGAGAACAGCGTCGACATTGTTCGGGTTGGTCTAAACTACAAGTTCTAACGATCCCTTGGTTCAATCAAAATCGCACTGGCGGGCGCCTTGTCCATGATGGCACAAACGCCCGCTGTGCCTTCGCGAAGACATAGCAATGTTATAGATTTGTGAACTCTTCGTTATGCCCTCGCGATATCAATTTTGTTTGATGGAAACACCAACCTTGAGCGCTTTGCCCAAGGATTAAACTCATGAGGAAATAACTATGTCTAAACTTATAGCTGCCGTGATCTTGTCAAGCACCATGCTCATGTCCGGCGCGGCCTTTGCTGCCGGTCACGCCAAAAAAATGGGCGACATGAAGAAAATGGATATGAAAAAGGACATGAAGAAGGGCGATATGAAAAAGCCCATGATGAAAGATGGCATGAAAAAAGATGGCATGAAGCATGACGCCATGAAAAAAGACACCATGATGAAGGATGGCATGAAAAAAGATGGCATGAAGCATGACGCTATGAAAAAAGACACCATGATGAAGGATGGCATGAAAAAAGACGGCATGAAGCATGACGCCATGAAAAAAGACACCATGAAAAAAGACGGCATGGCCAAAGACAAAATGGGCATGGATAAAATGAAAAAAATGAAATAGCGTCAAGCTACTTCTTTTTTCAGGTCTGGGGGATGTTTGATGTGCTCCGCTTCGAACCCCCCAGACCCTTTATTTCAGGCAGATAAACAAGGCATGACACGCAAGGTTCTGATTATTGAGGATGATCGCGATATCGCCGCGCTTATCAAAATGCACCTCACCGATATTGACTGCCAATGTGAGATTATTTCGGACGGGACAAAAGGCTTGGCGACCTTTCAAAGTGCGACACGCTCACAGCCCTTTGATCTGGTTGTGCTTGATGTGATGCTGCCGGGTATGGACGGGTTGGAAATCTGTAGGGCCATTCGCCGCGATGAAACCTATGTGCCCGTCTTGATGCTGACGGCCAAATCCACCGAACTTGATCGCGTGCTGGGCCTTGAAATCGGTGCCGACGACTATTTGACCAAACCTTTTAGTATCCCGGAGTTGCAAGCGCGCATAAAGGCGCTTTTTCGGCGCGTTGAAGCCTTGTCGAGTGCGGCCAGCGCCCCCCCTGATCAGCGCATCATCAACCATGGTGATCTGCGACTTGATCTGGACCGCCATCAGCTATTTATCGAGGACAAGGCCATTGACCTGACAGCCCGCGAGTTCGAGCTGCTGCATCATTTTGCCAGCCACCCTGATCATGTCTATAGCCGTGCGCAACTGCTGGATCAGGTCTGGGGCTATAATCACGATGGCTATGAGCACACTGTCAACACCCATATTAACCGCTTGCGCGCCAAAATCGAAAAAGACCCCGCAAATCCAAGCTATATCCAGACGGTATGGGGTGTGGGCTACAAATTTGGTGGCTCATAACTTGCAAAGAAACCAGGACCTGTTGAGTATCAGAGCATAGCGTTGGTTGAGCTGGGTTGGTTCAGTTTTTAGTTATGAGGAGGAAGGACATACGTGTATATTCAACGACGAATGACAAAAAAATGGGCCTACCCAGCTCAATCCGAAGGACGGGGCGCTTTTTCACGCTGGCAGCGATGCAAAAGCCTGGAATTAGCGCGGCTAGTCCTGCGTTTTTGCATCACACCCAGCGCAAAAAATCACTCCCGCCACCGCTATACTCTGATACACAACAGGCCCTAGCATGCTGAAAACACTCTATGCAAAATTATCGCTCTGGCTGGTGCTCTTGCTCACCGCTATCGGCCTGCTTTACGGGTTCATCAGCAATTATGCTCTCAACCAGCACTTGCAACAAATCGATCAGCAGCTCAATCAAAACCTGGCCCAGGCTCTGGTGGCTGATCGTAACCTCGTTAAAGAGGGCGCGATCAACGAAGCGGCGCTCAAGAAAACCTTTGCGGCCTATATGACGATTAATCCAAGCATCGAGATTTACCTGTTGAATCTGAGCGGAGAAATCATTTCATATTCAGCTGATCCAAAAAAAATCAAACGCAAGAAAATATCGCTACAACCCATTCGCGCCTTCCTTGCTATGGAAAAACCCTACCCCCTGCTCGGGGATGATCCGCGCGACCATGTCCGTCAAAAAGCTTTTTCAGTCACCCCGGTGCCCTCCCATGAAAAACCCGAAGGTTATCTCTATGTGGTGCTGCGCGGTGAGCAATATGCCAAGGCCGAACGACTAGCCCGCAACAGCTTCCTTCGACAAAGTAGCCTTTTGGCCCTGTTGATCTCGCTGGGTATTGGTTTGCTGGCCGGGCTCATGGTCTTTCGCTTGTTGACCCGGCGTTTACAGCGACTATCCAGCCGTATTGTCGATTTCGAGCGTTCGGGCTTTACCGACAAAATTACCTTTATGGACAAAGGCACTGGTCGCACCGACGAAATTGACCAACTCGGAGCCAGTTTTGATCACATGGCCGTACGCATAAGCGATCAGCTGGACGCCATGAGCGAGCAGGACAATTTACGCCGCCGCCTTGTCGCGCAGGTATCCCATGACCTGCGCACGCCTCTTGCCTCCATTCAGGGCTATCTGGAAAGCCTGCAACTGAAAGAACATAGCCTTACGCCAGAGCAGCGCGCCGAACTTGTCGATGTCGCCTTGCGCCAGGGCAAGCGGCTTTCGCGCATGGTTGAGGCACTGTTTGAACTGGCCGGGCTTGATGCGCGCGAGCGGGCACCAAATCTTGAGCCTTGTTCGGTTTCCGAGCTGGCCCATGATGTGGTGCAAAAATATTCGGTCAGAGCCCAGCAACAAGGAGTGGATCTACAGATCGACGCGCCCGCTCAATTACCGTTGGCCAGCGTTGATATTGCCATGCTGGAGCGCGTGTTCGATAATCTCATTGATAACGCCCTCGTCCATACCCGCGCAGGTGGCCATATCAAAGTCTCCCTCGCGCCGCTTGGCCAAACATTACAGATCACCATTTCAGATAGCGGCAAAGGCATTCCTGCAAATGATCTGCCGCATGTTTTCTAACCGTTTTTTCAAGGTGAAAGTGGCTCGGCCAATCCCAACCATGCCGGCCTTGGACTGGCCATCGCCAAGCGTATCATGGAGTTGCTGCATGGCGATATTCGCGTCACCAGCACCAAGAGCCAGGGCACGCAATTTACCTTGGCTGTACCGATCACCCTAAGCTGATTGGCCTTGTCCACGCTTAGAAGTTAGGCTTTTGTTATAAATGCGTGATGCACGAGCCAGACTTAGCGCCTATATTTGGTTCAGATGAAAACAGCTCTCACCATGAACACACGGAGAAAGACATGAATAAATTTGGATTATTGGCCGCAGCAATTGCGGTGGGTGGATTAGGTTTCTGGCAATTCCCAAAACTGTCCGCCACATTTGATAAAAGCGATATCGCTTACCAAAAAGCCAAAGTGGTGAGCGGCGACAAAGTCGAGCTCAAAGATATGGGCAAAACCAAAACCCTCACAGTGGCGACCTTCGCCGGTGGCTGTTTCTGGTGTGTAGAATATGCGTTTGAAGGCAAGCCAGGCATCACCAGCGCCATTTCGGGCTATGCCGGTGGCCAGACCAAAAACCCAACCTATAGACAGGTCGGTGGTGGCAATACCGGTCACACCGAAGCCGTGCAAGTTTATTATGACCCGGAAATCATCAGCTATGAAGGCCTGTTGCAGACCTTGTGGCGCTATATGGATCCAACCGATCTTGGTGGGCAATTTGCCGACCGTGGCTCCCCCTATCGCCCAGCGATTTTCTATCACAATGACGAGCAAAAGAAGATTGCAGAAGCCTCAATCGCCGCCCTCGACAAATCAGCACGATTTTCCAAGCCGGTTGTGATCCCCGTTGAAGCCTACACAAATTTCTACAAAGCGGAAGATTATCATCAGGATTATTCACGCAAAAATCCGATCCATTACAAGCTATACACTAATGGTTCTGGTCGCGGTCCTTTTGTCAAAAAAATCTGGGGCAAAGATGCCAAGCTCGATTATTCGCTCTACCGCTCCAAGAAAAGCAACATGGTGATGAAGGTTGGTCAAATGAGCGACAAGCAAAAAGCCGCGTTCAAAAAACCCTCCGACGCTGAACTGAAAAAAAGCCTGACACCATTGCAGTACAAAGTGACCCAGCATGAAGGTACGGAAACACCGTTCAAAAATGAATATTGGGATAATAAAAAGGCTGGCATCTATGTCGATATCGTCAGCGGGGAACCCTTGTTCTCATCCAAAGACAAGTTCAAATCCGGCACCGGCTGGCCGAGCTTCACACGCCCCATCGTCAAGGATGGCGTCAGTGAAAAATCAGATCGCAAGTTTTTCATCAAGCGTACGGAAATCCGTTCGATCAAGGGTGACAGCCATCTGGGACATGTCTTCAATGATGGTCCAAAGCCCACCGGTCTGCGCTATTGCATCAACTCGGCGTCCCTGAAATTTATTCCAGCGGTCGAGCTCAAAGCCAAAGGATACGGCAAATTTGCTGAACAGTTCAAAAGTGCAATGAGCCAATAACACGCTCAAGAGCACAGCCAACACTGCCCTCCTGCCCCCATCCCTTGCCCTTCTAGGCGAGGGGTGGGGTAACTATTTTCCATATCACCATATATCTTGCTTGACACAACCCCGTGTCATTCCCAAACTGCGCTCAAAATAGTATCAATTTGATACCAGAGTTATTTAGAACAGTGCATTTATATGATCGATAAGCAGCCCGGCCTTGTAAAAAGGCCGTTTCGCAATGATATTCAGGGCCTTCGCGGCGTCGCAATCATTGCAGTTTTACTCTTTCATTTCGGTTTTGGCGGAATTAATGGTGGATTTCTCGGCGTTGATATTTTCTTCGTCATATCTGGTTTCTTGATCACCAGCATTTTGCTAAGAAACACAAATAGTCACCCGACCTCTAATCTACTGGCGTTTTATGCCAAACGGTTTTGGAGAATTTTTCCCGCCTATATCGTTGTCATCTTATTCACGCTTGCCGCTGGCTGGTTCTTCTTGCTGCCAGATGATCTCGCCCGGCTCGGTCGCTCTGCCGGATTTTCATCCGTATTTTCCTCGAACTTTTTCTTTTTCAAAGAGTCTGGCTATTTCGATCTGTCCGGTATCTTCAAGCCGCTGCTGCACACCTGGTCTCTGGCGGTTGAAATCCAGTTTTATCTGGTTTGGCCGCTCTTGCTATTGCTTTTCAGCACAATAAAGAACCGCACATTAGCAAGCACGCTGACCATCTTTTTCGCCGCAATGCTCATTCTCAGCACCGCCTTGTCAATCGGTGATCATAAACTGGCATTTTTTATGATGTATACGCGTTTATGGGAATTTGCCATTGGCGGCTGGGTCGCGGTGAAAATCGCACAAGACAATGAGCGCGCCCCCTCGTCCTCATCGACTATCTGGGGCACCGTTGCCCTTGCAACCTTGCTTATATCATTTTTTGCCATCGACAAGGGCTTAACCTTGCCAGCGCCCGGCGCACTCATCCCGGCCCTTGCTACTGGTGTACTGATTTATCTTGGGGCGCGCAGTGCGCTTACCTTTCGTCTCCTTAGCCTGCCTGTTCTGGTCTGGATTGGTGAAATATCCTACAGCCTCTATCTTGTTCACTGGCCGCTCATTGTTTATTTGAATTATGTCCTCTACCCGGAACCATCATTGCTGGTGCGCGCCCTCGCCCTGTTTGCCTGCCTGCCTCTCGCCTTTTTACTCTATCGCAGCGTCGAGGTTCCCTTTCGCGATCGCGGCAAGAAACAGCCATTTTCGCCTATACTGACTATTCCTGCCATCGGCAGCTTGAGCCTGACCCTGCTCATTTGTGCCATTGCCATCAATACCAAAGGCATGCCCACCCGCTATACGCAAACCACACTAAATGCCCTTGCCAATTTAGAACCCAAAACAGCCCATTTAAACTCCTCCACCGCCAGTAACACAGGAAATGCTGCGGCTCCAAAACTGGTCTTGTGGGGCGATTCTCATGCCGGGCATTTTGGACAAGAGGTCCGCGCGCAGGCTCTCGCCGCCAATTATAAATTCGCGCTACATACTTTTTCGGGCTGTCCACCGATCCCAAAACTATTCTTAAAGCGCCATTCCCTGTCCATCCCCAAGGGATGTTTTGGCAAAAACAACAAAACCCTGACAGCCATTCTTCAGGACAAAAGAATAGTCACCGTTATTCTCGCAGCGCGTTGGGACTATTACGCGCAAACTCGCAGGTTTGCGAGCGAAGGCGGTCGACGTGCTTATCTGACACGCGCCAAATGGGCATTTGTCTCTGTCGAAAAAAGCCAGGAAAACTTTGCCAATGGATTACAAAAAACAGCCGATCAGTTGATTGCAGCGGGTAAACGGGTTGTTATATTAGGGCAGGTTCCAGAGTTTGATTTCGATCCACCCCGCTGCGTCAAAATGAGTATCCTCACCGCTGCATCAAACGAAATATGCAAAATAAAACTCAACGATGTGCGGAAACGACATGCCTATGCAGAGCAGCTATTCAAAAAAATGTCCGCAGCCAGCCCGATGATCCGATATGTTCAGACCAGCGATGTCTTTTGTAACAAGAGCGACTGCTCCCCCCTACTCGAAGGTAAAATCGCATATAAAGACGATGATCACATCAATGACCTTGGCGCACGAAATGCCTTGCGGGCACTGCGTCTGCGCCCAGCATCCAGCCCCTAATAAACCCGCACTTTGGGCTTAATATATTCGACTTCGTCGGTCATGGTGTAGGTATGGACGGGGCGAGAGCCCGATCTCACACTGTGGGTTGCATCATCCACCCAGTGCAGGGAATGCACCATCCATTTTTCGTCATCGCGGTCGGGATAGTCTTCGCGCGCGTGAGCACCGCGACTTTCAAGACGGCCTCCCGCGCCCGCCATCGTGGCGACGGCCTGCAAGATGAGGTTCTCATATTCGAGGGTCTCGATAAGGTCGGTGTTCCAGATCAAGGATCGGTCCGTAACCTTGATGTCGGCGCCCTGCTCCCAGACTTCCTTCAATAGTTTCGCCCCTTCGGCCAACACTTCACCGGTGCGAAACACGGCGCAATTGCTTTGCATGATTTTCTGCATTTTAAGGCGCAACTCAGCTGTTGGCGTATTGCCATCGGCGTTGCGTAAACGGTCCAGACGTTCCAGCGCAAAAGCACCGGCATTTTTTGGCAAATCGGCATGTTTGCCATTTGGCTCCAATTGCTCAACGCAGCGCTCTGCTGTGGAGCGGCCAAACACCACCAGATCAATCAGCGAGTTTGAGCCAAGACGATTGGCACCGTGCACAGAGACGCAAGCCGCTTCGCCAATGGCCATCAGCCCGGGTACGATGGTATCGGGATCGCCATCTTTTGCCGAGATCACTTCGCCATGAAAATTGGTTGGAATACCGCCCATATTATAATGGCAGGTCGGCAGCACGGGAATGGGATCTCGCGTCAGATCGACACCGGCAAAAATCGACGCCGACTCCGTAATACCCGGCAGACGCTCGGCCAGAATATCTGGATCAAGATGATCAAGATGCAAAAAGATATGATCCTTGTTGGGGCCAATACCACGGCCTTCGCGGATCTCAATGGTCATGGCCCGCGATACCACATCTCTGGACGCCAGATCCTTGGCGCTTGGCGCATAGCGCTCCATAAAGCGCTCGCCCTCAGAGTTGGTCAAATAACCGCCCTCACCGCGCGCTCCTTCGGTGATCAGCACGCCAGCTCCGTAAACGCCGGTTGGATGAAACTGCACAAACTCCATATCCTGCAGCGGCAATCCGGCCCGCAGCACCATGGCGTTACCATCACCCGTGCAGGTATGGGCGGAGGTTGCCGAGAAATAGGTGCGGCCATAACCCCCCGTTGCAAGGATGGTGCGATGAGCACGAAAACGATGCAAGGACCCATCTTCGAGACAAAGCGCGATCACTCCGCGACAGGCACCCTCATCATCCATGATAAGATCAATGGCGAAATATTCGATGAAAAATTCGGCGGAATGGCGGATCGCCTGCCCATATAGCGTATGCAAAATGGCATGGCCGGTGCGGTCGGCGGCGGCGCAAGTGCGCATGGCGGGAGGTCCCTCGCCATATTCCGTCGTCATGCCACCAAATGGGCGTTGATAAATCTTGCCTTCATCATTGCGCGAAAACGGTACGCCATAATGCTCCAGCTCATAAACGGCGGCCGGCGCTTCGCGGCACAAATATTCGATACTATCCTGATCGCCAAGCCAGTCGGAGCCCTTGACCGTATCATACATATGCCAGCGCCAGTCATCGGGGCCCATATTGCCTAATGAGGCGGCGACCCCGCCTTGCGCGGCAACCGTATGGCTACGCGTTGGAAAAACCTTGGTAATGCAACCGGTGCGAAGCCCGGCTTCAGAGGCACCAAGCGTGGCACGCAATCCAGCCCCGCCAGCTCCCACCACCAGCACATCAAAATCATGATCAACGAAATTATAAACGCCAGGGTTGGCGTAAGATTTGTCACCATTATTGTTGTTTTGTTCAGCCACGATTTTCGCCTTCTTCTGGTTGCTATCACGAATTTATTTCGGAGTGTCATCCCCGCGAAGGCGGGGACCCATATCCCCTTGCCTGTCAATTGAATGACAATCCCGTCAATCTACTGTCCCAAACCGATATAGAGATCCGACCAATCCGGATTTTCTTCTTCAATAAGATTGATCTTCCAATCCCGGTTCCAGTGCTTCAATCTCTTTTCACGTACGATCGCTGCTTCAACTTCTTGATGAACTTCATACCATACCAACCTGTGTACGGCGTGAGTTTTGGTAAATCCTGCAACCAGTCCTTCTTTATGTTGCCATACTCTTTTCAGTAGATCAGATGTCACACCAATATAAATTGTTCCATGTTTCGAACTGGCGAGGATATACACAAAATACTGTTTCTCACCACTCATCTACATCCTCAGGTCCTGGGGTTATGGATCCCCGCCTTCGCGGGGATGACAAAATAGGATAGCCTAAACCAGTTTTTTTTCTTTCTTTTCCTGCTCACTAATATCCCTTATTAACGCGGTATCTTCATCAAAGGATAACAGCCAATCTCTATAAATTGTCTTCCCCAAGTCAGTTTCTCTCGGTGAATATAAGCTCCCGATTTTCGATCCAATTTCAGTTAACAATAGTCCATTTATTTTGTAATCTTTTTTAAAGTGAACAATAGCATATTCATTTCCGTAGGAAGTTAAAACCTTGTCGTCACAAAAATATGGCTTAGCTATATTCGACATATTCGCGACTAAACCCGCATCATCGAGTAAACCAAGCAAGTGAGAATAAGGCCTCGGTTTGTCAATACCAGTGACAACTATTTTTTCTTTCATATACTTAGAAAAATTCGGCGCGGTATATCACTGCATACATCAATCAAAGCAGCGAATGCGTGGAACAAGTTCTCCTCCATTGTGCCAATCAGCCACAAAGCACGAGGACCGATCGACCCAGGTTTCTTCGCCTCACTAGCCAGAGCTTTAGCCAATAGCTCTTCACGCCAGTCTTCATTATGCGCCTTGGCCAGTTCATTGAATTTGTCCATCCAATGCGGCGAAATTTCTTTGTCATCATCTGTTAGAGTTTCGTTACAACTCTCCAACTCATCCTTTGCTTTACCGATGATTTTGAACTGGCGGACTTCTTTCTCGATTTCTTGGATATCTCTACGTATACGAATACGTTCAACATCGGGAGCATCAATATAGTTTTGCCTAAGTTTTTTTTCGATTTTTGCTAACGACTTTGCCTTTTGGATCAGGAACTCCCCAATCGCTTTGTGACTTGTCAGTTTCAGATGATTGTCCGCGTATTTATCTGTTAGGTTATCTGATAGGGAAATCGCATTTTCTCCGAGCGACTTCGCCAGACGCACGACAGCTTTTTTCATGCCAGAGACATCAACTAGTGCTCTTTTGTTTTCCTCATCACACATGTCATTCAACCTCAATGCCTCGCCGTGCCTTGCAGCTGTTTGAAGGCGGCAAAATCCGCGTTTTCGCGCCAGTTTGGCAGGGCCAGATCGAGGAAATCGACCGTCTGAATCTGGCGTTCCAAATCAGGTTTTTTGCCAGCTTCCTCCAGCACTTCGAGATAATATTCTTCGTCGGGCTGCAGCTGTTTGATGAAATCTTCAAAGCTCAAGGCAATGGTCACCCAGGCATTGGCCTCGGGTTGATTATCCATATCGGGAATGCCGTGAATAAACGCCACAACCCGATCTTCGCCGCTGACCGCATAATCGGTGAGATCAAGATAAAGCTCGCAACCTGAATTATCGCGCGCAATAGGAAGTACTTGGGGCGGCAGTTGCGCGGCTTCTCGTGACTGCGCGATCTCGTGGTCGAAGATCCCGAATTTGCTGCCATCCAATCGGGGTTTCGTCCCATAGAGCAGAGAAAAACTGCGCGGTATTGGCATATCGGGGTGAGCAATATCCACATAATAGCCATCCAGATTGCCGCCATTGGCGACCTGCAAAAAGGCCTTGAAGCTCGCAGGCAATGTGGTTTGGATCAGTGCTTCCAAGGCTTTTATTTCAGCCTCATCTGGCGCGCCCAAAAAATCCTTGATGATAATTTCGCCAAACTTTGTATAGGTCGCCGACATGTATATCTCTCTTATTCCTACCGCACAATTTATCTGAAAACCGGTGCCCACTTTTCAGATTGTGCTCTAATTCCTACCGCACAATTTATCCGAAAACCGGTGCCCACTTTTCAGATTGTGCTCTAATTCCCGAAACTTAATTTCAATACCGCAAACAGGCAAGCAAAGCCAATCGCGATGCAAAAGAACGTATTGCCCATGAGAAACAGGATTTTCCATCCCTCATGCTGGATGTAGTCTTCGACAATCACCTTGAAACCAAGATACATGTGAAAAACCACAGACAGAATAAACAGCATAAGCCCGATGCTCACAAACGGCGATCCAAGATAGGCCGTCACCGACGCGTAATCATCCCCCACATGAAAGACAATGGAAAAAAGCAGGAACAAGGTCAGGACAATATTGGCCACAGCCGTCAGGCGCTGCCACCAGAAATGAGACGTCCCCGAACGCGCCGGACCCAGTCCCCTCACCCGCCCTAGCGGTGTTTGCATGCTCATCTTATATACCTCACGGCTATTCCGCCTAACGGCGGGCCTCCGGATGAGCGCGCAAGGCGCGGCGGCCAGTCGGCCTTGCCTCGCTACGCTCGGTTATTCTTTTTAACTGCGACGTCTGGTCGGTCTCGTTCATTGTTTAGGCGCGCTCTGGTCTCAAACAGCGAAGCGGTAGACCATCAAAAGAGCGCGGCGGCCATTTGTGTATTCTGGCGACCTTACCTCACAACGCTCGGTTATTCTTTTTTACTGCGACGTCTGATCGGTCTCGTTCATTATTGAGGCTCTCTTCGCACTTCTCTTCTTCATTCAACACTAAACACTAAAAACTCAACATTGGCTGACGCAGTCAGCCTCTGGCCCAGTAGCCCACGAACCAGATAAGGATGGTCAGGCCGATGGAGCCAAAAAATGTTCCATAGGCCAGCACTTCGAGTGATTTCTTGCCAAAGCCGCTGCCGGTATCCCACAAAAGGTGGCGCATGCCTCCAAGCATGTGATGAATAAGCGCCCAGGTATAGCCAAGCAATATGATGCGCCCGATATTGGAGCTGAACAGCGAATTGACGTGGTTGAAATAGTTTTCGTTGGACGCTGCCGCGATCAGCCACCAAGCCAGTAGAAACGTGCCGAAATAGAGCATTGCCCCCGAAATTCTGTGGGCAATCGACATCATCATGGTCATGGTGAGGCGATATATCTGCAAGTGAGGAGAAAGCGGGCGTTCAGCGGGCGTACGATATTTTGCCATGGTTGGTCCCCATCTGGCTTTGATCTTGTTTCAGGCAAACTATAGAACTGATATGGCAGGCATAACAAGTGGAAATTCACACGCCTATATTCCGCTATTTAGCTCTTACCGGCTTGGAAAAACCACGGATTGAAAGTTGCCTGCGGACGCGAAAGGCTGGCTGCTTGTCGGCTTTTTGCCTGAACGTTTGATTAAAACAGCGCGTCATCTGGCGGCAACGCATGACGCCCGGGGGATGACGCCGGTTGGCGGGCAGCCTTTTAATGAACGAACAAGCCTTTTTCAGCCCGGCCAAATCCATCAATCCTTCGCGTCGTACTTTTTGCACCGCCCAGCAATCTGCCGCCAATTCACTGCTGCCAATATATTGGTGAGCACATTCATGATAATAGACCAGCAATTTCGCATCGCGCGGCAACCGGCGTAACTTCAAGGGATTGAGAATGATCAAACCGCGCCTTGCTGCTCCAAAGTCTGGAGATCGCTCCGAAATTAGCACCGGCGTACGCCCACAATTCACCCGCAATCCATCGATCATCAAGCGCCCCGGTTTGATAAGCTTGCCGCGAGGAGCCGCAACCGCGAGGCTGCTTGCCAAAACAGCCCCCAGCACCGCCAAGCGGACAAAACCAGCTGGCCAATTTATCGGCATCATTTGCTCAGGCTTAAAAAAGCGCTTCAAACCGGAACTCCCATCATCCAGAAAAAACCCGCGCACGTGCGTGCTTACTTGGTTTATGTACCATACGTTGAGGGAAAAAGTTTGGATTGATTTTTGAACGTGCAAAAGGGCTTGGGGTCTGGCCGCATATTATGCGGTCGCGCACTTAGTTCACATAAAAGCGCTTTGCGTGTACAAAGCGGGCCCACGTAAAGCAGGTGCCCAGCAGTTTGATGGTATAAAAACAGCCGGTCTTCCCAAAGCCATTTTTTTTATGGGCCTTGATCGAGGCAATATTCCTCGTCGAGATACCGACATAAAGGGTGTGAATATTTCTTGATTTTAGATCATCGCCCACGAAATCATAAAAACCGGTCATCAATCCACGCCGCCGATGAGTGCTTGCCGTAAAAAGATTATAACCAAAGGCCATGCTTTTGGGCATTGGCAAGAACACCCCATAGGTCATCTCAATCTCGCCGAACATCAACCAACCATAAAAAACCGGCAATCCATTATCGTAGCCGATCACCGCTTTGTCTCCCGCATCCAGACGGTGCCGGGCAAAACGAAGGGCTTGCTCGTTCAGTGGATTAATTTGATCAATCAACTCCAGCACATTGGCACTGTCATGGAGTTTGAAATTGATTTGAGCCTGAGCACGCTGGCTTGCCCGCTTGGCGTGTAATTGTACGAATTCATCGCCCATAAAATGCTTGTCGAACAGATAAATATCTTGCAGATCACGAGAAATCACTCGATTCTTGAGCCTTGCTAAACTCTGATGCAACCGGGATCTCATGTCGGCACCCTTCTGGCGTCCAAAAGCGCCCGCAGCGTGCCAACCAGATTTTGGCGATCATTGTCAGCATCGCCGTTCCAGCGTGACAGGTTTTGCTGCGCCATCAGTTTGTAATGGCTGACCCAGTCCGATGCGCTGATCAAGGCGCTAATCTGCTCGGCGGCGCGACGTGGATTGGATGGATCAACCAGCAAGCCGCTTTCTCCCAGCACCTCCTTGAACACCTTTTGTTGCGGAGCAATCACCGGCAAGCCGCCATATTGAGCCTCAAGAAGCGGCAATCCAAGGCCCTCATCATGAGAGGTATTGATAAACAGGTCGGCCCGCGCCATCAGGTCACGGGTTTTCTCAATGGGCAAATATCCATACAGCGTCACGCCGGGAGTGTTCTGCAATCTTTCGATCTCATCTCCCCAACCAAAACGCCCGACAATATCAAGGGTCGCTCCTCTATGACCTTGCGCTTGCAAGGCTTGTAAAATATCAACAGCTGCCCCCAGATTTTTGCGCGGCTCAACCGTCCCAAGAGCGATCAGACGCAAGGTTTTTTTCACTCTTTTTGGATCATCTTGACGTACTTTGTCATTGAGACCAAAAATATTGCGCACGGCTGGGCGATAGAGAAAAATTTCCGCATCGGGCCGACAAAACTGACGCAATTCATCCCTTGTATATTGTGAGTTGACCATGAAGCGGGGCAGATTTTTCACGCCATAGCGAAAGGGCGGCGCCATATAGAGCTTGGCGCGCGGATTAAGGTCTTCTTTTCTGGTCAGCAAGAACAAATCATGGATATAGGGAATAACCCGGGGGCCAAATCGCGACAAGGCAAATGAGGGAGGAAAACCAGGGCAAAGCATCAAGGTATTAGGGTGGCGCACCAGTTTGGCAGGTAGCTGGATATTTTGCCGAAAAATCAGATCCATGGTCGAGCTGGAAGTGATGGGCTTCAGCTCTAGAGGCGCTAGCGAACTTTTAGAAAACAACTCCTGCGTAATGCGCTCAAGACCCGTCACATGACGACCAAGATGGGTATGATCTACAAATAGAGTGGAGGGCTTCAAATCCGCTTTGGAAATCATGATGTCCTCGCACTATTATGACCAATAAGGGATTGCTTTGCCCCTGCAATGATACGCGAACCTACACGACGCTGCACGATGCGCTTTTTTGGCTTTTGCAATAATAAGAGCGACAAGGCGACCACGAAAACCAGATCCGTACCTTTGGCCGACAGGCTGACCGACGTACTTGAAACGGTCAGGAAATAGACGATCGGCCAGATCGCGACGGGAGACGAAGCCTTTACAACATCATACAAAAAGGCGAACAGACCAATAAAGAAGATCATGGAGACGATAAAGCCATAGGACAAAATGAAAGCGACCCAGAAACTTTCAATACCAAAATTAAGACCATGAGAGCGTAACAAGGACGCCACATGCTCGGGATCAGGGCCGATCATGATATCCAGCAAGCTCAAATCACGAAAAACTTCAAACATAATGACCCGCGCACTGGCGCTGCCTTTGTCATCGATAAAGCGGCCGACAAATTGATCAAACAAGCCGAGCTCAAAACCAACCACTAACGCACCAATTCCAAGTGGCACGAGTAGCACGCCAAGCAACCAGTTGCGCCGCGCCGACGAGGCGCCGTTCAACGTCCCAATCATTTTAAAGCTGAAAATTATCACCAGAAAAAGCAGCATCGTCACCAAAGCCATACGCCCACCAAAGGCGTTCATGGCCAGCAGATTAATGCCAAACAAAGCAGGCTTCATGATCCAGGGCAGATCACGCCAGCCGCCAAGCGCTAACGTCACAAGATAACCACCCGTGATCAGCGCATTGGTCAAAGGATGCCCCAAAAATGCTGATGATCGCCAGTCCCCTTCAATGATGAAACCACCAACATCCAAAGGCGTCAGGCGAAACCCTGTGAGAAACTCGAACAATCCAAGCAGTGCATTGGCCAGCATCAAAAAATGGATGAGCCGTCCCAACTTGAAACGCTGGCGCTCCGTGACGCTGCCAAGCAAAAATAATAATATGGCCGGGAAAATAAACGTATCAATGATCGGCGTGAAGGGTTTGTGCTGAATAACCGTGATCTGAAACAATAAAAGCACCCAGGTCACCAAAAATACCAGCGTCCCCTTGTGGGCGGTAAATAGCGTATCAACATAGTCCATCGGGCGCGTATGAGAGAACCACAGTAAGAAGAAGGCGCCAATGGCCAAAAAATGAGCTGGATGGATTTTTTCCAGCGGTGTACCGCCTTCCAGGTCGTAACGGATGCCAAATTTCGTGAGCACCATATTGGAGAGCACGAACAATAGAACCAGCGTTATAAAAAGAAGATAATACAGAGCCTTGGAGCGTTTTGGACGCCTTGACACAGCACCAAACCGGCGCGGACTTCTCGCTATTCTTGACCCAGCATTCATCGAGCACGCCCTGTTGCAACTAACTGTGTCCCACTATATGCACGAGCCGCGCCAATTCATAGGCTGGGCGCGATGCGCTTTTGATTTATCTCACGGCTAATCCGGCTGACGCCGGGCCTCCGATACGGCGGGCCACAGCCCGGCGGCCGCTTGGCCTTGCCGATGCGTACATCGGTATTCTATATATATACGAGTTCTCACACATTCGGTTCCGCGAGTCCGATATCCAGGGCACTCGTTGTACAATATAATTTTACTATTCAGAAAAGAAATCCGAAATACCCTTCGGCAAGGCCAAGCGGCCGCCGCGCATTGCGCGCCCCATCGGAGGCCGCGCGTTAGCGCGAATAGCCGCGAGATATATTAAACTGTCTCTGGATCGACCGCTGAAACGATGACGCCGCGCATTTTACTGACGGGGGCATCAAGGGCACGCAAGGCCGCATGGACGGTCTGGCGGCTGGTGCCGTCAGTGCGCACTACAACGGCCACACTATCAACCACATCGACGAGCAAATGCGCTAGCCCGGAATTCAAAATAGCACCGCCATCAACCACGACCAGATCGTAATCCTTGCTGATCTGCGGCAGTTGCGCGAGCAAGGTCTGATAGTCGCCCCAATGAATGGCCTGGCGCTTTGTACCGGCTGTAACAATCGGCAGGAATGACAAGCCAAGCGATTTGTCCTGTACAATGAGATCGGCGAGTTTGCCCTCCCCGGACAGGACATTACGAAGAGCTTCTTTGTTGTCGGGAGCCAGCGTCTCGGACAACTCCCCATTGCCGCCATCGCCATCAATCAGCAAAACCTTGCGCTTTTGCATGGCCGCAGAGATCGCTGCGCTCCAGGCAACTGACGAGCTTCCCTCATGATCGGTTGACGACACCAGCATAACGCTATGTGTGTCAGCCAGAGACATAGTCTGAGGATGTTTCAGCTTCAATAGATTACGCACGAGGCCAATCACAGATGTTGCATAGGGAGAGCCGACTTTGGCAAGCTCCAGATACAACCGATAATAAGAGCTTTGCTCCGCAGCATTACCTGTTTGACGGCGGAACAAGGACCGCAGGGATGAAAATGCACTTTGTGTGAAATTCGGGATCGACCCGATGATAGGTAATCCAAGCGCTCGTTCAATTTCGGCACCATTGATAAAACGATCCTGGCGATAATCATTGACCAGCGCACCTGCCAGACCAAGGCCAAGACCAAGCATCAATGCCAGGGGCAAAATGATCTTCTTTTTAGGCCAACTGGCCCACAAAGGCGTACTGGCATAGGAAATGACTCTTGCATCAATCAGATTTATTTTTTCCTGCGCATTGGCTTCGCGCGCTTTTGCCAAAACCCGTTCATAAACCGTCCGCGTGGCATTGGCTTCGCGTTCGAGTGCAGCCAGTTGAACCCGGGCGGTATTCGTGACATCTGTCACACCGCGTGATCTGCTCAAACGCTTGCCAAGCGCAGCGACACGTCTTTTTTCGACACCAAGGTCGGCCTGTAATGAATTGGCAATGCGCCGCAATTCAGCATTGATCAATTGCCGCGAGCGCGACACTCTTGCTCTGGCTGAAATCAGCTGCGGATGACGAGCACCCAGCACACTGGCGAGCTGACTTTCACGGCGCGCCGTTGCCGCATACTGATCGCGCAGGCTGGCAATCACACGAGACTTGATGGCTTCGTCAAAGTTCTCAGGGATGGTACCAGAACGCAGCAGGCTGCGCACTTTTGCAGATTTTGCTTCCGCCCCTGCCATACGGTTTTTCGCGGCCAGCAACTCGTCATTGAGACGAGACAGGTGGCGCTCATTGACCAAAGATCCATCTGCGGCAACAATATCATTTTCTTGCCTGAACGTTTGAGCCATGGTTTCGGCTTCGAGCACTTTGGCGCGTAGTGCCGCCAGACGCCCTTGCAAAAGCTGGGAAATCTGATGAATGTTATTGTCTTGGGTTTCTTCCTGATCAGTAATATATGCGTCTGAAACCGCCCGCGATAGCCTGGCTGACTTTGCAGCATCTCTCGAACTGACCGCCACTTCCACAATATAGGTCTGCGAGGGACGTTTAACAGCAAGCTTTTCATATAGACGGCGCAACGCTTCTTGCATGCGTGCCGGTGTCTCGATCACCTCATGACGTTCAGTCTGCATACCGACCAGGCGCTTTAGCCAATCAGTCAAACCTGGCTCGGCAGCACCTGAAAATTCTGGATCGGAGATCAGATTCTCACTTTTGACGACCCGCTCAAGCACAGCATTTGACGAAATAACCCGAGTTTGGCTCTCGATCAATATCTGATTGGTATTGCCGTCTTGCGGAATATAGTCAGAACCAAAAACGCGTTTGGGTTGCGGGTTGATCAATATTTTGGAGGAGGCCGTAAATTTGGTCGTTGCCGTCATCGAATAAGCAGTCGCTGCAGCCAGAGACAATATGGTCATCATGGCAATCAACAACCATTGCTGCTTTAAAATCCTGAAAAATCCGGTGATATCGAGACCGCGATCCAATTCATCCACAGATTGATAGGCACCTCCCATATTATCTGTGTACCCACCTGAGGTAAAATCTCGATTTAATTCGTCAAAATTGCTGATACCCATAAGACTGATACTTTTTCCTGAACTAAACACTTGTTCCAAATCGTACGGCTTAACATTCGTTAACGGATTGATAAGCAATCTACTAGACCAACAGATAGCAATATCTATGCCTGATACTTGGATATTGTGTTTTTGTGATCATTATGGTTAACAACCATCAATAGATGGGAAGTTGTATCATATTAATACATGATACACAGGAGATCTATCTGAGTATCGCACAATATAGTGCGTATGCCCGTCGCAGATGAAATATATTTAACTATTTTTAGTTGTATTATTACCATATAACGTGAATAAGTGGCTGATCGTAATCAACAAACGTAATCCTCATTTATATCAATAGCAACCTCGCACGTTCCTTGCATATCCCATTGGCAAGTCCCGTTTCAAAACACGGTTGAAACGATTGTTGTGGCTATTTAATAGATGCTCTCAGTAGTGCATTCAGGTAATTTATCATGTCTGATATCTCCCAACGCGTACCCGGCAGAATCACCAACAGCAGTGATTTAATGCTCTTTCATCCCTATCTATTTGGTCCCATGGCGTTTGCCGCGGACATCGGCGCCATCGTCGCGATGTCAGTGCTCACCGGTACGGGCTATCATTATGCAGCCTATGGCGATATGGGACCACTCATGCTGTTTTTGGAAGCCGGACTAATCGTAGCTTTATTCTTTACACTGCCTTTCTTGTTCCGTGAAAAATACAATCTTGCCAGCTATATCTCAAACGATGCGCGTATCCCCAGCCTGTTCTTTATCTGGAATTATGCCTTTTTCAGTATGTTTGCCCTGGGATTTTTGACCAAATCAACCGATATATTCTCTCGTGGCACGGTGGTGCTATTCTATTTTGCAGGGTTTGCTGCCATCGCCTTGTTGCGTGCCCAACTGGCAAGGCAAGTAACATTGGGATGCAAAACCGGTCGCATCGCCGCCCGTCAGGTCATGCTGGTAGGCACGGAGGCAAAAATAAAAGATTTCCAGACCCAGTTTCAGCCATGGAACCACGGCTTGCGGGTCAATCATTCGATTATCCTGGACGAGCACTTCGATGGTTCGGCTCAAAAAGGAGATGGTCGCAAGCTGGAAAAAATCCTGGATGACGCCTTATCGCTGACCCGTCAGGATCGCATAGACGATGTCATCTTATTGCTTCCATGGTCGCGAAGCTCGCTCATCGAGCACTGCGTTGAGCAATTTGCCACCAGTTCTGTTTCCATTCATCTCGGTCCGCAGGCAATTTTCGACCGCTTCATTGATGCTCGGTTGACCAAGCTTGGATCGATTGCCACGCTCAATTTGATACGCCCACCGCTATCAAAAATGGAAATCGCTCTGAAAAGGGCTTTTGATATTCTCGCCTCGATCGCCGGCCTGACCCTGTTGTCGCCTTTCTTGCTATTGTTTTCGATTATAACAAAACTCGATAGCCCCGGCCCCGCCTTGTTCCACCAAACACGCTATGGCTTTAATCAAGAGCCATTCGAAATCGTCAAGTTTCGCACCATGACGGTGATGGAAAATGGCGATGATGTGAAACAGGTTGTTGCCAATGATCCGCGCGTAACCAGATTTGGCCGCTTCATGCGTAAATGGAATATTGATGAACTGCCGCAACTGTGGAATGTCCTTAAAGGAGATATGTCGCTGGTTGGCCCGCGCCCCCATGCGGTTGCCCATGATCAGGAATTCACCAAAAAAATCGCCCAATATGCCCGCCGCATGAATGTCCAGCCAGGCATAACAGGGCTGGCTCAGGTCAACGGCTATCGTGGCCCCACCGATACGGACGAAAAAATTCGTCTGCGGGTCGAGCATGATCTGCACTATATCGACAACTGGTCCTTCGTCCTCGATATCAAGCTCATATGGATGACCTTGTTTTCACGAAAAGCCTACCATAACGCCCATTAATATTGGCGCGAGCTATCCGTTAAAACGGCATCCATTTTGCATTAAAATACCCAAATGAAATGCAGGAATAAAAGGTGAGACCATGACACAAACAATCTTCGACAATTGGAAGCCAGAGCATTCTCGTCTCTGGGGTCAAATTCCGGTGATCCAACAGCACAATCTTCACAAGTCTCCCTTGTTCACCGATGAGGGGCTTGCCGAGCTGATTGAAAACTATCCTCGCGCTGATTACTCACTGGTCATCCCCGGTCGCCAAGATCAGGACCACCATCATAAATGGCGCGAAGGAGATATTGGCGATGCCACTGGCGCAGAGGTCCTTAGAGCCATCAAAGAAGGTTTTTTATGGATCAATCTGCGTAACCTGCCTAAAAACAGCGCCCGGTTCAAAGAACTGGCCGACCAGCTATTTGAGGAAATGCAGGTCAATGTACCAGATCTTAAGGTCAAGAACTCCGAAATGACCATGTTGATCACCTCTCCTGGTGCCCAGACCTATTATCATTGCGATGTCCCCGGCCAATCCTTGTGGCATATCAGAGGGCGCAAAAAAGCCTATATATATCCACCGGTCGCCCCCTTCATGCCAGACGACACACTGGACAAGGTGATCATGCAGGAAACTGAAGAAGAGGTTCCGTTTGAGCAATGGTTTGATGATCACGCACTGGTCGCAGACATGGAGCCGGGCATGATGGCCCATTGGCCACAATTTGCCCCGCATCGCGTCGAGAACTATGACAGCCTTTGCGTTTCTATCACCACCGAACACTGGACCAGCGAAATTGAGCGCATTTACAAGGTGCGCTTTGCCAATGCCTTGTTGCGCAAATTTGGATTTGCGCCAAAAAGTAACAGTACAGCCGGGATGAACTACCTCTCCAAAGCCATATTACAATCGATATGGCGCCGGTCCGGACTTGCAAAAAAACATATCTGGGCCCGCAAGATTGAGTTCAAGCTCGACCCCGCCGATCCACACAACATGCTCGATATCACACCCTTCACTCTTAGCCCTGGAAATGGTTGAGCCATAAATCATGAAAACCAATCAGGTAAATCGCGACTCTTTTTTCGAAGTTGACGCCATGTTTCGAACCCAAAACCTTAAAAAGGCCCAAGCCAGTCTGGCCGATCAAGGTCAGGGCTACCTGGTGCATGTCTGGTCAAGTTGGAATGAACGCGCAGCAACATTTGCCAAACAGGTTGAAGGGGACGGTACGACCCTGTTCCAAAGTGAATTCTGGCTCTCTACCTGGTATCAAACCTTTACAAATACCGCAGAGACGCAAGCCGTGATTGTCGCGGTTGAAGATCGCCAATCAGGCAAACTTGTCCTGCTGCTACCCTTGGCAAAACGCCTCGAAATGGATCTCTCGATCATCTCCTTTGCCGACTTTGGTCTGGCTGACTATAATGCACCGCTCATCGACCCCCATCACCAATTCGATCCGCAACAGCTCAATGGTTTGATGCGCGACATCACGCGCTCACTACCTGCAGCTGATTTTTTGAAGCTGGAAAAAATACCTGATCACATCAATAATGTGGCCAATCCACTTTGCGCTCTCAAAGATCTGCAAAACAGCAATCTATGCCATTTTGGCATCGAGATCACGGGTAGCTGGGAAGATTACTGGAACACGCTGAAACGCAATTTTCGCAAGGATCAACGACGCCGCTGGCGGGTGCTTGAAAAAAAGGGCGAGGTATCATTTGTCTGGTGCCGCGACGAGAAAGACATCAAGGCTTTGCTCTCGACCCTCATGACACAGCAGCGCCAACGATTGGCGGGCCTTGATCTTCCCTATCTGCTTGATGATCCACATATGAAACGCTTCTATGAGCAACTCATTACCAAGGGCTGTTCAAAAGGCCCGGTGATCTTCACAGCCTTGCTGGTCGCAGGCCAACCAGTGGCCACCTTGTGCGGATTTGGCAATGGCTCCCATTATGGCATGACCGTCTCTGGCTATGAAACCGGAGAATGGAGCAAGTGCTCCCCCGGGCGGCTGCTCACCGAGCGCACCATGCAGACCTTGCACCAACACGGCTACCACTATTTCGATTTTACTATTGGCGATGAGCCCTACAAGCAATATTTTGCTATCGAACAAGGCACATTGCATGAAGTTTGCCGCCCCTTGTCATGGCGAGGACTGCCGCGATATTTCTGGATGAAAGCCAAGGCCGTACAAAGGCAATCTGCGCTCGTTCAATCGATTAAAAACCGGTTCAAAGCGGCGACCTGATATTTTTCGCCTAACCTATTTTATACCTATTTGCTGCTGGTGTCTTCCACCACCCTCAATACCCGTTTGCCACCATTACAAGGTCTTGGGGCAAATGAGACACCGATCTCCAGCATATTGCGCCACATAATCCAGCACGAAGCGCGCTCGTTTGTCATTAAAATATATCTTGGCAGGCAAAAAAGCCTGCAAACGCTCGGTTCCTCGAAGATCGTATGGCAAAACTCACTCCTTCGATTTAGGCTCATAGGGCCGGTTATGAAGATAAGATCTTAGAAACAAACGTAAAAATCATCCAATAGCTCTACATGATATCGTTAACCCTGCTGGCCTTTGGCGAGTTGAAATCAAAATTAAAAACGCTCCATTTTTCAGGGGACAAATTTATTTATTGGTTTTATGGTACCCGCAAAACAGGGAAATTTCGGCATGAACAAATCGGATCACCTTCGCTCTTACTGGATGCCGTTCACCAATAATCGCGCCTTTAAAAAAAACCCTAAACTGTTTGCCAGTGCCAAGGGTGTGTATTACCAGACCCCGCGCGGGCGCATGATCCTTGATGGCACATCGGGCATGTGGTGCTGCAATGCGGGGCATGGGCGCACCCGCATTATCAAGGCTATTCAAGAAGCCGCCGCTACACTTGATTATGCTCCAGGATTTCAGCTAGGCCACCCCGTAGCCTTTAAAGCCGCCAATCAGCTTACAAACATTGCCCCTCGTGGTTTTGGTCATGTCTTTTTTACCAATTCTGGCTCAGAATCCGTCGATTCAGCGCTCAAAATCGCCCGCGCCTATCAACAAATACGCGGACAAGAACAGCGCACCGTGCTTGTGGGACGCGAACGCGGTTATCACGGGGTCGGGTTTGGCGGCATATCGGTCGGTGGGTTGGCCCCCAACCGGCAGAATTATGGACCCTTGCTGCCGCAGACCGATCATCTGTGCCACACTCATGATCTGTCCCGCAACGCCTTTACAAAAGGCCTGCCAGACCACGGCATCGAATTTGCCGATGACTTGACCGCGCTCGTGCAGCGCCACGGCGCCAATGCCATTGCCGCGGTGATCGTTGAACCGATTGCCGGCTCAACCGGAGTACTCATTCCCCCAAAGGGCTATTTGCGCAGGTTGCGCGAGATTTGCGACGAGCACGATATATTATTGATTTTCGATGAAGTGATCACCGGATTTGGACGCCTTGGTGCCCCGTTTGCCGCAGACTTTTTTGGCGTCCTGCCAGATATGATCACACTGGCCAAGGGACTGACATCAGGCACGGTTCCCATGGGGGCCGTGTTGGTTACCGATAAAATTCACGAGGCCTTTATGAAGGGGCCAGAAAACGGCATCGAACTCACGCACGGCTATACGACAAGCGGCCATCCCCTCGCTTGCGCCGCCATGATCGCCACCTTGCAAACCTACGAAAAAGAAGATCTGTTTGCCCAGGTCAATGAGCTTTCACCCTATTGGGAACAAGCGCTGCATTCTCTTCAAGGACTGCCTCATATTGTCGATATTCGCAATCTCGGGCTGATTGGAGCGATTGAACTGGAGCCACGTCGCAAGGCTCCTGGGTCAAGAGGCCAGGACGCCTTTAACGAATGTTTTGAGCATAATCTGTTGATCCGCGTCACCGGTGACACCATTGCCTTGTCTCCCCCGTTCATCATCACCATTGAGCAAATAGACAAAATGATTGATCGCTTGCGGTCAGTTTTAAAGAAACTCGACTAGACCTTTTGAAGGGAACGATCTCCAAATGAAAGTCGGCAATCAGCATTACCGCTCAATCTGGTTTGATGAGCAAAACCAACTGGTTAAAATCATTGATCAGCGATGGCTGCCGCATCAATTCAAGATTGTTGAACTCAATAATCGCGACGCATTTATCGCAGCTATTGGCGATATGTGGGTACGCGGCGCACCGCTAATCGGGGCCACCGCAGCCTATGCCTTTTATGTGCAGATGAAAGCAGACCCATCAAACCTGTCGCTTGATCAAACATATGATCTGTTGCTGGCGACAAGGCCCACCGCCGTCAATCTGGCCTGGGCGCTTGATGAAATGCGCGCACTGCTAACGCCTCTGCCTGAAAATCAACGCCCCCAGACAGCGCTCACCCGTGCCCAAGAAATCTGCGAGCAAGATGTTGAATGTAACCGCATGATCGGCGTGCATGGTCTGGAGCTGATCAAAAAGATCGCCGCCACCAAAAGCCCGTTTGAACCCGTAAACATCTTGACCCATTGCAATGCTGGCTGGCTGGCAACAGTTGACTGGGGCACCGCCACCTCGCCCATATATCATGCCGCACAAGAAGATATTCGCGTTCACATATATGTCGATGAAACAAGGCCGCGCAATCAAGGCGCTCATTTGACCGCCTTCGAACTGGCGCAGCAAAGCATTAGCCATCAGCTGATCGTTGACAATGCTGGCGGCCATCTCATGCAGCACGGCGATATTGATCTGGTGATCACCGGCACGGACCGCACAACCGGTTCTGGTGATGTGTGCAACAAGATCGGCACCTATCTAAAGGCGCTGGCGGCGCGTGATAATGATATACCGTTCTATGTGGCCCTCCCCTCAACAACTATCGACTGGACCTTGTCGAACGGCGTTGCGCAAATCCCCATCGAACAGCGAGACGGTTTGGAAGTCACTAACGTCTGGGGCAAGCTTGATGATGGCACCGTGGCGCAGGTGCAGATCTGCCCTGATAATACGCCGGTTGCTAACCCCGCTTTTGACGTCACGCCAGCGCGTCTTGTCACCGGTCTCATCACCGAGCGCGGTATTTGCGATGCGTCCAAACAAGGCCTTGCCGCATTGTTTCCCGAATTTGCGACCAACTAGACTAGAAGCCGCAACGGTGTAAAAAATCAACAAGATCCTGGTCATGCTGTTTGATCTTATTGATGGATTCGTGCCCTGCTCCCTCAATCAGCAACACTTCTGGTACTTTGTCGGGGCAGTTGGTCTCAATGCCGCGCAAATCAGAAAGCGGGATCACTTCATCCTTTGTGCCATGCACCAAAAGTACCGGGCACGAAATCTTGCAAAGGGCATTCATAGGGGCGATCTCATCAAATTTATAACCGATCAGCCATTGCGTGTAGGCCATGACAATGGGTGCCATCATGCGCAAAATGATCAGCGATTTATACGGTCTTTGCAAATGGCGCTGCATCAGCAACAAGGGATGCGCGAAACTCGAAATGGAAATCACCGCATCGATATCATCGCGCCGCGAGGCCGCCAGCAATGCAGCCCCCGCCCCCACCGAATGGCCAAGCAAGGCAATGCGCCCACCGCCATCGCGCGTTTGTTTTTTGAGCCAGTCGATTGAGCTTTCAGCATCAACCGTAAATTTTGGCAAGGACGAAATACCATCATCCGGGCTGCTACCGTGATTGCGGGCATCCACCAGCAAAATATTGATACCCGCATGATAGAAGGGTTCCGCCAGGGGCAGCATCATTTGTGTATTGGCCCCCCAGCCATGAACAATCAGCAAGGTCGCATTCAGGGGATCACTTGATGCCAGCACATGCCAGCCAAACAGTTTAAATCCATGATCTGTTGGTATTTCCACCTGCTCAAAGGCCATATCGAAATCTGACGGGTCTCCATCTTGGCGGTTGCGCGGGGCCTTGAAGCCCATATACATGGACGCCGCAAAAGCCATTGGTGCTCCGATCAACAAAACCCCCACTATGATCAAAAAACTTGTCATAAGCTCATTTATCCTGCCAGGCTGGTCGTCACAATAAGTAAATTGGCTTCACGATCACTTGAAGGGCCATATCCTTGCCGCTAGATTTCTCTAAGTTGAAATAGTATGCCAGCCAAATATCAGGGTCTGTTTCAAAATGGCGCAAAATTAAAACTGAAAATACTCCTGTTTGGAGCTGATTTAGGAAACCAACATGATTTTTACTCGACGCCTTTGTCTCACCATAGCCATTGCACTGGCTGGCACGAACATCGCCTTGATGCCAGCCAAAGCTGGTCCGGCACAAACATTTAAAACCTTCCAGAAAAGTTCCAGCAAAAGCGTCAACCACGCGACTTGGGACAAATTGCTAAAAACCTATGTGCACAAAACTAAATCCGGCCTCAATGAAGTCGACTATAAAGCGTTCAAGAAATCCGGCCACAGGGCTCTTAAAACCTATTTGCGCCAGTTGCAATCGACCAATGTCAAATCCCTTAATCGCAAGGAGCAATTCGCCTTTTGGGTCAATTTGTATAATGCCAAGACCATTGAGATAATCTTGAGCAAATACCCGGTTTCTTCGATCAGGAAAATCAAGTCAGGGATTTTTTCCCCCGGCCCCTGGAAACTTAAAAACATGAAGGTCAATGGCGAAGCTTTGACGCTTGATGATGTGGAACATAAGATATTACGCGGCTTGTGGCGCGACCCCCGTATCCATTATGCCGTCAATTGCGCCTCCATCGGTTGCCCAAACCTGGCAAGAGACGCCTTTACCGCCGCTAACTCACAAAAATTACTGAACGCGGGAGCCCGCGCTTATATCAACTCTCCGCGCGGTGTCAAAGTGTCAAGGGGACGCGTCCAGGCCTCGAAAATCTATAAATGGTTCAAGAAAGACTTTGGGGGCAATGAGCGAGGTATCTTGAAACATCTTCGCCTCTATGCCGCTCCCAAACTGGCGGCCAAATTAAAAACAGCGCGCAGTATCTCATCTTACAACTATGACTGGTCCTTGAACGATCAGCGTTAATTCATAAGCAGACAACCGTTTTTTGCACCTGCGGGGCTCAAATGAGCCTCGCAGGTGTTTTTTGTGCTTATTTTCAATTAGTTTGAACCTTTTTTCTCCCCACAGCGACCAAAGGATAACAGCTCGCACACTTATCGGGCCATCCATGCGTTTTGGTAACGGCCAGTGTTCAAAAAACAAGGGAGAAAAAGAATGAAAAAAAACCGTGTAGATCTTCACGTAAACGTGAATAAATATGGAAGTCTCAGGAAAGTTTATGATACGGTCCGATCAAATACTTGCGAGATAACAATAAAAAATAGTCTGATTGCTAATCTAAAGCAAAATCAGTCGGGATTATTTCACATCGGCTGTTATCTCATCAAAAATTCAAAGGAGATGTCGGTATGAACTCGCAACTTGAAACAGTTCACACGAGGTCGTTAAGATCACCTGCATCACGCAAGGTGGATTTGTTGCGCTCCGTAAGCCTTGGTGCCCTCCTTTGCTTGTCTTCTTCCGTAGCCCTTATAAGCCCTGCCGCCGCACAAGGCGGTATATTGGACGGTATCAAAGGCCTGTTTAGCAGCGATGGCCCTTCAGCGGATGGCCCCTTGATGAAGCCAGGCAATATCGCGGTTACCGGTTTTTCCGGCACTACTTTTCCGCAAGAAGGTCTTCCCCCCGGCATCAATCCGCTGGACGAAACATTCATTGATTTAGGCGGTAAAACCTTACGAATTTTCAATGTGCGGGTTGCTGGCGAAGCGCCCAAAGGCCAGCTCGTCAACACCCCTCCACCGTTCGAAGTGGAAGCGCGTAAAATCGGACAAGTATTTGGCCTCGCGTACGACAATGGTACCCTCATTGAGGGACGCACTGACGGCAAGCGCACCGTACCAAATCTTTATGTCAGCGCCGCAACCCTGCATGGCTTGCAGGTCGTTGTCCCAGATAGCGATGGTGATGGTCGCCCTGAGCGCATCAAAACCGGTGCCCCTGGCGCCACCTTCATGGACGGCCAGCACGGTCTTGATCTTGGTGGCGGTCCCGGCAGCATCTACAAAATAAACGGCGTCACTGGTGAAGTGACGCTTTTTGCCAATGTGCAACTGGATGGCGTTGATAATGCAGGCGCTGGACTTGGCAATATCGCCTTTGACCAGACCCATCAGCAATTGTTCGTCTCTGACCTTGATACTGGCAAGATACATCGCTTTGACATGCAAGGCAGCGATCTGGGCAATTTTGATCATGGCATCAATGGCCGCCCCAAAAATGGTTTTGACGCGGTGCCCCATGACCCCGCCGACCGCATGGATATCACCAGCCCAACCTTTAACGCACAAGATCCAGAAACCTGGGGATTCACCTCTACTGCTCGCCGTATGCACGGTCTTGCGGTCAAAGGCAATCGCTTGTTTTATGCGGTGTTTGAGGGCCTGCAAGTCTGGTCTATCGGCATCAATCATGACGGCAGCTTCAAGGATGACGCGCGCTGGGAACTTGATGTCAAATCAGATAGCGATCATCCCGTCACTGATATTGTGTTCGACCGCAAAGGCTTTATGTATCTGGCCCAGCGAGGCCATGTCAAAAATGCCTATGATTATTCAAGTTTCGCGGCACCCGCAACCTCGCAGGTACTTCGCTATCACCGCGAAAGCCCTGATGATCCGGCAACTCCCTCCGTTTGGATAGAAACCCCGGCCGAGTATGCCGTTGGTTTCCCAGAAGGGCACCGCATGACACTTGGCGGTATCGACCTTGGTTATGGCTATGATAAAAATGGCAATATCAACCCGCGCAGCTGCGATGGCACGCTTGGCAAAACTGGTGATAATCTGCGCGATAATGCGGCCCTTGCCGATCAACTAGCCGTAGGTGGACCGTTCAATGTGCATGGTTTCCAGCTGACCAGTAAACATCTGGTGCGGCCTCAAAACGTCCCGCCTTTCGGCAGCTATTTTGTCGATTATGACGGCACCTTCGAGGACCCCGAGGTCCGCGGTCATGTCGGTGATATCGAGATCTGGAACCCTTGTCGTGGTGGTCGTTCTTACGGCTGGGGCGATATTATACCCTATCCAGTACCCCTCCCCGATCCGACCCCAAAATGCGCCAATGTTGAATGGATCGAATATCGTTGTAATCCAGGCGGAGTTGAAGCCTCGATCTGGTTAAAAGATAATACCGGACTTGGTTTTGATAGCCTGAAAACCCAATCGGCAACGCCGGGCGTCTCTGTCTTCCCACCCATGCAAAAACGCGCCTCGGTGCTGGATCCGTTCTGGCTTGATTTCGTTGGGGCTGGATCTGGTAAAAAGGTCAACCTCAATCTGTGCCTCTACAAGGAGGCCGATGCCGCCATTCCAGGCAAGACTTTCCCGTGCTGCAAGCTACAATTGCCGCTCCGCACCCCCACTGACATTTGCGCCCCATAAGGAGGAAATAATGACACATAAACAAAATTTCTCCGCCGCGATCAAACGGTCCTTGGCGCACCTCAAATTCCCATTTTCGGAGACGATTATGAAACCCCTGATCTCTACCAAACAAACAGCCTTGTTGCTGCTCGCAACACTGTTCATGCAGTTTGCACCGGGCTTTATGGCACCGGCCAATGCCTTAATAGAAGTTGAAAAAGCGACATTTTATAAATCCGGTCATCAAATCGACTGCGATTATGTCGAGTTCAAACTAACTTACACCAAGCCGTTAGTTGGGTGGTATAATGAGACCATTCAAGACAGTATTGTTGCAAAGGCCATCAGAATAAGAGATGTCTTGCCCGAGGGTCTGTCCATTCAATCCGCGACGATCACTGGAGACGTAACCGGTCCTGGTGGCGGCCTCATGCTGGCCCCCGAAATCCAGACAACAAGCCATGCCAACGACACGTTGGTCTGGAAAAAGCTGCATTTGTCGAAAACCAATCTGGACGGTCTGGGAAATGCTGACGACCGGCAGTTCACGATAACCATTCTCGCCAAAATCGACAAAAGCAAATTCCTCGCTCCCAAAATGATCTCCAATCAGGCCAAAGCGTCTGGTCCTGAGACCGTTTTTTCTCATGATATCGCACTTCCCGAAGATGGCGATCCTGTCAATGGCGAACCAACGCAAATTTTGATCGATGTCAGTGATTGTCCTGAAGATACCGGCGGCGGCGATCCCGTGGGCGAAGTGTGCTTCAAGGTCATTAACGGCGAAGTCGAATGTGATCTCGAGCACCCCGGTGACTTTATCTATAAAATGACTATTGGTGCCGAATATGGCGGCAAGGTCATCGAGCTGGTCTCCACCACACCCGGCGTTTCCATCTTCCCGCCCTCACAGATTGTGCCTGCTGGCGGCGGTGTGCTCGCATGGAGCATTCATGGCGCTGTGCCTGGCATGAGCATCAACCTCGTTGCCAATGGACTTACAGATGGCGATGTCAAGCATGTCGCTGGCTCCAAAAACGGGCTTGGTCTGTGCTGTGTGCAAAAAATCATCATTGTCATCCCTATAGATATCGATTGTCCCAAAGAGTGCGAAGAAGGTGATAAGGACTGTCCTCCGCCACCACCTCCCCCACCACCTCCTCCTCCTTGTGATCCAGAATGGGAAGACTGCCCCTGCGATCCAGAGGTCGAAAAATGTGATCCACCAGAAGAAGACGGCAAGCCTGAGCTTCGCCTGGAGAAAAAAGTGATCGACGAGTGGTGCCTGCTAGGCGTTGGCGTTGATCAGGCCCTGTGCACTTATCAGATCCGTATCCGCAATGTTGGCAGCGGGGTCTATGCCGGTCCTCTGACGGTCCGTGATCGTTATCCAAATGGAGCGCCGATCAGCTCAAACTTCAGCCCTGTTCCCCCGTGGGTATGCGGCCCTGATGGCGCACCGGATAAATTCGAGTGTACGCGCAATATCATTCTGCCACCAATGGCGGAAACTATTTTGACGGTGGAAGCAATGGTATCGAAAACCGACTATCCAAGTCGTGAGGTGAAAAACTGCGCCCTGCTGGAAGAGCAGACCGGATCACCAAAAAGCTGCGCCATTGCCAAGCTGCCGGATCCAGATCCCAAGCATCCCGATCTGAAGCTTGCCAAAAACTGCGGCACTGCTGAAACCTTCACGGCTGTGGATGGAAATGTGGTTGTGTGCAAGATCACGGTCACCAATAGTGGAGCTGGCTCAGCTGTTGGTCCGATTTCGATCAATGACGTCACCACCCTTGTTGGTGGCGGTGCGATCACCATCAATAGCGTCACACCTGACGCCCCGGCAGCCGACTGGACCTGCTCAGCCGTGCCTGCCGCCAACCTCAATTGCTCCATCGATGGCAGCAAGGTTGGACCCGGCGTATCGCGCTCTTTCGTGATGAGTTTTAGCGGTATTGAACTGACCCAACAACGCTATAAAAACTGTGTTGAAGGTCTGGTATCAGGCGGTGGTGATGTTCATACATTCGACAGCGTTTGTGTCGAAGGAGGAGCAGATCCAGTAGATCCCCCGGTTGGAGAAGATCCCAACGATATCTCCGTTGAAAAAACCGGTGATAGCGTCTGTGACTCGGAAACCCCCTGTCACTTCGAGATCACTCTTAAAAACGGAGGCAATACCGACTTCAACGGTAAGCTGGCCATTATTGACGGCATTACCGACGCGAATGGCGGCCTTGTTCCTGGTGCCGGTATTACGGTCACTCCTCCATTTGGATGTGCTGTTGAACCAACCGCTCTGCCATTTGGTTGCGTTGCCGATGTGACGCTTGGGGCTGGTCAAAGCCGCACGCACAAGGTGATTGTCACGCTACCCGAAAATGACAATAACGCGCCAACCAACAGCTCGGTGCCACCGTCTTCATCAACCGGTATGCGCAACTGCGTATTGATCGGCGAAGCCGGTATTCTAAGCGCTGATATTGGTGATACTCTGGAAGGGGCTGGATCGGCTCAGGCCAATGAGGGATCTCCTCGCTATGCCTGTCATCCTTTCAATACGAAGGAAACTTCTACCGAACAGTGCACCAGCGGCATGGTGCTCAACAAGGCTGGCAATTGTCAGTGCCCCTCTGGAAGCAAGTGGAATGGTCGTCGCTGCTTTGGTGATATACCGCCAATCCGCATCACGGACCCGATCCCACCATTTGTCGGCAAAGACCCTGTCTGCCCTCGTGGTTTGGACCGGTTCCGCAGCTTTAAAGGCAAACCTTTGGGCTATGCCTTGAAGAGTGTTCGCTCCAATGGTCGCGATATTGTTTGCGGTGAACCACGCTGCGATCGTGGCTGGTCCCTCTATAAAAACCGCTCGGCAATCCCGCGCGGCTGGACCAAGAAGCAGATCGGACGTCCCAATAGTCGTTATAAGTTCTGGTGTGCCAAAGCGGCCCAAAAACCATCGCTTCAATGTTGGAGCGATCGCTGGACACAGATCAAGTCCAGCCAGGCCAGCGACTATCGTGCAAAGCACTATACCGTCAAACCACGTAGCAAGAACGGTCAAACCATCTGGTGCGCCAAGCGTACAACCACGCCTCCTCCACAATGCTGGAGTGGCTGGAAACAGATAAATGACAACCAAATCCGCTCTTATGAGAAAAACGGCTTTGATGTCAAACCACGCGGTACGAAAGGCCGCAATCAAATCTGGTGCGCCCGCAAACGCCCGACCGTCAACCAGTGTCCTTCAGGCTGGACAAAATTCCCTGTCGGCAAGGTGCCAACTGGCTGGCCTACGCTCAAGCGCCATTTCGACAATGGTCGCAGTGTTTGTGCCAAAAAACCAAAATCCCCCTTGGTTTGCTGGAGCGGCTGGACGAAAGTCTGGCTTGGTGAAGTGGCCGGCTACAAAGGCAAAGGCTATAACGCCAAAAGTCGAGGCACGGGCAAGCGGAAAATCTGGTGTGTCAAACCAGGTAAACCACAAAGCTGCGTCCCCGGCCCCAACGAGTACCGGAGCAAGAAGAACCAGTGTGTCTGCAAGCGAAACTATCGCCGTGGCTCATCGGGTATCTGTTTGAAGAACTTCACGGCACCCCGCACATGCGATAAACCGTGGAAACAGATCAATCCTGGTCAAATCCGGACCTATAAAAACAAGGGCTGGAAGATAAAGAACCTTGGCGGTAATGGTGTCGTACCTGTCATTTGTGCCAAACCCGGCGCGAAACAGTGCAACAGAAACGAAGTCATGACCAGTGATGGCTGTCTATGCAAACGTGGCTATCAGCGCGATCAATATCGCCGTTGCGTCAAGAAAACAGTGCCACAAACCTGTGCCAAGGGTCAGACCAAGGTGACGTCGAGTAAAGCATATCGCCGCTACAAAAACCTCGGCTGGACTCTCTCTCGCAAGAAAGGTTACTGGTGTGGCAGACGCCCAATTGTCATTCAGACTTGCGCGAAGATTGGCAAGATTGGCAACTGGCCCAAGTGTCGCAACAAGCCAAAGATGACTTGCGCGAAAATCGGCAAGATCGGTAATTGGCCCAAGTGTCGCAACAAGCCGAAGATGACTTGCGCGAAAATCGGCAAGATCGGTAATTGGCCC
>JAJRPI010000038.1 GCA_024280895.1 Alphaproteobacteria bacterium | reverse complement strand
GTTGAGGAACATTTCCTTGGTTAGTGTCGTGCCTTTGCGCAGCGACAATAATTCGAGCATTTGATATTCTTTGCCAGTCAGATGAACGGGCTGTCCATCGACCTGCACGGTCTTGGCGTCAAAATTGACGGCCAGCAGACCTGTATTGAGTATGGATTGTGAGTGACCTTTGGAGCGCCGGACAATCGCGTTGATCCGCGCGACCAGCTCATCCTTGTGGAATGGCTTGGTCATATAGTCATCGGCACCAAAGCCCAGACCTTTAACCTTGTCATCGATACCGCTGTGACCTGACAAGATCAGGATCGGCGTTTCGACCTTTGCCACTCGCAAAGTCTTCAAGACATCATAGCCGCTCATATCGGGCAAGCCGATATCCAGAAGGATAATATCATAGTCATAGAGCTTGCCGAGATCGACACCCTCTTCTCCAAGGTCCGTCGTGTAAACGTTGAACCCGTCACTCTTGAGCATTAGTTCAATGCTCTGCGCTGTTGCGCTATCGTCTTCGATAAGGAGAACCCGCATCTGTCGTCCTCTCTTGGATTGGTCCTAAGAGACCCCCAAATCGCCGTACTGAGGACTAGGTCGGCGCGCCAAAATTCAAAAATAGTTTTTTATTAACTCGAACCAAGAAATTACAGACGAATCATTACTAAACCCTTACCAACGATCTGGTCAAACCCCGTTTGTGCTAGAAAACTTAACTGTTGCACACGGGTTACAAAATAGGTGCGAACACCCCTTGCGAGGGTCACGTCAAGCAGTTTTGTAACTGATCGCATACCGGCCTTATATTAATCAAACCCTTAACGAACCCTTAATTGCTAGACGTGATGATCGAATCGCGCGTTAATTATTGCACAGTCATGTGCTGATTCGCGGCGCATACGAACAAATTATAGCAATAGGCGAGCTCATGGACGCATTGATCGCAGATATAAAGTCTATCCCCGAGCGACAGATTTACGGGCGCGTCAATGGCGTGCAGGGGTTGCTGGTCGAAATTGTTGGGCCGGTGCGGGCGATGGGGCTTGGTTCGCGCATTGTTATTGAAGCTGGTCGCGGCAATCAGCGGCTTTGCGAAATTGTTGGTTTCAAGAACGGCGCGGCTGTTGCCATGCCGTTTAGCGATCTTGATGGCGTTCATATGGGTGATCGCGCCGTGCTGGAGAGCGCAGAACCAGCCGTTTTTCCAACAAAAGAGTGGTTGGGCCGTGTGGTCAATGCTCTTGGTCATCCCATTGATGGTAAGGGACCCTTGCCGCAAGGGCTCGTTGCAGCTCCATTGCGCCGCTCGCCTCCGGCAGCCGGTGATCGCTCGCGGGTCGGGCCGCCAATTAATCTGGGTGTCAAAGCGCTCAATAGTTTCATCACTTGCTGCGCTGGGCAGCGCATGGGGATTTTTGCGGGATCCGGCGTTGGTAAATCGGTCCTGATGTCCATGCTGGCGCGCAATACCTCTTCTGACGTGGCGGTGATCGGTCTGATCGGCGAGCGTGGCCGCGAGGTACAGGAATTTATTGAAGATGATCTGGGGGAAGAGGGGTTGGCGCGCTCCATTGTTGTCGTGGCGACCTCGGATGAAGCGGCATTAATGCGTCGTCAGGCGACCTGGTTGACGATGGCATTGTCGGAATATTTCCGAGATCAGGGCCAGCAGGTTCTTTGCATGATGGACAGCATCACCCGTTTTGCCATTGCTCAACGCGAAATCGGCCTGGCAGGGGGGGAGCCTCCAACCACCAAAGGCTACACACCAACCGTCTTTACCGAACTGCCGCGCTTGCTGGAGCGGGCCGGGCCGGGCGTTGGCGAGGGCAGTATAACAGGCCTGTTCACGGTGCTTGTCACGGGTGATGATCATAATGAACCGGTAGCGGACGCGGTACGCGGTATTCTCGATGGGCATATCGTTATGGAACGCTCCATTGCCGAAACGGGACGCTATCCCGCCATTAATGTCCTGAAATCGATTTCTCGCACCATGCCAGGATGTGTCGAACCGCAATTTTTACCGCTTATCAAGCGCGCCAAGCAGCTCATGTCGACCTATTCTGACATGGAAGAGCTGATACGGTTGGGAGCCTATAGGAAGGGCTCTAACGCGGAAGTGGATGAATCCATTGTCTACCACCCCTTGCTGGAAGCGTTTCTCAGCCAGCAAAAAGACGAGGCCTGTTCGCTGGAAGAGGGGTATGCCCAGCTGGCACAAGTCTTGAATAACCTTAATGCAGGTAGTGAAGAGGAACGCTTAACGCAAAGTTAGGCATAAAATTTTTGCTGCAATAAAAAATTGGGTGCTTAACGGCGATTTTACCTAATTCAATTATATTGTTTATCCGTAGTTCGTAAATAGTAAGGGGTACCGAACGATGAAATCACATGACAGTCTTATTCGCCTGCGCAAATTTGAAGTAGACGAGCGCCGCCAAAAAGTTGCCGATCTTGAATCAATGATCGACGATTTTCAACGCATGGCGCGCGATCTTGATCGCCAGGTAGAAGTGGAACAGCAGCGCGCTGGCACATCTGACATGAATGATTGCCGCTATCCTTTATGGGCCAAGGACGCCATTACCCGACGCGAGCGTATTGTCGACAGCGTGTCTGAACTTGAAGGCAAGCTCAATGGAGCCCGTGACGATCTCGCTGCTTCTTTTGAAGAGCTGAAAAAGGTCGAAAAAGTCGGGGAACGCGAAACCGCACGGGTGCTGGAAGCACGTGATGCAGAAGAGCGTGACGAACTGGACGAAATCGCCAGCTCACGCCATCATAGACAGGCTTAATATATTTCACGGCTATTCCGCCTGACGGCGGGCCTCCAATAGGGCACGCAAAGCGTGGCGCGTAGTCACGCTTGCCTTCCCGTTGGTCGGAATTCTTTTTCTCTGTGAGATTTTACGAGAATGAAGAATTCCGAAGCACCGCTTCGGCAGGTGTAACCACGCGCAGCGTTTTGCGCGTGTCATAGCCCTCAAATAGCGAAGCGATAGGGCAATGGGGAAGCAGGCCTGAGCGCAGCGATGATTAGCCGTGAGCGAAACAATCCGAGCTCTTGGGAGGCAAGCGTGACTACGCGCCGCGCATTGCGCGCGTCCGCGCAGGCCTGAGCGCAGCGAGGAGTAGCCGTGAGCGCAAAAATATTGAGCGCTAAAATTAGCCCCGAGCGCTATAAACTGCTAAAGTCTTCAAAACTTTTCAATCAGTAGAGCTTAAGACATGCACGATAAATCCATATTGCTGATCATTGGCGGTGGTATTGCCGCTTATAAATCGCTGGAATTGATCCGCCTTTTAAAAAAGCGCGACGCAAACATGCGCGTTATTTTTACCAGAGGCGGGGCTGAATTTGTGACGCCCTTGTCGGTTTCCACGCTGGCGGGCGAAAAAACCTTTACCGATCTGTTTGATCTGGATGATGAAGCGAAAATCGGTCATATCCAGCTGGCTCGTGACGCTGATCTCATTGTTGTGGCGCCAGCGACGGCTGATCTTATGGCAAAAATAGCCAATGGGCTGGCCAATGATCTTGCGACGACCTGTTTGCTGGCGGCCAATAGTCCCATATTGATCGCCCCAGCCATGAACCCCTTTATGTATGAGGCCAAAGCCACACAACGCAATCGCGCTCAGCTCATCGAAGACGGTGTTCATTTTGCTGGACCTGCCATCGGTGACATGGCCTGCGGTGAAGAGGGCGAGGGACGCATGCTCGAACCCGCCCTTATTTTGGAAAAAATAGATGCGCTGCTAAGCCAGAAAAAAATTGAAGGCCCCAAAAGCTTGCTGCTAGCTGGTCATAGTGATAGCCCCCGCGATCTTTTACTGGAGGGGCGTCATGTGCTGGTGACGGCTGGTCCAACCCATGAGCCGATTGATCCGGTTCGATATATCGCCAACCACTCGTCTGGAAAACAGGGCTATGCAATCGCGATGGCCGCAAGAGACCTTGGGGCATCGGTCACGCTGATCTCTGGCCCTACAAGTTTGCCGGTGCCAGAGGGTATTGAAATAGTGCGTGTGGAAACAGCCGAACAGATGCTGACCGCAGCCCAAAAATCCCTACCTGTTGATATCGCCGTTTGCGCAGCCGCAGTTGGGGATTGGCGTGTGGCCCAAAATGCTGACCATAAGATCAAGAAAATCGGATCAAAACCCCCTGTTCTGGGGCTTGTTGAGAATGTCGATATCTTGAAGACGCTGTCCGCCAAAGGGCGAAAGCGCCCGCAACTGGTGATTGGTTTTGCAGCCGAAACGCAAGATCTGATTGCGAACGCCCGCAAAAAACTAAAAGCTAAAGGATGTGACTGGATTGTCGCCAATGATGTGTCTCCATCATCGGGCACCTTTGGCGGTGATCGCAATCAGGTGACGCTGGTCATTGATCAAGAAGTGGAGAAATGGCCCTCTCTAGACAAGCAAGAAGTGGCGCGGCGTCTAATGCTTGAGGCGGCTGATCATCTAACAAATAACAAGCAGGCCGCTGAATGAGCGTCGCGATAAAGATCAAACCACTGCCTCACTTTGAGGGATTGCAATTACCTACCTATCATTCGGATCAGGCTGCGGGGGCTGATTTGCAAGCTGCTGTTCTTGATGATGAACCCCTGGTGCTGGCGCCAGGGCAATTTTCCTTGGTGCCTGGCGGGTTTGCGATGGCATTGCCAGCGGGGTATGAGGCGCAAATTCGCCCCCGTTCGGGTCTTGCGTTCAAGCACGGGATCACCGTTTTGAATGCCCCTGGCACTATTGACGCCGACTATCGCGGTGAGGTCAAAGTGCTGTTGATCAATCATGGCTCCAAGCCATTCGAGATCACCCGCGGCATGCGTATCGCGCAGATGGTTGTCGCCCCTGTTACAACAGCGCAGTTTTCTCTTGTCATTGAACTCGACGATAGCGATCGCGGCGCTGGCGGATTTGGCTCGACCGGATCCTGACATCATTCCCTCACAAACGACATCCGTCTGAAAGCGATGAGCTGGATCTTACTGGCAAATAGTAATTTTGCCGATTTTTATGCAATTTTGGTTGCCGTTCCTGTTGCCATTCCCATTTCCCGGATCCCGCCAGTTTGGAAATTTATAGCCGTTTTTCTTAAACGACCAGCCATTGCTGTTGAGGGCGCCATCGGTGATCGGGGTAATGTGGCATCCAGAACATCTCATATTGTGTTTTTGAGCAAATACCGGGTGGGCCGATGCGGATACAGAGTATAGAGCAAAGAGGGCTATTGCGAGGATTGAGCTTATGACTGCGGTTGTTTTGTTCAGCATTTAATTCTCCTGACTATGGAGTTGCCAGGTAATAACGCGTGTGTATTATGTATAATATTACCTCTTAACTAAAGTGTAAATTTTAATTATATTTTATTTGGTTGGTATATATTTGTATATTTTATTTAGTACTTCTGAAATTCCATATTCTTCCATCAATAGCGGCCAGTCCTACGCCAATCATTGCCATGCCTGCTAAATGTTGGAGCAGTAAGCTTTCATCCAGCAAGCCGATGCCAAGAATAATGGCGCTGATCGGTATGAGGAACGTCACCAGCAACAGGTTTGTCGCCCCGGCAGATGCCAGTATTTTGAAATAGAGGATATAGGCGAGGGCGGTGGACAAAGCCGCCAGCCCGAACAGTGCTGCAATGGTTTGGGGAGTGGGAGTTGATAGTGTCCAGGGCTTGTCAATATAGAGTGCAATGGGTGCCAGCATGAGGGTCGATGCGGTGACCTGACCTGTGGCTGTGGTCACCGGATGAAGCGCCATTTTCGTGAATACCCGACCATAAATCCCAGCAAAAGCATAAGAGAGGGCAGCCCCCAGAATGGCGAGTTGTGCAAGAGCATTGCCGCTCATCGTGTGCAGAACATCAACGCCAATCATGATACTCACGCCCATCAGCCCCGCGAATACGCCAAACAGGCGGCTTTTCGTCATTTTTTCATCACTGGTCAAAAAGTGGGCGATGATGATGGTGAACAAAGGCGTGGTGGCATTGAGAATGGAGGCGGCGCCAGATGTGATATAAGATTGGCCCCAGACGATGAGGCTGAACGGTATGGCATTGTTCAAAACGCCCATTGCAACAAAGGTGCCCCAGACGGCGCGTGAGCGAGGAAATTGCAGGCCTTTGATTCTCATTATCAAATATAATATTAATGCCGCCAGTCCAACGCGGCAGACGACGATTGTTAATGTGGGTAGTTCGCGAACGGCAATGCCGGTAAAGAAAAAAGATCCCCCCCAAAGCAGGGACAAGATCAGCAAGAAGCCCCATTCCAGCGGGGTCATGACTTTGTTTGTTTCGGTCTTTGGCGGCATATTATGGTCGCTTTTTCTGTGATGTTGCTGGTTTCATTAGAGACGTCTCATTATGAATGTCGACCCGTTTCTTGGCGCAATGACATCACTATTTTGAGATTGTCTTGTATTTGGGTTAGGCTGCAATCAGACTGATAGAATGATCCGCGATAACTCATCTGGAAAACTGCCATGACCAATCAAACGCCGCCAAATGATCCCTCCGTTCGGGCGGGCCTTTCGACCATCAACAAGGTGGGAGACTGGGGCCGAGGGCGTATTTACGATGATATCAGCCAGACCATTGGCAATACGCCATTAGTGCGCCTTTCTCAGTTAAGGCACGCCACCAGTATTCATGCTGATATTTTGCTGAAACTGGAGTTTTTCAATCCGTTATCCAGCGTCAAGGATCGGATCGGCGTCTCGATGATAGATGCGTTGGAGGAAACCAGTGAGCTTAAACCAGGCTCGGTTATCGTTGAGCCAACGTCTGGCAATACCGGTATTGCTCTGGCCTTTGTGTGCGCTCGCAGGGCCTATAATCTCGTTCTGGTAATGCCTGAAAGCATGAGTGTCGAGCGGCGTAAGTTGTTGACCCATCTGGGCGCGGAACTGGTTCTGACCCCGGCATCGCAGGGCATGAAAGGCGCGATCATGCGCGCCGAAGAGCTGATCAATGAAATTCCCGGGGCCATTATGGCTCGCCAGTTTGCCAATCCGGCCAATCCGCTGGTGCATGAAGAAACAACAGCGCAGGAAATCTGGCGCGATACGGCGGGGAGCGTCGATGTGCTGGTCGCAGGTGTTGGTACAGGTGGCACCATTACTGGTTGTGGGCGGGCACTAAAGGCCAAAAAGAGTGATTTAAAGGTGATTGCCGTGGAACCCGAAAACAGCGCCATATTGTCTGGCAACCCGCCCGGTCCTCATAAGATACAAGGTATAGGTGCTGGTTTTGTGCCCAATGTTCTGGACATGGAATTGATCGATGAGGTCGTGACTATTCCTGATGAGACGGCTTTTGATACCGCCCGCGTACTGGCCAAAATCGAAGGCATCGCCGGCGGTATTTCAACTGGAGCTAATGTGGCTGCAAGCATGATGTTGGCGACCAGGGAAGAATTTGCGGGCAAGAATATTGTAACATTCGCCCCGTCCAGTGCCGATCGATATCTCTCGACCGCATTGTTTGCCGATGAAAAAGTGGATGGGGATGTCTAAATGTCGTTTTCAGATGAGGAAATAAGCCGCTACAAGCGCCATTTGATTCTCAAGGATGTAGGCGGCCCTGGACAACAAAAACTTCAAAAAGCTCGTGTGCTCGTTGTGGGAGCAGGGGGGCTGGGGTCGCCGGTTCTTTGCTATCTGGCAGCGGCTGGGGTCGGAACGCTCGGTATTATCGATGATGATGTGGTGTCTTTGTCCAATCTTCAGCGCCAAATCATTCACGCAACCGATCTGGTGGGGTCCGCCAAAACATTGAGCGCCACAAAGGCGATTGAACGTATCAACCCCCATGTAAAGGTGATTGCCCATCAAGTGCGGTTCGATGCACAAAATGCTTTGGAAATATTGCAACAATTTGATCTTGTGGTAGATGGGTCAGATAATTTTGCGACGCGTTATCTCGTCAATGATGCCTGTTTTTTGGCCAAAAAACCGCTGGTTTCTGCCGCTGTTGGCCCATTCGATGGGCAATTGAGCCTGTTTAAACCGTTTGAAAATGGGCCGACGGGCGATCCAAATCCCAGCTATCGCTGCCTGTTTCCTAAAGCGCCAAGCGACGATAGTGTCCCTAATTGTTCGCAAACAGGTATCCTTGGAGCGGTGGTCGGGGTCATGGGAACGCTGGCTGCGATGGAGGTTTTAAAGGAGCTGATCGGGCTTGGAGATGGATTGATTGGCCGCTTGATGATTTATGACGCATTGGCCCCGCGTTTTACCACCATCAATTACGGCTGGGACAAGAATAATCCCCTTAACGGTAAATCTGTGAATATCACCGACCTTGGCAGGCATCTGTGATAGCCTGCCAATTCGTGCAGCTTGTGTTTCTGGCAATATGGGATCTGCAATCATTGAAAGGCGTCAACACGATGATGCCTCGATTTTTTCATAGGTTCATTTTTGCACCGGTCATGTATTGAAGTACCCAAACATATAAACCTGCGTTGAATTGGCGGTTTTCGTATAGTAGAGTGATAAAAAATCAACAAAAATGAATGTGGGTTAGCGTAGTAAAATGATTATTTCATTTATGAATCAAAAGGGTGGTGTTGGCAAAACCAGTGTCACATTGGGTGTTGCTCTGACATTGGAGCGCGCTGGTGAGCGTGTTGGTATTATCGATATGGATAGCCAGAAAACGAGCACTCGGTTTTTATATTATCTGCGAGCCAACAACCAGACCAATATCGAAATCACCACAAAAGCCAAGGGCTTTGATTATGTGCTGATCGATACGGCTCCAAATCTCAATAAAAAGCAGGTCAAGGCCGCTGATATCTCGGATCGGGTTGTCATGGTCACCAAGACAGCCCCGCCCAATCTGTTGAGTACCCAGGAGACCATCGAATATCTGACTAAATATTGCCGGCCCGATCTGCCGCTCTATCTTTTGTTTAATCATGTCGATCAGCGCAAGGGTCATTCCCAGAATCTGATGGAGAAAGCTGCCAAGGTCGGCGGCACACCTTTGCCACACCATCTGTCCTACATGTCTGACTATGAATATCTCTTTCTGCAGGGGTATGCGGCGCTTGGCAATGCTGCAAGACTGGAGCTCTCCCAGGTTGTCTATGATATCGTATCCACACCAAAATAGCGGCATAACCCGAATTCGGAGTTTTTATGGCAAAGCAAAAGCGCCTCAATCGAACCACAGATATGGATGATGCTTTGTTTGAGGCGCTAAAGACGCGCGTTCCACAAAAGGATACCGGGCCGGATCCAGAAGATATTCTGTCGGGGCTGTTCGACGATGATGAAGACGAGCCTTTGGAGCAGCTGGGTGGGGAGAAACGAGAAATTAGCGTGACACTTGATGGCGTTGATCGGCAATATGGCGAGAAAATTATGGAACTTGTTCGCCGTCAGACCGGTGAGCAGGTTGATTTGGCTGAGGCTATCAAGATTGCCTTGGCGCTTTGCCCGACAAATGAACAGGAAATCGGCAGGGCTTTTGCGGAAACAAGAACGCGCAACTACGTCGAATAATAGAATTTAATGCAAAAAGGACAGAATTTGGATCTAATTGATCGCTAATGACTATTCACGCCAAGTGCAATCGATGGTTTTGTTTGTGGTGTGTATTTTGTTGGGATGAAGGGGGATCCAGATTATTTTCTGCTTTTTCGATGCTGCTGGACTAAGCTGGGCTTTGAAAGTGGAAACCTGTTTTTGATCTTGAATTAAAATGTGACAAGAGCCGGACTTGCAAAAGCCAATATCGGTTCTTTTTCTTAAAAGAATAATGGTCCTTTGCAAGGAAGTTCGGATATAAATGCTCCACGAAAAAAGCACATATTCAGATTTTGTTATCTCACGTGCGGTTGAGAACAAAGACCTCGCTGCGTGGATTGCTGGCCTGATCGAAATGCAGGGGCGTACAATCACCTTGCAGGACGAGTTCTATCAGCATCAAGATTTCTTGCACCTGATCGAGGACGCGCTTGAGGGCCAGACAAAAATGGTGGCCCTTTTATCGAGCGAATTTTTGAGCAATGAAGCCTGCTTGCGAGAAGCCCATGAGGTCATTAAAGGCGATCCGCTCAACAAAAAGCAGCGCTTGATCATGTTCCGGGTTGACAGTTGCCGGGCCAGCGGAAAGCTGGCAAATATCGCCTTTACCGACCTCGTGCCTATTTTGCAGCAGCAAGATGCCCGCAAAGTTGCCGAGACCGTGCTTAAAACGCTGGGTTCCAGCAATAAGGCG
Source organism: Alphaproteobacteria bacterium (assembly GCA_024280895.1). Taxonomy (GTDB): domain Bacteria; phylum Pseudomonadota; class Alphaproteobacteria; order Rhizobiales; family JAKIUO01; genus JAKIUO01. Next base: position 31,034 of record JAJRPI010000038.1, on the reverse strand, counting down.
CGGCTTGATTTTATGCCGCCCTTGCCGCAGGGAAATCACTTGGTCAAAACCACGATCCTGCATCCTGAAATTCATTATGACCGCTGGTTTACCGGTCGTAATAATCTGATTACCGAGATGACGGGAGCAAGTGCGCCCAAGCCCGGGACACCAACCATTTTGAGCAATACGCAAGAAGTCGCCAAGGGCGACAGCGGATTGGCCGGTATTGGCAAATCGACCCTGGCGCGCGAGTTCGCCTGGCGTCAACGGGCAAACTATACCGGTGTCTGGTGGATTTCGGCTGGCGATCGCTCCAGCATTGTTCAAGGGCTGATCGATCTGGGTGAACGCCTGTCGCCGCCCGTGCATGCGATTGAGAGCCGCGAAGGTGCCGCCAAAATGGTAATTGAAGCGCTTGAGACGCGGCCCTATGATAAGCCGTGGCTGTTGATTTACGATAATGTGGCAACTAATCGCGAACTGGAAAATCTGGTGCCGCGCGAGGGTGCCGAAGTTTTGATTACCACCCGTTGGGCTGATCTTTACGGTTATCACCAAAAAGTCGATGTTGATGTTTTTTCGCCGGAACTTGCTGTTTGGTATCTGGGTAATCTGTCGGGAGAAAATGATCCTGAACTGGCGAGTGGCCTGGCCAGTGAACTTGGCTATCTGCCACTTTCGTTGAGGCTGGCTGGGAGCTATTGCAAGACCCGTAATCTGCGATTGAATGCTTATCATAAAATGTTCAATGTGATGATGAGCGAGCGCCCTCGCCTTGTTGACGTGCCGTGGAAACATTCTGACAGTTTGTATGTGGCCTTTAATCTGGCCCTTGATGCGATCGTAAAGGGCGATATTGAAAACAATGTCGGGCCGCTGCCTTTGGCATCCATTCTTATGGGCGTCATGGCTTTTTATGCCCCCGACAATATTCCTCTTGATCTGTTTCAGGTCTCGTTGCCAACTTTCCCAGGGACGCTGTCGGCTTCCAGTACAACCTGTTCTCATTCATCGCGCAATTTCAATAGCCATGTAAGCCGCTCTATTGCCCTTTTTGATGGCGATGAGACTACTGCTGCAGCCCCGATCATTTTTTCCATAGATCCAAAAGATCTGGCGGATGTGATCATAGCGCTCGTTGATATGGGATTGTTGACGCAGGTGGAGATGCAGGGCGGCGAACCCGGCTTGCGCGTTCATTGGCTTGTGCAAGAAATGATGCGCGCACGGCTTGCTGAAGAAAGCCATGATGATGCGATGGCGGGATTGGCGACCGGACTGCTTGCAGAAGCTTTTCCAGGTGGGGCAGGGGAAGAAAATGATCCTGGTGTCGCCGCTTCCTGGCCGCGTTGCGAGCAGCTTTTGCCTCATGCCATGGCCCTGTTTGAGCATATCCCCGAAAATGGTGAGCTTTCAATGCCGAAATCAGCGCAGCAAAAAGCCGGTATGGGCGGGCGCGAAGTGGCCATTCTACTTAATCAGGCAGGCCTGTTTTTAAAGGCGCGCGGAGATGTGGATGAGGCGGAAAAACTCCTGCGTCGAGGCCTTGAGATCAATAAAATCACCTATGGTGACAATCATGAAAATGTTGCCATATCGCTTAATAATCTGGCCGCGACGTTACAGGACAAGGAGGTCTTGTTTGAGGCGGAACCCTTGTTTATGGAAGCGCTCAAAATCGACGAAAATCGCAAGGGGCGCCATCATGGCAATGTGGCGCGCGATTTGTTTAACCTTGGACAATTGTTTCAGGCCATGGGCCGTGACGATGATGTAGAGGCCCTGTATCATCGTTCCTTGCAGATAAATGTTAAAAATTTCGGCCGCAACCATGTCAATATTGCTATTATTCTCAATAGCATGGGGCAGTTATATGAGCAAAGCGATCAAGGGGCGGATGCGGAGCCCCTCTATCGCCGTGCTCTGGCCATCGATAAAAGTTTTTATGGCGAAAAGCATCCTTATGTGGCGCGCGACATGGAAGCTTTGGCCAAACTGCTTGTGACCCTTGACCGCCATGTTGAGGCTGAACCCTTGTTTCATAAAGTATTGTTGATTGATGAACGCACGCTTGGGCCAGATCATCCAGATATTGCGGCCAATCTCAATAATCTTGCTGTATTACTTGAAGAGAACCGAGGTGAATATGGGCAATCGGAAATATTGAAACGCCGCGCTTTACGGATTGATGAGCTTTACTATGGGCCAAATCATCCAAGTGTGGCGCGCGATCTCAATAATCTTGCCTTGCTGCTGAAGGCGACCAATCGCCTGAAAGAGGCCGAGCCAGCGATGCGCCGGGTCATCGATATTTTTGAAAAAACCCTTGGGCCCGAACATCAAAATGTGGCAACGACGCTCAATAACCTCGCCGATCTATTGCGCGAGACCGAACGCTTTGACGAGGCGGAAACACTATATCGCCGTGCCTTGAAAATTGACGAGAACAATTTTGGCCTTGAGCATCATACGATTGCCCGGGACTTCAATAATCTTTCATTATTGTTGAAGATATCGGGGCGCTGTGATGAGGCGGAACCTTACGCACGTCGGGCGCTGGAAATATTGGAACGTCAATTGCCCGAGGCTCATCCCTGGGTGCAGCGGGCACGCAGCAATCTGGTGGCGATCGAGGTGGATTTGGAATCTATGAAAGATCCGGTTTTGTTTCAGCCTAAATCCGAATTTGAACTGGCTGTTCTTGGAGAACAGACCCATCAAACAGAAGGAACCAATTTGTGGGACTTGTTTGATGAAGAAGCCAAAATACGCAAGCGCGAGAAAAGTCCGCTGAAATCAAAACTGCTGGGCAAGCTGCTGGGCAAGAAGGGCAGTTGATAGCAGAGCGCTTTGAACCAGCTGGATTGGTGTTGGATTGCATCAATTATTGATTAATAGGAAAAGGCATGCGCTATCGCGAATATGATCTGGCGTAATGATCTGATACATAGTAAAGATTAATGAAAAAATAGGGGCTTTCAAACATAAAAATGCCATTTGTAATTGTAATATAGACGTATAGATTTTTCGAATATTGAGGTTCGGATTATATTACATGGAAGCCTGAACAAAAACTGACTGAAATGGTCAGGTGTGGAGTAAGATGAGACCGTTATTTCGATTGAAACAAGATTTGACTTATGTCTGTATTTCTTTGCTGGCAGCAGTGGCGCTTGTTCTTGTAAGTTCCAGCTCTCACGCCAAGCCAAAAAGATCGAAACAGGTAGTGACCGCCAATCAAGGTACTGTTGGCTTGATATCGGGTGGGTTCGGGAGCACCAATCTGCGTATTGTTGCTGATCTGGCAACCGTTCTAAACAAAAAACACAAATTGCGTCTGTTGCCGATGATCGGGCAAGGCTCGGTACAAAACATTGATGATATTCTTTATCTCAAGGGCATTGATGTGGGCATTGTGCAATCAGATGTATTTGAGGTGTTCAAAAAGACAGGTAAGCGTGCCGACATTGTCCAGTCCGTAAACTATATTGCTAAATTGTTTAATGTTGAGTTTCATTTAATTGGTGGAACTAAGGTACAATCAATTGAGCAGCTAGCTGGTAAAACGGTGAGCTTTGGGGTCGAGGGAAGCGGTACATCTGTCACAGCTTCCATCGTTTTTGATCGGCTCGGTATCAAGGTGAAGCCTGTTAATCTGGATTTCGACCTCGCCGTGCAGCAGGTCAAGAGCGGCAAGATCGCTGCCATGGCTTATGTATCGGGTAAGCCGACCAGTGTGATTGCGGCATTGAAGCGGAGCGATGGTTTGCAGTTCATCTCCGTAGATTATGCCAAGCCGTTGCGAGGCACATATTTTCCAGCGTTTTTCAGCTATGGTGATTATCCAGGGCTGATCGGCAAAGGAGATCGGGTTCAATCCATATCGGTTGGCACGATCATGGCCGTTTATAACTGGACGTCAAGCCGGATTGGTCGGCGCAGCGTCAGGAATCAAAAGGTCAAACAATTTATCGATGCTTTTTTCTCGCACTATAAGGAGCTGAAAAAGGTGCCACGCCATCCAAAATGGCGAGAAATGAATATTGCGGCTGAAGTGCCAGGGTGGAATAGATTCCCGCCCGCACAAGAAAGATTGAGTGTTGAATTAAAAAAACGCAAGAACGGGACTTAATAGCAGCCTCAGGAAAAGTGGGTGCCGGTTTTCCGCCCGGAAGCTGCGGTAGAAGAGAGCAGCCTCAGGAAAAGTGGGTACCGGTTTTCCGCCCGGAAGCTGCGGTAGAAGAGAGCAGCCTCAGGAAAAGTGGGCACCGGTTTTCGCCTCGAAGCTGCGGCAACAAAATGTGGGCCATCCAAAGCTGGATGGGAATGTAAGAAAAATAAAGCGTAGCGACTGGAGCGGTCACAGTTTCGGTTAAGGGAGTTTAGGTATGAGTGACAGTACAAAAAGGGGTTCGTCAAACGAGCCGCCCAAAAATCCAAAGGCTGGCATTGGTCATCCCGATGCAGCCAAGGCGCGCGATGTTGCTGCTGCCGCTGCCACCCCAGCTGTTGCCCAAGGGTTGCAATCAGTGATGGCAGTTATTGGCGATAATTATGATCCTTCTGTTAGTGGAGGTCCTGACAAGGCTGCAATGCCAACGCCTCCAATCAATGCTGCCTCGGCTTCAAAGCTGACAGACAAGATCGATGCTGCCAGGCTTCAGCAAGATGAGGGCTCGACCGTCACGCAAGGCTTGCAGTCTATCATGGCTGTGATTGGTGAGGAATATGAAGAAGAAGTGGAGCCCGCCGAGATACAGCCGCCAATAGCTGCGGCCGTGCCAGTTAATCCGCTAGCTGCGGCCGCGCCAGTTAATCCACTCGAAGCGAAACCTGTTCCCTCAAGAGCCTTAATTACGCCGGCACCTCAAGACAGTAAGAATGAAGTTGCCAGCAATGCGATCTCCGACCTTTTGCCACTGCTGACGGACGATGAGCAGGATATATCGCAATCCAATGAGTCTGCCGCCGATGGTGAGAGCAGCTTGGCCGCGACGACGAGTGTTGTTGCCGCTGCTACCGGTTCGACGATTGCCGATTTGCTGAACCAGTTGAAATCTGACATTAGCTCGCTTGAAAAAGGTAATTTGTCGGCACGTGAGAAGTTCAATATGCCGTCAGTGATTGATTCTGCTGCTCCAGAAGTGCAGACATTGCTGGCCGAATTACAAGGGGATATCTCGGCTCTGCGGTCCGAAAATGACACTTTGAAAGTGCAATATAAAGTTCCCACAGTGATGGCCGGGCAGGGGGCGGAAGTGACCTTGCTGTTGAATCAGCTGCAAGGAGATATTGCAGGTCTTCGTCAGGAAAATGATACGCTTCGTAATAAAGTGCCAGGCGGCGGAGGCGAGCTTTCGGGATTGCTGGCCCAGTTGCAGGGTGATATTTCAGGCCTTCGCCAGGAAAATGACAGCCTGAAAACCTTTTACAATTCGCCTCGAGGAGGCCGTAGAACCTCGGTTGGTCAAGCTTTCTTGATGACAGTTGGGCTGCTTGCACTGGTGGGCGGCGCGACGGCTGGTGGTATATATTATGCCAATAGCATTAATGACCAGAACAATGAAAACCTGTTGGCCTTGCTGGGATTACAAAAAGAGAACAGCCAGAAAGTGGCCGCTTTGGAGGCTGCTGCGAGCGCGAAGAGAGTTGCAGTTGTGACTGCTCGCAAAGCAGTAAAAGAAAAACCAAAAGTAAAAGTGGCTGCCGTCGCTCCGGCCCGACCACCGGCGCTTCCCAAGATCGTTGTCAAACGACCAAAGCTTGAGTCAGATGAAGTTAAGGCTCTATTGGCAGATGCCGCCAATCTGATCGAGCTTGGTGATCTTGTGTCGGCAAGGCAGATGCTTGAATATGCCATGAGCCAGCAAAGCGCTGAAGCTGCCTACAAGCTTGCTCAAACGTTCGATCCGTTACATCTTGCTAATATGGCTAGCGTGCTAAGTGTTGAGCCCGATCTGACGCGTGCCAAGGTGTTGTATTATTCAGCTGCCAGACAAGGGCATCAGGCCGCTGCCAAGCGCCTTGCCGAACTTCGGCGCACTCCTGGCTAAATTGCACCAGCGCATTTTGGTATTGATGGAAGTATGACAAATGAGAAGAAGGGAGGCCGGGTAGGTTTTCCTTTTTTTGTCTTTGGGGCTAACCAGCTCTGGGCCGGTAGGATTATCCTATTTAAGGGCTGTTCTATTCAAGAATATACGTCTTAGTAAAAAATTAATCATTAATAATTTCAAGTAGATAGTTAGGGATATCTCAATCTAATCTTAGTTTTCTTTTGCTATTTTCATAGTGGCAAATCTGCTAGTGCATGCCTGATCAAGCGACTGAACGGCAGTATGAATTGGCGTGACAAGTATTTTTATTTGGGGAATTGGGAATGAGAAATTTTGGACAGCGCATATCGGAAAAGCCCGAGGGATCACAGAATAGTCCGTCACTTTTTGGAAAAATTTCTTTTTTTGGAAAACTCAATAAAGAACGAGCCGAACGTATTGAGCGACTGAAAAATTTTGGTCCAGATACAATGGGGACTAGCCGGACAGACAGTGTATTACAGGCACGCAAGCTAATCATCGCCGAGAGTGTCGCAGATCATCAGGGCTTGAGTGATCTGAGAAATCAAATCGGTTCCTGGAAAAATGAAGAAAATACGGAATCCCGAGTTTTGGCGGCTGAAATTGCTGTTGATGATGCGGACCACGATCTTCTCGACAAACTTAGAAACGATATTGCCAGCCTTAAAGAAGAGACCGCTCGTGAAGAGAGAATACCTGAAGGCGATGAGGATGAAAGTTTGTCCGGACTTCGTGGTGATCTTTCAGGTCTTTTTGGCAAAGAACCCCCTATACGGAGCGGTTCAAAGGCTCCAGCAGGCAGTCAGTTGGGTGAACCTTATCTGAAGGCGGATCAAATTTCTATTGAAGCTGTTGGCGAAACTGCATCCGATTCACAAAAGGCAATATCGCAACGAGAAAATTCTGAGCTCAGTGATAATCGATCTTTCAAGGTCGAAAATTTCAGGCAAAAGCGGCGTGAATTTGTTACTGATACCCCTAAAGATTATGCCTCGTTGAGGGAAGAAGAAATTCAGCGCTCGACGATTGAGCAAGGGGAGGTGCTAAGCCTTCTGAGCGAATTAAAGGGTGAAATTTCAGCACTCAAAGAGGGGCAGGCGCGCCCATCCATCGATAGCTCTGGTGACGTTCATGCTTTATTGTCCGAATTGAAGGCAGATGTTTCTGCTCTGAAAGCAGAGCAGAAATCGCCATCTGTTCGTGAAGATAGCGAGTTGCTTGGGCTTTTGGCTGAGCTTAAGGCGGATATTTCGATTGTCAGGAGAGATCAAGAGAACGCCGCTCTTTCGAGCGAAAGTGAACTCATCGGTCTTTTTGCCGAATTGAAAGCTGAAATCCGTGAGCTTAAAGCAGAGCAAACAAGAAATTCGATGGTATCAGACAATGCGATCCTGGAAATGTTTGTTGAACTCCAGGGTGAATTCTCTGAACTAAAGAAAATTAATTTTGAAACGCTCGACAAACCTTCCAGCGGGGCGGCTAGCGATATTAATCCGATCCTCAGCAGCCTCAAAGAGGATATTGAAAACCTCAAAGATGAGCAAATGAAGTCTGTCGAGTTGGCTTTTAGTTCACAAGTCCAGAATATTCACGGTCTTTTGCATGAGTTGAAGAGCGATGTTGTCGATCTGAATGGTGAACAAATGAAAATGCGACACCTGTTAGTAGAGCCCCGCGTTCAGCCAAATCCTTCTTCGGAAAGAATTAATACGCTTTTGTCCCAGCTCAGGAATGAAATCGATACGGCGCGTGTCGAACATGGTGAGGGAGCTGGTATACAAGATCCAAGTGCTGGCGTAACGGATATCGAGACGCTGACGACTGTCAACAGCGTTCTCTCATTACTGATTGGCGACAATGGCGTAAATCATGACGAGTTGACCTTGAAGGCTGAAGGTCAGGGTGATAAATTGCACGCGATCGTTACAGGTTAAGAGATTGACCGGACTAACTTTCACACCATTTTGGTGAAAGATTTTCACAGGTGCAAACAAATAAAAGGGGATGAGCTGCAATCGCAGCCATCTCCTTTTTGCTGTCTGGTAGGCTGTTTAACCATTTGTTGCTTTGCAGACTTGCGGCAATTGTCTAAGTTCAAATCGTCTAGATCAATCAATCATAATAAGAGGCGATTTTGACTATGAAACAACCAGTAAAAATAGCGATTTCCGGGGCAGCAGGCCAAATTGGCTATGCTTTGCTTTTTCGTATTGCAGCAGGCGACATGCTGGGGCCGGATCAACCGGTGATCCTGCATCTGTTGGAGATCACGCCAGCGCTTGGCGCCCTTGATGGTGTGGTGATGGAATTGAACGATTGCGCATTTCCGCTTTTGGCGGGCATTGTCGCGACAGACGACGCGAATATTGCGTTCAAAGATATTGATTATGCGATGCTGGTCGGGTCGCGCCCGCGCGGACCAGGTATGGAGCGCAGTGATCTATTGCAGGCTAATGGCGCGATATTTGGCCCCCAGGGCAAGGCGCTCAACGATCACGCCAAGCGCGATGTGAAGGTGCTTGTTGTCGGTAATCCGGCCAATACCAATGCCTTGATCGCCCAGGCAAGTGCCCCTGATCTTGATCCCAATTGCTTTACGGCGATGGTGCGTCTCGATCATAACCGTGCCATGTCCATGCTGGCGGAAAAAACCGGCGCTCATTCTACAGATATCAAAAAGGTGATCATTTGGGGCAATCATAGCTCTACACAATATCCGGATTTGCACCATGCAACGGTTAGCGGTGAGACTGCTATGAGCAAGATCGATGCTGACTGGTATGACGGCATATTCATTCCCGACGTGCAAAAGCGCGGTGCTGCGATCATTGAAGCGAGAGGGGCATCCTCTGCAGCCAGCGCCGCGAGTGCTGCGATCGATCATATGAGCACTTGGGCACAAGGCACGGCGGACGGCGACTGGGTATCTATGGGCATCCCGTCGAACGGTTCCTATGGCATTGAGCCAGGCATCATTTATGGCCACCCTGTTACTTGCAAAGATGGAAAATATGAAATCGTGCAAGGCTTGGAAATCTCGCAATTTTCACGCGCCCGCATGAACGAAACCGAAACCGAGCTGCGCGAAGAGCGTCAAGCGGTTGAGAGTTTGCTGGGTAGCTAGGCTAGATGGGGCGGGATAGCTCTCGCCCCAAATCTGGGTCTTGCTATTAGGGGAGCACGCCGCTCAATGCGCTGCACTAAAATGTTTTTTGTTGATCTCGGTCCCGCTATTCCAGCCGCTTATTGACGTCAGCGGCAAAGCCCTCATAGGTACGAAGGGCGGTTGTGGTCACTTGAACATGCTGACCCATTTGTTTCATGATAGGAAGATCGAGCAGGATCTGATCCAGTAGTTCAAACGAGCCGACATCTATAATGACGATGACGCGGCGGGCCCCAACGACTTTCCACAAATCAACAACAACACCCGCCTTCTTCGCCTCAAGGGCGGCTTCGGCCTCTTTTGACCAAATTTTAAAAAGGTCATTTTGCGACATCTGCGCGGAGTATTCGACAACAATGTCCAGGTGAAATAGCATCTTTATGCTTCCTTATTTAGTGTTTGGACCAGAGGCCATTTACAGGCATTTATCAATCCAATAACTATTCAAAATTGGGTTCCAAGGGCTTGCCCTTGGCGTCAGCCGCGCAGGCTGCCTGTCCGGCGAGGACATACCCCATAGGCTTTCTAAACATCCAGATTGGCGACATTGAGCGCATTTTCCTGAATGAATTCGCGCCGTGGCTCGACGATATCGCCCATTAGCTTGGAGAAAATATCATCTGCGTCATCCGCTTCGCCGACATGCACTTGCAGCAAGGAGCGGGTGGTGGCGTCAAGGGTCGTTTCCCAGAGCTGGTCGGCGTTCATTTCGCCAAGTCCTTTATAGCGCTGCATGCTGATGCCCTTGGAACCGGCTTCCAGTACCGCATCCAGCAGATTGCTGGGAGAGTAAATATCGATGTCCTTGTCGCGACGCGAGAGTTTGGCTGGTTCGCCATAGGTGTCGTTTAACTGCGCGGAATATTTATGGAGTTGGCGGGCTTCGCGGCTTTCGACGAGGCCGCCATCCAGCGTGTGCACTTCTTTTACGCCGCGTACCATGCGTGAGAACACATAGCCATCATCCGGGCTGACTTCACCGGCCCAGCCCTTTTCGGTCTCATCTGAGATGAGATCAAGATGCTTGGCAATATTCGAGGCGATGGTGATACGCTGCTCGCCTTTCAAATCTGGAGCAAAGGCCCCGCCGATGGCGGCTTGTTCCACGATGAAGCGGGTATAGCGTGTATGGAGATGACCCAGCAAGGAGCGGATCTCGCGTGCTTCATTAATTGTGTGGCGCAGATCTTCACCGGATCTTTTTTCACCATTGCCAAGTTCGAGTACGGCATCTTCAATCCCGCCAGAGACCATATATTCTTCAAATGCCTGCTCGTCTTTGAGATATTGCTCGGACTTGCCGCGCTTGACTTTGTACAAGGGCGGCTGGGCAATATAGAGATGTCCGGCCTCGATCAATTCTGGCATTTGCCGATAGAAAAAGGTCAGCAACAGCGTGCGGATATGCGAGCCGTCAACATCGGCATCCGTCATGATGATGATTTTGTGATAGCGCAGTTTTTCGAGATTAAACCCAGAGCCGTCTTCGGCGCGGCCAATACCGGTGCCAAGGGCGGTGATCAGTGTGCCGATTTCCTGGGAGGAAAGCATGCGGTCAAACTTGGCGCGCTCGACATTGAGAATTTTACCACGCAGGGGAAGCACAGCTTGCGTGTTACGGGTGCGGCCCTGCTTGGCAGAACCTCCCGCTGAGTCCCCTTCCACTATAAAGAGTTCGGATTTCGCCGGGTCGCGCTCTGAACAATCAGCCAGTTTGCCGGGCAGGGAGGCAATATCGAGGGCTCCTTTGCGGCGTGTCAGGTCGCGGGCTTTACGGGCGGCTTCTCGCGCCGAGGCTGCTTCCACCACCTTGGTGACGACAATTTTGGCTTCGGCTGGATGTTCTTCAAACCATTGACCAAGAGACTCGTTCATGGCGCTTTCAACGATGGGGCGCACCTCTGAGCTCACCAGCTTGTCTTTGGTCTGGCTGGAGAATTTGGGGTCAGGCACTTTCACCGACAAGATGCAGGTCAGGCCTTCGCGGGCATCGTCACCCGTCAGTGTGACCTTTTCGCGCTTGGAGATACCGCTGGCATTGGCGTAGCCATTGACGGTACGCGTCATGGCGCCGCGAAAACCGGCCAGATGTGTGCCGCCATCGCGCTGGGGGATATTGTTGGTGAAGCACAATACGCGCTCCTGGTAGCTGTCATTCCACCAAAGGGCAGCTTCTACAACCACCCCTTCTTTTTCGGTGGTCACATAGATCGGTTCATCTAGCAGAGCGGTGCGTGAGCGGTCGTGATAGCGCACAAATTCCACCAGTCCGCCTTCATATTCGAGCACGGTTTCGATGTGATCAGCAGGGCGTTCATCGACCAGCACGATGCGCACGCCGGAGTTCAAAAAGGCCAGCTCCCGCAAGCGATGCTCCAGCGTTTTGTGATCAAACTCGATCATGGTAAAGGTTTCTTCGGAGGGCCAGAACCGCACCATGGTGCCTTTTTTGCCTTCGGCAGGGCCAACTTCTTTCAAAGGAGCAACCGCGACACCGTGTTTGAAGGTGATCAGATATTCTTTATTGTCGCGCCAGATAGTGAGGTCGAGCTTGACCGAGAGGGCATTCACAACGGATACTCCCACCCCATGCAAACCGCCGGAAACCTTGTAGCTATTACTGTCGAATTTTCCGCCCGCATGCAGCTGGGTCATAATCACTTCAGCCGCTGAAATGCCTTCTTCGGTGTGAATGGCAACGGGGATGCCGCGCCCATTATCGGAGACGCCAACAGAGCCATCGGCATAAAGCACGACGCGCACCTCGTCGCAATGTCCCGCCAGCGCTTCGTCGATGGCATTATCGACGACCTCATAGACCATGTGATGCAGACCAGAGCCGTCATCGGTGTCGCCGATATACATGCCTGGGCGTTTGCGTACGGCATCAAGACCTTTGAGGACTTTAATGCTGTCGGCTCCATATTCGCCGTCATCGCCGCCGTCACCTGAATTTTGCGTCTCATTGCTCATGGTTTTATCTTTGCTTGAGTTACTTCGATTTGTGAATTAGATGCTAGCTGGCTGCGATACCAACGCCAGCAGTTATCATGACGCCTCCTGCGCCCTTGTTTAGTTTTCGGATAGATTTTGCGTTGGTAAAAAAATGTCTGACTTTTGCCGCGAGGGCCGAATAGCTGCCGATAATCATCATGACGACGAGACCATTTATCAGGGCCACTGGCAACAGTGCGGCGAATGAAATGGTTCTCAAATCCATGATGGCAGGCAAAATTGCGATATAAAACAGTATGGCTTTTGGATTGCTGAGCGTAATCATCAGCCCTGTGAGAAAATTTGCCATCAGGTTTTTGGGGCGGCGCTTGTTGATCGTCGATATTTCACCATCAGAGCGCCAGAGTTTGACGCCAAGATAGACAAGATAGGCACCTCCCAAAAGCTTGACGATCAAGAAGGCTTCTCCCATCTGTTCGGCGATCCACAACAATCCATATATGCTGGCCAGCAAATAAAGCCAATTGCCAATAACATTGCCCAGAATATGAGGTGTGGTTGCCAAAAAACCATCCGACAGGGCACGCGCGATCACCGCCATAACGGCAGATCCAGGGATCGCGACATAAATTCCCATGGCAAATGCAAAGGTCAAGTACTGTTCCAGCGCCATTTTGCTTTTTGGCCTCCATTTTCACGCGTAAAACGGCGTGATTCTAAACTCAGGAGACTATAGCAGCATTGTTGAGAGAATAGAACTGTGCACCATGCCCAAAAGGGGAAAAAATATCAGTGTCCGTTCCTGTCATAAATGCTTGAGATGAAAGGGATAATATCTCTTCGAACAGGGCTTCGCGGCGGGTTTGGTCTAGATGGGCGGAAATCTCGTCAAGCAGGATGATTGGCGCGGTGCCATGCTGATCTTTCAGCAATTCAGCATGGGCCAGAATAAGCCCCACAAGCAGGGCTTTTTGTTCCCCGGTGGAGCAAAATTTTGCTGGCATTTTCTTGGGGCCGTGGCCCGCTAGAAAGTCGGAGCGATGGGGGCCAATGAGGGTGCGTTTGGCGGCGCGGTCACGTTCGCGATTATCTTGCAGGGCGCGCAGATAGTGATCTTCGGCATCAGATGAGGGCATGATGCGCAAATCATGCTCTAATTCGCCTTCAAGCGTCAGGGTTGACCAGGGAAAGGGGCTTGGTGCCCCATCTTTTGTAGCTTGTGGCCATTTGCTAATCACCGCATGGGCAAGGCGGTCAACGGCTTCGAGCCGGGTAGCAGCCAGTGCGGCGCCCGTTTCGGCCATTAAGGTCTCAAGGCCGGTGAACTGGGTGCGATCATTTGAGCCACTATCGAGCAGTTTGTTGCGCTGGCGCATGGCGCGCTCGAACTGGCCGCTGAGCGCGCGAAATCCGGGGTCGAGCCCGACGATCAATCGATCGAGAAAGCGCCGGCGCTCGGAAGCTGGACCGGTGAACAGGCCATCAAGGGCAGGGGTCAGCCAGACAATCTGCGCCAGATCAGCCAGTTTGCCTGATCCTTTGACAGGGTGGCCATCCACTTTGACAATGCGTCCCGATACCTGTTGTCCCTCTGGAGAAAGCTCCAAGCCAGTACCAATATTAATCTGGCCGTCAGGGCCTTCCAGCTGGGCGGAAACAGCCCATAAGCCAGAGCCATCAAAGCGGGCAAGGTCGTTGAACGGCGTGCCGCGCATGCCGCGTCCTGGAGATAGTAGAGAAATGGCCTCGAGCAGATTGGTTTTGCCAGCGCCGTTTTCGCCAGTGAGCACAACGGGGCGTCCATCAAGGTCGATGGAGAGATGTTGGTAATTGCGAAAATCGGTCAGCCGCAAGCGCGATAGCCAGACCTTGTTGTTTTCACTGTCCAAGGGGTGAATTTCTTCTTGTTCTGCCTTTGTCATGCTTGCTGTCACGCGCGCCGTTATACTCTCATGGGCATCAAGACATAGAGTGTCGTCATATCGCTGCCATCGCGGACCATTGTAGGAGCACCTGGATCAGACATCAGGAAATTCATTTCATCGCTTTCTACCTGGCTGGAAATGTCCAGCAGATAGCGGGCGTTAAAGCCAATTTCCAGCGGCTCCGAATCATATTGGGAAACAATTTGTTCCTCGGCGCTGCCACTGTCAGGGTTGGTCACTGACAAGGTCAGTTGATCACCGCTGATCAGCAGTTTGACAGCGCGGCCCTTGTCGGTTGAAAGGGTTGAAACGCGGTCAACCGCTGCGGCAAAATCGGCATTCGAGACGCTCATTGTTTTGTCATTGTTTTTGGGAATGACGCGGTCATAATCAGGAAAGCTGGCATCAATCAGCTTTGAGGTGAGTTTCAAACCATCCGTCGAAAAGCGGATTTTGCTTTCTGACAGCTCCACCTGCATTTTCATATCGCTGTCTTCGCAAAGCTTTCTTAGCTCGGTCACTGTCTTTCGTGGCACAATGATGCCCGGCATCCCCGCTGCACCTTCTGGCAGAGGCATTTCAACTTGTGCCAACCGATGACCATCTGTGGCAACAGTGCGCAAAACAGGTCCATCTTCGTTTTCAGCGGTGTGTAGATAAATACCATTGAGATAGAATCTGGTCTCTTCGGTGGAGATGGCAAATTGGGTTTTGTCGATGAGCCGTTTGAGATCCTTGGCATCGAGCTCGAAGCTATGGGACATGTCACCTGCTTCAACCGAAGGGAAATCATCGGGTGCCAAAGCCTGCAGTGCAAAACGGGCCTTGCCAGAGACGACATTCATCTGGCTGTCATCGCCGGTGCGTGAAAGCTCAAGCTGTGCGCCATCGGGCAGTTTGCGCACAATATCATGCAAAATCACAGCTTGCAGAGTTGTGCCGCCAGGTTGGGTGACCATTGCGGGAATATGCTCCACAACCTCGATATCGAGATCAGTGGCGGTGAGAGTCAATTCGCCGCCCTCCGCTTTCAAAAGCACATTTGAGAGAATAGGAATGGTGCTGCGACGTTCAACAACGCCGGTGACATGGGCCAGCGCTTTCAAGAGAGCGCTTCGTTCAATGGTTATCTGCATAGAGTGTTAGTCTGTTGTTTCTGTTTATGAATGAAAAGAGTTTCGTTTATTCCCACTAGTCCGAGCGCCGATTTTGAGTTTTGCTTATTGTCCAGCAAGCACTTCAAAAATCGTTGATCGGGAGCACACTATAGAGGCAAATTGTCCCAAAGGTAAATGGCTAGCGATATTGCCTATGGATAACTGTATCTGGCGCGCTTTGCGAAAGATCGGCAATGGATGAAAAAAGGCGTTGTCACAGCCCGGTGACAACGCCTTGATCTCTTACTGCTCTTGTTTTCCTTGTGAGGATCTAATTGTGCAGATCTTTCTTGAGGGTTTCGATTTCGTCGCGAAGTGAGGGGTCCGCGTTCATTAATTCCTCAATTTTGCGAATCGCATGAATGACAGTTGTATGGTCTCTGCCACCAAACCGGCGCCCAATCTCGGGGAGAGAGCGAGAGGTCAATTGCTTGGATAGATACATGCCAATCTGACGAGGCCGGACAATCGATCTGGTGCGCCTTGCCGACAGCAAATCGCCGCGCGAAACGGCATATTGCTGGGAGATGGTCCGCAAAATGTCGTCGATGCGAACACGGCGAGGCTCCAGCCCTCCGACAATGGCGGCAACAATATCCATTGAAACCTGCATGGTCACGGGTTGCGCCGTCAATTGGTACGCGGCGCGCAATCGGGTGATGGCGCCTTCCAGTTCACGGCCACTTTTGGTGAGCTTGTCCGTCAGAAAAGTCATCACTTCGTCAGGAACAATAAAACCGGGACATTCGCCAGCTTCCAACTGTACGCGTTGTTGTAAAATGCGCAGACGCAATTCACGATCAAAACTACCGATCTCGGTAACCAGCCCCCCAGCCATACGCGAACGCATGCGTGGGTCGAGGCATTTCAGCTTGGCCGGTGTCATGGCAGAAGCAACCACGACCTGGCGACCGCTATCGATAAGGGCATTGATCGTGTGATCAAATTCCTTTTGGTTGTTCTCGCCTTTGAGGAACTGAATATCGTCAATCAGCAGTACATCGGCACCGCGTAGCTTTTCCTTGAAATTAAGGGCAGCCTGGTTACGCAAGGCATCGGCAAAATCAACCATGAAGCGCTCGGCCGTCAGATAGATGACCTTTGTTTCGCGTGAATTTTGCTTTAGTTCCCAGGCAATCGCCTGCAGCAGATGGGTTTTGCCACGACCGACATCAGCATGGAAAAACAATGGATTATATTTGGGCTGATACGCGGCCAGATTTTCGGCGATCTGCTTGGCAGCTGCAAAAGCCAGGCGATTGCTTGCTGACACCACAAAAGAGCTGAAGGTCTGGCGTGGATTTAGCGGCGATCCGTCATTCTTTTGGCGGGTCGGGCGAAAATTGGTTGCAGGGCGAGCAGGGGCATTTGCCACCGGAACTGATCCCCCTACGCCACCAGATGCTCTTGAGGCGGCGGCGACGCTGTTGGTTTCGCTCATTGTATTTGCCAGCTCATTATTGGCATTCATCATGGTATTGGGGCCGCGTAGCATAAATTCCAGAGAGGCAACATCGGCCATTTCGTTTTCGCAAGTCTCAAGGACCTTGGTCGCGTAATGGGATTGCAGCCATTTTTGCAGGAATTTTGTTGGAACCGATAATTGGATCAGGCCACTATTAACGCCGACGAGTTCAACACGCCCAAACCAGCTGGAATAAACCTCTTCACCCAGTTCTGCGCGCAGCCTCTGCTTCACTCGCTCCCAGTTTTTGCTGATGATACGATCAGTTTTTTTAGCCATCTTTAAGGTCCCCACCTGTTGATTTGTTACGACCACTTTGACTCGGGTTCAGATGTCGAAAGCTCTCGAATTTCTTCGAGTTGAAGCTGTGTTCAACTGTATTCCACGTCCATACTGGTACTATTGTCTAATTTGCCGTCATCTTCTCGTTTGCATTTTTGTGTCCATTGGTTTTCACGCCAAGTCATCATTTTGTGCTGGTATAAGCTCTCACATTCGATTTCACCTGCCGCATTTAAATCATCCGTTTTGCAAGGGCCTCTTCTTGCTTTATGTAAAGCTCCGTTCACCTTGCTTAACTGGTGAACATGGTTTTTTACGGACTTTTCTCTGGCACAGCCAAACTCGTGTCAGATATCACTTGATAGGCTGCGAGGTTCAAAACAGATGACCCCACATGCCGTACGCCTCACGAAATGATATTTGCTCCCCAGCTCAGAAAAAGAACAAACTTTTCCCGCTCGAAAAAGTACAACTCCCTCGAATATCCAAATTTGCTCTATTCTGATTGTTCAGGCTAGCCTCTGACGCGAATACTAGTTAGAGGGCCTGACATTTTTCTTCTGTGGTTTAATCCACTGTATGTCACCGACTATACACAGGCATAAAAAGCTTGGCAAGAGCGTAGTCATGCGGTTTTTCTCGCATCGACGTCTTGACAGACGAGGATATAGGGAGATTGGATTTTCGCCAAAAGCATGGTTTTATCCACAAGCGCCTGAATATATACGGGATTTTAACAAATGCAGATTCAGCTTTTCCTAAAATATCAGCGATCGCCTCAAAATATTTATTTTGGACTAACTGGTTTGCTCTAGGGGGAAGGTTTTACGCTTCGGATGAGGTGGCGGACGAGGGGCAAGATGTAAGCTATTGAATTATTGAAAATACCAGAATATTTCGATTGATGGCACAAACAACAACAGCCCGACCCAAGGGTCGAGCTGTGCTAAAATCATCACATACTTGTCGATGTGCCCAACTTTTGTCATGAAGTTGAAGGCTTGTCATGAAGCAGAAGGCAAGGGGGCTTTTAGTTACCCAGGGCTTTCACACGTGCATGCAGGCGCGAAATCTTGCGTGAAGCGGTATTTTTATGAAGAATGCCGAACTTGACGATGCGCATCACTTCTGGCTGGGCATCACGCAAGGCTTTGCTTGCTTCTTCCTGGTTGCCACCGGTGATGGCTTCTTCAACTTTGCGCAAAAAAGTTTTCATGCGCGTGCGGCGGGCTTTATTAATCGCTGTGCGGCGTGCGATCACGCGGACAGCTTTCTTTGCCGATTTGGTATTGGCCATATCTGGTGCAAACCTTGGTTGGTGCAAAAAAACAAACGCCACCTCGGCGGACCTTTAAGGTGCAGAAGCGACGTAAAATCGTTCCCGACTATAATTCACCCGGTAGGCAAGGTCAACAGGACGTTTTGATATTTTGAGCTTTTATTTCCATGTATGTAGAATCGGGTCAATGTGTCCACTAAAGTGGTTTTGTTGCCATATTTGAGGGGCAGATATGGCGCTTGCTCAAATCAGACCTAACAAGGGGTTTTATTGTCATGAAAAACAATCTGGGATCTTCACACTGGCTTGCTGGACTAGGGTCGCTGCTGGCGGCGATATTGGCATTCAGTGCTCCCGTGCAGGCATTGGAGGGCAAGGTCGTAGCGCGCATTAACGGGCAGCCGGTTTATGACTGGGAAATTGCTCTGGCGGAAAACGAAATCGAGGATGAGCTGGAGCAGGTCAGTGCTGATATGCGCCGTGGTCTGCTTTTGCGCTATGTGATTGATACGCGCCTGATGGCGCTGGCGGGAGCAAGTGCTGGCCTGGACAATACGCCCGCGTTCAAGCGAAGGGTCCAATATAATCGCAATCAGGCCATGCGCGATACCTATTTCGAGAACAATGTCCGGGGCGGGATCGCAGACAAGCAGTTACGCGAGATCTTTGATCGCGAGATTAAAAATTTTAAACCCGTGCCCGAGGTGAGGGCGCGTCATATCCTTGTGAAAAAGGAAGAAGATGCCCTTGATATGGTCGAGCGGCTCAATCGTGGCGAGGAATTTGCCACTTTGGCACGCGAGCATTCGCAAGGACCAAGCGGACGCAATGGTGGCGATCTTGGATATTTCGCAAAGGGTCAGATGGGCAAGAAGTTTGAGGAAACTGCTTTCTCATTGAAAAAGGGAGAGGTCTCTGCACCGGTGAAGTCCAGTTTTGGATGGCATATCATCAAGTTGGAAGGCAAGCGCTTCACAAAAGCGCCGACGTATGAGGAGTTGCAAGATCAAATAAGGGGACAACTCGTGCAAGCTAGGTCCCGCAAGATCACAGCTGATCTGCGCAAAGCCGCCAAGGTCGAAGTCCTGGACAAGGCGCTGGCCGCCAAATTCAATGCCATTGAGTAGGGGCGATTGAGTAAAGGGGCTTATATATAAAGTCGCCAGCAGAATTAAAACGGCCCTTCCACTTTGTGGAAGGGCCGCTTGGCCTTTATGTCGTTAAGAGCGACCCGTTGGGCAACAAATAACGTAAACTGTGTTGGCTGCGGTTAATAAAGATCGTAGCGCAGACCGATTTTGAATTCGTGAGTCATGATATCGTCGATGCCAAGAGTTGCATTGCTGCTGTAACCTCCAGCGCCGGAGTGATCGACGTTGAAATTCAAGTCTGCATCTCCCAGATAGGAGAATTTGTATCCCATATCGATGAACAGTCCTTGACGGATATTGACACTGACACCGGCCATCAGATTTGCTGCAAAACTGTTGGAACTCCCGTCGGCCCCGCTAATAGTCCCCGTCTCGTTGATATTGTCGAACGGGTCCACATCATTGGTGTAGCTGCTGCCGCTAAAATCCATATTGTGGAAGGCCCAGCCGATACCGCCGCCAACATAGGGAGACCAGCGTCTGTTTGGCGCAAAATCATAAACTGCATTGAGCATGATCGATGTTGTGGTCAGCTCTATCGGGATGGTATTTAGATTTGTTAACTGGGGAATGGCTGCCAAAGATCCAGTAATAGTGTAGTCACCAGCTGCTCCATCACTGTTTGCGCGGTGACGATAATCAAGATCAATGCCAATGCGGACATTTGGAGTTATATAACGACCAAATCCAATGCCAGCAGAAAAAATACTATCAAAACCCAGACCGCCAACAGCGAAACCACCGCCGTTCACAGCTGAGCCATAACCGTCCATATCGGTGAAGCGGCCAACACCGAGATCGCCACGGATATACCATTCGGCATATTCCTGGTAGGTGGTGGCTTCGGGAAGGATCATTTCTTGCTGGATAACGGGGTCTTTGAGGCCACCTGCCGAGGGGGCGTAAATGTCAGCGGCCAAAGCGGGCGAAGTGCCGGCGGTAAGAATAAGGCTACTGGCAAAAAATACAGCGCGTGTATACATGGGTATGTGTTCCTTCATACTGCTCAACGACAAGGACAAAATTGAACTAATCGACAAGCGGACAGTTCGCGACAAATGCGGACAAATCTAAGCTACAGTCAGTACGAGATACTTGTTTCAATTTGATACACTGCCAGCTTTTGCTTAACAGGCGCTTAACTGTGTTTTTGAAGGAGGGTCTTTAGGAGGGCTGTTTAGCGAGAGACGCGAATAGCATTGCGCAAAGCCATATTTTGGCGTGTGGTGAGCGTCTGGTTGACCGCATGTCTTGAGGTCGGTGTGCTTGCCACGCTTGATGTGTGCGCAGCCAGATTGGCGATGATTCGGTCGTAATCAGTGGTGCCAGCAAAGGCCTGAATGATTTTGTGTCCGCCAGCGGTTTCAATAATTTTAGGTACAAATGTTCGGTAAGGCGGGCAGATTTCATTGGCACCGAAGCGCATTTTTTTGGACGGGAAGGCGGCATTGACTAAATAGCGGCGCTCGCACACATCAATCTTTGGAGGAATGGCGGTCATCTCAAAGGCGTCATAGCCACGCTTCAAATCTACCCAGAATTTAGACCAGCGACCCTTGGCATATTTTTTCATATTGCGTTTGGTCATACGGAACGGCATGGCATGCACCTGGAACTTGCTTTGCCCGCCGACAAAGGCCTCACGGGCCAAGGCATAGATTTCTTCAATCAGCACGTCCGTCATCGCATAGCAGCCCGCAGAGCGGCAATCACCATGCACCATCAAGAAATCGCCAGTGCGGCGGTAAGATTTGTCGAGTTTGTTGGGGTAACCCAGATTGAACGACAGGTGATAGCTGGATTTTGGGTTCATCTGATGCGCATTGACGGTGTAAAAACCTTCAGGAGCCTGTTTGTCACCTTGTTTGAGCTTGGGGCCAAGGCCGCCGGACCATTTGCAGATCGGATAGGTTTTGAGCAAGGCATAGCGACCATCATCGCGCCGTTTCCAGACTTCAAGTTCTGATTCTTTTTTGAAGATTCGTACGAAGATTGGAGAGCTGTTTTTCAGGCCCTTGGCCTTTATGAGGTCTTGGGTTTCCTGCGGGATAGGGAAATTGGCAGGAGAGACGGCGCCGCCACACGCCGCCAGCAAGAGCGCGGTGATCGCGAAGCTCGAAAATGTTAAAATGCGTTGAAGCATATAAATGTACTGACCCACACTAAACTCTTCAAAGGCTTGTCGCGAAGCGCTCAAAACACGAGCGTTTCTTGATATTCAAGCCCTAAACCACTTTATTCCAACTCTACAACGCCCAAAAAAATGCAAGTAACCATAAGCATTTGCGTTTGATTAAGGCCTATGAGCGGCTCTTTTTGTTTACTATAGCCTAAAACATGCGCCTTTTCATCATCGGGGCATTTCTATTGTCAATAAAACCTTAACCAATTGGCGAAAATGGGGCAATAAGCATTGAAAGTAATATGCTCTGAGAACAAAAAACACCATCAAATCTGTTTAATACTATACTCAAACCCCTCGCCAGACCTTTGATAAGATCTTGATTTGAGGTGAGTTTTCCCGCATATATCGGCCTCACAAATGGTTGGGGCTCCCATTCGAGGAGCGCTTGAGGCGGTATTTGAATAGTTTTTGCAGCAAGGAGAGGTGAATTTGGCGGGTCAATCTGCAAAACTTGTGACGATTATTGGCGGTTCGGGCTTTGTCGGGCGTTATGTGGTGCGGTTGCTTGCTAGAAAAGGCTGGCGGGTTAAAATTGTCTGCCGTAACACCGAACAGGCCGGTTTTTTGCAACCCCTTGGCGGTGTGGGACAGATACAGGCTGTGCGTGCCAATATTTGCGATGCACGAGCGCTTCGTGCCGCGATCAAGGGATCAGATGCCATTGTCAATCTTGCCGGGATTTTGGCGCAATCGGGCAAGCAGGCCTTTGATGAGGTTCATTGTGAAGGTGCACGCCGCGTTTGCGAGGCGGCAAAAACATTTGAGATTACCAATGTAGTGCATGTCTCGGCGCTTGGCGCTGACCTGCGATCAAAAGCCCAATATGCCCGCAGCAAGGCGCTGGCGGAAATCAAGGTGCTGCAGGCTTGCCCGTCAGCTGTGATCTTGCGTCCCTCTGTGATTTTTGGCGAAGAAGACGAGTTTTTCAATCGCTTTGCCGCTATGGCGCGCCTGTCACCATTTTTGCCGGCCATTGGCTTTGGCCGCACAAAATTCGCACCGGTCTATGTCGCAGATGTGGCGCGCGTTATTGTTCGTGCACTCGAGGGTGACGCTATTGCTGGCACAATCTATGAGCTTGGTGGCCCAGCGCAATATACGATGAAAGAGCTACTGCACCTGACGCAGAGCTATAGCGGTCGCAAGCGGCGCACACTGCCAATCCCGTTTTTCATTGCGATGGTGCAGGGGGTTATTTTGCAATATCTGCCAGGCAAAGTGCTGACGGTTGATCAAGTGCGCATGCTGCGCGCCAACAGCATTGTCAGCACTAAAGCGCAAAAAGAACAGCGCACTTTTGAAGGGCTTGGCATTGATCCAACCCCCATCGATGCCGTGGTCCCGGTCTTTCTGGAAAAATTCAAACCCAAAGGCATGTATGAGCATTATCAGGGATAATGCAGTTTTGAGTTTTTAGTTTTGAGTGTTGAGTTAAAATCAACTAAACACTCAACACTGCGCCAACGATGCTAGATCGTCACATATCCATAGGCGATGGTCAGCAAGAAGCTGCCAAGGGCCAGGCGATAGAGGACGAAGGGGGCAAAGCTCATGCGTTTGACGAGCGCCATCAAAAAGGCGATAGCGCCAAATGACACGACGAAGGACAAAGCGGCCGCTAGCCAGATGTCAGGTGAAAAACTGGCCCCCGCTTCATGAGCTTCTTTAAAGGTCAAAAGCCCCGCGCCAGCGATGGCGGGCATGCCAAGCAGGAAAGAAAAACGAGCGGCTTCGGGGCGTGAAAAGCCTAGAAAGCGGGCTGCTGATATGGTGATCCCGGAGCGACTGGTGCCAGGTATCAGCGCAAACATTTGAGCAATACCGATCAGTAAGGCGGGGGGCAGGTTCATATCTTCCATGCGTTTGGTATCGGGACCAAAGCGATCGGCAAGATAAAGCACAATGCCATATATGATGGCGGTCCAGCCAATGACCGTTAGTTTGGCCATGGGGTCGGCGCGCAAGGCATCCAGATAGCCCGAACTCTTTAAAAACAAACCAAACAACACGGCCGGGATCGTTGCCAATACAATATACATGGCCATACGACCATGATCCGTCATGCGAAAGCGTAGAAGATTGAGGCCGCCCACTGCAAGGTTGAGGACATCACGCCAGAAATAGACGATAATTGCAAACAGGGACCCCACATGCATCATCACATCCATGGCAATGCCCTGATCGCTCCAACCGGTCAGATCAGACAAAATCGCCAGATGGCCAGAAGATGAGATGGGCAAAAATTCGGTGATGCCCTGCAAAATAGCCAGGACGATGATTTGTTCCAACGGCATGTGATCTTCCCCTTGATTGTGATACCAGACTACAGAACTAATGATCCTTGACACAATTCATAGCGGCTCGTCGGGCAGGCGCGGTGCGCCGCTAGTAACTGATATCTTGCAAGTGCCGCAACGCGCCCGATGGGTCACTAGCTTTGTGGTCTGGTATAATTGGACATTGTTTCTATAGCCAATATGTTGGCCTGGGGGAAAGCGCAAAATGACACGCGGGATAAATTGAGGAACGTAAGCTTGAAACAAGACCTTTCAAAGCTGCTAACTGATGTGGCGCTAGAAGCCGGATTTGATTGTCTTGGCATGGTTGGCGTTGATGATGTCACTGATTTGCGCGAAGCCCTGGAGCATTTTGTGCAAGAGGGGCGGCATGGCGACATGGGCTGGCTTTGCGATCATCTGGAGCGGCGCGCCCATCCCACCGGCCTGTGGTCTGACGTGCGATCCGTGATCATGCTTGGCATGAACTATGGGCCACAAAGCGATCCGTTGGCGGGACTTGGCGACAAATCCAACGGCGTTGTTTCTGTATATGCCAAAGGCAAGGACTATCACTCCATCATCAACAAGCGGTTGAAGCGCGTGGCTGGCTGGTTGGCGCAAACCACCGGTGAGCAGGTCAAGATATTTGTCGATACTGCGCCGGTGACTGAAAAACCATTGGCCGCCAGTGCTGGCCTTGGCTGGCAGGGCAAGCACACCAATATCGTCTCGCGGGATTATGGTTCATGGTTGTTTCTGGGAGCTATTTTTACAACAGCCGAACTCGCTTCAAGCGACGCAGTCGGCGATCATTGCGGAGGCTGCGAGCGCTGCCTCGACATTTGCCCGACTGACGCGTTCATCGCGCCCTATCAGCTCGATGCAAGGCGCTGCATCTCTTATCTGACCATAGAATATAAAGGCCATATTACGCGGGAATTACGCGAAAAAATGGGCAATCATATTTTTGGTTGCGATGATTGCCTGGCTGTGTGCCCCTGGAACAAATTCGCCAAGCTTGCCAACGAGCAGCGCTTTCATCCGCGTCAGGAATGTGACAATCCTCCCTTGCGTGAGCTGTTGGTGCTGGATGATGCCGCTTTTCGCGAGCGCTTTAAGGGAACCCCCATCAAGCGCGCCGGTCGCGATTGTTTTGTGCGCAATGTGTTAATTGCCTGCGGTAATTCTGGGGATGCGGATCTTGTTGGCGCTATTTTGCCTTTGCTTGAAGATGACGCGACCGTTGTGCGAGCAATGGCCGTTTGGGCCTTGTCACAGCTGATGGAGGCGCAGGAATTCAAACCTCTACGCGACGAGGCGATGGCGAGGGAAACAGATCAAAATGTCTTGCATGAATGGGGAGTAATAAAATGACCAGCAACAAAACATTATTTTGTTTTGGTATGGGCTTTGTCGGAAGCACGCTTGGCCGTTTGCTGCTTGGAGATGGTTGGAGGGTGATCGGTACGGCGCGCGATGTTGCGGGGTGCAAGGCGCTTGTTGAGGACGGTTTTGAAGCCTGCCTGTTCACCGGCCTTGAGCGAGAGCGGGGAGTTGCGGGCCGACTTGCAAGCGCCAGTCACGTACTAAATTCCGTGCCACCCGGCTCGAGCGATCCAGTTCTTACCCATCATGCCAGTGACCTTAAACAATGTACCAACCTGCAATGGTTTGGTCTGTTGTCAACGGTGGGCGTCTATGGTGAGCATCATGGGGACTGGGTGGACGAGGAAACAAAGCCTGCTCCGATTGCCCCTCGCTCAAGGGAGCGATTAAAGGCTGAGCAGGACTGGCAGGCATTTTTTGGCGACATGGCCATAGATCCTCATATTTTTCGCCTGCCGGGCATCTATGGCCCAGGGCGTAATCAGCTAGAGGCGATCAAGCGCGGCAAGGCCCGTAGACTTGTTAAGCCGGGACAGGTTTTTAACCGTGTGCATGTGAGCGATATTTCGCAAACCCTGTATGCTTCCATGCTTGCACCAAAGGCTGGGCATTTGTTCAATATCTCTGATGATGAACCAGCGCCGCCGCAGGATGTGGTGAGTTATGCCTGCGAGCTGCTTGGCATTGATCCTCCGCCCGAGGTTAAATTTGCAGAAGCGGAGCTCTCGCCTATGGCACGTAGTTTTTATGGCGAGTGCAAGCGCGTGCGCAATGAGCAGATCAAGAAAAAGCTCGGCATCACACTGCAATACCCCACCTATCGAGAAGGGTTGCGCGCTCTGATCTAGTTGAACTTCACGATATTGTTGCTTGTTGAAAATGGTTTAATAATCCATACGGACTAAGTGGTTTGGGCAGAGCATTCACGGGAGAGCCAAGATGACAGTTTCAGAAAATGCCGCGATGAAGCAGATCCAGCATGATCAATGGGCAGCGGCGGCCAAGGGTTGGCGGCGGCGTGATGAATTGCTGAGAAAAGGAGCGGCACCCGTCACAAAGCGTATGCTTGAACTTGCGCAGATCAAACCTGGCAGCCATGTTCTTGATATTGCCTCGGGGACTGGAGAGCCTGCTATCACAGCTGCAAAGATTGCCGGTGAGACAGGGCGGGTTGTTGGCATTGATCTAGCTGATGAAATGCTTGCGGTGGCCCGCGATAAAGCGGCACTGGCAGGGCTTCACAATATTGAATTTATATGTAGCGATGCTGAAACTCTTGATGTTGCGCCTGGCACCGTTGATGCGGTGACTATCCGCTGGGGACTGATGTTCATGCCCCAACCGGGAGATTGTTTGGTGCCCGCCCGTGCGGCGCTCAAGGAAAATGGTCGCCTCAGTCTGGCTTGTTGGGCCGCACCTGAAAAAAATCCATTTGTTGGTCTGCTAGTGCAAACATTGGCCAACTATATGGATGTACCGGTGCCGCCACCTGGCACGCCGGGGATCTTCGCGCTTGCTGACCCAGACCGCTTGCGCGATGTCATCGCATCAGCAGGCTTTGGCAATATTGTTTTGGAGGAACTCGAACTTGACGTGCTGGAAGTGGCAGATGGTCAAGCCTATTGGGATGCCATCTCGGATCTGGCTGCGCCGATCATGGCGTTGGTTAGTCAGTTGGAAGAAACAGCTCGAGCTGAGTATATCGCACAGGTCATACAAACCGCCGATGGTCTCAAGCAGGGCGATCACTTGCGCATGACCGGCACCACCTGGATCGCATCCGCTGACAAATAAGCAGCAATTGATATTTGAGTAATTTTATCGTGTTTAAAAAGGCGTGCTTTTTTTACCTCACTTTAAAAATTCTCTGTTGGTGAAAGTTTCTCAGCCTATTTCTCGACACATTACGAACGCATCTAAGGGTTGCTGGGGAGCATTATCGCGTATTGTATTACGAGCAGGGGAGTTCCAGCAGATGTTCAGCAAACAACCAGGTACCAGTCTTCAAGATGATCACGACGATCAATCCTTGACCACCATTGACCGCATTCATCCCGTCGGCCTTGAGCCACTTCAAACTTATGAGCCACCAACTATTGTCAATGGTTCGGTAATCGGATCCGATTTGACGATCCTTGGCGAGAACATTAATATTGTTTCCAAGGACTCCTTACAGATTGATGGCGAAATTCACGGTGATGTCAGTGGCAAGCGGGTCAATATTGGCATTAGCGGCTTGGTCGTTGGCACCATTAGCGCCGAGAGTGTGGAAATTGACGGCGGCGTGCAGGGCACCGTGCGGGCACAGGAAATACGCCTCAACGCCGATGCAAAAGTTTCAGGGGATTTGATCCATCAAACGCTTGTGGTATCGCAAGGGGCTGAATTTGAAGGCAGTGTGCATCGGCCAAAAGATGCCTCCATGCTGACGCCGGACCTTGAGGGCAAGCGCTCAAATGGTGTCGCCAAGCCTCTTGAGAAACCTGCGCTGGACGTGCGGCCATAACCCATCAGCAGCAGGGCCTATAGTCTGCCATCGTTTGACATAAGTGTATTTTGTTCAGCTTCCACTTGTTCGCGTAAGTAGGTTTTATAGGCCACGCTGTAGCCCCGCGTTCCTCTGATTGAGGAGCGCGGGGGTTGAGATCAGCCAAGACAAATATTGACCCACCCGAGAGGCTGCGCAGCCATAACCCATCAGCAGCAGGGCCTATAGTCTGTCACCGTTTGACATGAGTGTATTTTGTTCAGCTTTCACTTGTTCGCGTAGTTAGGTTTTATAGGCCAAGCTGTAGCCCCGCGTTCCTCTGATTGAGGAGCGCGGGGTTTTAGTTTTAAAAGCTCAGGCGCGTTGCATATTTTACCTGTTCGAGATCACGGACCTGTTTGGTGATGTCGTCAGGCACTTCACTGTCCAGCTTGATCAAGGCGATGGCTTCGCCCTTGTCCTTATTGCGACCAAGATGGAAGGTCGCGATATTGAGATCGGCTCCAGCCAGAATATCGCCAAGCGCCCCGATATAGCCGGGCTTGTCATGGTTGATGGTATAAAGCATATGCGGCCCCAGCTTGGCTTCCATGTCGATGCCCTTGATCTGGATAATCCGCGGTTTGCCATCGGCGAAAACGGTGCCGGCAACTGTGCGTTTGCTGCCAGTATCGGTTGCGACTTCTATACGCATATAGGTTTCAAACGCCCCTTTTTGACCGCGCGTTGTTACCTCAACATCAATGCCCCTGTCCTTGGCGAGGACTGGCGCACTGATCATGTTGATGTCATTGAGCATGGGGCGCAAGACACCGGCCAACGCTGCAGAGGTCAAAGCCTTGGTATTGAGATCACTAATTTCACCGGCATATTCGATATGTACGCTCTTCAAGCCGCTTTGTACCAGTTGGCCGACAAACAGGCCAAGCTGATCAGCAAGGGTCACATAAGGTTTGAGTTTTGGTGCTTCTTCGGCGGAAATCGAGGGGAAGTTGATGGCGTTGGTAATGGCGCCGGTGAGCAAATAGTCAGAAAGTTGCTCGGCAACTTGTAGCGCCACATTTTCCTGAGCTTCCAGAGTGGACGCTCCCAGATGCGGTGTGCACAAAACATTTTCCATGCCAAATAGTTCATTGTCCTTGGCTGGTTCGCTTTCAAACACATCAAGGCCAGCGCCTGCCACTTTGCCGCTTTCAAGGGCGGCTTTGAGGTCAGCTTCGACGATCAGCCCGCCTCTGGCGCAATTTATGACATACACACCGTCTTTCATTTTGGCGAACGCATCGGCATTGATCATGCCATCTGTTTTGTCGGTTTTTGGAGTATGCAGGGAGATGAAATCAGCCCGCGCATAAAGCTCGTCCAGCTCGACTTTTTCGATGCCAAGGTCATCAGCACGTTCTTGAGAAAGAAACGGATCCGCAGCGACCACTTTCATTTGCAGGCCTTTGGCACGCACGGCAGCATTGCCGCCAATATTACCACAACCGATTACGCCGAATGTTTTGCCCGTGACCTCGACGCCCATAAAGCGGGATTTTTCCCATTTGCCTTCATGGGTGCTTTTGTCAGCGGCGGGGATCTGGCGTGCCAGTGCCAGCATCATGGTGATAGCGTGCTCGGCAGTGGTGATTGAATTGCCAAACGGCGTGTTCATGACAATGACGCCAGCGCCAGAAGCGGCGGTCAGGTCGACATTATCAACGCCGATACCAGCGCGGCCAATGACTTTGAGGTTTTTGGCAGCCTTCATGATCTCGGCATCGGGACGGGTGGAGGATCTGATCGCCAGGCCATTATATTCGCCGATGCAGGCCAGCAGCTCTTCCTTGCTCATGCCGGGCTTATAGTCGACATCAATGCCGCGCTCTTTGAATTTGGCTTCAGCAAGCGGGCTCATTTTGTCAGAGATCAGGACGCGAGGTGTTTTGTTATCGCTCATGGGAAAACTCCTTGGGAGTATATTGTTTTGTGAAATTTGTTATCGGCGTCATCCCGGGCGGTGCCGGGATGACGGTTTTAAGTTAAGACAGCTCGCTTGATGCGCGTTCAAAGGCCCAGTCGAGCCACGGGAACAAAGCTTCAAGGTTCGAGCGCTCAATGGTTGACCCGGCCCAGATGCGTAAACCAGGAGGAGCATCTTTATAGGCGCCAAGATCGTAAGCGGCATCTTGCTCTTCAAGCATAGCTACCATTTTCTTGACGAACACCCATTGATCAGCGCTTTCCATAGCTGCGATCTTGCTATCTGTAATCTTCAGACAGACCGATGTGTTGGAGCGTAAGTTTTCATCCGCACACAAGAAGTCGATCCACGGCGTGCGCGCCACCCAGTCGGCAATCGCGGCGGCGTTATCGTCGGCCCGCTTTATCATGCCTTGCAGGCCACCAATTTCTGTCGCCCATTTAAGGGCATCGAGATAATCTTCGAGCGCCAGCATGCCCGGTGTATTGATGGTGGCACCGGTAAAGATGCCCTTGATCAACTCATTGCCGTTTGCGCCAGCTTTGGTGAGGCGAAAGATTTTCGGCATTGGCCATGGGGGCGTGTAGCTCAAGAGACGGTCAACTGCTCTTGGGGAGAGGATGAGCATGCCGTGAGCCGCTTCTCCGCCCAGCACTTTTTGCCACGAATATGTCGTGACATCGAGCTTGTCCCATGCAAGATCTTGCGCGAACACCGCCGAGGTCGCATCACAAATAGTGAGGCCGGTCCGGTCCGCATCGATCCAGTCGCCGTTGGGCACACGTACACCAGAGGTTGTGCCATTCCAGGTGAAGATCACATCTCTGGAAAAATCAACTGCGGCCAAATCTGGCAGCTCGCCATAGCCAGCTTCCAAAGTGCGCACATCGCTCAGTTTGAGCTGGCCTTTTATATCGCCAGCCCAGCCTTTGCCAAAGCTTTCCCAAAATACGATATCGACGCCGCGTTCACCCAAGAGTGACCACATGGCCATTTCAACTGCGCCGGTGTCTGAAGCCGGGACAATGCCAATGAGATAATCGTCAGGAATGCCAAGCACCGTGCGAGTTTCGTCAATCGCTTGTTTGAGACGGGCTTTACCGCGCTTTGAGCGATGGGAGCGACCTAGTAGATCTGTATTGAGATGTTTGAGAGACCAATTTGGCCGTTTGGTGCAAGGACCAGAAGAAAAACGCGGATTATCCGGCCTTGTAGCCGGTTTTGTGACGTCAGTCATAGATGTCTATCCTTCCAGATAGTTAGCCTCTCGTTGGGGAGAGGTGGCCCACCT
>JAJRPI010000037.1 GCA_024280895.1 Alphaproteobacteria bacterium | reverse complement strand
TTGAGCACGTGACGGTAAGGCCCGATGGAAAAAGCCACACAATCGAATTGACGGGGATATTTTGAAATTGATCAACTTCCCCAAGCAGGAGGATGTACCCTCAGCGTTCGAGGGTTCGGTAAAATTTTTGGTTGCGGGGGCGTGCAACAGCCGCTACTTGCCGCAGCTTCTACCTCTTGACCCATGTCCTGTTGTCTTTATGGATGTAGCATAGAATACTGTGGACATGACGCTATCTTATTGTTTTGTTTCCACGTTTATCTGAAAAATGGGAATGCAGACTATCTCAAATCGCGTCCCGGAAAAAAGCCCGCAAATTTGTAGATATTCATTGACCAAATTTTGATTGCCATTGCATTGCTCGACAGTTGCCTTTTCAGCTACAATATAGAAATACTGATCATATTACTAATTCGCTTGAAACAGAGCTATATATTGGCCTATCCCAAGTTCATACTTATTTACTGAAAGATCGTAATGCATCCCAAGATTAGTCCCTTTATTCTGTCAGGTGGATCCGGCACGCGGTTATGGCCATTGTCGCGCCGGGCCTATCCAAAACAGTTTCTCAACCTTGTTGGGGATGGCAGTCTGTTGCAGCAAAGCTGTAAGCGGCTTGATGATCCAATGTTTTTGCCACCTACCATCCTTTGCAACAATGAACACCGCTTTCTCGTTGCTGAACAGTTGCAAGAACTTGAACTTTCCGATGCAAACATCGTATTGGAGCCGGTGGGACGCAATACAGCACCCGCCGCCCTCGTGGCCGCTCTAGTTGCCAGCAAGCAAAGTGATGATGCCCTCGTGCTGTTGATGCCATCTGATCATGTCATGAATGACGAAGAGGGATTTCACCGAACAATCACAAAGGGGCTGAAGCCCGCCTCAGACGGCCGTGTTGTCACCTTTGGCGTGCGCCCGGATGCCCCTGAAACCGGCTATGGCTATATCGAAATTGAGGAAAATGGCGAGGACGTTTTCGATGTCATCCGTTTCGTTGAGAAACCAACAAAGGAAATAGCTGAAACTTATCTGGAGTCGGGCCATTTTCTGTGGAACGCCGGTATCTTTCTCTATTCCGCGCAAACCATGATTGAAGCCTTCAAGGCCTATGCTCCAGGAATTTTAAAGCACTGCCAAGAGGCTCTTGAAAAGGCGAAAACAGACCTCGATTTTCTACGTCTCGACAAGGCGGCCTATGAACAATCTGAAAATATATCGCTGGATTATGCCATCATGGAAAAGATATCGGATATCAAATGCGTACCACTGGAAACGCAGTGGAGCGATCTTGGAGCCTGGCCCGCCCTCTGGGACATCAACGATAAGGACATTGAGGGCAACGTCACCCACGGCGATATCCTATTGCATGAAACCACAAACAGCTATGCGCACAGCCTTGACGGCATCTGCCTGTCAATCATTGGCATGGATGATGTGATCGCAGTTGCCACCAAAGACGCCGTTCTTCTTGCCCCCAAACATCGGGCACAGGATGTAAAAATAATTGTTGAGAAACTGAAACAAACAGGCCGCGAGGAGCATATCAATCACAATCGTGTCTATCGTCCATGGGGCTGGTATGAGGGCCTCGACGAAGGCGATCGTTTCCAGGTCAAATGTCTTATGGTCAAACCGGGAAAGCAGCTTTCCCTGCAAAGCCATCACCACCGCGCAGAGCACTGGGTTGTCGTCTCTGGTACCGCCGAAGTCACCCTGGGAGATAAAACCTTCCTGATGACCGAAAATGAAAGTACCTATATCCCCATTGGCACTAAACACCGACTTGGCAATCCCGGCAAACTCCCTACCCTGCTCGTTGAAGTACAATCCGGTGCTTATCTCGGCGAGGATGATATTGTGCGGTATAAAGATGATTTTAATCGCGAAAATGAGACTTGAAGAAGCACCCTCTTAAGGCTATTGAACTTATAAAAGCAACGCTTAAATTATATTTTGGGAGATCAAATGTCAGATAAAATTGCTTTGATCACAGGGGTCACCGGCCAAGATGGCGCCCATCTTTCACAACTTCTCCTCGATAAGGGCTATATAGTTCACGGACTGAAGCGCCGGTCGTCATCCTTTAATACCGCCCGCGTGGACAATCTCTATGTCGACCCCCATGAGCATGAAACCCGGTTCTACATGCATTATGGGGATCTCACCGATAGCACAAATCTCATCCGTATTATTCAAGAAACAAAGCCTACCGAGCTCTATAATTTGGCGGCACAAAGCCATGTGGCAGTGAGCTTCGAGACCCCTGAATATACGGCCAATTCTGATGCCCTTGGCACCCTGCGGCTGCTGGAAGCGATCCGCATTCTCGACATGAAGGACAGGGTTCGCTTCTATCAGGCTTCCACGTCTGAGCTATTTGGCAAGGTGCAAGAAGTCCCGCAAAAGGAAACTACACCCTTTTATCCGCGCTCGCCCTATGCTGCCGCAAAACTCTATTCCTACTGGATAACGGTGAATTATCGCGAGGCCTATGGCATGCACGCCTCGAACGGCATTTTGTTCAACCATGAAGGCCCTTTGCGCGGCGAAACCTTTGTCACCCGCAAAATTACCCGAGCGGTTGCCGCCATCAATCTTGGCATACAGGAAAAACTCTATCTCGGCAATATCGATGCCAAGCGTGACTGGGGCCATGCCGCCGACTATGTCGAGGGCATGTGGCGCATGCTGCAGCAAGAGACGCCAGACGACTATTGCCTGGCAACCGGCGAGAGCCATTCTGTGCGTGAATTTGTCGAATTATCGTTCAAACATGTCGGACGCACCATTAAATGGCAGGGCAAAGGACTGGATGAGACCGGTACTGATGCAGATACGGGTGAGATATTGATCGAGATTGATCCACGCTATTTCAGGCCCACCGAAGTCGAAGAACTGCTGGGAGATCCAACCAAGGCCCGTGAAGTTCTCGGCTGGCAGCACACAACGACCTTCCCCGAGCTGGTCTCTGAAATGATGGAAAGTGATCTAAAACTCGTCGCCGAAGAAAAAGACCGCAGGGATCGGCATGGCGCATAAAGGAGGCGTATCATGACGGTTCCCCCGGATTCAATCGAGGACATTTATTCGCTCAAAGGCAAACGCGTCTGGGTGGCGGGCCATCGCGGCATGGTGGGATCGGCGCTTGTGCGGCGACTTGAGAAAGAAGACTGTGAAATCCTCACTGCAACCCGTAACGATGCCGATCTCACCCGCCAGGACGAGGTGGAGCGCTGGATGAATAAAACACTCCCGCAAGCCGTCTTCCTGCCCGCCGCCAAAGTCGGCGGTATTCTCGCCAATGATACATACCCAGCAGAGTTTATCTATGACAATCTGATGATTGAGGCCAATGTCATCCATACGGCTCACATAACTGGTGTCGAAAAACTGCTGTTTCTGGGCTCAAGCTGTATCTACCCCAAAATGGCTCCACAGCCCATAATCGAAGACGCCTTACTCACAGGACCACTTGAACCAACCAATGAATGCTATGCCATCGCCAAGATTGCCGGTATAAAACTGTGCCAGGCCTACAGGCAACAATATGGGGCCGACTTCATCTCGGTCATGCCCACCAATCTATATGGCCCTGGCGATAACTATGATCTGGAAACCAGCCACGTCATTCCCGCCCTCATCAAGAAAGCCCACGCGGCCAAACTCAACGGCGACGCGCAAATGACCATCTGGGGCACCGGCTCCCCGCGCCGCGAATTCCTACACGCAGATGATGCGGCGGATGCCATGGTGCATCTGATGAAGGTCTATTCAGGCGAAAGCCATGTCAATGTCGGCTCCGGCAGTGATCTCACAATATATGAGCTGGCGAAGATAATTGCTGAAGTGGTTGGTTTTGAAGGCGAGATTGTCAAGGACCCCCGCAAGCCAGACGGCACACCGCGTAAGCTGATGGCAGCAGACAAAATAAAAGCCCTTGGATGGCAGCCGAAAATCGACCTGTCCAAGGGCCTTGCAAGCGCTTACCAATGGTATCTCGAAAACACGGTTTGAAAGCCCAAATTTCAGCTTGATCCCTCTATCAATGCCTCCCATTACTTGACGGATATTTTCTGGAAAACCTTTTGCAATCAATCCTTTCGTAATACTGAAAATTATCCTATCATGAGATCTTACCTTAAAGAACTCCTTCCAAGTTTGAAAGAACATCTAAAATATGTGATTGGTATGAAACATGATTAACGGCGCCGGGTTAGTTCACGGTTTTCGAAGTAAAGCGATTTCACGGACCTAAATATAGACGAGCTACCAAGGCAACATCAAGGACAGCTCACACCATTCCTTTTCACGAGATCTCTTTCATGCGTATTCTCATTATTTTTGGCACGCGTCCCGAAGCAATCAAGATGGCGCCCGTCGTTATGGCTTTTCGGGATAATCCGGCCATTGATCTGCATGTCTGTGTGACGGGTCAGCACCGGTCCATGCTCGATCAGGTTCTCAGCACCTTCGACATTGTTCCAGAGATTGATCTCGATATTATGCAGCCCGGCCAAACCCTGTTCGATGTCACGACCAATGTTCTCAGCGGCCTTAAAAAGGTCTTGCAAGACCTGCAGCCGGACTGGGTGCTCGTTCACGGCGATACGACGAGCGCGATGGCGGCAACCATGGCGGCCTTTTATTGTCAAATCCCTGTTGCCCATGTGGAAGCTGGATTGCGGACCGGTAATTTATACAGTCCCTGGCCGGAAGAAATGAACCGAAAGGTCATCGATTCGATTTCCAGCCTGTTGTTTGCGCCGACCCAAAAATCAAGCCAGAACCTTCTACGCGAGGGGCTCGACAAAGACCGTATTCTGGTGACCGGTAACACGGTCATCGATGCCCTTTTGCAGATGATGGAGCGCATTAGAAACGATCCTGAATTGTCCCAAATCTTTTCCAGGCAGTTCGATTTTATCGATGCCGACAAACGACTGATCCTTGTCACCGGCCATCGCCGCGAAAGCTTTGGGGCTGGCATGGAGCGGGTCTGCCAAGGACTTGTGCAAATCGCCAAGCGTGATGATGTCCAGATCGTCTACCCCGTCCATCTGAACGAAAATATTCAACGCCCCGTTAAACAACTACTATCGGCCAACAAAAATATTCATCTCATCGAGCCGCTCGACTATCTGCCCTTTATTTATCTGATGGATCGATGTGATATTGTCATCACCGATTCTGGTGGTATTCAAGAAGAGGCACCCTCACTGGGCAAGCCTGTGCTTGTAACGCGCGAGATCACCGAACGCCCTGAAGCGGTAGAAGCTGGCACCGTGATCCTTGTTGGCACGAACGAGAGCGAAATCATCGCCCGCACAAACGAGTTGCTCGACAATGAGGATGTTTATAAACGCATGAGCAACATTCATAACCCTTACGGGGATGGACAAGCCGCGAAAAGAATTGCTGAAAGGATTGTCCGTGAAAACTGATTTTAAGCGCATCTCTGTTGTCGGGCTTGGCTATATCGGGCTGCCCACCGCCGCGACCATTGCCGCCCGAAATATTGATGTGATCGGTGTTGATATCAATCAATCTGCCGTTGAGAAAATTTCCCAGGGCGAAGCCCATTTTTCTGAGCCGGACCTTGATATTCTTCTTCGATCAACCGTTTCGACAAAAAAACTGCGCGCCGTGACCCAGCCAGAAGCCGCCGATGCGTTCCTGATCGCCGTCCCAACCCCCTTCATAGATGATCATGCCGCAGATCTGAGCTTTGTCGAAAAAGCCGTACGCTCGATTGCAAAAGTGCTGGAGCCCGGCAATCTTGTTATTCTTGAATCGACAAGTCCGGTTGGAACCACCCAGCTGATCTGCGAGTGGATTGCCAAAGAGCGCCCCGATCTGCGCCTCCCCTATGAACATCGCGATAAGCCCGACATCAATGTCGCCTATTGCCCAGAGCGCATCCTGCCAGGTCGGATGGTTTGGGAACTGGTGCAAAATGATCGTATCGTTGGCGGCATGACCGAGCACTGCGCGAAACGGGCAAAATCCCTCTACGAAATATTCGTGCAAGGGGAAATTCATCTCTCCAACGCTCATACTGCAGAATTGGTCAAGCTCATAGAAAACGCCTATCGCGATGTCAATATCGCCTTTGCCAACGAGCTATCGATCCTTTGTGACAAGCTCGATCTCAATGTCTGGGATGCCATAAAACTGGCCAACCGCCATCCCCGCGTCAATATACTCAATCCCGGCCCTGGCGTTGGCGGGCACTGCATTGCCGTCGATCCCTGGTTTCTCATTCATGGATCCCCAGATGAAACACCTCTGATGAAAACCGCCCGACAGGTCAATGATGGAAAACCGCAAATCATTATAAGCACGATCGAAAAGCAGATCGACAGATTTCGCGAGCCCGTCGTCGCTTGCCTTGGTCTCGCATATAAACCAGATGTCGACGATCTACGTGAAAGTCCGGCGCTGCAAATTACCAAAACCTTGATGAAAAATGAAACAGCTGAACTGCTGATTGTCGAACCCAATATAGATGAACTGCCCGCGTCCTTGACTGGCGATCATGTACACAAAGTTGATCTCGACGAAGCCATCGAGAAAGCCGACATTGTTCTGCTACTGGTCGCCCACAAGCAGTTCGCCGCTCTTGATCCGCGTAAAATCAATGAGACCGTCATCATTGATACGGTTGGTCTATGGTCTTGAACCAAAAACGAGACACAGGCGCCTATGCGACCGTGTCATCAAGAATGTTCAGCATTCTTCCGGCCAGTACGGAGCGGTTATAACGCTGTGCCGCCGCAAGGCCGCTCTCACGCAATCCATTGTAGCGATCTGGTTCACTTGCAAGGACAAGGAGGTTATCGCAAAGCGCTTGTGCGTTTTCTGGCTCAAACAAAAGTCCGACATTTTCTCGCTCGACGATCTCTGCAGATTCACCCTCTACGCCATGTAAAACCGGAATACCCATACCCATGCATTCAAACAGCTTGGAGGGAATAACTGTTGTAAACAGCTTGCTCTTTTTCAGATGGATAATGGAGACATCGAGCAAAGACCAATAGCATACGACCTGGCTTTTGGGAACGCTATCGATAAAAGTGACATTATTCAGCTGCATTTGCGCAGCCTTTTTGACGATCTGCTTTTTACGCGCTCCATCTCCCAGAAATAAGATATGGTACCGTTCGCCTCCTGGCATGGCAGCCAGATTTGAAGCCGCTTCCAACAAGGTTTCCAAACTATGGGCCATACCGTGGGTGCCGATATAACCAGCGACAAACTTGCCTTGCAGATTTAACTGGCGTTCAAGTTCCATGTCTTTTGGACGCGGCTGAAACCTTTCAATATCGACGCCATTGGTGATCACGTCTATTTTACCACTGTCAATCCCACGAATAATCAAGATCTGCTTAAACGCGTTAGTCACAGAAATGATATGGCTGGCGCGACGATAAAGAAACATCTCAATGCGCTCTAACAGGCGGATAGTGGCACTGTCCTTCATGGCCCCGACGGTCTTGATCGATTCTGGCCAAATATCACGCAATTCAAAAATAAATGGCACGCGCTTGTAAGCACTGACGAGATAAGCCGCACAAACAGTAAAAAATTGCGGCGATGTGCCCACCACCAAGTCGACCTTGTGAACGAAAGGGGCGGCGATCACGGCTGATAGCATAAAGCTAATATAGTCGAGGATGCGTTTCGTAAAACCTTCATTAGCCGTGATATAACTCCACACCCGAATGACCCGAATGCCATCCATTTCCTCACTCTGCCAAAGCCCGTTGCGGTAGCCATCATAAACCTTTCCCTTAGGGAAATTGGGTGCGCAAGTAATGACCGTGACCTCACGTCCCGCCTTCACCCATTCGCGGCAATGCTCATACGTCCGTGTCGCGGGCGCATTGACTTCAGGTGGAAAATTATCGGTGAGAAAAAGTATGTGCATTGTTCACCATTTCAGTGTCATAGAGCTTTTGGATGAAGACAATTCTAGCGTTAGGACGTGGTTTGGAACCGACTTGCCAAATTCGGGATACCAACTGGATTTAGTTATTTCGCAGGCGCTGTTTGAGCACCAGATAAGCATCCCACCGGCAAGCTGGGTCAGCGTGCCCTGCCTTTCGCCAATTGTTGGACTGATGTCAGGATGCAAAAAGAGGCGCGCAACAGCCGTGCGATATGTTCCCGTGATATGGTCGACAATTTCGACCTGACGGTTGCCAAAGTGCCATTCCCGACGATGCGTCACACGCCCTTTAAGGCGATGATAGCCGTCATGGGCGCAACTGATGATGATCTCACCTGGCTTTTCAACAATATTGTGATCTATTGGTCGGGCGCGTCTGGCCACCCGGAAACCGCCCCATACCTCACTTGAATTCTGGCTTTCTATCTCAACCGTGCTGTGTGCTGATGTCGAGCGCTGATAGAGACGTTCAGGTCCCGCACCATATTGTGAAATTCCCGAATTTACAATCACCCGTTGATCACCGAGCGACAGCTCGAATGAAAGCGTATCGGCATGGGCGTGGCCAGGGATATAATCAGGACCGATCCGTGCCACATCGATCAGCGCCACCATATCTCCGCGCTGAATGCGCACATAACCAGACGCCTCAAGATTGGTGACACCCTCTTTGGGCAATGCACCTGCACAAAGACCTAGCCGCTCTGCATACGCCTCGATCAAAAAAGGCTTTGAAGCGATACTAAAAGCGGCATCATTGAAAAATGAGATATCACCGTCCGGGTGACACATGACCGCCAGCCAGTC
Source organism: Alphaproteobacteria bacterium (assembly GCA_024280895.1). GTDB lineage: Bacteria > Pseudomonadota > Alphaproteobacteria > Rhizobiales > JAKIUO01 > JAKIUO01. The sequence continues at coordinate 3,905 of JAJRPI010000037.1, read as the reverse complement.
GAGCATGGCCCGCGCCGTTTGACGCCACTCTTTAACAATCGTCGATGAAACATTATCGCCATAGGTGTCGCCAAGATTGATCAAATCCAGCATATCTTCAAGAATGATCGAGTGATACATGGGGCTGAGCTCAAAATGCCCACCATCCGCCAATATCTGTTCTGGGAGTTCTTGCGCAAGGATTGCCAGCCCTTTGGTGAGCCAACTATTGGCTTCGCTTCCTTCAAAAAACAGCCCGGCGAAAACCAGCGCCTTGGCATTGGCAAACAGATGGTTACCGAGCAGATGCCATTCAAGACGCCTAGAGAGGTAACGGACCTGCACCGCCAGACTATCTCGTCCTTCTGGCCCAAGATCGTTTCCAGCCAACGACCATTTGATCCAGTTGACGATACGAAGCGACAAGGGGTAAGGCTCCCATCCATTGCCGTGGGGAGGCGGATTTTCCGCAATCCACCGCTTAATCAAAGATCGATGCCAAGCGGCACACAGTTCTGCCTCATCGGCAATCAAATCATCAAAATAATGCAGATTATAAAGCCACAGCTTGGCTTTGTCCGGCATATTCCAGTCGGCTTTTTCTTCAATGCGTCCGTCTTCATTGAGAAAATGGAACGCATCTGCTCCGCTCATCATTGGTGGGCGCGCCACGGGATAAACCCACTCCTTCTGCCTACTTCGAAGACCGGGGGCCTCGCGAAGTTCGACACGAGGTCTATGCAGTCTGTGCCAAATACGGCCATAGAATTGCACCGGGCGCAGATGGCGCAGCGTATGCCAGTACCGTGCCGTAATATGAGTGAATTGATCCGACATGCAACTGACCTCAAGCCATCTCGATCGAGAGCCGGCTGACCTCGAAAATATCGTCGATGGGGATCGGGGCCGTGCTGCCTTTTTTCACTGCCTTGACGAAGGCTTTGGCGCAAGCCATTTGTCCTTTGTCTTGACGCGAGAGGTTCATTTTCTTGAAGCCCGGCCAGCCAAAGCCTTGCATTTTTCGAAAATTATCGAGCTGGAGGACACGCCCGGCGCAGAACACTTCCAGCCGCTCCTTGGGAAAGCTCTTGGGGCCGTTGGAAAAATAATGAATGGTGCCAATCGATCCATTCTGGAAGGTCAATTGCAGGCTGAGCGTATCATTGGTGGAGCTGTTCATCAAACTGCGTTGACACGATTTGACAGGACTGGCAGCAAGATCGCGTAAAAGGTCGATGAAATGACAGGCCTCGCCGACAATGCGACCGCCCCCTGTTTCTGCGTCCTGCGTCCAGTGAGCGGCAGGAATGGCTCCAGCATTCACCGTCATGATGAAGCTTTTCGGTTCCGTGACGCCCGCCACCAGTTTCTTGATTTTTTGAACCTGGGGGGCAAAGCGGCGGTTAAAGCCAACCATCAAGAGAGGCGCTGTACCAGCGTCCGCCTTTTGTCCATAGGCGCTCTCAATTTCCCCTAACTCATCCAATGTCAAACAGAGCGGCTTTTCAACGAAAACATGCTTCCCTGCTTCAATCGCCTGAAGCACATAGCGGGCGTGGCTATCATGCCGCGTGGTAATAACCACAATATCCGTGTCATCATCGGCAAAAATCGCATCGCTATCTGTCGTCGTCTCAACAAAACCGTGCTTACGCCCGGCATGCAGGCCGCTGACACCAGCGCTTGAGGCGACGCTTTTCATACTGGCCCCTGCCGACTTGAACGCCGGGATCAACATCACTGTAGCATAATTTCCCGAGCCGATGAAGCTGGCAACCACCTTGCCATTGTCTTTTAAGGGTGCCGATTTGATGGGTACGGTCTGGTTCAATGAGGCGGCGGTGCTTAATAGGTCCTTGGGTTGAGCATAATCGAGCATGATGCCAAGAGAGGGCTCAGAGCCACCAACGATCTCATAAGCCGCCTTTGCATTGCTAATCTCAAAACGATGGGAAATCAGTGGTCGCAAATCCAGCCGACCATCGGCCATCATATCGAGCACAGCTTCAAAATTACGCTGCTCTGTCCAGCGCACAAAACCCACCGGATAGTCCTGACCCTTGTTCTCATAATTGGGATCATAGCGCCCGGGACCATACGAACAAGAAACCTGGAAGGTCAGCTCCTTTTCAAAAAAGTCGGCACGAGACAGCTGCAAACCGGTGACGCCGATCAACACAATACGCCCCCGCTTACGGCACATCAATGCGGCCTGATGCACAGGTTCAGAACTCTTGGTGGCCGCGGTCAGGATCACCGCATCAACTCCGCGCCCGCGCGAGAAGGCTTGCGAAGCGACAACAGGATCCTCCCCCGCCGACAGATCGACCGTTTGCGCACCAAATTGTCGGGCCAGCTTCAACCTGGCGGGGTCAAAATCAAGTCCCAGCACTTGGCATCCCTGGGCCCGCAGCAATTGCACCGTCATCAAACCAATAAGGCCAAGACCGGTAACCACTACCGCTTCGCCAAGCGTTGGTTGCACAAGCCGAATGCCCTGTAAGGCAATGGCGCCAATCACCGTGAAAGCGGCCTCATCATCGCTGACATTACCGGGGATTTTGGCGCACAAATTGGTGGGAACGCTGACTGTCTCGGCATGCTTGCCATTTGAAGCAACACGGTCCCCTAGCTCATACCCCATGACCCCAGCTCCAACTTTTGCAACAATACCGGCATTGCAATAGCCAAGCGGTAACGGCTGATCGAGCTTGTTACGCACCGTTTCGATGGTCGGACCAAGGCCATCAGTTTTGACTTTGTCGAGCACCATGCGTACCTTGTCGGGCTGCTGGCGGGCCTTGTCGATCATATTGGCCTTGCCAAAATCGACCAGCATACGCTCGGTCCCAGCGGAAACCAATGTTCTGTTCGTGCTGATGAGCAAAGCACCGCGTGCCACCCTTGGGCATGGCACTTCGGCTATTTCCGTTTCACCGTTTTTAAGGTTTTGAAGTATCTGTTTCATAGCAGCCTAAAAAATAATCTCCGCTTATTTTCCATCCAATATCATGAATATAAGTACAGGTAAGCCATATTGGAGAAACAGGCAATGGATGAGAGGGCGAATTTAAATCTGTCCTATTTCGTGGCGGCGCGCGCGCAAAAACAGGTCACCCACAATGAGGCGATACGGACGCTGGACGCACTGGTTTAGATGAGCGTTGTAGACAAGGATTATCATTGCCTCCTGGCGCTCCAACCGATGATGAGCGACATCGTGGCCAATGGGGCAAGTGGCTCTTGGGCCAGCAAAGACGGGCTGATCACCACCTTTCAGGACAATGCTTGGATATTTTATCAGCCGCGTACCTGTTGGCTGGCCTGGATTGCCGACACCCCCGTACCCGTCACCGCAAATGACAGCGCTTTTACGGGCGGCAAGGTGAGGATCACCATCCACTTCATGCTTTGCAAAGCACCAGCATCTTAAATTTCAGGAGACCGTAATGCCAGGAACCACTTCCGGCGTCGAATTCACTCAATCGGGCGATTGATGTCCATGAGCCGGTCCCGGAAAATAGGACAATCTGTTAAGGTGTATTCCATCGGATAGATGAGGAATATGCAGATGGCAAAGCGACGTCGTTTTTCAGCGAATTTTAAGGCCAAGGTTGCGCTTGAGGCGCTGCGCGTGTCATAAACGCTAAGTAAGCCAAAGAAAACTGAGCCAGTTTTGCGCCAGAGTACCCCCTTCTCATGAAGGCGCACCATCAAGAGACTGATCGGTGATCTTTTTTAGTCATTTGATGGCTGTCAACGCCGGAGTAAAAATGCACCGGCGGGGCGGAGTAAAAGTGCACCACTTGTAGCGTTTGTAACATTGACATTGTGAGGTTGTGCATGGGGCGTGGGATGGCGTTGTGCGTAAGGAGCCCTACGGGCGACTGGAGTACGACGCCATCCCACGCCTACAAGTTTTCTTG
>JAJRPI010000036.1 GCA_024280895.1 Alphaproteobacteria bacterium | reverse complement strand
AGGAAAATACCGCCACCCCAGGCCGCTTGCAATTTGATGGTCTTGGTTTTGGCATGCGACACATGCGGCATGGCAACAGCGGCGGTCACACCCGCAACAGCTGCAGCACCACCCTTAAGGAATTTCCGACGTGTGGCGGCTTTGTCGGTCTTGGTTGAATCATCAGTCATATTTGTCTCTCCGTGCTTTTTTATTTTTGACTACTCATTCTTGAAGTATGAAGGGCATCTCCCGATTGATGACCCGATTTAGTATGCGGCACTTTGTCTACTTGTTTTCTCCGCACACGCGAAAAAGATAGCAACTATCAGCAATCAAATCAACCGTTGTTCCCCAGACAGGATGAACGCCACGTGCGGGCTGGCTATTCTCTTGGCGTGCTTTGAATTATTTATTTGCATTATATTTCAATAACCTGATCGATCAACTCGATCCAGTGCACAATTGGGGTTTTCGTGCCGGTCTGCAAATGCAGCTGGCAGCCAATATTGGCGGTCGCGATGACATCTGGTTTTTGCCCCTCCAGCGCATTTATTTTACGCTTCAAAAGCCGTTTGGCCAAGGTCGGTTGCAAGATTGAATAGGTGCCGGCTGATCCGCAACACAGGTGATTTTCGCTTGTTAGTAATAGCTCAAAACCGCTCCGTTTGAGGATATTGGAGATGAGATCAGGCTGCGCTTGACCATGTTGCAGCGTGCACGGCGTATGAACAGCGATTTTCTTGCCTGTCGGGCGTAATTTTAAACGATCCAGCGGTTCGTTGGCGAGGATTTCAGCAATATCTTTTGCCAGATCAGAAACCCGCGTGGCTTTTTGCGCGTAAATTGGGTCGTCTTTGAGCAGGTGCCCATATTCCTTGATCATGGTGCCGCAGCCAGAGGCGGAAATGACAATTGCCTCGGCTCCATTTTCAATATCTGGCCACCAGGCATCAATATTGGCGCGCATATGGTCAAGGCCCTCATCGTGAGCCCCTAGGTGATAGCTGACGGCTCCACAACAGCCAGCTTTTGCAGGGGCGATGAGCGAAATGCCAAGCCGGTCAAGAACGCGGGTCACTGCCGCGTTGGTGTTGGGGGTCGCACTGGGTTGGGCGCAGCCTTCAAGTAACAACATGACCCGTTTGTGGGTGTCTGATCGCTTGTGTTGGCGAGGTGATATTTGCCGAGGCGGTATTTTGTTTTTGAGCGCTGGGGGCATCATGGGTCGCACGCTTTGGCCAATGCGGAGCAGGGCGCCAAATAAAGTGGCATTGGGCAAGGTCTTGCGCAAGCCCCAGCGGATCGCGCGTTGACCCGGACTGCGCGGTAATTCATGTTCCATGACGCCGCGCGCCATATCGATGAGGCGACCATATTGCACCCCCGACGGGCAGGTGGTTTCACAAGAACGACAAGTCAGACAGCGATCAAGATGGGTGCGCGTGGCGCTGGTGACATCGGCCCCTTCGAACAATTGCTTGATGAGATAAATGCGTCCGCGCGGTCCATCGCGCTCATCGTTGAGCTCTTGATAGGTGGGGCAGGTGGCGTTGCAAAATCCGCAATGGACGCACGAGCGCAAAATGCTTTGCGCTTCATCGGCGAGCTTTGTGCCGGCAAATCTGGGGGCGAGTTTGGTTTTCATCTACATCCATCCATACAGGCTGCCAGGATTCAAAATACCATCAGGATCAAAGGCCTGTTTGAGGCGTTTATGAAGCGTTTTGTGAGTGTTCGACAAGGCCGGACGCACTTCGGCTTGACGATCGCCGCCCTTAAACAAAGTCACATGACCGCTAGCTTTGATCGCAAGCTTTTCCAGATCTGCAAGTTCGAAATCGCCGCGCAGCCAGCGTTGCCCGCCGCCCCAGTCAACCAGCATGTCGTCGGTGTCCAATAGCGCTGGCACTGTTGGTTTGATCGAGAAGCGCCAAAGAGGATCGTCACCGGAAAAAAACGTCGCTTTTTGTTCGCGTAAATCGTCCCAGAAGCTGCTATTTGAAGGCAGTATCTCTCCGCCCCATAATTTGTGAGTGGCCGCGACCCCCTCGCTAGTGCCGGACAAACGCATATATAGGACGCCCGTACTCCAGGCGGCCCCGCTGACGGCTTGCGCTGAATTGGTCAATGCGGTTATTTTTTTGATGGCTTCATTTTGTGGCAGCTCGTAAGTCAAGGTCATGGTCTGGGCGGGGCGCGGCAATAATTTCAAACTCACCTCGGTGAGGACGCCAAGGCTTCCAAGGGCTCCGGCCTGCAGGCGCGTGACATCATATCCAGCGACATTTTTCATCACCTCGCCGCCAAAGCGCAAATGCTGCGCTTGTCCATTTATGAGCCGCACGCCAAGCGCCATATCGCGGATTGACCCCGCATAGGGGCGTACGGGTCCCGACAGATTACAAGCCAGCGTGCCGCCAATGGTGGCCCCGGTGCCCAGGTGCGGGGGTTCGAACGGCAGCATTTGACCTTGTTCTTCAAGGACCGCTTCAATCTCATCAAGTGTTGTGCCCGCGCGTACCGTTAGCACCAGTTCGGTTGGATCATGAGAGACGATACCTTGATGCTGTTTGATGTTGAGCGGTGTGCCTATGACATCTCGTGCAAGCACGCCGGCTTTGCTATTGCCGCCGACAATTTTTAACGGCGTTTTTTGCGATCTTGCATCTAGCACCTGCGCTATAAGTTGCGCGCTGATATCAGTCATGGGCGTGGGCCTCATGCCCGTGATCATGGCTGTGTTCACGGTTGAGAGCGCGGTATTCTTGACATTGTTTGAGCGTTGGAATGCCCTTGCCGGGATTGAGAAGGCCAAGGGGGTCAAAGGCGTCTTTGATGACCATGAATTGTTTGATTTCCTGGTCGCTGAACTGGGCTGGCATCTGGCGTATTTTTTCGATCCCCACGCCATGTTCGCCGGTGATACAGCCACCCGCTTCGACGCATAGCTCAAGAATTTCGCCGCCTAATTGTTCGGTGCGCTCCAGTTCCCCGGGGACCCCCGCATCATACAAAATCAGCGGATGCAGATTGCCATCGCCAGCATGAAAGACATTGGCAACGCGCAGGCCATAGCGCTGCGCCAGGCTGGCGATTTTCGACAACACATGGGAAATCTGGGAGCGTGGAATGCTGCCATCCATGCAGTAATAATCCGGCGACAGGCGGCCAATAGCTGGAAAAGCTGACTTGCGCCCTTTCCAGAACAGTACGCGCTCGGCTTCATTTTGCGATACTTTGATGGTGGTCGCACCTTGTTTTTTGAATATATTTTCGATGCGGGTGATATAGGCATCGACCTCGGCATCGGTGCCGTCCAGTTCACATAATAAAAGCGCATGGCTTTGTGTTGGATATCCAGCATGCGCAAAATCTTCACTTGCCGTAATGGCCAGATGGTCCATCATTTCAAGACCAGCCGGTATGATGCCATTGGCGATGATATCGCGCACCGCGTCCCCGGCTTGTATGACGCTGTCAAAGCCCGCCATAACAACCCTTGCATTTTCAGGAGTCGGCAATAGTTTGACGGTGATTTCCACCATAATGCCAAGCAGGCCCTCCGATCCGGTCATCAGGGCCAGAAGATCCAGCCCCGGCGTGTCGAGTGCTTGGGAGCCGATGGTCAAAAACTCGCCTTGAGCGGTGATCATTTTGAGTTCAAGAATATTGTGGACGGTCAGCCCGTATTTGAGGCAATGAACGCCGCCGGAGTTTTCAGCGACATTGCCGCCAATAGTGCAGGCAATCTGCGAGGAAGGGTCGGGGGCATAATAAAGGCCCAGATCGCGCACCGCTTGTGAGATCGACAGATTGGTGACGCCGGGCTGCACACGAGCTGTACGCGCATCTGCATCAATTTCGAGAATTTTATTGAATTTGGCGAGGCCCAAAAGCACCCCTTGTTCGTTCGGCATGGCCCCCGCACAAAGGCTCGTGCCAGCCCCGCGTGCGACGATGGGAACCTTCCTGTGATGGCAGATCGTGACGATTTTTTCGACTTGTTCGATGGTGCTGGGCAAAACCACCAGCAAGGGCATCTCGCAATAGGCAGACAGGCCGTCACATTCATAGGGTTTTTGGGTTTCCGCGTCCGCGATAATGCTATCAGCTGGCAGAAAGGAAGAAAATTCTTTCACCAGCTCATTGCGAACCATCTTATTGGTATCAGGCATAAAAACCTCGGATTCCTGTTCAGCGATGCTGGCCTGATCCTAGGGCAGTTGTTGTCAATTGCCAATCTCTATTTGAATGCCAGATGAGGCGCTCTGTTCGCGATCTGAGCGAACATCGTGAACAGCCTCCTCTTGTGTAACAACCGGCAAATCTGAATGGCGATGAAAGGTTTAATGCTGGATCTACGCCTTCGATGGGAGGGGGCCAAGAATAGTCTGGTAAAACCCTTAGTGTAAGCCCATCATTTATTGGGGTTTGTGTTCTTGGTGCGCTTGGTTTATGCCCCATATATGAGCGAACAAATTTCATCCCACAGGCTTTATATCGATGCGCCGCTGGCGCCCGAACTGGCTTTTAGTTGCGCCCCGACGCAGGCCCACTATCTGCTAAGCGTTTTACGCCTTGGTGAGGGGGCTTTGCTGCCCGTTTTTAATGGCCGTGAAGGGGAGTGGCTGGCCCAATTGCGCATGGCTGGCAAAAAGAAATGCGATCTCATCATTGTGGAGCAATTGCGCGAACAGCAAGCGGGTCCGGCCATACATTATCTGTTTGCACCATTGAAAAAGGCGCGGCTCGATTATATGGCCCAAAAGGCCACGGAACTTGGGGTGCAGACCATGCGCCCTGTGCTGACAAGGCGTACTAATGTGGCGCGAATCAATGAGGGGCGCTTGAGTGCCAATGTGATTGAGGCGGCCGAGCAATGCGGCGTACTACGCGTCCCGCAAATCCTTGAACCTTGCAAATTGGGGCAGTTGCTGGGGGATTGGGACACGAATATTCCGATCATTTTTTGCGATGAAGCAGCTCCCATAAAATCACCGCTTGAGGCGCTGTCGCAATTGCCCGCAAACACCCCCATCGGAGTGCTGATTGGTCCTGAAGGGGGCTTTGATGAACATGAACGGGTGCAATTGAACGATCTTGCCCATGTGCATGCGATCTCATTGGGGCCGCGCATTATGCGCGCGGATACGGCCGCTGTGGCGGCATTGACGCTGGTCAATGCGGTGTTATTTGACTGGCGATGACGCGGGATGCTTGCAACTGGGGTTCACTCGCGCCATAAGAAAGCTTTTACAGACCAGTTGGTCTTTTTGTGATCTGATATGAGGAAATTACTATGGCGGATAGTGGGAAATCTCCGATCGTTGAGCACCGTGATGAGCTGGTGGCTTATCTGGCGTCAGGGTGCAAGCCAAAGGCGGATTGGCGTATTGGCACCGAGCATGAAAAATTCGGATTTCACACCGAAGACTGTACGCCATTACCCTATGAGGGCGAACGGGGCATCAAGGCTCTGCTGACCGGCATGAAGGATCAGTGCGACTGGGTCCTGGAATATGAGGGTGACAATATCATCGGTTTGCACTGCCCGCAGCGCGGCTCAGTGACGCTTGAGCCGGGGGGGCAGTTTGAACTTTCAGGGGCACCCCTTGATAATATCCACGACACTTGCTGCGAGGTGATGCGCCATCTTGATGATGTGAAAAAAGTTGCCGATCCGCTCGATATCAAGTTTCTGGGCATGGGTTTTTCACCCAAATGGCAGCTCGACGAAATCCCGGTCATGCCCAAGGGGCGTTACAAGATCATGCGCGCTTATATGCAAAAGGTCGGCAATCATGGCCTCGACATGATGTTTCGCTCTTCCACGGTACAGGTCAATCTGGATTTCTCGTCTGAAGCCGATATGGTGAAAAAGCTGCGTACCTCGCTGGCATTGCAACCGATCGCAACTGCGCTGTTTGCCAGCTCGCCGTTTACCGATGGCAAGCCCAATGGGTTCTTGTCGTATCGATCCCAGATTTGGCGCGATACTGATGCTGATCGTACAGGCATGATCCCGTTTGCCTTTGAAGACGGCATGGGGTTCGAGAGATATACCGACTATGCGCTTGATACACCGATGTATTTTGTCTATCGGAATGGTATCTATATGGATGCTTCAGGGCAGAGTTTTCGTGATTTTCTGGCTGGTAATCTGCCAGCCTTACCGGGAGAAAAACCAACACTTGCCGATTGGGAAAGCCATTTGACCACCCTGTTTCCAGAGGTGCGGATCAAGCGCTATATGGAAATGCGCGGCGCTGATAGCGGTCGTTGGCGTGAATTATGCGCACTGCCAGCCTTTTGGACCGGACTTTTATATGATCAAGGCTCGCTGGATGCCGCCTATGATCTCATCAAGGACTGGAGCGAGGTTGAGCGCCAGGACTTGCGCGATATGGTCCCCAAGACCGCTTTGCAGACGCCGTTTCGCAGCGGTACACTACTAGACATAGCGCGCGAAGTGATGGCTATTTCAAAGGCTGGATTAAAAGCGCGCGCTCGCCACAATGACAGCGGCGATGATGAACGCGTATTTCTTGGTGCGGTTGAGGATGTGGTCGAGGAAGGGCGTACCCGCTCTGAGCGTTTGCTCGAACAATATCACAATGAATGGCAGGGCAATATTGACCAGCTCTTCAAGAACCACGCTTATTAGAGGCAGGCTTCTATTTAGGCAGTATGAAAATGGAAGGCGTGAGTGAAACAGCCTTTTATCTGGTTTGGCGCATTGATGGTGCCGCTGATGATCTATGGCATTTCGATGCGCATCAAACTGGTGAAATCGAGCGAGGGTGAGGCATTTCTCGTTGGTCGGGGCCTTGAAATCTTTGCACGTTCATTCGGCTATCGCTATCTGGCAAGTCGTCAAACCCTTTTTGAAACATGCGCTATACTGGTTGGCCAGACGAATACGCTCAGACGTCTGGGGATGAGAAGACAGGTAATCCCAGAAACTGGCTTCATCTGTTTTGGCAGTTTTAGCTGTTTTCGTTTTTTCTGATTTCGCGTTTTTGGACTTTTTGGTTTTCTTTTTGTGTTCGAGTGAAAGTCCCTCAACATGCTTTGTTATGCGGCCCATGATGGTTGCAAATGAGGAAGGATCTATCTTGGCCCTGAGCATTTTCTTAAAGGCAAATTCATCGGCTTCTGATTCATGCCTGCGCGAGTAAGCTGTGCTAACCAGAATGGATCCCAGCCCCACCCCCATATCCCCCAGGAAATTAATATCGCCGACAATCAGCATGACCGATACGGTGATAAAGGTCCCTTCAATCAGAGTTTGTAGGCTGTGACGGCGCTCGACATGGCCGATTTCATGCAAGATGACGCTATCCATTTCATCCTGATTTTGGCACAATTCAACAAATTTGTCGGTTAAAATGATATCCCCTGACGGCAAGGCAAGGGCGTTGGGGATGCCTGGCCAATTGCGAAAATGCAGCTTGTAATTATTGGATTTTGCGGTGCTTCCAAGAGGCACGAGGCTCTTGAAAAAGCGGCTCCTGATCTGTTCTTTTTGCGCCTCCTTGAGCTTGCTGTCGCTCAGCAGGTATTTGTCAAGAAACTTGAGCGTATTGAGGGCAATCAACTCATTGGTTTTTCGCGGCAGGGCATGGGCAATTTTCTCACTGGCCCAAGGCACGCCCCATTTGTAAAACCCGAACATGAACAAGGCGGTGACAAAAATGCCAACGACCACCCAGCCCATATGGGATTCGATGCGGTGAATAAAGCTGCCAACACTGCTGGGTTTTTGCAGCAACCTGTCAATGGTATCATTGTGAGGGCTGGCGAATATCGATCCGTCATCAAAGGTGATGTTGCGCTCGACATTGCCAAGACGATCGCTGATTTTAAGGTCAGCGATCTTGCCTTTGTAGCAATGGCCCTCTTTTGTGAGCAGCTCATAGAAACCGTCTTTTGTGTTCAGTGAGGCATCTTGTTGTGCCGCACTTCCCTCAGCGTGCCATTTTCCGTGAATCATAATCTTGTCTTTACACTCGTGTTTGACGGGGCGAATTTTGCTTTTTAGACCCCGATGCCAATATCCACATTAAAGGCGTCACCGATCTGATCTCCAAGGGAAGATTCTTGCGATTGTTTTTCGGTGACATATTCATCAAAGCCCACTTGTGTGTCGACATGAGTGCCGGTCAGCATCAGGCGGGCCATTCTGACCTTCGCCCAGCAAAACACCAGCCCTGCCACGAAAACTGTAACAAGCCCGACACCAGCCGAAATGATCAGGCCCGTGAAGTTTCCAGGGCCAAAGACAGCCTGGATACCTGCCAACAATATCGCTGCGACGAACAGCGGTATCATGATGGCAATAAGATTGCTGAGCGAAACCCATGCAAGAGATCTGGCCTTGAGGGTTGAAGCAAATGAAATTTTGCCGTCAAGTTTGGTATTGTCATAGATATATTTTCTTTGCCTGCTGATCACGTAAGATCCGGCAAGTACAAGGATAAAGATCAATCCCAGATATAACGTAACAATAACGGGCATAAGCACGGACAAAACCATGGGAATTAATTCGGGATTTTCTGCTGCTGCACCGCCCATGGAGCTAATCGTTTTAAAGTCGACGAACAAGCTTAAAATTGCTCCGGCAACCAATGTGTAGATGATCTGGCCGATGATGCCAAACAGCAGACCCCATAAAGCATATTTAAGCAGCGGCCCGACACGGATATCGGTTTGAAAAATGCCTTGTCCATATCGGGTGCCGTTTAGCTGATAGGTGGTGTTGCGCTTTTTTAAATATGCGAAGGCCCAGATCGTATAGACGAGGATGATTATGCCCATAATCACCCCGACAACGATAGCTGCCCCCATGTTTTCGCCTGTGCTATTTACGGCTTTCACTGCCATATATGCGATTCCGATGAGACCAAAGAACAGCACGTAAAGGCCGACAGGAAGGACCAGATAGTTGAGATAGGCGGGCCGCAACTTGCCTGCACAGCCAAAACGCACATTGCTGAAACTGGTCATCCGCAGGCCAAAAATCATGCTGCGCCAGATAATCCACGGCAGGGCAAGGATGAAGATAGCGAACAATACAAGGCCTAATATAGGTGAAACCTGTTGTAGTGCCGTATAAAGAATAAACAGTCCCATAGCGACCAGATAGCCGATGAAGAGCTGTTTTCCTGTCGCGTGATATTCAAAATTTCTGCCATCGAGCTTGGCATTGGCATAGAAATAGCGATTGGTTCTGACCTTGGCCCAAGGGAAATACAGTCCAAATGTGATGATCGTCAGCAAGATGTTGACAATCCATATTCTGAAATATTCGAAACTCTTTCCGTCAAAATTCAAGGTCTGCATGATAATTTCTCCGCATTAGTCAATGGTGCTTCGTTGAACGAAGCACGTTTATTAAATATTGTATCGAACACTTGGCAAGGAGTTGCCGATATTTATGGCAATATAACGGTTTTTGTCTTTGTGCTGTCGATTCGCTTGTGTTTACGCGAATGATGCTCCGGGCCCAACTAAAATCTTGTTTATTCCAAATCCCCAAATACACGTAGAAGCAAAAATCGAAGATCTGGCGGTGCCTATCAACAGGTTTTCTCGCATCCGTTGACACGAAGCTTTTTGGAACCTAGCTTTGCGTGAAAATTACGATTTTGCAAATATTTAAATCGGGGAACAGCCAGATTGACTTATTCAAGTTTTACCAGTAACAGCCGCTATCACCTGGCATGGCGCGTATATCTTTTGACCTTGATATATTTCACCGCCACCAGATGCTTGTTATTGTTTGTCGCCTTGAAAGCTGGCACGGCGATCTCGATCACACAGGCGCTGCATATTTACGGTTTGGGGTTTTTGTTTGATACCGTCTATTATTTATATGTGCTCACTCCCATCAGCCTGTATCTCTGGCTGACCCCGGACAAGCTCTGGAACACCCGCCTCAATGAGCTGTTTTTACATGTCATGGTATTTGTGACCATTTATGTCATGGGCTTTACGGTGATTGGCGAGTTTTTGTTCTGGGATGAGTTCAATGTGCGCTTCAATTTCATCTCGGTTGATTATCTGGTTTATCGACGCGAAGTCAGCAATAATATCATGGAATCCTATCCGGTGTTTCCATTGCTGGCAGCACTCGCCGTGATCACTTTTCTGGTCCATTACGCCACCATGCGGCGGGTTATTAAAGCGGTTGTCGAGGTGCGCGAACCGTTCATGCGCCGGACCATGCTGGCGGTTGCCAATTTCGCTTTGGCCGGTCTGTTTGTGGTGACGATTGGTCAGCATTTGCGCGGCGGCGAGAGCAATGTACAGGTGCGCGAGCTGGCCAGTAACGGCCCCTATCAGCTGTTCGCGGCTTTTCGCAATAATGAGTTGAGCTATATGGAATTTTACGCAGTGCTTGATGAGCAGGTAGCGGGCCAACTTTTGCGTCTTGAGGTCGGCGAGGCAACAGCAAAATTCACCTCATCAGATGGTTTTGATATTACCCGCACGATCGATAATCCCGGCACGCCGCGTTTTAACAATGTCATGCTTGTCATGGTTGAGAGTCTCTCTGCCAATTTCATGGGCACCTTTGGCAACAAGAAGAATTTGACCCCGGTGCTCGATGGTCTGGCAGGCAAGTCTTTGTTCTTCAACAAGATGTACGCAACCGGCACCCGCACCACCCGCGGGCTGGAGGCCATGACATTATCCATCCCGCCGACTCCTGGTCGCTCGATCGTCAAGCGTCTTGGCAAGGAGCGTGATTTGTGGTCGCTGGGCAATGTACTTGGCACCAAGGGCTATGATGTGCGCTTCTTGTATGGCGGGCGCGGCTATTTCGATAATATGAACAGCTTCTTTGATGGCAATGGCTACAAAATCATTGATGAGCCCTCCGTGCCTGATAGTGAAATCGGTTTTGAAAATGCCTGGGGTATGGCGGACGAATATCTGTTTGAGCAGGCGCTCAAATCAGCCGATGAAGCGCAAAAAAATGGCAAGCCGTTTTTCTTCCACGTCATGACCACCTCAAATCATCGCCCCTATACCTATCCAGATGGCCGTGTTGACATTCCCTCTGGAAGGGATCGGCATGGAGCGGTCAAATATTCAGACTGGGCGATTGGCGACTTTCTTAAAAAAGCCCGTAGCAAACCCTGGTTCGACAAAACCTTGTTCGTCATTGTCGCAGATCATACGGCGGGGGGCGCTGGCAAGCAGGATTTACCGGTTTCGCGCTATCATATCCCTGCACTGATCTATGCGCCAAAGCTGGTGGAGCCCAAACGCATCGATACCATCGCCAGTCAGATTGATTTAGCTCCCAGTATCCTTGCGTTACTCAATATGGATTATAAATCGTTCTTCTATGGCCGCAATATCCTGGATGTGCCGGTGGGCGAGGGGCGGGCGCTGATCGCCAATTATCAATATTTGGGCTATTACAACAAAGAGGGTTTGTCTGTGCTGGGACCTCGCAAAACAGCGCGAAAATTTACTTTTAAACCTGACGGCACGGTGGACAAGGTGGTTGAGAACGCCAGCGGTCCGCATACACAAACCGCCAAGGCTTATTATGAAGGGGCCTATCTGGCTTTTGATAAAAAGCTCAACAAGTGGCGCCCCTAAGCTTGTTTGAGCGACTGCCATTTAACTGTTCGGGCATGGGAAGATTTGTCAGCCTTGTAATGATGTGATCTGCCATGGCCTTGATGTGGGGAGAATTGATTTTTTTGCCATGCAACAAGGCAATTTTCGCCTGTGGCAGTGGGGGGAACCCGTCTTCTTCGGTGAGAATACGCAGATCTCCCGGGCAGATCGCACTTTGCGGCAGGATACCAACAGCCAGCCCTGCTTGAATAGCCACATTCGTGCCCAGCGTGCTGGCGCTCTTGTAAGCGGTGCGATAAGGGCGGCCGATAGCATCCAGCGCCTCTTCGGCGGCTTTGCGCCAGGTGCAGCCTTCGGGAACAACTGCTAAAGGCAAAACCGCCTCCTCGTGGGCCAGATGGCCCATGCTTGTCACCCAGTGCAATGGCTCCACGCGAAATAATTGACCCTCCACATTGCCTTTGACAAAATCCTCGTTGACGATCGCTAGGTCGAGCTTGTTATTCTTGATGCGCTGCCACAGACCGCAAGATGTTTCGCACACCACCTCCACTTCGACGCGGGGGTGGGTTTGCGAAAAATGCGACAGGATCACGGGCAAAAACTGTTCCGCATAATCATCAGGGGCGCCAATACGGATGCGGCCTTCAAGGTCGGGTTTGGTCAAAGCGGCGATGGCCTGCTCATTAAGAGCAATGATGCGCCGGGCAAAGTCCAGCAAATGTTCCCCTTCTGGCGTTAGTTGATTGGTGCGGCCGATGCGCTGAAACAAGGATTTGCCAACCGTCTCTTCCAACCGTTTCATCTGCATGGAAATGGCCGACTGGCTCTTATTGACCCTGGCAGCTGCGTTGGCGTGGGAACCGGTTTCATCAATGGCGATAAACGTCACGAGTTGATCTGTATCCAGGAGAAGCATGTATGACCTCACAGAAAAGCTAAAATGTTATAGTTCAATTATTTTGAACTATAACATCAAAAACTTTCGTTAGACAAATATATAAAAAAGACTATCTTCTAATTCATGCACTGCAGATGAGTGCAGACGAAAATCAAACTCTAAATGCAATACCCCTCGTTAGACCGCTGCATAGGAAATATGCGGCAACGGCGTCGGCTGGCTTAAAAGGTAAAGATCATGATATTCTTCAATAGCTCCACTCCCGGGCACTCCAACTTTGGGCAGTTCAATATCAGTGGCTTTAACGCGACTATTAAATCGTTTGCAAGCCGCAAAACATTGACGGGTCTGGCACGCAGAATCAAGGCTCATAAAGAAATGAGCAGACTGCATCAACTCGATGACCATATGCTCAAGGATATTGGCCTTGTGCGCTCTGACCTCGATTGGGCGATGGCGCAGGCAGGCAGCATGGATCCTCTGGCCGCGTTGCAAAACCGGCGCTGCGAGAGCGAGCATGCAGAACATTTGGCGACTGCAAAAGCTTATTGCGCTGCGGTCAATAAATAGAAATTTGTACAGATTTCACTCCGGAGAAATTTCTTACCTGTCTTTTCTCTGGAACTTCTGGAGGGTGTCTCATCGTAAAGTGGGACACCCCTCCTTTTTTAGCGGGCATTCTTTTTTAAGGAATGCCCGTGTTAGAGTGCTTATATATTTTGGAGCACGGATTTAACAATAATGAGCCCACAGCATATTTTACTGGCCATAATGGTCACGGCGGTCTGGGGCTTTAATTTCGTGGTTATTCATTGGGGCCTTGGCGATATGCCGCCCTTGCTGCTCTCAGCCATGCGGTTTCTGGTAGCGGCTGTTCCTGCCGTATTTTTTGTTAAGCGTCCAAATATCTCCTGGGGCGCACTCACCGCCATTACCTTTTTCCATGTTTCACAGTTTAATCTTTTGTTTTT
>JAJRPI010000035.1 GCA_024280895.1 Alphaproteobacteria bacterium | reverse complement strand
TTCCTGGAAGCTCTGGGCGTCGATCCAAACCCCAACATGATCTCGCATCCACGGACATCAAGCTATGTCAACACAGCTGATTTCGACGAGGAAGCCGCGAAATATTTCGCCAAGCAGGCTGAAACGAAAGCTGCTGAATAATAAATAAGATTGATCTGGTGGAGCCTTGCTTTGCCAGATCTTTCAATCATAATTCAAGAGGCTGTGAACGGTCTCGCTAAGAGGAAGATCAGGGAGAATTTGATATGAACGATAGACCACCTCCACCAAAGCTACCCGATGAGCATGGTGTTCCAGATCCACAGAAATATATGCATCCGATCATGAAGGCCAACTACGGCAAGTGGGACTGGCATGAGCGTCCACGGCCCGGTGTTTTGCATCATGTTGCTAAAAGCGGTGATGAAATCTGGACTGTCAAAGTTGGCACAACGCGTCAGATGGATGCGTTCCAGATTCATGAATTGTGCGACCTTGCTGACGAGTATTGCGATGGTTTCCTGCGCTTTACTGCTCGTAGCTCACTTGAATTCTTGTGTGGTGATGAAGCCAAGGTCGAGCCGCTGATTGCCAAGCTTGGTGAAGCTGGCTATCCCGTTGGTGGTACTGGTAACTCGATTGCCATGGTTTCCCATACGCAAGGTTGGTTGCATTGCGACATTCCTGGAACGGACGCTTCTGGTGTCACGAAAAGTCTGATGGATATCTTCCATAAAGACTTCATCAATGAGGAAATGCCGAACCGCGTGAAGATCACGACGTCATGTTGTCAGATCAACTGTGGTGGGCAGGGCGATATCGCCATCAATGTGCAATATACCAAGCCACCAAGGATCAATCATGATCTGGTTGGCAAGGTTTGTGAGCGCCCATCTGTTGTGGCTCGTTGTCCGGTTGCGGCTATTCGCCCAGCCATGGTCAATGGCAAGCCATCGCTTGAAGTTGATGAAAAGAAATGTATTTGCTGTGGGGCGTGTTTCGCACCTTGTCCGCCAATGCAGATCAATGGTAAAGAAGAAACCCGCCTGGCTATCTGGGTTGGTGGCAAGCATTCAAATGCCCGCTCCAAACCAACATTCCACAAGCTTGTGGTTGCCAATCTGCCGAACAACCCGCCACGTTGGCCCGAAGTTGAAGCAGCTGTACGGACAATCATTACCACCTATAAAGACGATGCACGTGATTGGGAACGTGTTGGAGAGTGGATTGACCGTATCGGTTGGCCTGCCTTCTTTGAGAAAACCGGGTTCGCCTTTACCAAGCATCACATTGATACTTGGGTTGGTGCTCGTAATTCGATGAACCATTCGGCGCATATCCGCTTCTAGTCGAGACGATCCGACCAGACGATAGACAATTGAGTAGAGGCGTATTTTGTATGCCTCTATTCTTTGCGGTCCCGCGATTTTTGAGATTTTTTCTGATTGAGCGGGATTGCGTCATAGTGAAGCGAGGCGGATAAGCATAGTTGCTTTGAAGGTCTTGCATAAGCAAAATTATAACAGGGTAACAAGCCTGTTGAATGAAATTGTAACTTATCAAGTTGGGGGATGACGCTTTGAAATTTGGTATCCTGGTCAATGAAGGACCATTTCAGCACCAAGCATCTGACAGCGCCTATCTGTTTACGAAGGCTGCGTTGGAAAAAGGGCACGAGATCTATCGGGTGTTCTTTTATTATGATGGTGTGAACAATGCCAATAAACTGTCCGAGCCACAGGCTGACGACAGGGACCTTGTGAAACTCTGGTCAGCACTTGCTGAAGAGCACAAAGTGGACCTCGTTGTCTGTGTTGCTGCGGCGCTGCGCCGCGGTATCAAGGATGACATTCTGGCACCTGGGTTTCGTATCTCGGGTCTGGGACAGTTGATTGAATCCGGTATCGTTGCGGACCGGCAGATAACATTTGGTGATTAGGAGAGTATTTGATGGAAGAAGAATGGGATGAGGACGGACCAGAAGTTGTCAAGCGCTTCATGTATGTCAATCGCAAGGCCCCCTATGGGACGGTCTACGCTCTCGAAATGCTTGAAAAAGTTCTGATCGCTGCCGCTTTTGAACAAGATGTGCATGTGGTTTTCATGGATGACGGTGTCTATCAGCTCAAAAAAGAGCAAGAGACCAAAGGCATCAATATGAAAAACTTTTCACCAACTTTCCGGGCGCTTGAAGGCTATGACGTTGAAAAACTCTATGTCGAAAAAGAAAGTCTGGAAGCACGCGGCTTGACCGTAGACGATCTGGTCGTGCCGGTTGAAGTTTTGAGCTCACAAGATCTCAAGGCTTTGATGGACAAACAAGAAGTAATCCTGACAGCTTAAAGGAGACTAAATATGCTACTACATACAGTGAACAAGTCGCCTTTTGAGCGTAATACGCTCGAAAGCTGCCTGCGGGTTTGCGAAGATGGTGCTGGTATCTTGCTGATCGAAGATGGCGTCTATGGCGCTCTTGATAATACAGTAGTTGCCGACCTTATCAAAAAGCGTATGGGCAATATCAAGTTCTATGTACTTGGTCCAGATGTTGATGCACGCGGTCTTGGTAATCAAACCATGATTGATGGCATTGAAACTGTTGATTTTGGTGGTTTTGTCGACCTGGTCGAAAAACACTCAGCAACACAGTCTTGGCTGTAGAATCTTTGGCCTGTTGCAGGGCCTTGGAAATCTGATCTGGCAGCAGGTCGGGCTTGGGAATAGCGCGGATTAATTGGTTAAACAAATCCGCATTTTGGATGCTCTTTTTCATTAAGGGGCGAAATGACGGAAATGGTATAAACGAGGAGAATAAAAAATGGCTTATGAAATCAACGGCGAAAGCATTGAGCATGACGAAGAAGGTTATCTTTCTGACATCAACCAGTGGACTCCAGAACTTGCTGGTCTGCTTGCCAAAGACGAAGGCATTGAGATGACTGACGAGCATTGGGAAGTGATCAACTTCTTGCGCGAATATTATGAAGAGTATCAGATTGCTCCAGCAATTCGTGTGCTTGTTAAAGCGCTCAAGAAAAAGTTTGGCCCTGAAAAAGGCAGCAACAAATATCTCTATGAGTTGTTCCCTTATGGTCCTGCTAAACAGGCTTGTAAAGTTGGCGGTTTGCCAAAACCAACTGGCTGTATCTAGTCATTGGACTTGTGTCTCGCCGGTTGGAAAATACCTGTCGGTGAGACGCTTTGAAATAGCCTGTCGTTTTTGGATGAAGACGACAGGCGTTTCAAAACTCTCCCTGTATTCAGGATCGAATGTTCTGCCTTGTCACAGGGTAGGGAGAATAATCTGTTGGCTTTTCTAATGCCCGGTCTGTTTGATTGACGATTAAGTCGAGTGACCACTAACTATATGAAAAGTAGACATAATCGGGAGGGCTGCGTCCAGCATCGCTCGCTTGATTGAATTAAACCATGTGTTTGAGAAATTAGAACAAATGTCGTTAAAAAAGGCATGTGGCCACGTTATTGACGGGTCATTGAAAGCTGAAAACGATAGAAGTCGGTAACGGAGGAACAAACTCGTGCTCACCACGATTTATGCCCTTGCATTCTATTTCGCGACAATCTTGCTGGTTGTCGGGATCGCTTATAGAATCTATGAGTATGCAAAAGTGCCGGCCCCCCTTAATATCGCGACCACACCTGCGCCGACCACCGTTTCAGGGGTCTGGTACCGCATGTTCCGTGAAGTCGCTTTGTTTGAAAGCCTGTTCAAAGCCAATAAATGGATCTGGATTTTCGGCTATCTGTTCCATGTTGGTCTTTTGCTGGTGCTGATCAGACATATTCGATATTTTGTTGATCCACGCTATGTGCCAGACCTCATCTGGCTGGGCATCACCTATATACAGCCGATTGGCAAATACGCAGGTTTTGCCATGGTCTTTGGTCTGGCCGGATTGGCCATCAGGCGGATCGTTGTCAATCGCGTGCGCTATATCTCGTCGCCTTCTGATCACCTGATGCTATTGCTGCTAATCTTGATCGGTGTCAGTGGCTTCATGATGCAATATGTTGATCGCACCGATATTGTCTCGGTTAAAAACTTCTTTTTGAGCCTTGCCTATTTGAACATGTTTGACTGGCAGCCGCTGCCTGACAGCCTGCCTTTGATGGTTCATTTGACACTGGTTCTCACCTTGATGATCATTTTTCCCTATAGCAAGCTGCTGCATGCGCCCGGGATCTTTTTCAGTCCGACCCGCAATCAGGTCGATAATCCGCGCGAAAAGCGTCGTTTGGCTCCCTGGGCCAAGGCGCTTGAGAGTGGATCCGATAAGAAATAACGACTTTTAGGGAGGGCCGTTGTGTCAGAACTCGATAAATCAGAGCTGGATGAAGTGAATAGCGATGCTGATACAGCTTTGCCTGATCCACTAGAGATGCCAGAAATGGTGCCTGACGCGATGAAGGATCTGCACAGTTTTGAAGCGGCTCCCAAACATCAGACAGATTTGGGTTTTCCCGGTGAGCTGGTTGATGACTGGCAGGATGTGGCAATCGCCAAGATCGGTGATCTGCGCCAGAAATATCGCTCCTTTCGCGTTTATCTCGACAGCTGCGTCAAATGCGGGGCCTGTACCGACAAATGCCACTACTATCTTGGCACGGGTGATCCCAAGAACATGCCGGTGGCCCGTCAGGATCTGCTACGCAGTGTTTACCGTCGCTATTATACGATCCCTGGCAAAATTGCTCCCTGGCTGGTGGGTGCCCGTGATCTCACCGAAGATGTGCTGAACGAATGGTATAATTATTATCATCAATGTTCCCAGTGTCGTCGCTGTTCTGTCTATTGCCCTTATGGGATTGATACCGCCGAAATTTCCATGGCCGCGCGCGAGATTATGGATAGTGTTGGCAAAGGCCAGAAATATTGCAACGAAATCATTGCCAAGGTTCATTCCATTGGCAACAATCTGGGAATGCCCGCTAAAGCCATTAAAGCGACAATGGTAGATTTTGAAGAAGAGCTGGAAGAAGAAACCGGCATCAATATCAAGCTGCCGGTGGACAAGAAGGGCGCTGATGTTTTGTTGGTGACGCCATCAGCAGACTTTTTTGCCGAGCCGCATATTGATGGTTTGTTTGGTTATGCCAAGGTTTTTCATGAGCTGGGCATCGACTGGACCTTAAGTACGACGGCTTCTGAAGCTGGCAATTTTGGCATGTTTATCGGTTCTTACGATAATATGCGCAAAGTATCTCTGCGTATTCGTGAAGCGGCGCTGGAACTTGGTGTCAAGCGCATCATTTTTGGCGAATGTGGCCATGCCTGGCGCGTTGGTTACGCTTTTCTCAATACGCTGGCCGGTCCCTGGGATTTCCTGGATCCAAAATATCCGGTGCCTCAGCATATTTGCGAATTCACCTTTGACGCCATCAATGACGGCAAGTTGAAATTCGACAAGACCAAAAACGATCATATGACGTTGACCTTCCATGATAGCTGCAATGTGGCACGCGCCACGCGCATGGGTGACAAGCCTGGCGGTCAGTTTGAAATACCGCGCGCTGTCATCAAGGCTGTGTGCAACAATTATCACGATATGGATGAGGACACGATCAAGGAAGGAACGGTTTGCTGCGGTGGCGGTGGCGGCATCCTGACGGACGATCTCATGGATATTCGTGTCAAAGGCGCCCAACCCCGTATGCGGGCTTTGCGCAAGGTCACTGAAGAACATGGCGTCACCAATCTGGCCGCCATTTGTGCGATCTGTAAAAGTCAGTTTGCCAAGGTGTTACCGAAATATGATTTCGATATGGAAGCCATCCAGAGTGTGCATCAGCTGGTAAGCAATGCGATTATCATGAGTGATGCACCAAAAGAAGAAGAAGCGCCGGCACCAGAAGCCCCAGCGACAAACGGGGATGAGCCATCCGCTTCAAGTGAAACAGGTTAAAAAATTTAAGGATGATCCGCTCCAGAACGATGGGGTCGGATAAGCAGAATTAAACAGTTGGCCGGCAAGAAGCGCGGTCTCAAGGGAGATAACAATATGACTGATGTGGCTGATAAAGAAGAAAAAGGTCATACCTATCAACGATTTGAAGTTGGTGGAGGGACAGAGTGGGAACTGCAGGAGAAAATCTTCAAGGGAGATATGTCTCATCAATGCCCAACCTATATTCACAAAACACCTCCCTGCCAGGGTAGTTGCCCGTCAGGTCATGAAATTCGTGGCTGGCTGGGGATCGCACGCGGCATGGACAAGTCTCCCGTTGAAGGCCAGGCTTGGGAAGAATATGCGTTTAACCGCATGGCAGAAGCCAATCCGTTTCCAGCTACTATGGGCCGTGTTTGCCCAGCGCCTTGCGAAGATGGCTGTAACCGTAATGAGCTCGACGACACAGTTGGCATCAACTCGGTTGAGCAATATGTTGGTGACTATGCCAATGAGAACAATCTCAAACTGCTTCCTGCTGGTCCTGATACCGGCAAAAAAGTAGCGATTGTCGGTGCTGGCCCTGGTGGTCTGACCGCAGCTTATGCTTTGCGTCAAAAAGGCCATGCCGTGACTATTTTTGACAGTCACAGCGAACTTGGCGGCATGATGCGTTACGGTATTCCCAACTATCGGACACCGCGTGAAATGCTTGATAGTGAAATCAACCGTATCATTGACCTTGGTGTTGAGGTTCGTCTCAATACAACTGTTGGCACCGATGTCAGCATGGAAGAGATCAATGGATATGATGCCGTTGTCTGGGCCATTGGTGCTCAAAAGGGCCGCGGTCTGCCAACAGATGGCTGGGAAGGTACAGAGAACTGTCTTGCCGGTGTTGATTTCCTTGATGCCTTTAACGAAGGCTGGGTCGTTGGTACGGCCAAAAAAGTTGTCGTTGTTGGCGGTGGTGATACCTCGGTTGACGTTGCCTCCGTGGCGCGCCGTCTTGGTCATATCACCAAAGTTGCTGACAAGGATGTGGCTGGCGCTGAAGCTCTTGGCTATACCGCTCATGACGTTGCGGGCAATCTGCGCCGCGAAGGTGTGCAGACGGTTTTGACATCGCTGTTCCCTGTTGAACAGATGACAGCTGCCGAACATGAACGTGAAGACGCCAAACGCGAAGGCATCGACATCAAGGGCGGCGTCATGCCGGTCAAGGTTGTCAAGAATGACAAAGGTCTGGCGATCGCACTACGGGTCGTTGATTGTGTTGTTGACAATAAAGGTATTCCAACCGCTGCCGAAGGTGCAGAGGAATATGACATCGAATGTGATATGGTCGTTTCGGCGATTGGTCAGTTTGGTGATCTGGAAGGTCTGGAAGAAGGCCTCGACAATGGTCGCGGCTTTATCAATGTCGATACCTTCTATCGTGTCAAAGACAAGGAGAAGCATTTCGCCATCGGTGATATTGTGCGCCCGCATCTTCTGACAACCGCTATTGGTCACGCCAATATTGCTGTTGAGGCCATCAATGATTTTCTCGATAATGGCAAGGTTGATGCGAAAAAACGTCCCAAAGTAGACGTGCATCACTTTAATCTGCTGAACGAATTGCACAACCGCGAGCTCGATCCAGCCGAGCATGATAATACTCAGACGATGGGTACATCAGATAGTGATTGGGCGGTTCACAATTATGAAGATCGCTCCTCTACAAAAATCATTGCGCATGATGATCTGTTTCTGGGGCATTTCCAGTTCGAAGAGCGTAACAAGCGTGATCATGTTTTGGTCGATGCCGATCATGTCATGGGTAACTTCGAAGAGCGGATCAAATCTCTTTCTGGCGAACAGGCCAGCAAGGAAGGCGATCGCTGCATGAGTTGCGGCATGTGCTTTGAATGTGATAACTGCGTCATTTATTGCCCGCAGGATGCTGTGTTCAAGGTCAAGAAAGACAAGCATGCGGTTGGCCGTTATGTGGACACTGACTATACCAAATGTATTGGTTGTCATATCTGCGCTGATGTTTGCCCAAGTGGTTATATTGAAATGGGCCTTGGCGAATAAGCTTGTCCCCGATACAAATGATCAAGGTGGTCTGGTATGGTCACCTTGATCAGGTTTTGATGCTGAAAGAAGCTTGGTCCTTATTGGACCGGCCCAAGAAGGACTGGCAAAGACGATGAAAATTGTACTCATCATGCAAAAGCTGATCATGACAATGCTTGGCGTCGCGTTCATTGGTGTGAGCTTGCTGGCGTCGGTCGGGCAGGCGAGTGCGCAGCCTGAATGGATGCCAAATCCGCCCAAGGCGATTGGCGGACAATGTGACCTTGATCCCAAGGAAATGCGCGTAAAGCATATGACCTTGCTCGATCACAAACGTGATCAAACCATGCATGATGGTATCAGAACAAAAAAATACAGCCTTAAAAACTGTATTGCCTGCCATGCCGTCAAAGATGAGAGCAATAAATATGTGACGGTCAAGGACGAGCGCCATTTTTGCCGCTCTTGCCATGACTATGCGGCTGTACGTATTGACTGTTTTGATTGTCATGCCTCACGTCCCCAAGATACAATGAACAAAGCGGCCAAGGCGGCTGGCAATCCCCATGCAAAGTCGGCGGGCATTTCCGCGATCGGCAAGCCGGGCGATAGAACAGTTGCCACATTGCGCAAATTTATTGCAGGAGAAGTCAAATGATCTCCTTGAAGCAAGATCAGACAAAAGTAAAAGAAACTAAAGTGACATCGGGTGATGAAGCTGGTCGCCGTGAATTTCTAAAGGGATCGGCTGCCGCACTTGCGCTCGCTCCGGGCATGACGCTGTTCGCCTATGGCGAAGCGCTCGCCAAGCCAGCCGATCAAGCTGTGAGCACTAAATCTCGCTGGGGACTGCTCATCGATGCGGCAAAATTCAGCGATGAAGATGTTGATGCCTGCGTCAAGGCCTGTCAGGACGAGAACGGTTGGAGCGATACCGGCAAACCCTTGACCGATCCTCAGTGGATCCGCCGCGTCAATCTCAAGAACAAGAAGACCGAGGAACAATTTTCCTTGCCCATGATGTGCCAGCATTGTGCGGAGCCCCCTTGTGTGGATGTGTGTCCAACGGGTGCATCGTTCAAGCGCAAAGATGGTATCGTGTTGGTCGACAAGCATATTTGCATTGGTTGCCGCTATTGCATGATGGCCTGTCCCTATAAAGCGCGCTCTTTTGTGCATGAGCATATTGAAGATCAAAAAGAGCATGCCCCGCGCGGTATTGGCACCGTCGAAAGTTGCACCATGTGCGTGCATCTTGTTGATGAAGGCAAGGAGCCTGCTTGTGTGAAAGCGGCCCCTGCGGGTGCCATGGTGTTTGGTGATCTTAATGACAAGACGAGCAAGCTTGCACAATTGATCAAGTCTGTGGCCACCCAGCAGGTGCGAGCAGATCTCAATCTTGATCCTGGCGTCCGTTACAGAAATATATGATACTCCCGGGCTCGAGGTTTCGAGCTGATGGGTTGCAATTTTGAATGTGAGAAGAAAAAATGGCAGAGACATATAGACAGCTTCGCGAATATAACAACAGTTTCAATATCTTGTTGGTGCTGCATGTTGTGATGATCGCGGTCGGACTGGGTGCTGCCTTTTACATGGAGCATAATGGTCATGTCGTCACTGGCATGAACAACCAAATTGTCTGGGGACTGCCACATGTGTTTGCGATCTTCTTGATTGTCTCGGCGTCAGGGGCGCTTAATCTTGCTTCCGCTTCGTCTGTTTTCAGCAAGCTGGCCTATAAACGTTTTGCGCGCTTATCGGCGATTTTGGCGATTGCCCTGCTGATCGGCGGGTTGGTGGTTCTGTTGCTCGATCTTGGTCGACCAGATCGTTTGATCGTTGCGATGACCTATTATAATTTCAAGTCTATCTTCGCGTGGAATATCATCCTTTACACCGGCTTTATCACGATTGTGGGGATCTATCTGTGGACGATGATGGACAAGACCGTTGCCCGTTTTAACAAGGCGGCAGGGTGGGGCGCTTTTATCTGGCGGATCATTTTGACCACAGGTACCGGTTCGATCTTCGGATTTTTGGTGGCACGTGAAGCCTATGACGCGGCCATTATGGCGCCTTTGTTTATCTCGTCCTCTTTTGTCTATGGCATGGCTTTCACCGTATGGGTGTTGATTACCATGTGTCAGGCGACAGGGCATCGTTTGATTACCAAAGAAGTTTCGCAAAAACTGCGCGAGCTGTTCATTATCTTTATCGCCGCCATGTTGTATTTCACAGCCGTTCATCATCTCACCAATCTTTATGCGGCCGAGCATATTGGCGTTGAGCGCTATATTTTGTGGAGCGGCAGCGTCTTTACCTATTTGTTCTGGGGTGGGCATGTGTTCATTGGTTCCATTTTACCAATGCTGATCTTGATGAAGTCTGATTTAGGATCATCAAGAGTTGGACTGACTTCCGCGTCCATATTGATGCTGCTTGGTGGCATGGCCCATATTTATGTCATCGTCATTGGTGGCCAGTCATATCCTTTGAGCCTGTTTCCAGGCATGGAAGTGACGAGCACGTTTCAAGATGGGGTATTTGGTAATTATATGCCGACTTTGCCAGAGCTGTTGCTTGGGCTGGCCGGTGTTTCCATGGCGATGTTTATCGTCGGGTTTGCCCTTAAAATATTGCCGTTCCTGCCATCTCCCGTCGCAGAAGACCAGTAGTCTTCATAGCCTGTCGAGTTCATCGTGGCCCACTTTTATATATCAGCGGCTCACAAGTCGTCGGGCAAAACCACTTTGTCAGTGGGACTGGCGGCCGCGTTAACAAGGCGCGGTAGTAAGGTTCAGACCTTCAAAAAAGGCCCCGACTATATCGATCCGCTATGGCTGCAACGCGCCACGGATCGCCCTTGTTTCAATCTGGATTTCAATACCCAGAGCGCCGAGGAGATCATGGATCTGTTCGCGCGCAAACTTGCCAGTTCGGATATGGGTCTGATAGAGGGCAATAAGGGCCTTTATGACGGCGTTGCCCTTGATGGTCGCGATTCTAATGCAGCTCTTGCGGTCAAGCTGCAAGCGCCGGTTATTCTGGTGATTGATGTCATGGGCATTACGCGCGGGATCGCGCCATTGCTGGTGGGCTACAGTGCGTTCGAACCAGATGTCGATATCGCCGGTGTTATTTTCAACAAGGTTGTCAGTGCGCGCCAGGAAGACAAGCTGCGCGCTGCGGTGGAGCGTTATACGGATATGTTGGTGGTTGGTTCTGTGCCACGCGACAAAAACCTGCTGGCACCAGAGCGTCACCTTGGTCTGGTTCCCCCCAGCGAAAGCGATCATGTATCGCAGCGGATTAATGAGCTTGCCGAGATGATGGAAACATCGGTGGATATTGATCAATTGCTGGAAATTGCGCAACTGGCTCCCGCACCATCAGCGCCAGTATCAGCACCCATCGTCAAAACATCACCCCGCGTGCTACGCATCGGTATAGCTCGTGATAGCGCCTTTGGCTTTTACTATGGGGATGATTTGGAAGCGCTCGAAAATGCCGGGGCGCAGCTGGTGTTTTTCAATACACTTGCTGATGCAAAACTACCCGCTATTGATGGTTTGTTTCTGGGGGGTGGCTTTCCAGAGACCCATATGAAAGCCCTGCAGGACAACAAGTCGCTGCGCGCAGACATCAAGGCGGCGGCGCAAAACGGACTGCCTATCTATGCCGAATGTGGTGGTCTGATGTATCTTTCAAAGCAGATCAGCTGGAGGGATGAGATCGCGCAAATGATCGGCTTTATTCCGGGTTCTGTTTTCATGCACGACGCACCGCAAGGGCGTGGTCTGGTGCGGTTACAAGAAACCGGGCGCGGAGCATGGCCCAAACGAAGCGACGATGATCAGCCCGTCCCCATCATGGCCCACGAATTCCATTATGCCTCATTAGAGGGCTTGCCAGACGATACGGTATTTGCTCATAAAGTGCTGCGCGGCCACGGTATTGATGGCGCTCATGACGGCATTGTCATGGGCAATGTGCAAGCGGGCTTCTGCCATCATCGTACAACGGCCCAGAATGACTGGGCCGTGCGCTTCGTCGATTTCGTGCGGCAGTGCAAGAACGACTGATTATCAAGCTGAGCTATTTATTTCACCTCTTTTGACAAAGAGAATGCACCTCGAATATCGCCGAGTTTAAAGCCTGTGGCCTTGTCATTTGGATAATGAGCAGCAATTTTCTCTTTGACGGGGGCTTTGACACCTGCGCCGTGGCATTGAAGACAGGCTTTGCCAGTTGGAATGGCCTTCATATAGCGGAATGTTTTTTTGCCATCTTTCTCGATGATCGCAGAGTGTTCCAGCTTTTTGGGGTTTGCACCGGCTGCTTTTTTGGCTTCGAAATCGTTGAGAACGGCGAGTTCCCAGGCGTCAGCCTTATTGGAGGGATTGCGCAGCTTCAAGGAAGTCCGCCTGATATTCCAGCCGGAATCCTGAGCATTTTTCATGGTGATGGGACCCGCCTTGGTATTGCACACGCCAAGAGCTTTCACGGGTCCGCCGCTTTTCATCGCCGCAACCAATGTTGACTTGAGTTCCATTCCAAAGCCTTTCATGACGCTTCTGGCTTCTTTGGTTAGTGCCTCTTGATCGGCTCCATATGCAAGAGTGCTGTGCATTGTAAAAAGGGTGCATAGTAATCCAGCAATAGTTTTTTTCATCTTTTTCTCTCACATATTATTAGGGTTCAGGCATTATATCTTACTAATTGTTCGACGCAAAATATAATTAATTGATCTGGTTGCTAACTCAATAGACCTCTACAAATTTAAATGCAACAAGGCATCGCGCATTTGCATATAGGCGATCATGAATTCGAACAATAAACGCCAGCACAGCTCCATAAAAATAAACAGCCAGATGAATAGCAGGATCATTTTCGTACGTCGCGATTTGTTGAATGGTTGGCCGGTCAAGCGCTTTTTGTGTCGATTGACAAAATCAACGATTTTGTATTTCTGAATGACCCATTTCGACAGCGACCATATCAAAAATGGCAGGACGACTGCGCCAATATAATAAAAAACGATCAGCACTTCGATGCTGATAAAAGCCTTGAAGGTGAGAAAATCCATAAGTGGCATATGCGAAGCTTTCCAATTGAGGTGATCTGTTATCTCTATTGATGACCCTATCACTTGTTCGCGAATTCAAGCCAATCTTTGACCCGTTGTTCAGGGTTTTCATGGAAGACCACATCGGTGACGACGGCAATTGATGCGGCTCCCGTTGCAAAAGTTTGCGGTGCGCGCTCCAGAGTAATACCGCCAATGGCGACGATTGGAACGGGCGATTTTTGCGCCCAGTCTTTTAATCGCTCAAGCCCCTGGGGTTGCCATTTCATCTTTTTAAGGCTGGTTTCCCAGACCGGGCCAAGCGCCACATAGTCAGGCTTTGCGGCCAAGGCAATATCAAGCTCTTCATGGGAATGAGTGCTAAGCCCCAGTTTCAAGCCAGCATTGCGGATATTTGCGAGATCAGCAACAGCCAGATCTTCTTGTCCCAGATGGATGAAGCTGGCACCAAGTTCAATCGCTTCGCGCCAATAATCGTTGATGATGAGCGTGCAATCGTGGCGATCACAAAGTATGATGGCCTGTTCGATTTGGCGTTTTACCTCAATGAGCGGCTCACCCTTGAGACGCAACTGAATGGTTTTGATACCGAGCGGCACAAGGCGCGTGAGCCAGTCGATGTCTGGCACGACAGGATAAAATGGGTGCAATAGAGGGGCCATGTCTAGTCCAGTTTAAAAAATGGTGTTCCGGCAATCGGCGTTGAGGGAGAGGCCATGTCGCGAGGCTCCATGACGCCAGCTTTATAGGCGGCGCGGCCAGCCGTAATGGCCCCCGCGAAGGCTTTGGCCATATCGATCGGGTCTCCAGCTTTGGCGATGGCGGTATTGAGCAACACCGCATCATAGCCCATCTCCATCGCTTTGGCGGCATGGGATGGTGCACCGATCCCCGCGTCCACAACAAGGGGAATATCGGGAAAATAAGCGCGCATGCTAGTCAGCGCAAACGGGTTATTGAGCCCGCGCGCCGAGCCGATGGGCGCCCCCCACGGCATCAGGACCTTGCATCCAGCTTCCAGTAGACGCTCAGCAGCTCCCAGATCTTCGGTTGTGTAAGGAAACACCTCAAAGCCGTCGTCACATAAAATTCTGGCCGCTTCCACAAGGCCAAAGAGATCGGGTTGTAACGTATCATCATTGGCAATGACTTCGAGCTTGATCCAGTTGGTTTCAAACAGCTCGCGCGCCATTTTCGCAGTGGTTACAGCCTCTTTGACGCTCTTGCAGCCGGCGGTGTTTGGTAACAGGCGCACATTAAGTTCGCGGATCAGGTCCCAGAACCCCTGACCAGATTGCGCGGAATGACCAGATTGGGCCGTGGCAGCTTCGCGGCGCACAGAAACCGTGACAATGTCAGCATTTGAGGCTTTCACCGCTTTTTGCAAAATATCGGGAGAGGGATAAAGTGCCGTTCCCATGAGCAGTCGCGATTGGACTTTTTGCCCGTAAAACTCAAGCATCATGGGGCTCACCCACCTTGCCTTGGCGCAACAATCTCGATGTCGTCGCCATTGGCAAGCTGGTAATTGGGGCGCTGCGTCTTGGCCATAAATTCTCCATTGACGGCAGTGGCGATTTTGGCATCGGTGTGATAGCCCAGCAAATCGCAAAGTTCCGCCAGTGTTTTGGCCCCGGTTTGCGCGTCTGCGCCATTCAATTTAATGTTCAACGACAAACACCTCCTCAATGAGCGTCTTTGTTTCCAGATAGTTGGCGACATAATGGGCAAGAGCGGGTGACGTCAAAAATCCGTGTCTATATAGACCGTTAACATGAAGGACCTTGTCGCGCACGATGATTTTTGGGATATTATCGGGAAAAGCTGGGCGTATATTAGCCGATAGTTTGACAATCTCCGCTTCGCCAAATGCAGGATGTAGCCCATAGGCGGATCCCAGTAATTCAAGCCCAGAGCGCACGCTGACGGGGCCGGCGTCATCGCTCTCAATTACGGTGGCGCCAATCATGAAATAGTTTTCAGGCCAGGGCACCATATAGAGCGGAAAGCGGGGGTGCAGTAGGCGGATTGGCCGCGAAAAATTGATCTCGCTGGTGCGAATGATGGCCATCTCGCCGCGTACTCCGCGCAGGTTCGCCAATTCGTCTTTCGCCGCGATACCCCGGCAATCAATGACATAGTCGCTTCCGGCGGGAATATCCGATGAACCGAATTTGGTCTGCGCCCCAGCTTCCGTGGCTTTATGCAATATATGGGCGAGTGCCCAATGGGGTTGTAAATGAGCTTCGCGGGAAAAGAATAATCCCGTGCGAAAACGGCCAGCAAGGTCTGGCTCCAACTCTTCCAGCTGTGCCACATCAAGGGTTGCGTGGTCACTTGTCTGGCGGGCAAATCGTTTCAAGTCGCTGGTGTCGCGCGGTTGTGTCACCACCAGCGTGCCGTTATTTACAACATGGGGGAAAGCCTCTTGCCACAATGGCATGGATTGGAGGCCCATACGGCGGATAACAGGTTCAGCGCTTTCGGTCTCGCAAAATGGCGCCAGCATGGCACCGGCGATCCAGCTCGATGCTTCGCTAAACGGCTCGCTGGTTTTGCTGACAAGGGTGACGTTATGGCCTTTTGAAGCCAGTACATATGCTTGCCAGACACCAACAATGCCAGTGCCGCGCACGGTAATATTGAGTTGTTTTTCGCTCATTGGCCTTTCATGGCGCAATTGCCATGCCGGTGCAAGGGCCTAGGTCAAAGAGCGATAAACCTATTTGTCCTGGCTTGTCCAAAAAGGCGCACAATCAATCGCCGAGCGGTACGCCTTCGCGGCGCGGATCAGCGGCCCCGATCAGCGCGTTGCCCTTGCGCAAGATCAAATGCACACCGCTGGTCATCGTGGTAATGCGGGTCTTGTGCCCAAGGGATTGCAAACCCGTACCAATCATTTGCACTCCGGGACCTTTTCCAGCTCCAGCGGGCCGTTACGCGAACCAAAATTGGGCATATGGGTCAGCGATCTTGCGTTCTGTCCCCAATTGATATGGCCGATGATTGTTTTTAGCACATAAAGAATGATGCGACTGCCGCCCGGGGAGCCGACAACCATGTGAAGACGACCATGACGATCAAAGACCATTGTGGGAGCCATGGAGCTGCGCGGCCTTTTGAGTGGTTCAACACGGTTGGCGATCAGCCGGTCTTGTTTGTCTGTGGGACGAAAGGAGAAGTCCGTCAGCTCATTGTTCAGCAAAAACCCCGACACCATCAAACGCGCCCCAAAGGCTCCCTCGATGGAGGAGGTCATGGAGATGGCGTTGCCCTGCACATCTATGATCGAGATATGGCTGGTGCCATTATTTTCTGTGGTGGCATCAATCCCGGAGCGTTTTTTCCCAGCGGGAGGTGTGCCCGGTTTTGCCTTGCCCATTGTTTTATGGGGTTTGATGAGGGCGCGGCGTTTCGCCAGATAGCGCGCATCCAGCAGACCTTGCGGGATCTCAATAAAATCGTGATCCGCCATATAGCGTTTGCGGTCGGCATAGGCGAGTTTTTCAGCTTCAGAAATGAGATGCAGGGCTGTTTGATTAAGGGGGGTGCTGCCAAGATCAAGTGGTTCGATGATTTTCAGCACTTGCGCAATGGTCAACATGCCAGACGAGGGAGGTCCCATGCCGCAAATATTGTAAGTGCGATAAGAAATGCAAATGGGATCACGCTCAAGGGCTTTGTAGGTTGCAAGATCTGTGGATGTCATATCGCCTTTGTTGGCGTGCGAGGTCTGTACGGTTTTGGCGATCTGCTTGGCGAGAGGCCCACGATAAAAATAATCAGATCCATTGCGGGCGATACCGCTTAGAGTTTGTGCAAAGGCTGGGTTTTTGAGAAGGGTGCCAACAGGTTTTGGATCTCCCATCTTGTCGAAGAAATAAGCTTGTGCCTTAGGTCCAAAGCTGTGGACGTCAGCTTTTTGCAAGAGGGCGTGCAGGCGCGAAGATAGGGCAAAGCCGCGCATTGCAAGTTTGATGGCTGGATCGAATAACTGCGCCCACGGCAGACGGCCATGACGTTTATGGATTTTTTCAAGCATTTTTAAAACGCCCGGTGTGCCAACGGAAAGTCCGCCTGGCACAGCGTCACGAAATTTCATGGGTTTGCCATTTTTCATGAAGCGGGTTGGTTTGGCGGCAAGAGGGGCGGTTTCGCGGCCATCAAAGCTTGTCAGTTTTCGTGTCTGCTCGCTCCAGTGCAGCAAGAACGCGCCGCCACCGATCCCAGATGATTGTGGTTCGACAAGATTGAGTACCATTTGCACGGCAATGGCGGCGTCAATGGCGGTGCCGCCACGGCGCAAAATAGCGCGCCCGGCCTCGCTGGCATGAGGGTTGGCGCTCACAACCATATGATGTCTAGCTCTTATCACTTTGCTTTGAGAACTGTTTTCAAGCGCAGCGCTCGTTGCCCCTTCTGGTTCGGCTCGTGGGTCAAAAGCGGCGGCTTGATTTGCGATACAAAAACTCGCCAGTGCCAGCAATGGCAGGGACAATATGGTACGTAGGTTTTGGGTCATAGAGGATAATATAGGGGATTTTACACGCAGTTGAAAACGGTGATTGTGCAACATGATAAATTTCGTGTGATGTTTGTTTTAGTGAAAGTCCCGTGATTTGGGAATGATACGGACATTACGGGGGTGACTGCGGCGTGAGGGCGGGGTGTTATAGTTGCGCGGAGCACGGGATTTGAGATCCTGTTGGGTCTGTTCATCAAGTAGGGATAGCCAATCTGTCTGGTCAAAAAGGCGATCGGCCACCACATGCAATATGTCCTTGTGGCGTTGCAGACGGCCCTGCACCTGGATGAGCCGTGCGGTCATGACGGTCTTGCGAAATTTCTCCATGACCTTGCTCCAGATGACCAGATTGGCGATGCCGGTTTCATCTTCAATGGTCATGAATACCACGCCCTTGGCACTGCCGGGGCGCTGACGGATCAGCACCACGCCGGAAAGTTTGACAAAGGCGCCATCGCGCAGGGACATAAGATCAAGGCAGCTAATGGCTTTTTGCGCTTGCAAGCGCTCGCGTAAAAAAGACAAGGGATGAGCTTTGAGGGACAGGCGCGTGCTGCGATAATCTTCTAATACATGCGCCGACAAAGGAAGGCGTGGCAGCTCGATCTTTGGTTCTTTGGCAAGCTCGCTGGCATTTGCATGGGCAAATAAAGGCAAAGGAGCATCGTCCGCAAGCCCTTTTATATGCCAAAGAGCGCTGCGGCGCTCCAATCCCATAGAGCGAAACGCGTCAGCCCCTGCCAGCTTTTCCAATGTCTCGCGGCGCACGCTAGAGCTAGTACGCAGCTCTTCCATGTCGTGGAAGGGCGGATCATCTGCGATGAGCGGGTTATCACCCACACCCATTTGGGGAATGAATTCCCCAAACCCCTTGTTTTTTTGATTTAAAAAAGGGTGGGTTTGGGAGGTCTCCTCCCAAGCGGGTGTGGGCGGCAGCCCGCTCGCGTAGCGATGTCTGGCCGCAACAATTTTCTCAGCTTCATCGCGGCGCAACCCCGAGACTTGGCGCATGCCAAGGCGCAAGGCCCAGACCCCGTCGTCGCCCGCCTCCAGTGTGCAATCCCAATCGCTGATCGAGACATCAACGGGGCGCACTTTGACGCCGTGCTCAATGGCATCTCTGACAATTTGCGCCGGGGCGTAAAACCCCATGGGCTGAGAATTTAGCAGGGCACAGGCGAACACTGCCGGATAATGGCATTTGATCCAGGAGGAGATATAAACCAGATGCGCGAAGCTGGCCGCATGGCTTTCGGGGAAGCCATAATCACCAAAGCCTTTGATCTGGTTGAAACAGCGCTCGGCAAATGATCGTTCATAACCACGCGTTACCATGCGCTCGACCATTTTATCCTGTAGCAATTCGATGGTGCCACGATGGCGAAAGGTCGCCATGCTTTTGCGCAGGGCATTGGCTTCAGCGGGGGAAAAGTCAGCCGCCACCATGGCAAGGCGCATGGCTTGCTCTTGAAACAGGGGCACGCCCTTGGTCTTCCCCAGAATGGTGCGCAGTTCATCTGGCGGGCCAAAGCGGGGATCAGGAGCTGGATATATTTCTTCTTCCAGCCCATCGCGTCGCCGCAGATAAGGATGCACCATATCGCCCTGAATGGGGCCGGGGCGGACAATCGCCACCTCAATCACCAGATCATAGAAAATGCGCGGCTTAAGGCGGGGCAGCATGTTCATTTGTGCCCGGCTTTCGATCTGGAACACGCCGACCGTATCGGCCTTGCACAGCATGTCATAAGTATCGGTGTCCTCGCGCGGCACGGTGGCGAGGGTCAAGGGGCGGTTATAATGTTTTTTGATGAGATCAAACGAGCGATGCACGCACGACAACATGCCAAGCGCCAGCACGTCGATCTTCAAAAGCCCTAGTGCGGCCAGATCGGTCTTGTCCCATTCGATGACGGTGCGATCTTTCATGGCCGCATTGCCAATCGGCACCATCTCGCATAAAGGCGAATGGGTGAGGACAAAGCCGCCGACATGTTGCGACAGATGGCGGGGAAAGCCCATGATCTCAGATGTCAGTTGCAAGGTGCGAATGAGGCGCGGATCATCGGCATTGAGACCGGCTTCACGCACCCGTTTTTCTGATATGCCTTTTCCGCCCCATCCCCACACCGTGCCGGCCAGACGCGAGACAATGTCTTCTGATAGGCCCATGGCCTTGCCCACATCGCGCACGGCGGAGCGCGGGCGATAGGTAATGAGAGTGGCGGCCAGTCCGGCATGCTCGCGGCCAAAGCGTCTGTAAATATACTGGATCACTTCTTCACGGCGTTCATGCTCGAAATCGACATCAATATCGGGGGGCTCATCCCGCTCGGCTGAAATAAAACGCTCGAACAAGAGATCGATCTTGGTGGGATCGACATTGGTGATGCCAAGGCAATAACAAACCGCAGAATTGGCCGCCGAGCCGCGCCCCTGACACAAAATATCCTTTGAGCGGGCAAAGCTCACTATATCATGCACGGTGAGAAAATAGGGCGCATAGTTGAGCTCATCAATCAATTTGAGTTCATGCAAAAGGCTGGCGCGCACTTTGTCCGGGAGCCCTTGGGGGTAGCGCCAGCTGGCACCCTCATAGCTTAGGTTTTTCAGATGTTGCTGCGCGGTTACCCCCTTTGGCACGGGTTCGCGGGGATAGTCATAGGCCAGCTCATCGAGCGAAAAACGGCAATGGTCGGCGATTTCCATGGTGCGGGTGAGAGCATCTTCGTAGCCCTTATAAAGGCGCTGCATCTCGACAGGCGGCTTGAGATGGGATTCGGCATTAGGCGAGAGGCGCAGGCCCGCCTCATCAATGGTACATTTTTCGCGGATGCAAGTGAGAATATCAGCAAGGGGTTTGCGGGCGGCTTGATGATAAAGCACGTCACTGGCCGCAACGAGGGGAAGCTTGTGGAGCGCGCCAAGCTGTTGCAAGGCGGCAAAGCGGGCCTGCTCATTGCCGTAATAATTGTGGGCAAGACCAAGATATAAGGGCGCTGTCAGTTGCTCTTTTAAACGGCCTAATTGTGCACCAAAGCTGTTCAGTTCAGATTGAACTGGAGGAAGGGCAATAAACAATTGACCCTTCTGGTGAGCGGCAATATCAGCAAGAGCAAGATCGCACAGACCTTTTTCCGTCCGCCTCTGCCCAAGGCTTAATAGCCGCGATAAACGCCCATAAGCGGCGCGGTCTTTTGGGTAACATAAAAGATCGGGGGCATCGCTCAAAACAAGGCGCACGCCAACGATCAGGCGCATATCCAGCTTTTTTGCCGCGATATACATGCGCACAATCCCCGCCAGCGTATTGCGATCCGTGACACCAATCGCGCCAAGGCCGAGCTGCTTGGCGGTCTTTACCAGCTCATCAGGGTGAGACGCGCCGCGCAGAAACGAAAAATTGGTGGTCACCTGTAGGGCGGCATAGGGGGAAGTGTCAGTCATGTCTCATCTCATTGTAAGGTGTGCGGAAGAAATGCCCTTTCGGGCGGAACGCTTACGCAGCGGGCGGAAAAGGGCGAGCCCCTTTCATCCCCATTTTAAAAGTGGGGTCTGGGGATTAGTCCCCAGCGCCGTCTGTGCAAGACGCCCAGTCTCGCAGGAGGAAATGGGGCGAGCGCATTCTTTCAGCCAAAAAAGCCGTGCATGAACCATTGCGGGGGCGCGGTGGAGCTTTCATCTCCTTGATAAAGCCCGTTGCGATAGAGCCAGAAGGTGCCGCCCTCATAGGCGCTGACTTTGTAATAATCGCGGGGGCGGCTGTTTTTTTGTCCAAGTTCTTTCCACCATTCGCGGGTCAGGCGTTCGGGGCCATTGCTGGCAATGACTTTTCTGGTGACGCGGCGCCAGGTGAATTGAAGCGGCGGGTCGTCAGGCAGGGGCGCTAACACGTTGATGCTTTCTGGTGGGTCCAGCAGCAAGAAGGGCCGGTCATATATGATAGAGGGAGAGGCTGGAGATGCCGCGTGCAAGGGGGCTATGGTTTGAGGTGGTGGGCTGGTTGTCAGGCTTTGTGCCCGCTCTGGGATATGGCTTGGAAGGGCTTGCAAATAGCCAATTTTGCGCGCGCCCAGATGGTTGCGCAAACGATCGATGAGCAGGGCGGGGCTGCGGGAGTGGTCGTTTTTTTGTCTGCTTTGAAGAGAGACCTGTTTTGCTGTTAGTGGTTCTGCTTTGGCGACAAAAAGGGCGATGACATCAATGCCAAACCCTGGTTCGATCCGGCTGATTTTTTCCTTGAAGAGATTGAATATATGGGTTTTGTCGCGACAAGGTTGAGCCGTGCCAATGGTAATATGGCTGGTGCTGCCATCAGCACGCCACAGGTTGAATGTGAGGTTTCTGGCTCCCTGATTTTGCCGTTCAAGCTGCAAGGTTACATCGTCAAGTAGGCGGATGAGGGCTCGTTCCAGCATCTGTTTGGAAAACAGCGCCTCTGTAAAACGCAGGCGACTGGAAAAAATAACAGGCGGGGTGAGGGGCGCAAGAGGTTCATCACGCAGCTCCATAATCTGGTCCAGCCGTAACAGCACGGAGCGGGCCTGTTCGCGCGAGGGGAAACGGCGCTTCAGGCTTTCTCGTGGGAGATTCATCAATTGGCCCAGTGTCATCAGTCCGAGGCGGTGCAGCAAGGAGCAAGTGTTTTCATGCAGGCGAAGAGCTGCGATTGGTAGGGGGGAAAGGTACTGCTGCAATTGGGTAGGCGAGCTTTGAGACGGGATGATGGGTGGCTTCGTTTTGTGACTAAATGCAAAATGGGAGAGCGCAAAAGCGGCGGCAAAACTGCCCGCAAGTGCAAGTTTTACGGTGTAGCCCTGCTGGCTAAAATCCTTGCTGATTGCTGCCAGCAGGTTTTGTTCGCCCGCAAACAGATGGGCAGCGCCGGTGACATCAATCCACAGGCTGTCGCTATCATAGACATTGCTTAGGGGGCTGTAACGCTCGCACCAGCTGGCCAGTTGCAAAAGTCTGCGAGCGTCTTTTTGTGGCACGGCGCGAGAGGTTGCAAGCGAGGGACAAAGTGCCAGAGCATCGCTTAATGCCATATCGCGGACAAGGCCTTGTTGGCGCGCGGTCTCATCAATAGCCCAGAGTCTTTGACCTCTTAAACTATGGTCAACAAGGGCAAAGGGCATCGGTCGGGTCGGGGCTACTTTTCGTTTTTTTTGCTCCTCAGGCTGCCGCTTGTGATTTTCGATTGCGAAATGGGGAAGGAAGAGCGAAACGAAACGCTTTTTGGGAAGATTTGTGGAGAGGTTGCTCATAGGATGGAAACTCCAGATGCCACTTTTTATCTGCCGGTCCCTGGCGGTTGCGGGTGAGGCCGACCTGCCAAGCCAATTGAGGAAGGGCTCGTTGAGGATGGGAGGGGGTGCTAAAAAGCGATTGATCGGCGCGCAGGCCGGCGATCTGCCAGCGGGTGGTGGCGTTTTTGATGCCGATATCGCCTGGTTTTGTGATCAGCAGGGCAGGGGTTTGGCCCTTGTCGGCCATCAAGGACAAGCGGCGTGAAGCGGTCAATCCCGGCGCCGCTATCAAGCCAATGACCGCGCAGAGCCGCCCAGATTTCAAGGCCTCTTCAAGAACAAACAGTGTCTCATTATCATTTTTTGTTTCGATCAGAATGAAACGCGCGGGATCAAGATTAAAACGCTGTAGCCCTTGCCCATAAAGCCCTCCATATTCAGATTTACTGGCCCGAGAAGAACACCATAAAAGAGGGCGCTGATCAAAATCGGCCCGCTTTGAGGCCAACGCCAGGGCAAAAGACAGGGCCGCCCAGCAATCTTTATAGTCGCGCGGGTTGATTTCATG
This sequence comes from Alphaproteobacteria bacterium, assembly GCA_024280895.1. Lineage (GTDB taxonomy): Bacteria > Pseudomonadota > Alphaproteobacteria > Rhizobiales > JAKIUO01 > JAKIUO01. The sequence continues at coordinate 74,000 of JAJRPI010000035.1, read as the reverse complement.
CAGGGCATGAGGGGCAAGGCCATGCCCTAGATATTGATCAACCTCCATTGCCCCAAAGGACCAGGCAGGTGCAGCAGGCAGATTGCTGTGAGGGCTGGGTTGTCCCGCAAACCTATCCGCCCTTACCTCTTCAAGAGAGCTGGTACGCCCTTCAATACGCTTTATTTCTGCACGTAACTTATCAAGATGATCAAGCGGCATTTGTGATATTTCCCTTGCGTGTGTTCCTTATTTGTTCTAATGAAGATAAAGACGGGAGTCAAGGGAGGAAATCAGCGGAGAGAAAGCAGATCACGAATTGTTCATTCGTATCTAAAGGACAGAACTTTTAGGCTCATGGAAACTTACAAACAGATCTAAAAGCCAGGAACGTTATGAAAAATTTTACAGCCGCTATCAGTCTGATGCTGGCATTGTTTGTGCCAAATATTCATGCCACAGGAAAAGAAAGTCATGAGATGACCAACAGACTTGCTGGAGCGGCATCCCCTTACTTGCGGCAACATGCCAATAATCCGGTTGACTGGTATCCATGGGGGCCCGAAGCCTTTGAAGCGGCGCGCAAGCAAAACAAACCAATTTTCCTGTCGATTGGATATTCGACGTGTCACTGGTGTCATGTAATGGAGCGCGAAAGCTTCGAAAATGAGGGGCTGGCGAAAATTCTCAACAAGCATTTTGTGGCCATTAAAGTGGATCGCGAACGCCGCCCCGATGTTGATGAAACCTATATGATCGCCACACAGATTATCACCCGTAGTGGTGGATGGCCAAATTCCTTGTTTTTAACCCCCGACCTCAAACCATTTTATGCTGGTACTTATTTTCCTCGGGAGACGTTTGCAAAATTGCTGACCGAAATTGGCAATCAGTGGATCACCAATGAAAAGGCTTTGGTCGCGGATGGTGAAAAGATTTCAAATGTTATCAAGCAAATCCTCAATCGCCGCGTTGAAGCGCGCGCCATAACACCAGAGGTTCTGGCCAAGGCGGGGCGAGAGATTATCGCCAGTGCCGATACTTTTAATGGCGGTTTCGATACGGCTCCCAAATTTCCAAATGAACCCACCTTGATGTTTTTGCTGCAATTGGCTGGCGGGCATAAGGATAGTGAAGCGCTTGAAGCGGTGACACGAACGCTTGATTTCATGCTTGATGGCGGCATCCATGATCATGTCGGGGGCGGTTTTCATCGCTACGCGACGGATAATGAGTGGCGGATCCCACATTTTGAAAAAATGCTCTACAATCAGGCGCAGATGGTCCGGGTTTTGTTGCAGGCCTATCGCTTGACCGGGCGCGAGCGCTATGCACGCGCTGCGAAGCGCACGATTGCTTATGTTGAACGCAAAATGATGTCAAAGAAGGGTAGTTTTTATTCTGCCTGGGATGCCGATAGTGAAGGGGAGGAGGGGACTTTTTATGTTTGGACCCCTGAGCAGTTGAACAAGGTTTTGGGAAAAACAGACGGTGCATTGGCGGCAAAGATATTTGGTGTCACAAAGGATGGCAATTTCGAAGGCAAGACGATCTTGCATTTTCCCCAAAATCCGCAAGAGCTGGCGGCCAAATTAAAATTAAGCGATGAGCAGTTTACTAAAATTGTGACAGGTTTTCGTGCCAAGCTTGATAAGGAGCGCGAGAAACGTATCGCCCCGCATCTCGATGAGAAAACGGTACTCTCGTGGAATGGTATGATGATTGCCGCCATTGCGGAAGCCTCGATCATTTTGAAGAACCCTCATTATGTAGAGCTGGCTGAAAAGGCCCTGTCATTTATTGAAAACAACATGAAAACCGCGAACGGTGGCTACCTGCGCTCTTATTTTGCCGGCAAGGCAGAGCTTGAGGCGCAGCAGGAAGATTATGCTTATCTGGCGCTGGCCTATGTCCACACTTTTGACGCCACTAAAAATCCCGCGCATTTGAAAAAGGCACAAGAACTAACAGCGCATATGATCAAGAAGTTTGTCGATCCAGATGCCGGTGATTTTTTCATGGTGGCAAAGTCTGATACCTTTATTCGTGGCAAGACCCGCTCTGATGGAGCGATCCCTTCTGGCAATTCAACGGCCCTTGAGGTTTTATCCATGCTGACCAATCGCAGTCAGGATCTTGAAATTCGCAATCGCGGCGATGCGTTACTGGCCGCCTTGTCCGGGTTGGCGGTTGAGGCACCGCGTTCGGTTGCCTATGTGCTACGCGGCGCTGATATGATGCGCAGTGGTGAAGTTGGCCCCGTGCAATATTTCGCTCAAGGTAAAGTACGGGTCGAGGCAAAAATTGATAGAACCAATGGTAAAGCTATTGTTTCTTTGAAGATTGCCCCGGGGTGGCATATCAATTCTGACAAGCCTTTAAATGACGACTTTATTCCCACCAAACTGGAAGCGGCGAGCGCAAAGGGATTGGCCGGGGCCATCGAGTATCCAGCGGCCGTCAACAGAAAGCTGAAATTCAATGATGAAGAAATGGCCTTGTATGAAGGCGATGTTGAAATCATAGCGCCTCTTGCAAAAGAGGTTGGTGATCGTCTCAATCTGAAATTGACCCTGCAAGCCTGTTCAGATGAAATATGTCTGGAGCCGGTTGAGGGAAAGCTGTTGGCGAGATAGCGCAAAGTGGGTCAGTGCTTGTCGCTGGCCCTTTAAGGGACGCGTTTTAAATGCGGCGATTTTGTGGCAAGAAACCCACAGCCGACGTAAAACCGGCCTGTGACAAGTGAAATCAACAGCATTAACCGGGGGGGCTCTTGAATAACTTCTTCAGCTGTGACCAAAATAATTTATGAGTTACTCGGTCGGTATCTTATTTGTTCAATGGGTTTTGTACCTTGTTGAACGTCGTGTAGTTGTTTGTTGTCAGGTAGGTATAATGTTTGCAGATGAATTCCGCCGCTTCAAAAAAGTGTTTGTATGCTCGTTCATACTTGTGGGACTTTCATGGCAGTCTTCAATGGCGGCCACAATAATAGATCTTCAAAAACAACAACCACTTGGCGTGATGACGACAAATGGCGCAAGGGATCAGGTTGTTTTCAGCCTTGGCAACGGGCGGGCTCTATTGATCCCTATTGCAAATAATAAGAAAAAAAATGGTCCTGTGGTGCGCGATCATCTGTTGCTGCAAGATGTGGCTAACACAAAGACAAGACCTGTTGCGGTCCGCCGATTTAAGCGAAATCTAAAGTGGTGACAATCGTCGTGCTTCCGAAGTTTATATTGATCGAAAGCATATTTGGGAAAATGCGGTCTAAGAAGAAATTGTACTGAATAGTTATGCGTTTGTGTGGGTGAGAGGTCGGGGGCTATTGGCACAGGGAAAATTGAGCAAAGTAATAAAATGGTAACCTTAATGAGGTACCAAAGACTTGGCTCAAGTGTTTAGTAAGCCCTGTAAAGTGTAAAAAGGTTAGTGATATGAAGTTAGTTAGTCTGAAGTCGTTGATTGTTGGTGTTTGCGCTGTGTCTTTTGCTGTTGGTGTTCCAACAGATGAAGCAGCGGCCCAAAGCTGGGGATGGGGTTCTTCCTCCAAAGCTGAAAGCAAGCATATTGTTTCCTTCAAAACAAAACACACTCCTGGCACAATGGTTGTCAGCTTTAGTGATCGCCGTTTGTACTATGTCCTTAAAGGCAAGCGTGCAATCAGCTATCCGATTGCTGTTCCAAAACCCGATGCAAAATGGTCGGGAAATTTCAGAATGACGTCCAAACGGGTCGATCCCACTTGGACGCCAACGCCATCTATGCGCCGTGAAAATCCCAAATTGCCATTGGTTGTTCAAGGTGGAGATCCTAAAAATCCATTAGGTGTACGTGCTTTGTATGTCGGAAACACTCTCTATCGGATCCACGGAACTGACGCCCCTTGGCTGATTGGTGAAGCGGTATCTCATGGTTGTGTTCGGATGTTCAATAAAGATGTTATCGATCTCTATAATCGCGCTTCTGTCGGAAGCAAGATTGTTGTGACCTATAATAAATTTAAAAGCAGCAGCCCGTCATATGCTTCCTATGGCAGCAAAAAACGCAATGCGAACTTCTCGCGCTCGGTCTTTAACTTTGGTTTCTAAAGGTTTTGTACCTTGAAAATCGAAAAAGGCGGCTACCCGAAAGGGTAGTCGTTTTTTTTGTTGCGCGGAGGCCGATTTCCACAGCGCTTGGCTCTGTGGCTTTAGCTCACTCTATTTGGTATAAAAATGCTTGGAAAGTTTGAGGCCCTGCGCTTGATAATGGGAGCCAATATCGGTGCCATAGAGTTGTCTGGGAGCTTCGCTTAAATGCTCATAGATAAGATGGCCAATGATTTGTCCATCCTCAAGAATAAACGGGACCTTGTGGCTACGCACTTCAAGTACGCCTTTTGAGCCGCTTCCCCCCGAAGAGCTATGACCAAAACCGGGGTCAAAAAAGCCAGCATAATGCACGCGGAATTCTCCAACAAGTGGATTGAACGGCACCATTTCAGCGGCATATTCTGGTGGCACATGCACCGATTCCTTGGAGGCCAAAATATAAAACTCATCGGGATCAAGGATCAAATGTGGCTTGCCGCGAGAATAAATAGGTTCCCAATAATCAAGCACTTCACACGAGTTGGGCGCATCCATATCGACAACGCCCGTGTGTTTCTTGGCGCGATAGCCGATCAGATCATCCTCATCCTTGCCAAGCAGTTCCACCGACAAGGGGATGCCGCTCATATGCATCAAAGTGTCGTTGGCTTTTGTCTGCTCCAGTAGTTCAGGGTAATCGGCAAGCACTGGCTTGGCAGCTGGGTTCTCTTTTTCAAGTCGAAAGCGAATTTGCGACAGTCTTGATCCCTTGCGCACCAGCACCGGAAAAGTCTGCGGGCAAATCTCGGCGTATAGCGGCCCTTTATATCCCGCGCCGATTTGGTCAAAAGCGCGCGACCCGTTGCAGATGACACGGGTAAACACGTCAAGGCGACCGGTGGAACTTTTGGGATTGGTGAACGCGCAAAGGCTGTCATCCAGATCAAGGCTTTCTTGCAAGGGAACAATATAGACGCAATCGCGCTCCAGCACTGCACCACCTTTTGAGAGATCGATTTCGTGCATTTTGAGATCATTGATCCGGTCGCCAACCAATGTGCCTGGGCCGGGCAAGAAACTGGCGCGCACCCGGTAGGCGACATTGCCAAGTCGTAAGTCAAGAGAGGCTGGTTGGATTTGTCCCTTCGTTACGGGAGTAGCCAGGGAGATAGTTTTTTGTTCAATCAAACGCTCGATGGCGTGGGCTGGCAAGATGCCTGTCATAGTCTGCGCCTGTTATGCTGGTGCCGGATTGGTCGTCTGGTTGGTTCGCCCGACACTGGTGTAATTTGCTGGAACCCTAAAGCTTTTCCCTCTTGACGCCAAGCTGGAACTGGTTCTTAATCCCCAGACTATAACAGTTATTATAGATTGATTTTATGTGGTGATTTGGCCGGTCGGCTTGCAGCCACTTTAAATAATTCGCTAAAAGGCCGAGCTACAAGCACTTTTGGAGGGTATTTTCCCCCAGCTTGGCCTCGGTCCGGTTGGGGCTTTTTTATGCCCTTTTTTATGAATCTGCCGCGTGGCAAAAGGAGCTTTTGAGCATGACTGACAACAAATCCGACATTCCCAATGGACAAGATAGTGCCAATTGGCGTTTTGATACGCGCTCCGTTCACGGGGCGGGGGAGATGCGCTCTCAATATGGTGAAACCTCTGAAGCACTTTATCTGACGTCGAGTTATGTTTATCCCTCGCCGCAAGAAGCTGAAAAGCGCTTTAAGGGAGAGACCGACGGCTATATTTATTCACGCTACGGTAATCCAACGGTTTCCATGTTTGAAGAACGCATGCGTCTGCTTGAGGGGACAGAGGCTGCGATGGCGACGAGTTCGGGCATGGCGGCGGTCAATGCGGTGTTTATGAGCCAGCTATCGTCTGGTGATCATGTACTGGCAGCAAAAGCTTTGTTTGGCGCATCGCTCTATTTGCTCAATGAATTACTGCCGCGCCTTGGGATCGAGACAACGCTCGTTGATGGCGGCGACCTTGACGCCTGGCAGGCGGGTATTCGCTCTAATACCAAACTGGTATTTTTGGAGACCCCAACTAATCCGACGCTCGATCTGATTGATCTTGAAAAGGTTGCGCAGGTCGCTCATTCGGTCGGCGCTAAGCTGGTGGTCGATAATGTGTTCGCAACGCCTATTTTGCAGCAGCCCCTAAAATTTGGTGCTGATATCGTGCTCTATTCGGCTACCAAACATATTGACGGGCAGGGGCGCTGTCTTGGCGGCATCGTACTTGGTACAGCTGATTATATTAACGGCGACTTTCGTGAATATGTGCGCCAGACCGGGCCATCGCTGAGCCCGTTCAATGCCTGGGTAATGCTGAAGGGATTGGAGACCTTGTCGCTGCGTGTGCGCCAACATGGTGAGAACGCCGCCAAGATTGCTGATTTTTTGGGTGAGCACAGCTCGATTGCGCGTGTGATGTATCCTGGCCGCAGCGATCATCCGCATTACGAGTTGCATAAAAAGCAAATGGGGGGCGGGGGGCCGCTGGTCGCTTTCGAGATCAAGGGTGACAAGCGCGAAGCATTTGCGTTCATGAACAAATTGTCGATCATCAAGATCTGCAATAATCTGGGGGATGCTAAAAGTCTGATCACTCACCCCACTACGACGACCCATCAGCGTTTGTCCGATGAAGAACGTTTGGAGCTTGGTATTACGCCAGCTCTCATGCGTCTGTCCGTCGGTCTTGAAGACGTGCAAGATCTGATTGAAGATCTGGAGCAGGCGCTTGGGGCAATGAAGTGATCAGGCCTGCGGCAATATCTGATGTTGATGCCGTCCAAAAATGTGCGGTTGACGCTTACAGTCGTTACGAACAGCGCCTAGGCAAGAAACCAGCACCAATGGTTGCTGACTTTCTTGCCATTCAGACTGCAGGAAATCTGTATGTCCTTGAGATCGATAAAAAGGTCGAGGGTTTTATCGTTTTTTACCCTATCGATGATGTCATGCACCTTGAAAATATTGCTGTGTTGCCAAGAGAGCACGGCAAGGGGGACGGATCGCTGCTCGTGGAATTTGCAGAGTCAGCAGCGCGGGGGCGAGGCTTTGAAACAATAGAGCTCTACACCCACGAAAAAATGACAGAGAATTTTAGCTTCTATGAATCCAGAGGATATACAGAAACAGGTCGCAGGCATGAAGATGGTTTCAGCCGTGTTTTTTATTCCAAGATACTATGACGCCAAACACCCTTAGGCGCGGCACGAAGATTACCAGCAGTGCGGTTGCTGCAAGCGCCATGGCGATGGCAATCAAAATGGTTGTCCAGTTGTCGGGGCGTACTGTGCCGCAATAGATAATGACTATGGTCATTGGCAAATCGAGGAAGTGAACGATCTGGTTGATCAGGGTGCGGGCATCTTCGCGCACTTCTTGGGTCAGGGTTTTGCCAGCTTCGAGTGCTTTTTTTAGAGCTGTACAGGGTTTTGCGGAACTGGAAGCGGGTGATAGTATTGCCTTCGACAAATTCAAACAGGAATAGCCCCCACATGGTGATGAGCCAGGGTTCTTCAAAAAAACCAAGCTCAAGTTTTTGCACCAGAAAAAAGCCTGATGTGGCGGTGGTCATGGCGCCGGGAATGACGAGGAAATCGTAGAAGATAGCGGTATAGCGGGCACTTTGCGCGAACACGCCCATTTCATTGGTGCGGTAGGCTTGAAATTCTGATACCCAGACCGCCAACAAGCCGCCTCCGAGTAGTATGAACCCCAAAATATGCGCGAATTTCAATAGCAGATAGGTGTCCATTTTCGTGCTCCTACTCGTCGCATTTTGGCATGAGAAGGGAGTGGCCGTCACTTGGAAAGTGCACGTGATCAATGCTGAAAATTGTTGATACAGATAATATTGTCGATGGAGCGCGTCGCCCGTTTCTCTTTTTTGAGGAGTTCATCATTCATGGATCGCAACAATCCTTTGAAAGGGATGTTAATGAAGCCAAGGCCTTTTAGATCATTTTTCCAGCTTGTATAGTGGTTTACAAAGTCTTGGGGCAATTGCGTAGAGTGATCAATGGTCATGATGGTCTGGTCAAAGGCGATTTTTGAGAAGGGTAGAAACGGGATGGTCAAGGATTGCACGCGCCCGTTCCTGTCGCTCATGGGGGCCCTCGTAACGGCGACGCAGATGATGGGTTCATGATTTGCGAATGTTAGGATCGCTCCGATTATGATGCGTGATCCCTCAAACCCTGCAGGGGCTTTATAAGTCCAGGCTTGTCCAACCACATAGCTTTGTTCCATTCCCACGTCTCCATTGAGGCTACAATCAGGCAAGTCTATTGTCCGTTATTGTGGCAAAAGGGGGGCGCAATAGGGGGAAGATGGCAGAAATGAATGATGTGTTGAAGTGAAGTACCACACGAACATATGACTTGCAGGGCTGAGCATTGTGTGGCCGGGTATGTGAAATGACAAATGTTGCAAGAGAGAGTATGAGGGAAATGAATATGGCAGTTGCTTGTAAAACTAGGCAAGTTTTTGGGATATTATCTATCGGTCTTTTCCTGTTTTTGGTGAGTGCTGGCGCTTTTGCACAAAAAGCTGCAAAGCAAATGTCGGCGCTGCAAACAAGCGATGCTATGCTGGCGGCCGCCAAGGGCGAAATTCAAGAAGTGACAATTGGTGCTCTCGAGAAGATGCTCAAGGCAAACAGAGATATGGCATTGATTGACGTGCGGACCCGGCGCGAAATTTCTGTGGTTGGCGGTACGATCGGTGTACATCAAAATCAGAATATCCCCCGAGGTTGGCTGGAATTTCGGATTGGCGATGCTGTCCGCAATAAGGACACGCCGATTGTCGTCTATTGCGGGACTAATCAGCGTAGTCCACTGGCGGCGCGAACATTGATGAAAATGGGTTACACTAATGTCTCAAACTATGCTGGCGGCTTTTTTGAATGGCGCAAGGCTGGCCTGCCGGTGGAGGTGGGCGACAAGGCACCCGAGACAGCCCTTTTTTCAAAGCCCGTGAAGGTTGCCGATAATGTCTGGTCAGCGATCGGCGCGACGGCACCTGGCACCTATGAAAACGGCGGCCATAACAATAATCTTTCCTTTATCATTACGACGGATGGAGTTGTTGTGGTCAATGCGGGCGACAATTATCAACTCGCCAGTGCTTTGCATGATGAGATCAAGAAAATCACCAAGCAGAAGGTGAAATTTGTGGTGCTGGAGAATGGTCAGGGACATGCAGCGCTTGGCTCCAGCTATTGGAAAGAGCAAGGGGCTAAAATTATCGCCCATGAAGACGCAGTTCATGAACTCAAGGAGCGTGGACTTGATATTCTGGCCCGTATGAAACGGCGGATGCGGGAAAAAGCGGCAAAAACCGAGTTGGTGATGCCCGATATTATATTTGCCAAAGAGCACATAATTGAGCTTGGCGGCACACGCATCGAGTTACGAAATCTTGGTCCAGCCCATAGCCCTGGTGATATTGTTACCTGGCTGCCCAAGTCGCGCCTGGTAATTTCGGGAGACGTAGCCTTTCATCAGCGTTTGCTCCCCCTGTTCGGTCACACCGATACTAAAACATGGCTTGAAACATGGAAAATATTTGAAGGCCTGAAGGCAAAAATTATTATCCCGGGACATGGCAAGGCAACCACATATGATCAGGTGACCAAATATACCCAAGACTATCTGGTCTATTTGCGCGCCAAGATTGGCAAGCTCATTGAGGATGGTGGCGGCCTTAAGGAGGCCTATTTGATTGATCAATCGCCTTATAGTCATCTGCCGACCTTTCGCCAACTTGCCAAGCGCAATGCCGGACATGTTTTTCGTGCCATGGAATTTGAATAAGGAGCCAACAAAGCGTTTGGTGGTTGTGTAAAAGAGACACTGTGGAAGCGATCGCTTCTAATTTAAATAAATTTATGGTAAGGATTAAATAATGTGTAAGAGGATAACGTCTCGCTATACAAGACACCTTATGACGATCGGCATTTGAGCATGATTTATTGCCAGTGATTACTTGTTATTATTTTCGCTATTGTAATTTATTAGCACGCATACGGAGCGACATTCTTAGTATCGACCGGCGCGATGAAAATATGTATTTGGAAATACTAATAATTTATCCTGAATTCGGTACCTATCTGTATATACGTATTCATGCGATTTGTTATGACCATAATGGATCATTATCTCTTGGAGTATAAGAGTGTCACGGTTGGTAATCGTGCAGATTTTTAACTTATAATCGAGCGTCAGGCTTATGGACCCCCAAAAACATTGCGATTTCAATAGCGAAGAAATTTCGGATGCTTTGGCTCGCATTACCTCTTCTGTGGAGTTTGAAAAAGCCTATCGGCTTCGGCAATTGCTTGAGCATCTCGTAACCAGGCAGTTGGCAGGCGAAGAAGATGATCTCAAGGGCTATAATATAGGCCTTGATGTGTTTGAAAAAGGCAAGAGTTTTGATCCGGATACGGACACAATAGTGCGGGTGCAGATGGTGCGCTTGCGGCGCATGCTGGAGCACTATTATCTGACACATGGCAAAGAAGAACAGATCATTATTGAAATTCCAAAGGGGCGATATGTGCCAGCATATCGCGTGGGGGGCCGTTTCGATAATGAACAGCACGCTTCTCAGGTGGCGGATGCCGCAAGCCTCCTTTGGCAGAGTATCAAGGGTTGGGTCGCCAGCAAGCCCTATCCGTTCGCCGCCGCTTTAGGGGCGATGCTGTTATTTTCATGGCTATCTTCGAGCTTGCTGCCAACGATTAAAGAACCTCCGCAAAAGACCGTTATGAAGCGCGAAAATTATCGTATGCCGCGCGGGCCTTCTATTGCCGTTTTACCTTTTGCAAATGGGACAGGCAATAAGAAATATGATCTGCTCATTCGGGGGTTGCCAGCTCATATTATTGAATCTCTAACCCGTTTCAGAGAGCTTTTTGTTTATGCTCCAGATACCACATTGGGTCGGGATGACGAGGTTGAAGAACGGCTTCGTACGGCTCGAAAGCTGGGGGCGACTTATTCGTTGCTTGGCGATTTCGCGGTGGAGGAAAAAAAATTGACCGTTTCTGCCTTTTTGATGATGACGGATACAGGGCGGATTGTTTGGTCGAAACATTTTGAAAGACAACTTTCAGGTGACAATCTACACGCAATCCAGATCAATATAGCAGCTTCGACCGCTGGACAATTAGGTCAGCCTTTTGGTGTGATCCATCGGATGGAAAGTGCCTTGAATAGTCAGATAAAGCCACAAGACTTCAATGCTTACCAATGTATCTTGCATTTCTATAAATATGCGACACGGGAAACGGAGAAAAAACATCTGGAAGTGAGAAAATGTCTGGAAATGAATATTGCAAAAACGCCTAATCATGCTCAAAGCTGGGCAGCTTTGTCCTGGATGCATGTGGACGAGTATCGGCATGGATTCAATCCAAAAAAGGATACCAGTATCTCGGCGCTTGATCGTGCTTTCATTGCGATTAGAAAAGCGATTATGCTGGATCCAGAAGATGCGTTTATTTACCGTCGTTTGGCCATTGTGATGAATTTGAGAGGTGATATGGAAGCATCACAAAAAGCAATTAAAAAAGCAGTTGAACTCAACCCATATCATGCAGATGTCCTGGCTCATATGGGTTGGAATCTCAAGCAATCTGGGCAGTGGGATAAGGCATATTTATTTGCTAGAAAAGCCATCCGACTTAATCCGTCTCATCCCCCGTGGTATATGGAGACACCCTTTTGGTATTACTATAGAAATCAGGATTGCAACAACTCTTATCGGACTGCAAAAAAGCATTATCTCTTGGTTCCCGAGGTAGCAATACGGGAAATTATGCTGATTCTTGCAGGGCAGTTGTGCAAGCAAAAAGATATCGTCGAGAATGTTAAAATACTGAATGAAAATTACAGATCATTCCTGACAAAGCCGCGCAAGCTATTGCATGACTATGGACTCTCCGAACCATTGCTTTCCGAGATCATTGCAAATCTGCAAGAGGCCGGAGTTGCGTTTGACAGTAACCCCTCAAAAATATGAAATAGTTTCTATCTATCCTTTGTCTTGTTGCCCCTGTTTCTTCATGTTATGGGAGGATCAAATGCGGATGTAAATTTACTGTTGCCCCTCTTTCATGTCGCCCATGAAGATTTCAAACCGAAGGATCAACCCCTATGTCAAAAGTCCTCACTTCATTTTTTGGCGAAACTCTCAACGAACGCGACCCTGAAGTTGCCGCTTCGCTCAATGATGAGTTGCACCGGCAACAAGAAGAAATCGAGCTGATCGCGTCGGAAAATATTGTCTCAAGAGCGGTGCTGGAGGCGGCAGGGTCTGTGCTCACCAACAAATATGCCGAAGGTTATCCAGGGCGGCGCTATTATGGTGGTTGCCAGCATGTGGATGTGACTGAGGCGCTGGCCATTGACCGGGCCAAAGAACTGTTCGGCTGCTCATATGTAAATGTGCAGCCAAATTCAGGATCGCAGGCCAATCAGGGTGCTGTGATGGCGATGATCAAGCCCGGCGATACCATATTGGGGATGAGCCTTGATGCAGGGGGGCATTTAACTCATGGCGCGCGTCCCAATCAGTCGGGAAAGTGGTTCAATGCCGTGCAATATGGCGTCGACAAGCAGACCCATCTGATCGATTTTGATGAGGTGGAAAGCTTGGCGCGTGAGCATAAGCCCCAGCTGATTATTGCCGGTGGTTCCGCTTATCCCCGTGAAATCGATTTCGCGCGTTTTCGCAAGATTGCCGACGAGGTCGGGGCGTTTTTCATGGTGGATATGGCGCATTTTGCTGGGTTAGTGGCAGCTGGTCTGCACCCCAGCCCCTTGCCGCACGCAGATGTGGTGACCACCACCACTCATAAGACCCTGCGCGGTCCGCGTGGTGGCATGATCCTTTCAAATAATGACGATCTTGGCAAAAAGTTTAATTCGGCCATTTTCCCCGGCCTGCAAGGTGGCCCCTTGATGCACGTCATTGCTGGCAAGGCTGTCGCCTTTGGCGAGGCGCTGACACCTGCGTTCAAGACATATGCACAAGGCGTCAAAGACAATGCGCGCAAGCTAGGGGAGACACTGGTGGCGGGGGGACTTGATCTGGTCTCTGGCGGTACAGATACTCATGTTATTCTGGTTGATCTGCGTCCCAAGGGTATTACCGGAAAAGCAGCTGAGCAGGCGCTGGGGCGAGCGAATATCACCTGCAATAAAAATGGCGTGCCGTTCGATCCCGAAAAACCCTTTGTGACGTCTGGTATTCGCCTTGGTTCGCCAGCTGCGACGACCAGAGGGTTTGGAGAAAATGAATTTTCGCAGGTCGGTTCGCTTATTCTGGAAGTGCTCGATGGCTTGAAAGAACATGGCAAGGACGGCAATGGTCAGGTAGAAGAGGCGGTCAAGGCCAAGGCCAAAGCCCTTTGTGCCGATTTTCCGATCTATTCCGATTTGTCTTACGTTTAGTTTTGAGGAACGATAACCCACATGCGCTGTCCCCAATGCGGTGAACGGAATACGCAGGTCAAGGACAGCCGTCCCTCTGAAGATGATACGGTGGTGCGTCGTCGCCGTGAATGCCTGGAATGTGAAGCTCGATTTACGACGTTTGAACGCATCCAGCTGCGCGAGTTGGTGGTCGTAAAACGCTCTGGCAAGCGCTTTGCGTTCGACCGCGAAAAACTGGTCCGCTCCATATCGATTGCCACGCGTAAGCGCGATGTTGATATTCAGACGATCGAGCGACTGGTAGACGAGATTACCCGCCGTCTCGAAAAAAGGGCCGAGGATGAAATCCCCACCGAGCATATCGGCCTGCTGGTCATGGAGACCTTGAAGGATGTCGACGATGTGTCCTTTGTGCGTTTTGCGTCCGTCTATCATGACTTTAAAGGTACTGATGATTTTAGCCGCTTTTTGGCTAACCTTCCCCTTAAGGGTGATGATTGATGGGTGGTTCCGCAACATCAAGTCGTGGGAATGAGATTGACCAACAATTCATGATGATGGCCCTTGCAATGGCCCGGCGTGGATTGGGCACAACAGCACCAAATCCTTCGGTGGGAGCAGTCATTATCGACAAGACTGGCCATGTTCTTGGTCGCGGCTGGACGCAACCAGGTGGTCGCCCCCATGCAGAGGTGGTGGCGCTTGAGCGCGCGGGGCAAGCGGCCAAAGGCGCGACGCTTTATGTGACGCTTGAGCCTTGTTCCCATATTGGCAAAACTCCACCCTGTGCTGATGCGGTGATAAAAGCTGGCATAGCGCGCGTCGTTTGCGGTGTGCAAGATCCCAATAAGCTGGTGGCCGGGCAGGGCTTGGCAAAGCTGCGTGAAGCGGGGATCAACGTGGTTGAAAATGTCCTTGCCAACGAGGCGCACTGGCTGACCCTTGGTCACATATTGAAAGTCACAAGGAGCCGACCTTTTGTGCAACTCAAGCTGGCCACGGGACTTGATGGCTTGATCGCGCCAGGAGATGGCGAACCGGTTTGGGTGACAGGACCGCAAGCGCGCGCGCAAGGGCATCTTTTGCGCGCGCGCGCGGATGCTATACTTGTGGGCATTGGTACCGTGCTGGCCGATGACCCCTCCCTCGACTGCCGTCTTCCAGGGCTAGAGCAACGCAGCCCTAAAATCATCGTGCTCGATCGCAAAAATAGCTTGCCTCGCGATGCGCAAGTTTCAAAAAGTGGCAGGAAGCTTGATCTTGTATCAACGGATAATCTTGCAGATTTGTTGGCCAATGCGGCAGATGAAGGTGTCACGCGAGTGCTGGTCGAGGGCGGGCCTCATGTCTGGCGTAGTTTTCTTGACGCCGGGCTGGTGGATGAAATCGTGCATTTTCAAGGGTCCAAAGATGTGGGGTCTGGTGGATTAAAGCCCTTCGTCGATCAGGGGCTGGAGCTCATTGAGCAAAGCGCAGACTTTGAAAAGGTTGACCAGCGGATGGCGGGCGGCGATAAGATGATGAGCTACCGCAACAGACAAAGTATGAAGGCGATTTGAGTGTTTACTGGTATTATCACAGATGTGGGCAAGCTGCATGAACTGAGCGGTGGGCATATGCGCATCCGCTCCAGCTATGATCCTGCAACCATCGATATTGGCGCCTCGATTGCTCATGATGGCTGCTGTCTGACGGTGACGGATATTGAACCGGTCACTGGTGGTGGCTGCATATATGGAGTTGATATCGGCCCCGAAACTCTTGGCGTGACGACGTTGGGCGCATGGCAGCCCGGCCATCGGATCAATCTGGAGCGCGCACTTGGTCTTGGCGCAGAACTTGGCGGGCATATGATGACCGGCCATGTGGATGGGCTTGGCACTTTGAAATCGCGTGAAATGGAGGGTAGCTCTGAGCGTTTCACTATCGAAATGCCCCCTGAATTAGCGCGCTATATTGCGGCCAAAGGTTCTGTTGCGTTAAACGGCACCTCGCTGACCGTCAATGAAGTCACGAATAGAAGCTTTGGTATTTGCCTTATACCCCACACCTTGCACGTGACAAACTGGAATGAGCTGAAAGCCGGTGACAAGATAAATCTGGAAATTGACCTGCTGGCACGCTATGTTGCACGGCTGAACGATATGGAACATCTGGAGCGACCATGAACGGTGCCGAAAGCAAAAAAATGACTCAAAGCGCAATATCTCCCATTGAGGAAATTATCGAAGATGCCCGCAATGGCAAGATGTTCATCCTTGTTGATGCGGAAGACCGGGAAAATGAGGGTGATTTGATCATCCCATCGCAAATGGCTACACCAGAGGCCATTAACTACATGGTCATGCACGGACGCGGCCTTGTTTGCATGTCGCTGACCGCCGAGCGCGCCGAACAGCTTGGCCTTGAAATGATGGTGCGGCACAATCAAGAGCGTCTGCAAACGGCCTTTACGGTCAGTATTGAAGCGCGCGAAGGTGTGACCACTGGCATTTCGGCCCATGATCGCTCCCACACGATTGCAGTTGCCATTGACCCCACCAAGGATCATCAGGACATCGTAAAACCTGGACATGTGTTTCCTTTGGTGGCCAGAGAGGGCGGCGTGTTGGTGCGCGCTGGTCATACAGAAGCAGCCGTTGATATTTCACGCCTTGCCGGGCTCTATCCCTCTGGTGTGATCTGCGAGATCATGAATGATGATGGCTCCATGTCGCGTCTCGACGATCTTATCCCCTTTGCCAAGCGCCACGGTCTGAAAATCGGCACCATTGCAGACCTTATCGAGTATCGGCGCAAATATGACAGCATCGTGCGCGTGGTGGAAGAAACCACAATTGACAGCGAATTTGGCGGTGAGTTCAAAATGAAGGTCTATTCCAATACGGTGGAACCAGCGGAACATCTTGCGCTGGTCAAAGGAGAGCTGGACACCAGCAAGCCCATCCCCGTGCGCATGCACCATTGCAATGTCACTAAGGATTTGCTGGGAGCTGGCGGCGCCAAGCGCTCCGATATTCAAAAAGCCATGTCGATTATCGGCGATGAGCCATTCGGTGTCGTGGTGATCATCCGCGAAGTGGAAGCCGATGCGATCTCAGCCAATTTGCGTGCTCAAAAATCGGATAAACCGGTTAAGCGCTTGATTGAATATGGTGTTGGTGCGCAGATATTGCTCGACCTTGGCGTCAAGGAAATCGAGTTGTTAACAGATAGCCCTTTGCCAAAAGTCGTTGGCCTTGAAGGCTATGGTCTGTCGATCAAGGGCACCAGAGCACTCACTCCCTCATAAGCGATACAAGAATTGAAAGATCCTCATATGACTTGCAAACCAAGCGTCCTGCTCATCGTGTCTCCCTATTATGGCGAGATCGTTGAAGAACTGGTCAAGGGCGCCATTAACGAGCTCAAAAGCCGTGACTGCGACTATGAGCGCATTGATGTGCCCGGCGCGCTCGAAATTCCCATTGCCCTTGCATTGGCGGTGAAAGCCAAGCAAATTGGCGCACGCCAGAAACATCAGGGCTGCGTGGCGCTTGGCTGCGTTATTCGTGGTGAAACCTCGCACTATGATATTGTGGCGGGGGAGTCGGCTCATGGCCTCGTAAAAATCGGCATGGAATCAGGCATTCCCATTGGCAATGGTATCTTAACCGTTGATACAGGCGATCAGGGGAAGGTTCGGGCCGCCTCTGATGGCAAGGACAAAGGCGGCGATGCCGTACGCGCCTGCCTGTCGCTACTGGCCCATCGTGATGATTTTATCAATCGGGACCGGGTGACGATCTTGACGAGCATACAAAAATGAGCAAGCCAAAAGGTAAACCAAAGGGCAAGCAAAAGCCCAAAAAAGACCCAACCCCGCGTAGCACCGCAAGGCTTGGGGCTGTGCAAGCGCTATATCAAATGGATATTGCGGGCACCGATCTTAATGACGTGGTGAAAGAATTTTCCGAGCATCGGCTTGGCGCTGAGGTTGAGGGCGATCACTACAAAGACGCTGATGGCGAGTTTTTCGAAGCGATTATTCGCGGCGTCGTTGAGCATCAAAGAGACATTGATCCCTTGCTTGACGAGCGTTTGGCGACGGGGTGGCGTCTGGTGCGTATCGACAGTATTTTGCGGGCCATTTTGCGTAGCGCCGCTTTTGAATTGCGCGAGCGCCACGATGTGCCAGTGCGTGTCGTGCTGAACGAATATATTGATATTGCTCGCGCCTTTTTCGAGGGCGACGAACCCAAAGTCGTCAATGGCGTGCTCGATAGTCTCGCCAAACATTTGCGGCCCAAAGAGTTGGGGCAAAAACCGCAAAAAGCAGGCTGATGACCAAAGAACATGATCTCATAAATCGCTATTTTGCGCCGCTCTGCTCCCCAAGTGAGGCAGCGCCAGCTTTTGGCCTGTTGGATGACACGGCAATATTGCCCCCCACAAAAGACCACCAATTACTGGTCACCACAGATGCGCTGGTTGCCGGTGTACATTTTTTCGCCGATGATCCTGCACATTCAATCGCTCATAAGGCACTGGCGGTCAATGTCTCCGATATTGTCGCCAAGGGCGGCCATCCTGACAGCTATGTGTTGACCATCGCCTTGCCCAAAAATATCGAACCAAACTGGCTGCAAGAATTTGCCAGCGGTCTTGGCGACGCGCAGAGCGAATATGGCTGCCAGTTGATTGGCGGGGATACGGTTGCCACAAGTGGTCCCTTGATGATTTCCATCACGCTGCTGGGCAAAGTTACAACTGGCAAAATGGTCAGGCGCAAAGGGGCAAGACCGGGAGATGTGGTATTTGTCAGCGGCACAATCGGCGATGCGGCGCTTGGGCTTTTATTGCGAACCAATGGCGAATTGCTCGCCAAAACAACATTGACGAGTAGGCAGGTCGAGCATTTACGCGAGCGCTATTTGCAGCCCCAGCCACGCGTCGAATTGGCCGCCAATGTGGCTACATACGCCAGTGCTGCCCTAGATGTATCAGACGGGTTGGTCGGCGATTTTTCCAAATTATGCGCGGCTTCCCATGTTGGCGGCACCATTGAGGCGGCGAGGGTGCCCCTGTCTGATGCGGCTATCAGCGCCCTTGCGCAAGAACCGGATCTGTTGGAAACTATTTTGACCGGGGGTGATGATTATGAAGTGCTGGCAGTCGTCCCAGCGGCGCTGGCTGAGAAATTCGAGCAAGAGGCGGTAAATGTGATGCGCATCGGATTGATTGGTGAGCGTCAAGACAGCATCAAGGTTCTTGATGCTGATGGGCAACCGCTTGAGCTAGCTCAAAGCGCTTATGATCATTTTGGTGATATTGAACGTTAAATGTAGGGCGCAATTTATTGCGCCGATTGGTTTATCGGCCAATGAACGTGTTTGTGTTTTGGCCCAAGGTGCAATTCATTGCACCCTACAGGCTGCATCCACAATTGGAGTGAATAATGTTCTGTAATGGCGCGTGCGGCGATGCTTTGCAAAGCTCACTTGAAAATGGCGAGGTGATCATCGAGCTTGATGATGCACGGGCGCGCCGTAATGCGGTGATCCTTGCCATCGCCAATGGGCTGAACGGGCTTGGCGCGGTGGTGCTGATGACCCTTGGCGGCATTATCGGACAGATATTGTCAGGGCGCGATGAACTGGCCACCCTGCCGATTGCCGCCTATTCCATCGGTTCGCTATTGATGCTGTTTCCAGCTTCTATCATCATGCAGCGCTTTGGCCGCCGCGCCGGATTTCTGGTGGGAGCAGAGCTTGGCTTTATTGGCGGCTTGATCGGTGTTTATGCCATCTATCAGCAAAGCTTCACCCTGTTTTGTGTCAGCGCAGCATTTACCGGATTTTATCAGGCTTTCGCCAATTTTTACCGTTTTGCAGCCGCTGATACGGGGCGCGCCAGCATACGCCCCAAGGCGGTGTCCTGGGTGATGCTGGGGGGGCTTGCCTCCGCTTTGCTTGGCGCAACATTTGTGCTGGAGACCAAAGACCTGCTCGCCCCGGCCTTTTATGCAGGAGCATTTCTTGGTGCCTCGGTGCTGGCCATTGTTTCGATGGTGGTGCTGTATTTTGTCGATGTGCCTCATTCACCGGTGCACCGCTATGACAATCGCAGCGGTGAAGCGCCAAGGCCGTTGCGCGAGATATTGCGCGGCAGCAAAATCAAGATCGCCCTTTTGAGCGGCACCATCTCGCATGGCGTCATGATGTTTGGTATGACCGCCGTGCCTATTGCCATGATCGCATGCAATCATTCGGTTGGCGAGGCCGCCACTGTCATTCAAATCCATCTGCTTGCCATGTATTTACCAGGATTTTTCACCGGACAGCTGATCAATCGGTTTGGCGTTGAACGCGTTATGCTGACGGGTCTCGTACTGTTGGGGGTTGCTGGTTCTGTCGCTATTGGCGGCCTTGAGCTATCGCGTTTTGCGATTGCCATGGGCTTGCTGGGGCTGGGCTGGAACCTGTCATTTGTCGGGGCAACCACCTTGTTGACACAGTGTTATCGCCCCTCGGAACGCGGGCTGGTACAAGGGTTTAATGAAATCGTGGTGTTTGGTTTCGTGGCTGTGGCGGCGCTGATGGCGGGCCCCATATTGAAATGGGGCGGCTGGAGCGGTATCAATATAACGCTCATTCCCTTTGTCGTGGCCTGTTTTGGCATGGTGGTCTGGCTCTATCTTCGCGATAAAAACACCATTGCGCGTTCGGCGTCTTAGGGACAGGTTTTCATCAAATCCCGCTCACTGTTCGCGTCGATGGGGCGCTGATGAATATTATCATATTTGAATTTATCGCCAAGCCTGTTATAAAGCGCAGGCTTGATATATATCACGGCGAGTTTTTGTGATGTGTCGTAAAAGTTTCGTACACGGTCCCGCGCGGAGGGCAACGGCGGTCGTATCTTTATGAAAATCCTATTTAAGAAAAAAACGAGGGGCATTGAATGACTGACAATGTGATGTATCTAATTATGGCGGGGGGCGTTTTATCCGTCCTTTATGGGGTCTGGGCTAGTCGCTCTGTCCTCGCTGCTGATCCTGGTAACGAGCGCATGCAGGAAATTGCCAGCGCTATTCAGGAAGGCGCGACCGCTTATTTGACGCGGCAATACACAACTATTGCCATTGTTGGCGCGGTGATCTTTGTCATTCTGGTGTACTTGCTTGGTATGTTGCAGGGCATCGGCTTCCTCATTGGGGCTATCTTGTCCGGTGGTGCCGGTTTTGTTGGCATGCTTGTATCCGTGCGCGCCAATGTGCGTACCTGTCAGGCCGCCAGCCGCTCGCTCGGTGCGGGCCTTGAGATCGCTTTTCGCTCGGGTGCCGTAACCGGCATGCTGGTCGCTGGTCTCGCTCTGCTGGGCGTTGCCGTTTATTACTACATATTGACCACGGTTCTTGGGCATGCACCAACCTCACGCACGGTCATTGATGCGCTCGTATCTCTGGGTTTTGGTGCCTCACTGATTTCTATCTTTGCGCGTTTAGGTGGCGGTATTTTCACCAAGGCCGCCGATGTTGGCGGTGACTTGGTTGGTAAAATCGAGGCTGGTATCCCCGAAGATGATCCCCGTAATCCCGCAACCATCGCCGATAATGTCGGTGATAATGTTGGTGATTGCGCCGGTATGGCCGCCGATTTGTTCGAAACCTATGTGGTGACCATCGTCGCGACCATGGTGCTGGCCTCGATCTTTTTTGCCAAAGCTGGTAATATAGAAATGTTGATGCTCTATCCAATGGCCATTGGTGCCGCTTGTGTGGTGACATCGATCATCGGCACATTCTTTGTGCGCCTTGGAGCCAACCAGTCGATCATGGGAGCCTTGTATAAAGGCTTTATCGCGGCTGGCCTTTTGTCTATTCCAGCCGTTTATTTTGTCACTGACAAATTGATTGGCATGGATACGGTTCTGGTGGCGCAAGGGCTGTCCTTCACCGGCATGAGCCTGTTTATCTGTGGAGTGATCGGTCTGTTGGTAACAACACTGATCATTGTCATCACCGAATATTATACCGGCACAAATTATCGCCCGGTACGCTCCATTGCTGAAGCTTCCAAAACTGGTCACGGCACCAATGTCATTCAGGGGCTGGCGGTTTCCATGGAAGCCACCACCATCCCTGCGATCATCATTATCGCTGGTATCATCTCGACCTATATGGTTGCTGGTCTGTTTGGCACCGCCATCACCACCACAACCATGCTGGCACTGGCTGGCTTTGTTGTGGCGCTTGATGCTTTTGGTCCTGTCACCGATAATGCAGGCGGTATTGCCGAGATGGCTAATCTGCCCGAAGGCGTGCGCAAGACAACTGACGCGCTGGACGCCGTGGGTAACACCACAAAAGCTGTCACCAAAGGCTATGCCATTGGATCAGCTGGTCTTGGTGCTTTGGTTCTGTTCGCAGCCTTTACGCAAGATATCGATTATTTTGCCGCTAACCCAACCCTCTATCCGTACTTCGCGGGTATTGGCGAAATCGACTTCTCCTTGAAAAACCCCTATGTGGTTGCCGGACTGTTCTTTGGTGGCTTGCTGCCATTCCAGTTCGCCGCTATGGGCATGATGGCCGTTGGCCGTGCCGCTGGTGCGATCGTCGAAGAAGTGCGCCGCCAGTTCAAGGAAAAACCTGGGATCCTCAAAGGTACGGAAAAACCTGATTATGCCGCTGCCGTTGACATGCTCACGGTCGCAGCCATCAAGGAAATGATCGTTCCATCGATCCTGCCAGTTCTGGCTCCTATCGCGCTTTACTTTGGTATGCTGGGAATTTCCGGCTCCAAGGCGCAGGCTTTTGCATCCGTTGGTGCAATGCTGCTGGGTGTGATCATTACCGGCCTGTTCGTGGCCATCTCCATGACATCCGGCGGTGGTGCCTGGGACAATGCCAAGAAATATATCGAAGACGGTAATTTCGGTGGCAAAGGTTCCCCCGCGCATGCAGCTGCAGTCACTGGCGATACAGTCGGCGATCCCTACAAGGATACCGCTGGCCCCGCCATCAACCCAATGATCAAAATCACCAACATCGTTGCGTTGCTGCTATTGGCGGTTCTCGCTCACCAGTAGGACGTGATATATCGAATTTCACGGGGCGGGGGAGCATAATGCTTCCCCGCCCTTTTTGTGTGCAGCGAAGTAATGACCTCGCCGGTCAGGCGTGCTGCGCGCACAGCGCCAAGGGCTGGCCCTTGGAACCCGGTTTTTGGAGTGGGAGGGAGGCGAGGGCGAATAGGTACCAGATGGGGTTTGCAGAGCCAATTCGGCAGCGGTAGGGTGTCAATAGCGAAGCGTATTGCACCGATTTGAACCCGCAATGGTGCAATACGCTTCGCTATTGACACCCTACATTCATTTGGCTCTTCATATCGGGTTCAAGGGGCTGACCCTTGGAACCTGATTTTCGGAGTGTAGAGATGATAAAATGGTTGGTGGGTATCGTTGCGGGGTTGGCGCTTGTGGTCGGGGCTGGTTTTTTGCTGCCGCAGGATTTGATGATGCCTGTGCAAGGTGGAAGCGCCAGGGACTGGAACCACAAAACATTCTGGTATGAGCCATGGGGAAAATCGGGTGTTCACAAAGGCATTGATATTTTTGCGCGCAAAGGCACGCCCTTGCTGGCAGCGACATCGGGCCTTGTGATTTTTGTGGAGAAAACAGCGCGCGGAGGCAATGCGATTGGCATTCTGGGGCCGAAATGGCGGACGCATTATTACGCTCATTTAAAGACGGTGACCGTCAAAGTCGGGCAATTCGTGCGCCGCGGCCAACAAGTGGGCAGTGTCGGCAACACCGGTAACGCCAAAAACCGGCCACCACATGTGCATTACGCCATTGTCTCCCTGTTTCCATATCCTTGGCTTGGTGATGACAGTACGCAGGGTTGGAAAAAACAATATTATCTCGACCCCGGCAAGATGCTTTTGGAATCTCTGCGCAAAAGATAGGTGTCCTGATCCCCTCCATGCGGGTTCCAAGGGCTCGCCTTTGGTGCTGTCCGCATAGGACGCCGCGCGGCGAGCGCATTATACTCACAGCCCCCGCCACTTATCTCTTGACACTCGCCCTTAATCGGCAAATATCTTTGCGTATCAAATTTATCGAAACAATAGCTTACCTGCCTGGTTTGCAGAGAGTGAGAGGCGGTTTCGGTTGAGGACATTATTGCTATTGTGCTTTGCCGTGCCGAAAAACATATGATCAATATCACCTTCCCTGATGGCAATGCGCGCGAATATGAAGCCGGTGTCGATGGCTTGGCGATTGCCCTTAGTATTTCCAAATCCTTGTCGAAAAAAGCCGTGGCCTTGAAGGTCGATGGCAAGCTATGCGATTTATCCAAAGCGCTCGATGATGATGCGGCCGTTGAGATCGTACTGCGCGACGACGAGGAGGCGGTTGAGCTCATCCGTCATGATACGGCGCATATTATGGCGCAGGCCGTGCAGGAGCTGTTTCCCGGCACGCAAGTGACCATTGGGCCGGTGATCGAGCATGGTTTTTATTATGATTTTGATCCCAAGCAGCCATTTTCCACTGAAGACTTTCCCAAAATTGAAAAGAAGATGCGCGAGATCGTCAAGCGCAATGATAAGTTTGTGCGCGAGGTATGGGACCGCGATGTTGCGATTAAATATTTCAAGGATCATGGCGAAGCCTACAAGGCCGAGCTGATCGAGGATCTGCCCGGTGATGAGGAGATCAGCGTCTACCGGCAAGGGGAGTGGCTGGATCTGTGCCTTGGCCCGCATCTGCCCTCAACCGGTAAAGTTGGCACCGCCTTCAAGCTCACCAAGCTGGCCGGCGCGTACTGGCGCGGCGATCACAATAATCCCATGTTGCAGCGCATTTATGGGGTGGCTTTTGCCGATGAGAAGAGTTTGAAGGCTCATCTTTTCATGCTGGAAGAAGCCGAAAAGCGCGATCATCGCCGTATTGGGCGCGAGATGGATCTGTTTCATTTTCAAGAAGAAGCGCCGGGATCTGTGTTTTGGCACGCCAAGGGCTGGACACTGTTTTTGCAGCTGATTTCCTATATGCGCCGACGTCAGATGGATGCTGGCTATATCGAGGTGAACTCCCCCGACATGATGGAAAAAAGCCTGTGGGAGGCTTCGGGTCACTGGGAGAAATTTGGTGACAACATGTTCACCACGCAAACGCCCGACGACAAAACCTTTTGCTGCAAACCCATGAACTGCCCCGGCCATGTGCAGATTTTCAAACATGGATTGAAGAGCTATCGCGATTTGCCTTTGAAAATCGCCGAGTTCGGCAAGGTGCATCGCTATGAGCCATCAGGGGCGCTGCATGGTTTGATGCGGGTGCGCTCGTTCACCCAAGATGATGCTCACGTATTTTGCACGCCGGAACAAATCACCGAAGAATGTATCAAGATCAATACTTTGATGATGACGATCTACAAGGAGTTTGGCTTTGAAGACGTCAAGATCAAGTTTTCAGATCGTCCAGAAGTGCGCGTTGGCTCTGATGAGATCTGGGACAAGTCGGAGGCGGCATTGAAAGCTGTGCTGGATGCAGCTGGCGTTGAATGGGAGCTGAATTCGGGCGAGGGGGCTTTTTACGGGCCAAAACTTGAATATGTGCTGCGCGATGCCATTGGCCGCGACTGGCAATGTGGCACAACGCAGCTCGACTTTAATCTGCCCGGACGGCTTGGCGCTTTTTATATTGGCGCTGATGGTGAAAAGCACGAACCTGTCATGGTGCATCGTGCCATGTTCGGGTCGCTGGAACGCTTCACCGGTATTTTGATCGAGCAGCATGCAGGGCGTTTCCCGCTCTGGCTGGCCCCCACGCAGATCGTCGTTGCGCCCATCGTTTCGGACGCCGATGATTATGGCGTTGCGCTGCAAGAGAAATGTCTGGCGGCTGGCCTTCGCTGCGAAATTGATCTGCGCAATGAGAAGATCAATTACAAGGTGCGCGAGCACTCTCATGCCAAGGTGCCGGTGATGTTCGTTGTTGGCATGCGCGAAGCCGAAGAGGGCACGGTTTCGATCAGACGGCTTGGTCAAAAACACTCGAAAGTCATGTCGGTGGAAGAAGCAATTGCACAAATGGTCATTGATACGCAGGCACCCGATCAGGTGTAAAAGAAAAAAGAGAATGTCCTGCGCGGTCAGCGCCAAAGGCGAGCCCTTGGAACCCATTGTTTGGAGTGGAATGTGGCGGTTGTGAGAGTTAAAAATGTACTGCTTTTTACGGTGTTTTTGCTGATTGTTTCTACAGCTTATTTTGCATGGTCCCTGCCGCGCCCGCCGATGATGGTGAGCAAGCTGATGTGGTTTGTTGAGCCAACGCATTATCTGATGATTTTGGGCTGGCCGATCATAAATTTTTCGTTATTTGGCCATTTGGCAGCCTCTGCGATTGTAGCTGTTTGCGTGGTTATTTTCATGGCGCTGTTCATCTGGCTTTGGCGCAGGCCTCATCTGTCGCTCTGGCTATATTGGGGGATTTTCGCCTGGATCCTGATTGGCACCTTCTTGGTATGGGCAGAAATTGTCGCCAGTATTTAAGGTAGCCGGCGCCGCTTGTTTAGATCGGATGAGTTTCCGTATAGTCTTTCGTTTCTCCGCTACTATACGTCTTTACCTTGTTGGTATTTTGGGAGAAATTAAAATAAAAAAAATAATTTTTTATTATGTGTTGCTTTCCTTGTACCTTAATATACGGCACTGGCCCATCAGGGAAATCATATTCATAGCCAATGGGTCAAGCAGGAATTAAGTCAGCTACGCCAGGCCATTCAGAAATTGAAATCCCGCATTGAGTACATGTTGGGCGGCGGTATTATATCCGACGTTGGCTGGCCCTCAATGGACGGTATGGCGCTGAACGAGACTTGCGGGCCCCAATCAGTAAAACTGTGTAGAAAATCTTGTGGACGAGGAACAAAAATCGCCAAGGCGATGATGTCGGGCAGTGGATTGGTAGCAGCCAGCGATACCCTATGGGGCGAAAAAAGGTATAGGATCGTGTGTCGATGCCGATGCTATTTTGGGAAATAGCTATGTATCTGGTGAGCAGCTGCGTAAGCCAGATGGCAGACAGCCGTGCTAGGTTTACTTAATCAATAAGTGAGGCTCAATTGTGCGCATGGGCATGTGCTCGCATGGCTCCCTTCGCCATGGCGAGGTGATGTGCTTGGTGGTGGGCACCTGTTACCATGACACCATAAAAGCCCAACGCCTTGACGATTTTGAGAGCGCCAGGGGTTTTGGATGTAATCGTCATGATGGCGCCGGTATCGGTCAATTCGCTTTTTATTTTCCAGGCTGTGGTGCGCGATAGCACTCCAGAATGAGCGGGGACCATGGTTTGAATGGCCTTAAGTGTTCTGCCGCTTCCTGTAATCGTGAAGACGACTTTATCGCTTGCAACAGTGGTTTTGGACGTGGCTCTCAACACGACTTCATCCATATCGATGAGATGTTCGCGCAATCCATTAATATCGACCTTGCTCCAGTCCGTTTTTGGATCTTTGGTCAGCAAGGCAACAATTTCAGCAATGGTTGCAAAGGCTCCCTGACCCGGTTCTTTGGGAGTGGTTTCTTTCATATTCTTCATCGTCTTTGCCGGTTTTGCCATATTCATCTGGCTGTGGTCCATCGTGGAATGGTCCATTTTTCCGTGCATATTGTGCTGCTGATCTTTTGGTGCCGCGAACACAGCGGCATGATTGAGAAGCAGAAAAATGGCTGAGGCTGCAATTGAGCTCGCTGCAAGAGGTGACATTTGTTGTTCTCCAAATAATTGTTGTTCTCTCTTGTAGCAAATGATATTCAGAACCAATATGATTGTAATCATATTGAGGAAAAGCCAATGATCCCTGCACCATTTGATCTGGTTGCGCCAAGTGCCTACAGGCATCGCCATTTGGAGAGCGGTGAAACTGTTTTTCGCCAAGACGAAAAAGCGCGTGGGCTTTTTTATGTTCTGGATGGCCAGATAGAGTTGCGGCGCTATACCCAAAATGGGCAAAATGTCGTTATTCATCGCGCCAGCAACGGTCAGACATTCGCGGAAGCTTCGCTCTTTGCGCAAAACTATCATTGTGACGCCATTGCCATTGCGCCAAGTCGTCTTGTTGAGCTGGACCGGGCTGTTATTTTGAAGAAATTTGTTGAAGATGCTGATTTTTCTCTGGCGCTTGCCAAGCGGTTTGCCGGGCAAATTCGTGGATATCGGCGCAAACTTGAGATATTGGCTATTCGCAGTGCGGAAGATCGCATTTTCGCGGCGATCGAAGAAGGACAGTTGAACGGATCGATCAAAGCGTTCGCAGCAGATATCGCGCTGACCCACGAGGCTGTCTATCGCGGCCTGGCAACACTGGTCGAGAAGGGCTTGCTGGAGAAAACCGGTAGAGGCAAATATGTTGTCAGGCCGGAAAAATAGCGTTTGCCGCGAGGCATCATTTTGAAAAATATTGTCTGGTCAAAGATTTGTTTTGATATACTCGCGCAAAGCCCACATTGAAAAGAGGAAAAATCTGGATGAAGAAATTGATATTTGTTTTTTGCGTCGCATTTTTGACGCCGGCATTTGGTGTTCTGGCGCATCAGGAAAGCCATGTTCATAGCCAGTGGATCAAACAAGAATTAAGCCAGCTGCGCCAGACCATTCAGCAATTAAAAATGCGTATTGAACGCATGCAGGGCGTTGGTGGATTATCCAGCAATGCTGGGAGTTCTTTTGGCGGTACGGCACTGAATGAGACTTGCGGCCCCAATCAGCAAAAACTGTGTAGTAAATCTTGTGGGTCGGGATCGAAAATTGCCAAGGCCACTTGCATTGGTAAAGGCAATATCGGCAAAACCTATCATTCTGATCAGGGCGTGACGTGCTATTGCTACAATGAAAACGATCCGAACTGCCTTGTTGAGCGCGTCACTGCCAGTTGCGCCCGCTAGCGCGAAGCTGCGAGTGTTGGTAGTGTTTTGCGGGCTATTTAAGAGCCATATATTTTCGATAGTCGGCCGCCGCCTTGTGTTTTTTGCCTCGGCTTTTATAGGCCACCGCGCGGTTGCGATATGCGGGCGCATAGTTGGGATTAAGCCGGATGGTGCGGCTGAAATCCTTGATGGCTCTGCGGAAACGGCGCAAATGAAAATATGACGTACCGCGGTTATAATAGGCATTGGCCATTTTGCGGTTGAAGCGGATGGCCCGCGAAAAGTCTTTGATCGCCTTTTTATATCGCTGCTGCTTGAAATAGGCTTCGCCGCGATTGTAATGGACTTCATCATCGGGCTTGAGGCGGATGGCGCGGCTATAGTCGGCGATGGCTTTGTCATATTTGCCGTTATTGTCATGGGCAACGCCGCGCAACTGATAGAGCGCTGCCAACTGAGTGCGGGTTTGAGTCTTGTCTTTTAGTAGTTCCGTACAAGCTTTGATAGCGCGCCCCGGATTTGCTTGCTGGATGCAATCGTCAACAATTTTCGCCTGCACTGGCAAGGCTTGCAGGATAAAAAATAACAGCCCTATCGAGCCTAGCTTTCTAATCTTCATCGTCAACCCTGCGGCCCTTTGTGATATAAGTTGAACTGACATTAGTGCGGTTCTGCGTATGGAGCAATAGTCAAATGATGACTATACAGATTTGTTGTCCCACATAAAAGGCGGCCTCCCTAGAGAAGCCGCCTTATGACATGATGGGTTCCAAGGGCCAGCCCTTGGCGCTGTTTGCGAAGACATTATCTTAGTAGCGATAATGCTCTGGCTTGAATGGACCGTTCTTTGGCACATTGATATATTCTGCCTGCTCGTCAGATAGCTCGGTCAGTCTGACGCCGAGTTTGGCCAGATGCAGAGTGGCGACTTTTTCATCGAGATTTTTAGGTAGAATATAGACCTTGTTCTCATATTTGTCGGCACCAGAATAAAGTTCCATCTGAGCCAGTACCTGATTGGTGAAACTGGCGGACATCACAAAGCTTGGATGACCGGTGGCACAAGCAAGATTGACGAGACGTCCCTCGGCTAACAAGATGAGTTTTTTGCCATCTGGAAATTCGATTTCATCAACCTGTGGCTTGACCTCGGTCCATTTGAAATTACGCAAACCATCAACTTGAATTTCACTGTCGAAATGGCCGATATTGCAAACGATGGCACGGTCCTTCATGGCCCGCATGTGATCGACAGTGATGACATCCTTGTTGCCGGTGGTGGTGACGAAAATGTCGCCCAGTGGTGCAGCCGTTTCCATGGTCGCGACCTGATAGCCTTCCATGCTAGCCTGCAGGGCGCAGATGGGGTCGATCTCCGTGACAATGACGCGTGCTCCTTGTG
This sequence comes from Alphaproteobacteria bacterium, assembly GCA_024280895.1. GTDB lineage: Bacteria > Pseudomonadota > Alphaproteobacteria > Rhizobiales > JAKIUO01 > JAKIUO01. The sequence goes on along the minus strand of JAJRPI010000035.1, from coordinate 44,159 downwards.
AGCGTAGGCTTTCGGCTGATCCTTTGCCAACATCGCCAAAGCCACAAACCACAGCAACTTTACCAGCGATCATCACATCGGTTGCACGGCGCAGTCCATCAACAAGGCTTTCGCGGCAACCATACAGATTGTCGAATTTTGACTTGGTGACACTGTCATTGACGTTGAAAGCGGGGAAGGGCAGCTCGCCTTTTTCCTGCAACTGGTAGAGGCGATGCACGCCGGTGGTTGTTTCTTCTGAAACGCCCAACAGATTGTCACGCTGTTTAGTGAACCAGCCAGGGGAGGCCTTGGCACGTTTGAGGATCTGTGCCTTAACGACTTTTTCTTCTTCATTGCCGGGGTTAGGAATTATTTCCTCACCAGCGTCTACCTTGGCACCAAGAATGATATACATGGTGGCGTCCCCGCCATCATCAAGGATGAGGTTTGGCGTGCCGTCAGGGTTTTCATCGGTTTTTGGCCAATCGAAGATTTTGTCCACATAGTCCCAATAGTCTACAAGGCTCTCACCTTTCACAGCAAAAACCGGGGTGCCTTGATCAGCGATGGCGGCAGCGGCATGATCTTGCGTTGAGAAAATGTTGCAGGTCGCCCAGCGTACCTGCGCTCCAAGGGCTTGCAAGGTTTGGATGAGTACGGCGGTCTGGATGGTCATATGTAGCGAACCGGTGATACGAGCCCCTTTCAGTGGTTTTGAAGGGCCATATTCTTCAACGCAGGCCATCAAGCCTGGCATTTCGGTTTCCGCGATCTCGATTTCTTTGTGGCCCCAATCGGCAAGGCCGATATCTGCTATGACATAATCACCCATGAAATGTTCCTTTAACTATGTTGTCTGTTATGGCGTCCGCAGCCACGAAGGGCTGTTTGCACCCTACATAGCGCCCTGTTGATCCAGGCGCAACAAACATATAAAGTTTTTTTTATATACTTCTTTGGGGGCGGTTGATTTGACGGTCAGAAAACAAAAAAATTCACTTTGCGGGGGAAAATCTGCGCCTTGATGATTATTAGCTGCATTTTTGTGCTATATTAAGCTCAAAATCAAAAACCACCGCTGGATCAATGACATTGATTGCGTACGCTGCGACAATGGCCTAATATATTCAGCAGGATGGACTGTTGTGCGTAGCGTATCCGGGTTGGATACATCCATAAGCGAGATTTCATGGTAAAAATGTCTGATAATGACCAGGGCGAAGAGTCTCTGAGGTTTTCTGATGTAAAAGAAAGCGGTGAAGCGGCCCTGCATACCACCCAAATCAATCTTTCTCCAGAAGCTTTCGAGCGTTTTGCCGATGTGTTTGAGGGCGCGGTTCGGCGCTGGGAACGCATCGTTTACCCAGCCATGTTTGTGATGGTTCTGGTCATGGCGTACGGATTCTTTTTGATGTTTAATCTTGCTAATGACATGCGGGTGATTGCCCAGCAGATTGCGCCAATGGCTGGACATATGGCCGTTTTGACCAGAAAGATGGAACATCTCACAGGCAGTATCGATAATATGGGCAAGGATATGAATGTCATTGCCAGGGTCATGCCGGAAATGAACGAGAAGCTGTCTGAAATGAAAGCCATGCGTGTGCAGGTCGAGATCATGAACAAGCGCATGGAGATTATGAATGTCCATATGGAGGGGATGAACCAGCAGATGGGTACCATGAACAGTCGGATGTATGTCATGACAGGTAGTGTTGCCCAGATGAACAGAGCTGTTGGTCGTCCCATGAACTTCATGAACAGCTTTATGCCCTGGTAGGCGGGCTAATTTTCCTCATAAAATCCTGCCGCGATCAAGGCATCCAATTGCTCAAGGGCTTCATTTGATTGGCTGCCGCTGGCGCTGATGGTCAGTGAGGTGCCTTTGCCTGCTGCCAGCATCAACAAATCCATGACCGAGCTGCCAGAAACGGTTTCGCCATCTCTTGTGACGGTGATAATCGCATCAAATTGCTGGACGCATTTGACAAATAGCGCAGAAGCGCGCGCATGAAGACCCTTATTATTACAAATAAGAATGTCGATAGAGCTGCTTTTTGCGGAAGGTTTTGGGGCTTTGGCAATCATTTTGAACTCGCTTAGAGTTTATGACCTCGAATTTGGTCTGGGAAATTGGCATAACATGTCGCTGGCCACATGGATATAACGGCGCCCGCAGGATTTTGCCTCGGTAACAATATCACATAAATTCAATTTCTGGCGGTTGGTGGCAAGGGAAATCAGCATGGGAAGATTAATACCGCTGATCATTTCAATGGGAGAGCCATTCATGGCATCAATGGCAAGATTGGAGGGGGTGCTGCCAAAAAGGTCCGTGAGTAAAATGACACCATCGCCATCATTGACCTGTTTGACGCTGGCGCGAATTTTGTGAAGTAGAATTTCGTGATCAAGATCGTCATCGACGGCAATGGTTTCAAGTTGCGTCTGGGGGCCAACCACATGCTCAAGCGCACTGCGAAACTCTCGTCCCAACGCTCCATGTGTAACCATAACCAGGCCGATCATTGAGTGAACCCTTTTCGAAAATCCGTTAGCGAATTTATGACCTCGTGTCCGATCTACCAGAACCTCCATTCTCACCCAGCTTAAATGGCAGGGCAAGATGTTTTTTATGAACAATTCTAAACAGCGTTTATTTAAGATGGTTTTGAGGGCTGAAAGAACCATCAGGCAAACAAAAGCATGGCCTATCTATTAAGGATAGGGCCATGCTCGTCGGGGGGAGATTTGTCATTTCGTTTTGTCAGGCTACTTGTGCCAGGTCGACCAGAGGTGAGGGTTTATTGGCCATTTTTCCCAGCTCGTCTTTGATGACCATCAGATCAAAGCCAATATCGAGCGTGCGATCGAGTACTTCTTCGACGCCAAGTTCTGATGCTTTTATCATGCCCCATAGAAACGCTGAGCGCATGCCAGTGCGGCAATAAATAAGTTTGGGGCCTTTTGTTTCGGCAATCAAATAACCAAAGGCGCGGGCAAAAAACTCATTGTTTAGTTGATGGCCATAGATCGGCATGTGCCGGTAATCCATCCCTTCACGTGTCGCAATGGCTTTGGCTTCTTTATCGCTTAGCTCGCACAATTCATCATCTTCGGGCAGAATATTGATGATGGTCGCAACGCCTTGGTCGGCGGCCCTTTTAAGATCACTCTCATTAAGACAACCGGCCAGCCAGAAATCTTCATCCAGTTTTCTGAAAACTGTGGGTCTTTTTTCGATTTTACTATTCTGAAGCATATCGTAGATCCTGATTTTGGTTGGTCTCGTCGTTTCGATAAGTATTATTTAGGGTTGATGGAGCTGTTAATTCAAGTGAAAACGGCGATGAAATAGAAAATAAAACTAAAATATACATTTATATTAGTATAATAAGAAAAATAATGTACAATATTCATGCAGTTTAGAAAAATATTTCTAATTTATTGAGGTGTGGATATGCTTGATCGTGTTGATTTACAGATTTTGGAGATATTGCAGGAAGATTGCACCATTCCGGTTGCGCAAATTGGCAGACAGGTCGGGCTTTCAACGACGCCTTGCTGGCGGCGCATTCAAAAACTTGAAGCGGATGGAGTTATCGAGGGCAGGGTTGCACTACTCGATCCGCAAAAGATCAATGTGGGGGTGACGGTGTTCGTGTTTATCTCCACCAGTCAGCATACCCAAAAGTGGCTAAAGCAATTTCACGCAGCAGTTGAAGAGCTGCCCGAAATCGTAGAGTTTTATCGCATGAGCGGTCAGGTGGATTATTTGTTACGGCTCGTCGTATCTGATATTGCCCATTATGACGTGGTCTACAAAAAACTGATTTCACGCATTGAATTGAGCGATGTAAGTTCAAGTTTTGCCATGGAGCAAATTAAATTCACGACAAAGCTGCCGCTCGAATTCGCGGGTGAATAATTCTGCTCAATAACACTGCGAGTGGTTCAGATCTTTTTGTTGGGTACCAACCGGGTGAGCAGGCTTGAAGTGTCTAGCCGATTGCCACCTTTTTGCTGTATCTCGCCATAAAACTGGTCGACCAGCGCCGCAACCGGCAATTGAGCGCCATTGCGTCTTGCCTCATCAAGGCAATTGGCAAGGTCCTTGCGCATCCAGTCGACGGCAAAACCATAGTCAAATTTACGGTCTTTCATGGTCTCCCAGCGATTTTCCATCTGCCAGCTTTGGGCAGCGCCCTTGGTGATCACCGACATAACCTCTGCCACATCAAGCTCGGCATTTTCGGCAAAGTGCACGGCTTCAGCAAGAGCCTGTACCAGTCCTGCAATAGCGATTTGGTTAACCATTTTTGTCAGCTGTCCAGCGCCTGCTGATCCCATCAGTTTGCAGTTGGCGGCGAAGCAATCGATCAATGGTTTTGCCTGGGAAAAAGTGCTTTCTTGCCCTCCTGTCATAACCGTCAAAATGCCATCCTGCGCGCCTTTTTCCCCGCCAGATACGGGCGCATCGAGAAAATGGGCCCCTTTGTCTTGCGCTTGCGCGTCCAGTTCGCGGGCAATCGTCGCCGAGGAGCTGGTATGGTCAATGAAGATGGCTCCTGGTTTCAAAGAGGAAAAAGCTCCATTTGGTCCCAGTGTGACCTCGCGCAGATCTCGGTCATTGCCAACGCAGCAAAAAACGAAATCGGCACCTTCGGCGGCTAGCAAGGGCGTGGGAGCATGATCGCCGCCAAATGTGCTTACCCAGTCGAGAGACTTTTGCGCTGTTCGATTGTAAACGGTGATTTCGTGGTCAGATTTGCTGGCCAGATGTCCAGCCATGTGAGTACCCATCACGCCAAGCCCGATCCAAGCGATTTTTGCCATGACAGTTTTCTCCTATTAGCTGTTATTGTTAACAGCTTTATAGACGCTGGGGGAGCATTGTCCAATAGGCGGAGAATTTTTATCTGGGTGAGGTCAAGGTAAATGGCTCGATCTAGCCAAGCCGTCCTGTGATGTGGGCAAGCATCAGATAGGCGCGGCCAGCATCAGTTGTCAGATAGTTCTGAATGATGCGCCCGCTAGGGTCTTTTTCGTCAGCTTCTTTCAGCAGTCCTTCGAAATCAATGACATATTTTTCGACAGTGTTGCGAAAGCTGTTATCCGCCGCATAGCGCTCGGAAATCTGATCAAAGGTGGCTTGGCCCTCGCTTGTGTAAAGTCCCCTGGTAAAGACATTGCGTTCGCCAGCCTGGGATCGGTTCCAGGCGAGCGCTGCGGTGTGGCTATCAAGGGCTCTGGCAATATCGTCGACGCGTAAAATATCAAGAGGGTCCAGGGAAAGATTGGATTTTCGGCCACTCGCATTACCGGGGACTGGTCCGTTGCCTGAGTTCGCGTTACTGGATGGGCGATAGGTGGGAAGAGGCTGCTCCTCGTGCTCGCTATCGGTATCAGCAACTCTGGCGAGCAGATCTCCAAACGACCATTGGCTTGGCCGCTTGCCGCCAGGTGTCAGGCGATCTTTTGCGTTAGGTACTGCTGGCGGCATGGCACCCATATTATTTCCTGATGGTAGCTGGCCTTGTCCAACTATATTTTGCCCAAGCATTCCTTGTCCATGTACAGATCGTCCCATTGTGGAGGGACCACTCGCAGAACCGGTACCAGTGGCGCTGGCCAACCCACTGCTGATATTGGTTCCTGAAATTTGTGCCAGTGCATCCAGCGCCTGCATTTGCATATCAACTGCCTTCCTGATATCGGTCGAAGTGTTGGCAATGTCGCCGGGCAGGACTTTAGTCCGGTTGCTTGAACGTGACATGCTGGTAACCGTCTCGACGACCTGTTGGGATGCAGCGGTCGCATTGGTTTCCATTTCTCTTATGAGCTTTTGGGTATTAAAGACGCTTTGCGCCGTGCCATGATCTACATCTTGCGCTGCTTTTAGCGCGCGAGGGCTGGCATTGCCGGCAAGTTGTTTCTTTAATATATCTGCGGTTTCGTCGGTCAGCATCAGTGAATTCTGCAAGGCCTGTGTATGTGCCAAACGGCTTTTTTCGAGCTCTTGCGATCGTGAAACAAGATCCCCCAGAATGGCGCGGGCCTTGTTTTGCTGTGGCCCCATCATAGCGCTCATTTTCATGTCAGGACTGGTCAACAGACGCGCGGTTGCCAAAAGATCACCACTTTGAGCTGCGAACTGGTCGCGCACAAGCGCGACCTGATCGTCATGATCATGCAATAGTTGATCATGTTTTTTCGTCATCAGAGTAATTTTTGGCGAGAGCTGGTTCTGCTTGCCGATGGTCTGATCAAGATTGCCACGATTATTGTCGAGGTCGGCTTGCAGGTTTTTGGTTTGGTCGTGCATAGCGCGTTCAAGGGCTTCAGAACCGCGCAGCATCGAGAGATCTCTATTTGATGTAGGAGTTTGTTCGACTGGATGCTGATCTACGGGGGCACTTTCTTCAAGACTGGCGAGGCGTTGATCAAATGCCGCGTCAATGGTGCGCGCCTTTTGGGTCAAGGAGGCGTCCATGGCTTGTGCCTGTGTGGCGATCGCCTCATCGATTTCAACGGCTTTTTGCTGCATTGTTGTATCAATGGCTTCGCGGTGAGTGAGGAATGTTTGATCCAGCTCACCAGCTTTGGCACTCAAAACCTTGTCCATGGACTTAGTGCGCATGGCGAGGCTGGCGTCCAGTGCTTTGACTTTTTGGACAAGCTTTGTATTGAGCTCACCAGAATGTTTGGCGATCATGCCATCAATTTCGCTTGTACGCGCGGTTAGCTGATGATCAAGAGCGGTTGTGCGCTTGGCAAGGGTCGTGTCCAGTTGCCCCAGATTGCGATTGGCCCCGTCAATTACATTGCCAAGTTTTACTTGTTCGGCATTCATTTTATTCAAGAGTTGGGGAAGCTCAGTAGAGATTTTCTGCTTGATGGCAACTGTTTGTTCGGTGGTCGTTTGAATGGCCTTGGTAACCTGATCGCCAGCCTGTTGCAGTTTGAGGGCAGACATAGTGCCATGTTGGGCAAGGTTTTTGCCTATATCATCGGTGGCAAGGCGGATATGTTTGGACACTTGTGCGCCCACTCCTTGCAATGTCTGTTTGACCTGAATGCCATTGTGGGCAATGGCTTCGCGCTCATTGACGAGTTCATTGAGCAGGTTGCGGATGATAAACTCATTTTGCGAATAGGACCGCTCCAGCGCGGCAACTTCATTGTGAACAAGCGCTTCGAGTTCACCAGCCCGTCCAATGGCTCTTGAAATGGCGTCATCCATAGCTGACACCTGTCGGCGAATGGTCTGGCCGACGGAGGCAACTTTTTGTTCCGCCATCTTGTCAGGTTCAGCAAGGCGGATCGCCACCTCGGTCATGGCTGAGGCCATCAGTTTCATTTCTTGTGAGCGTACAACAAGCTGGGCAATGAACCAGAACAGGGCAATTGGCACGAGGACCGCCGCCGCCAGAATATAAACTGATGAGGTGCCTAGTACGGATTTATATCCCGTAAAATCATTTAGACTTTGACCAACCAGCAACCAGCCAAGCAGGCCGCCGATAAACAGCCAGATCACCGAGGTGATGACGGCGGTGTAATAGGGCGCTTTGCTCGGCTCGGCCTGCATTGAGTGTATGAGGCCGCCAATCGAGGGAGCCTTGCTTTTTTCGTGCAAGGAAGCGCGTGGGCGCGGCATGCCGGTTGGTAGATATTGGCGCTCTAGTTCAGGTTGTTGTGGCGCAGCTTTTCGTCTGCGGGGGCTTTGTTGGGCCGTGGAGGTAAGTGGATCTGAAGCCAAGCCCTGATTTGGGGCAGCAGGATTTTGTTGATTTGCAGGGGACGGTGCAGCGGGACGGGGGGGCACAGAACTGGTGCTCTGATGCGCGCTTTGAGAATTATTTTCGCTAGGCTCTGAAAGACCAATGGTTGGGGCGGGAGCTGGCTTTGGTGGAGGCGTGGAAGCGGGCCGGGCTTGTGCCGTACTGGTGCGAGCTCGTTGGGGCTGCCCCATTTGTGGTTTGTGAGCCGCTCCGGCCAGCGATTTTGGCAAGGGCAGTGCAACTCTGCCGGCTTGACTTGGGCCGGGCGCTGGCGCTGGTGTGGCTGGCGTAGCGGCTGGTTTTGAGACTGGCGCTGAGACAGGGCGCGCCATAGGAGCTGCTGGTTTGTGAACGCCCGGACCTGGTGCTGGCGCGTGCGATGGTGGACTGACTGGTCTTTTGACAGGTGTCGCCATGACGGGAGAGGCTGGAGGGCGAGCGGCGCTCGCTTGCGGTTCTGGTACCTGTCTGGCTAGCAATGAGGTGGGATTTTGTGCCGGTTTTGCTGCTGGCAAGGGGGCGGGTCTAGCTTGCGGTGCTCTTGCAGGTTTGCCTTGGGGTTTGGCGGCGATATTTTGATCGTGCGAACCTATGGGGCCGGTGTGAGGCGCCGTGCCTACCGGATTCCCTGCCAGATTCTCTGAATGAGATGGGTTGTTGCGATCCCTCGTCATTTATCACACTGCCTTTTGATTATGTACCGCGCATGATTTCTTTCCAAAATTCATGCCGAATCAGTCCTTCAGCCTATCATATTCGATCTTGTGTGACCTGTCGCTGTTAACCAGTTACCTGTCGAATAACCCCTATTGTGCATATTAAGGCCCCATAGGTGGGGTCTTGACAAGGTTAAGAGTATCAGACCTGAATGGTTCTTTCCTAGCCTCTCTTTAGGGCCAAAAAGTGATTTATTCCCACAAAGGTAAATAGCGCGGGGATATCGACATTTTGAACACAGCTTACTGGGTGTTTAACCCTCCATTATGTAAGATATTATATAATCACAATTCAAACATTGGGAGATTTGCTTATGAGCGCGAGAATTGATGAATCTATATTGCTTGATACCAGCTTTTTGGCCAAATTCACACTTGGCAATTTTGAGCTTGAACAAGAAGTGTTGATGATGTTTGTTGATCAGTCAGCGCTGTATCTGGAGCGTTTGAAATCTCCGCAAAGCTCCAAGGACTGGTTTGAAGCTGCTCATTCTCTTAAGGGGTCTGCTCGGGGTATCGGTGCTTTTGCCGTTGGCAAGCGGGCCGCGCAATTGGAGCAAGTGGACGAGCCGCTCAATTCATCAATTCGCACGGCAATTTTGTCGCTGTTGCAAAGTGATCTGGAAGAAACCAAAATCGCTATCATGAGACATCTTGACGTCGGTGATGATGCAGTCTTGATTTAGGTGCTCATCCAACAGATATATGTCCTTGCCACAGATCATGGACTTAAAAACAGTTTTAGCCTATGACCGTGTACTTCAACAGGTCCTGGGTTGATCCAGATGCCTGTATCTCAAACCAATTGTCTTGTCTTTCAAAGATATGACCGAGTTATCTGCCAAAGGATCACAATGCCAATTATCAACTATATTGATCCCACAGGGAAAAAACACACCGTTGAAGCGCAAACGGGCCAGACATTGATGGAAGTTGCCATCAAACATTTAGTGCCTGGGATCGTTGCAGAGTGCACGGGCGCCTGCTCTTGCGCAACCTGCCATGTTTATGTCGATGAAGAATGGCGAGAAAAAACCGGCAAAGCCACTGATATGGAAGAAGATATGCTGGATTTCGCCGTTGACGTTCAGGATAATAGCCGGCTGTCATGTCAGATAAATATTACTGATGAGATGGATGGTATGACAGTGCGCGTTCCTGAGCGCCAGCATTGATCACGCACATCTGAGCCGCTCGTCATCTACGGTATCTCAATCGTTAGTCTGGCTGTAAACGCCAGAAAACAATCTCGCTCTTCAAGGTCCCACGGAGAAGAAAGCGGGAAAGAGCGAGATTGCACCCTGGGAGGGATCGGTAGAGAGGGTCTACTTTTCCGTCAGAGTTTCAAGGTCTTCGCCGCCTGCTGCAGTATGGCAGAAGATGCAGCCCTTTTGAGCGCCCTTGGCAACACGGCCAGCCAGCTGCATCTTTTTAGGGTTGGTCATAAGTGCACCGGCTTTATTATATTTTGCCCAGAACCAGTCTTTGTTTTTGGTGTCATAGCCAGCTTCGCGTTTGAACATCACGGTATAGGCACCCAGGAACTTGTTGGGATTGTCATAGACCGTGGCGACCGAGGCGCCTTTGCCACCGTGATTGGCTTTGACGAGGACTTTGCCGGTTTTGCCGTCAACGGTGATTGTTTTACCAAGCACTTGCTGAATGGCACCATGAGGCTCATTACCTTCAAACGGGCGCACATTAATGCGGTTGGGACCAACAAATTCTGCTTTTTCAAGAGCGGTCCAAAGGCTTTTGGCAAAGGATATATCGTCTTTATTGCCAAACGGTGCGGCCGATGCCGCAACTGTAAACGAAAAGAGGGCAGCCATCGCTGCTAATGCAAGCCGGTTTATTTTTTTCATGATAGTTAGTTTCGCTCCTGTTTAAGATTTTTAGACGGGACAAGCCCGCAATTGTTGACAGGTCTGATATGGAACAGACGAGTTACATCGATATTTTAGGAGAAAGGGGGAGCGCAGTCATATCATATGAGTTCATATATCTGTGATCGAGAGTTGATCGAAAAAAAATGTGGTTCAGTCTTCAGGGCAACCCAAACCAGGCTTCTTGCATTTGGGCGAGAAAATCGACGGTGATCGCGTAGTCCGAGGCGTCACCAACGACGCTATCGATGCCGCAAAATGGGCACAGAGCGGTCTGTTTTTCGATTTCTGGACCATCAGTCCAATCGTTGATGCGGGCGGGAGTGAAGGATTTTAAGCAGTGAAAACAGCCACATTTTTCACTGTTTTCGACTTCGAGTCTATGACGGATCGACTTTTTGTGAGCAACCCGCAACCAATGATCGTCCGGCAAGTCGAAAACATCCATCATCGTTCCTCATATTGAATTCGCGAAATTGTGATTATACTGGGAGCAAAACGTCTGTCAAAACAGGTCACGATAACGATTATCTGCAAGGAGCGAGAATGAGTGTTCATGTCTGTGGTGCGCAGCAAGCACGCAAAGAAGGCGTTTTCGATCGTTTTGTCTCTCCATGGCTCGTGCATGGAGCCTGTTCCTTACCGCCGATTTCGGAGCAGAGGCAAAAAATCGTGCCGCTGGCGGAGGGTGTGGTTGTTGAGTTTGGCATGGGGTCAGGTCTCAATATGCCGTTTTACGATGCCAACAAGGTCAAAAAGCTGATTGGTATTGATCCCAGCAAGGCACTCATGAACAAGGCACATGTGACCGCCAAAACAATGCCGTTCGACGTGGATCTGCATATCGTGGGGGCTGAAAACACCCCGCTTGAAGACCAAAGCGTCGATACGGTGCTGGTCACTTATAGTTTTTGCACGATCCCTGATAATGCCAGTGCGGTTAGAGAAGCGCGGCGCGTTTTAAAGCCCGGCGGCCAATTACTGTTTAGCGAGCATGGTCTCAGTGACAAATCGAGTACTGCCAAGTGGCAAAATCGTCTTAACTCCCTATGGGGGAAGGTGGCTGGTGGTTGTCATCTCAACCGTAATGTCGAGACCTTGTTGCTGGACGAGGGGTTCGACATCGCGGAAATCGAGAAAAAGCGTATGCGCGGTGTGCCTGGATTGCTTGGCTTCAACTATCGCGGCATTGCCAAGCCACGATAAATCTTGGCTTACTCAGCCGGTTTGGCTTTTGGGGCAAGGCCAATATGCTCAAAACCTGGTTCCGGGTGACGGGGCACAAGGCGGGCCAGTAATAGAGAAATGAAGGCCATAGCTGCGCCGATCAGGAATACTGCCGAGGGGTTTTGTAGCCAGACATAGCCGAGCATCACCGGCAGAGAGACCGCCGCGATATGGTTGATCGAGAACGCGACGCCAGCAGTTGGAGCAATGTCCTTTGGATCGGCGATTTTCTGAAAATAGGTTTTGATAGCGATCGCCATGGCGAAAAAACCGTGATCCGCTACATATAGCACGGCCGCAAGAGTGGCATTCTCGACAAAGGCATAGGTGGAGAATATGACGATCAGGCCGATATATTCGAGAGTGAGAGCCGAGCGCTCGCCAATATGTCTGATCAGCTTGCCTATTTTGGGGGCGAAAAACATATTGAACAGGTGATTGATCAAAAACAGGGTGGTGATGGCTCCAACCGAATAGCCAAATTTTTCCACCATCATGAAACCGGCAAAGACGATAAAGATCTGACGTCGTGCGCCGCCCATAAAGGTCAAGGCATAGTAGAGCCAGTAGCGCTGGCGCATGAGCAGTTTTTTATGTTGTTCGACATGCTGGGGAAACAGGGGAAACCGTATCATGACGAAGACCAGTAGCGCGGCGGTCAGTACACCAGCGATCAGATATATCTGCCAGTAAGGAAGACCCAGCAAACTCCAGGTCAGATAGATTAGCCCATAGGCGGCCAGTGACGCGAACGAGCCCGCGGCAACAATCTTGCCAAGTCCATAGGCGGCCTCATCCTTTGGCAGCCATTGCAAGGAAAGCGATTGATTCATGGTCTCGAAATAGTGAAAGCCTAGCGACATGATGATGGTTGTGATATAAAATCCATATTCGCTGGGGAACAGGCCCGTCATCGCCGTGCCAGCAGCAAGCACCAGCAAAGAGACATAAGCCAGATATTGTTCGCGCATGAACAGGACTAGCAAGATGGCTCCAAAGGCCAGGAATCCTGGAATTTCGCGCACCGAGCCGACAATGCCGATCTCGCGGCCCGAGAAACCCAGTTCCGAAACAGTGAAATTATTGACCAGTGTGTGCCATGTCTGGTGGGATAATTGCATGGCAACAGCCAACAATATGAGCATGGTGAGCGGGGAGTATAGGCCGGTTTTATTCTTGTTCATTGGTTGCGCCTCGTGACCTGCATCAATTAGTTTTGGATCATGCCGGTTTATACTGGTAATCACCAATAGGTTATCCTATCTGTCTGTTAGTCGAAACAAAAGAATATCGGAGAGTATAATGAGCGAAAAAATTCTCGTCCCCCTCGATCTTTCTCACGCAGGCGCCAAGGTGCTGGATACTGCCCGCGAAATGGCGGAACGTAGAGGGGCCGATTTGATCTTGATGACAGTTTTGCCTGCCATTCCAGCGATTGTCGACAGTTTCATGACCAACGACTATCAAGAAAAAGCAATGGCCGAGACCAGAACAGCCCTTGAAGCGAGGCTGGAAGAAAAAGGGCTGCCCAAAGATCACTATGAACTCGTCATCAAGCACGGTTCACCTTATGATGAAGTCATAAAGCTTGCTCAAAAGATAGAAGCGAATGTTATTGTTGTCGGCTCGCACGCGCCCCAAACTGCAAGCGATTATCTGCTTGGCAGTACCGCCTCCAAAATCGTCCGCCACGCTACCTGTTCGGTGTTTGTGGTAAGGATCTGATTTTACTTGTGGCTTAATCTATCTCGCGGCTATTCGCGCTAACGCGCGGCCTTCGATGAGCGCGCAAAGCGCGGCGCGTAGTCACGCTTGCCTCCCGAGTGTCGGAATTCTTTTTCCATGCAAGGCTTCAAGATATTAAAAACCCCGATGTACCCATCGGCAAGGCTGACTGGCCGCCGCGCTGTTGCGCGCCCCATCGGAGGCCGCGCAACGCGCGATTAGCCGAGAGATCTAAATAAGCGTTCTGAAAATCTGCACCTGGTCTGGGCTGAGGATTTGCATGCGTATTTTTTCCGATTGGGAATGATAGATCGGTTCGAAAATGACGGTGCGCTCCATCAGGCTATCGAGCACAGCTGCGTTTAAAGGCCGGACAAAAATCAGATACATGCGGCGTGGATTAGTGCGATAAGAAGAGCTGATGCGCGCCAGCACCGTCTCCAGTACTTCGCGGTCAAAGCTGTCATTGAATAAAAAGACGCCTTTGGACTCGGGAATGGGGAAATCGACGGCATCCATTAAGAGGCAATCGACATCGCGGCATTTCATCAAGCTGCGCGGAAACTGGGCGATGTTCATATTGGCATCGTCATGTAGCTCCTTGGCAAACTCGACGCCGATGATTTTACGAAATGGGTGCAGAGCGGCCAATATCAGAGCGCGACCACGGCCAGCGCCATAATCGACAAAGGTAAAATCTCTTAACTGATCTGGAATTTGTGCCATCGCCCAATTGAAGCTCAGGCGGTGTATGGGGTGATAGTTATGACCAAATTGCCTATTCGGGCTGTCAATCGTCAACTCATCCAGCGGGACAAATCCCTTGGCAGGCACGAAAAACAGTTTTTCGATGGCTCGATCATAGCCCATTTCCTGTGTCAGATGCAGGAGTTTACGATAATCCTTGTTGAGATTTTCGGGCTTGGAATGGTGCTTGATGGATCGGGCCGTCTGCTTGGCGCGGCTCGATAGTTCCTGTCCGGTGACTTCGGTGGCCTTGGAAATGCCTGACCGGCTTTTGCTTATGCTGGTACGGCCCATTTCGATGATCGAGCGTGTCGATTGTTTTTTGAGGATCCGGCGAAAGAATAAAGATACAGCGCCACGTTTCAAACCGAGGTCGCGTAGGCGTCTCATTAAGCCGGAAGATGGCTGTTTTGCGGTTGTCGGGACTAAGTCCTGGCTCGGTCGCATGCGATCTGTTTTCCCTGAAGTAAGGCGGGAGGTTATTTTTTTTAATGTTCCCATTGGAAATGACGCGAACCTTTGTATGCAATCCAGAGTCTAAATAGACGGTAAACGGGCGCAATTAAAATTAAACAGATGATGCTTATCGATCTTAAAGCATTTTTTAGGAGGGTGTAAGTTACAATTGTCGCACTCGTTTTTGGTCAAGTTAGATGTCGCGGTTTATGTGTTCGTGTGGTGTTTCTAGCCATCAGTTCCGTTTCCTTTTTTTATGGCACTGACATGACTGGTTTGGCGATGCGTGGATAGTGTATAATATGAGCCTTGAGATGATTCTCCTTGCTTCAAATAAGCAAGCGGGAGCTGATGTGTGTTTTAGAGGTATCTTTTGCAATGCAGCAACGCGAACAAGGTCTTGATCGAGGCGAGGGGGAGCAGTGTGAAAACTGGCTGCGCCAAAAACGCTTTGCACTTATCTTGTCTGGTGATGACCGCGCGGCCAATATGCTTGTCGAGCGCTTGTCATTAATGGGAGACCGCTCGTCAAATCTCGACCTTTCGTCCTCGGCATTTGAATATTATCAGTTAAAAAAGCTCTATGAACTGTGGATCAATGAGGTCAAAGACGCCAAAGATCTTTCGCAAAGTGCGCATATATTTCTCTCCGGGAACGAAAATGAAGCTATCCAAAAAGGGCTTGATCCGTCTCTTGCGAAAATTATGGGTGAATTGCCAACCCTGCATCGGGCTTTGTTACTGCTTATCTATGGCGAGAACTTTTCTTATGCCGCCACGGCCCTGCTTTTGGATATTTCCATTGAGGAATTGATGGGAGCATTGGCAGCAGCACAGCAGCAATTTAGTGCCGAAGACCCCCCGCAACCCGTTATACGAGCCACATCAATGGCTGGACCAGTTGAGGGGACAGCGCATGACGCAGCTTAGCGATGAAATCCTTATAGCATATGGTGATGGTGAGCTTGGCGAGGCGCAAACCCGGGTGGTCGATGAGGTGTTTGCTGCTGATCGTGTCACCTACGCGCAATTCCAGCGTTTGCAATCAACCAGCCAGCGATTGTCCAAGGCCTTTTCTTCGATGCTACAGGCGGAAGCAAAGCAGGTGGCGATTGATCGCGCCTCAAATATCCCCGTTCAAGCAGAAAAACTGGTTGCAGCTCCTCGTCAAATTCCCAAACAAAATATACTGATGCCAGCAATGGCTGCTGGCGTGGTGCTTGTATCGCTTGGGGCAGTCGGGGGGTATTTGGCCAGTAATTCAGCTGGTAGCGGTGGGCCGGGCGCCGATCCTTTTGTGAACAGCTTTTGGAATAATGAACGATTGAGCACTGAACAGGTGCGCTCTAAAGCCCTGATGAATAATTTGAAGGCGCCTAAAACGACAGCGGCGACGAGCCGCCCACAGGCTGGGTCGCCCGACAAATGGTACGAATCTGTTGCCGCTCGTCATAAAAAGGATGCGGCGCGTCTGCTTGATCAATATACTGGTAAAAGTCGCAACTACGAACTGGCCCTGTTTCAGTTTACCAATACACAGATCGCCCCAACCCTCATCCCGATATTGCGCGACGATGGGTTGATTTTTGTTGGGGCGTCGCCCGTGCAGATCAAGGGACAGAAATATGCGAGGCTGGCCTATCGCGACAAGAATAATGGCGCGGTGCCGGTGGGACTGTATGTGGGCAATCAAAGCGGTGGTTCCTTGACACTGGAGCGTGGGTATCGCGGAGATGAAAATTATGTCCGCTGGCGTCAGGGCAAGCGCAGCTATATGTTGATAGGGGCTGTACCACATTGGCGCTTGATTGTATTGTGCGCTTCCGTGCAGAGTCAGCTTGTCAAGTGATGAAACGTTCGAAGGATTGAAGGGGAAACAAGCCATGAGTTGGCGTTTTGTGTGTCTGGTCTGTTCCTTTGTGATCGTTTGCTTGCCTCTCAAGGCGTCTGAAAATTCCAAACAATCTTCCACCCCCAATAGCAAACATGCCGCTTTGCTGGATCGGCTGGTGGCGGCCTATCCAGATTTTTTGCGTGGCCATGATGGTGCCCGTGTGATCTGGCAAGACGGCAGCACGATGGCTTTTGACGATGGAAAGTCTGGCAAAAGTTTTGAGCGCAAGTTGAAAGATCCTGATCTGCAAGACCAGTTTTTCGCTCCCTATCATAAAGGCGATAAAGGTTTGTCTCCCGCGAAAAATCAGGACCCGGGGCGGGTGCGCTATCAGCCGTTTTTCAATAAGATGTACGGGGATTGCCGCAAGCGCCAGGTGCGAGACCAGCTGCAAACGATTGTCTGGCTGCCAAGGCATGGCGGAAAAAGAATCAAGGTCACGTCAATCAATGGGGTCGCCGACAAATTACAAAAAATATCACTTGAGCTCGATCTGTTGATCGACAAACAGCCGGGCATGAAAAAATATCTGTCGCCCATGTCAGGGATCTATAATTGCCGGGTGATCGCTGGCACCAAGCGCTATAGTGTTCATGCCTATGGTGCGGCGATCGATATTAATGTCAAGCAGGCCCATTATTGGCGGTGGTCCAAACCCGGCAAGGGAGGGCTCTATCGCTGGCGCAATAAAATTCCGCTGGAGATCGTGAAGATCTTTGAGAATCACGGTTTTATCTGGGGAGGTAAATGGTATCACTATGATACCATGCACTTTGAATATCGCCCCGAATTGCTGTCTGGCGTGCAATAAAGAGGGCGAAAGCTTTGAAAATCTGACTTGTGCGAGGTTTTTAAACGGTGCGAGTAAACTATCTGCTTTGCCCCCTTGAGATCGCCCAGCTTCTCTGCTAGACAGATTTTCCGCGCTGCCTTGAAGTCAATGGTAATGTTGCGCGGATATTGGGGATTAGTCTAATTGGTAGGACAACGGACTCTGACTCCGTCGGTCCAGGTTCGAGTCCTGGATCCCCAGCCATTTAATATCAAACACTTAGATCTATTTGGTGAGTATGGCGGCATTGTTGCGGTGCCAACATAGGGCCAGTTGATTTTTATTGTCTCCATTTGATGATATCAAAATTATCTATCAGTTCGATTGGTTCTCTTCGATAGTGCTCTGGCATCTGAGCAGGCGCGTGACAGAGGCGTTATTTATAACTGCATTTCCATGCCATCGCGTTTTTCAATAGAACTCTCTTTTAAAAAATCAGCCGAGCCAGAACGAGGGCAAAAGGAATACCAGTATCGTGAAAATTTCCAGTCGCCCCAGCAGCATGGCATAGGAAAGGATCCATTTACTCGGGCTGGTCAGTGACGCAAAGTTTCCAGCTGGCCCGACCACATCTCCAAGGCCGGGACCCACATTTGCCATGGAGGTGGCGGTCGCCGACATGGCAGAGATCAGATCAAGGCCCATAAATTCCAAGAGCCCCGATATGACAAAGAAGCTGACGAGAAACAAAAATAGAAAACCCATCACAGAGTTGATTGTACTGTCCGATAGCTTGTCATTATTGTATTTTTGCGGAAACACCCCGTTGGGGTATAGCAATTGGCGCGCGCGGTTTCGCAGGCTGATAAAGATGATCTGAAATCGGAAGATCTTGATGCCGCACGAAGTTGAGCCCGAACATCCACCGATAAAGGTCACAAGGAAAAACAACGTGACCGCAAATACACTCCATTTGCTATAATCAACCGTTGTGTATCCGGTGCCGGTCATCACGGAAACGACGGCGAAACTCGCATCGCGCAACTCCAAAAGGCCAGGTTCATGCCCACTGGTTGACTGCGCCAGCCAAGCCAGAAAGGTGGCTACTCCTGCAATTTTGAAAAACCCTCGCACCTGTGTATCGCGCAGGATCGCCATGGGGTGGCCCTGTAATAAACGAACATAGAGCAAGAAGGGAAGACTTCCCATGATCATAAAGAAAATGGCGATTAATTCGATATTCAGACTGTCGAAATGTCCCAATGATGCGTCATGATTGGACATGCCCCCGGTCGCCACAGTCGTCATGGCGTGAACAATCGCATCAAAGCTGCTCATTCCGGCAATAGCGTAGCTGATCGCGCATATAAATGTCAGGACCAGATAAACAGCGGTGAGTGCACCTGATATTTGCGTGGCGCGCGGCAGGATCTTTCCCGACGTATCGAACGCCTCGACCTTGAATAATTGTATGCCGCCGACCTTGAGGATTGGCAGTACGGCGATGGCCATAACAATAACACCAAGTCCGCCCAGCCATTGCAACTCGCCTCGCCACAACAAGATCCCTGGCGCTACCTTGTCCAGCCCCGAGATGACTGTAGAGCCCGTAGTGGTAATGCCCGACATGGTTTCGAAAAAGGCGTCGGTATAACTTAGATGCAGAGATGATAATGTGAAGGGGATGGCGCCAAATGCTGTGAGCGCGATCCAGGAACCTGCGGTCATGATGAACGCCTGCCGGATCGAAATGTCGGTGTTATCGCCCCTTGTGGAGATGTTCATTGCAATACCGATAAACAATGTGACCATCGAAGAAACAGCAAAGACCTTCCAGTCTTTGTTGCCAAGTGAGAGGTCATAAATTGCCGGTAACATTTCGGCGCAGCCAAGCGTTGCAAGCAGGGTCCCAATAACAAGCAGGACCGGACGCAGATTGGTCATTGTTTTGCTCCTCTTTGAATGAGCGAAGAATTGTGGGAAAACTCAGCCAAAACAGGATTTAGCAGTATTTCGCCATGTCGGAGATGCGTCTCTTGGTGTTCGGCTTATCGCCGAGCTCGATCGAGATGGTTTTTTTTGCCGGGATCAGGACAAGAATTTTTCCGTCCCTGATATCGGCTTTGCACTCATTGATATCATCCTCACAGACGCCCATATCTTCGAGCCCGATGCCAAGAGCATACAGTCCATCATCAGTACCATCCGATGTAATTGTCTCCAAAGCCCACCTCGACAAAGGACCAGCAAGGAGCAATCCAGCAACGCCACGGCGAAAGAAACGTGCCGTTTTCAAGGTGTGAATGTGGAGATCGTCCCATACGATCTCAAGGGATCCGGTTTTGACCTTATCTCCTGTGGATTGGTATTTTTCTGATTGGATCTGTGTCCGCCAGTCCTTAGCGACAATAGACAGTTGATCAATATCGTGACGTGTCCATTTCATTGAGTGGATGGCATCAATAGCTTCATTCATATTGTCGAAGATCGCAAAAACGGGTTGTTTTTTACGCATTGTTTCGCTCCTCTAGCGGTGGGTGTCTTTTGGCGCAGGAAAATACTGGGCAAGCCCGCCACGCATGCGTACCTGCATCGCTCGGCAATAAAGACTGGCAGGGTGGTCAGTGTATAAGTACCGAGCGACACAGCATGCAGCTTCCCCACGCCGTTAGACAATCGAGGACGAAAGAATTAAAGGAGAGGGGGCAGGCATCCAAATTTCAGACGCTGAGAGGAGGGCCGCGTGGTGTATGGCCGATATGAAACCGGGCACATCGCGATGAGATGCGGACGGCAATTATCACATTGCCATCCCGATTTTGCATGATCGGGCAGGTATCTGGTGCAATGGTGAAAGCTATATGTAGCGGTGCCCCATCAGGCTTGTCGGCTTTGGTTTCCGACAGGGTGCTTTCTTGCACTTCCTCGCGCTCGAACAGACCCATTGAACGATCAAACGGAAGCACCTGACCAATAAAAATCCCGGTCAGGAGAAAAAACACAAACAGCGATCTGAACTCAATTTTCAGCATTGGCTTGGCATTCCACTTGAAAGTTCAAAGAGTATAGCCGATGTGATCATGCGGTTAAATAAGTTTATTGTCACACCCAATCTCCATGCGTGCATGGCGCAACTTCGAACACCGCACCAACCAGAGCCCGACCGGGCGACGGCCGAACAGGCCGCTGCATCGAAGGCACGCGCCCGCGCGGAATAGCCGTGAGATATAAAAAATGGCGCAACTTCGAACACCGCACCAACCAGAGCCCGACCGGGCGACGTCCGAACAAGCCGTTCATTCCAAAAGACACTGAGACGGTTTGTAGCATCTCAAGAGTGTTCTTGTGACTGGTGTCAGAGGCCAACAAGGCGTATGAAATTTGCATCAGGATAAAAATGGGGAAATAGGATGAGTGATATTGTCGATAAGGCCGTGGAAGCTTTGATGGCCCAGCCAAAGGCAGAACGTGACCGCATCGCCTATGAAATAATTGAAAGACTGGAAGATAAAAGTGAGTGGGATCGCCTCGTCTCGTCTCCACAGTCACAGCTCTGGCTGGAAGAAGCAGCCGATGACACGCTCAAAAAATATGCCAAACAGCAACAAAGACTATCCTACCATCTTATTTCCCTGCCATCAGAGGAATATTTGCGCGAAGACAGCTACTGGAAGGGCTATGATGAACTTCCCAGCGATATTCGCAAGCTGGCGGAACGTAATTATAAGCTTTGGAAAGAGAGCCGCAATCATCCCAGTCTGCGCTTCAAGCAGGTACATGAAAATCGTCCCGTTTTTTCGTTTCGTGTCGGGCTGAAATACCGCACTCTTGGCGTTCAGACAGATGATGATAAAATCGCCTGGTTCTGGATTGGTTCCTTTGAGCAATATCGCGACCTTATCACAGGTATCCAAAGCAGTTAATTGTTCCAGTTTTGCAATAAACCATAAGGGAATGCTGATCGTGAAACCAGAAACCAAAAAACGCATGGACCATTTGATTTTTATGCAGCGGCTGAAATATGGCGCCATGGCAGGCGGGATTGGTTTGGTCGTCTTGAGCTTTATGCTGTTCATGGGTTACGAGCAACAAGCGCAGATCGATAAGGTGACAGCGACAAGAATGGTTCATGGCACCATTCTCGAAGCGAACCTCGCCCGTAGCGGCAATGCCAGCTATAATCTGACGGTCAGACTGGACGATGGTCGTTCCGTAAAAATGGTCAGCCAGCGGGCATCTGGCATTCCCTATAAAGGCGAACAGCTCGACATGAAAGAGGTGGCTCACAAGTCTGGGCGCAAGAATTATATCGTCACGCAACTCATCGTCAAGCCTGAGTAAAAAGGCAACAGCCTGCGTTCCGTAATTTTGCTTGATGGTACTTGTTGCCATGGGTGTTGGTGGTATGACCGGCGGTGAAGTTTTTCCGTGCTGTGGGTATCGCAGGACGTACTGCGCTATTGGCTTTTGCCATTGGCTCCCCTGATTGCACTGGCCGCTGGCTATTTCTATTTTAAACTGGCGCTCACTTTGCGTTCCGACGGGCAAGCTATACCTATTTGACCTATGCGTTTCTCTTCCGCTTGTAAGTCTATTAGGTCCCTATGGATATTTGTGTTGATTCCAATTTGCTGGTTGGGCGAAGTAATCGACGAGATGGTCCACAAACACTCTGACTTTTTTTGCCAGATGGCGATTGTGGGGAAAAAGGGCGTAAAGGCCAAGCTCAAAGGCATTATACTCTTGCAAGAGCGCCACAAGTTCACCGCTGGCCAGATATTTGTTGATTAAATAGCTTGGGCAAAGCGCGATGCCTTGTCCTGCAATGGCCATTTCCCGGGCTGCGGTTGCGCCATTAACGTGAAAACGCCCGTGTACATTGATGGTTTTTATTTTTCCATTATAGCGCAGCGGCCAGTGAGGCCCCTTTTTATAATTGCTGTCGATAATGCAATTATGGTTCGTCAAGTCGTCGGGAATTTGGGGAGTTTGATGTTGTGCGAGATAGGTGGGGGAGGCGCATAAGGTGATACTTGCAGGCGCCAGCTTTCTCACTGTCAGGCTCGAGTCCTCCAGATCAGAAATACGGATTGCCAGATCGAAACCTTCATCAATAATATTGACGAACCGATTGGATAGCCGCAGATCGATAGATATATCTGGCTGATTTGACAAAAAATCAGCGATAGCACGCGTTAGATAGGTTTCGCCAAAAGTTGTTGGCGCAGAGATACGAAGCTGGCCGCGCGGCGTGCTTTGACGATCTTGCATGGCCGCTTCCAACTCGTCGAAATCTTCCAGTAAGTCAACGCAGCGCTCGAAATAGGCCCGACCGATTTCTGTGAGAGCAAGGCTGCGGGTCGTGCGGTTAAGTAGTTGCACCCCAAGGCGCTCTTCCAGTTGTTGAACATATTTGCTGGTGAGTTTGGTCGATGTGCCAAGTTGTCGGGCAGCTGCCGTAAAAGATCGCGCTGTTACGACCGCCGCAAATGTGCGCATGCCTTCGATTGTATCCATATCACTATCCATATATGGGAGATAATCATTCGTCAAATTGAATGTTTATCTACGTAATGATCCATAGTATGTTTGTCGAAATCAATTCAGAAGAGACGCTTTATGCAACTAAAAAACACGCAGCAAAATTATGGGTTTATCGTCCGGTTTTTGCATTGGGGCATGGCGCTCACCATCTTTGCCATGTTCGCTCTGGGCTTATGGATGCGGTCGCTGGATTATTATAGCCCGTGGTATAAAACGGCCCCTGATATTCACAAAAGCATCGGTATTTTGCTGCTCATAGTGCTTTTACTGCGCTTTGTCTGGCGGCTTGCCAATGTGCGCCCCGAGGATGGTTATCTAAAACCATTCGAGCGCACCATATCGCATATCGTGCATTGGGGATTTTATCTCTTATTGCTGGTCCACATGAGTACTGGCTATCTGATCTCAACGGTGGATGGCCGCGCCATTTCTGTATTTGGCTGGTTCGACGTGCCCTCCCTTTATGAACAAAAGGGGCTGGAAGAAACGGTCGGCTTCATCCACGAATACCTGTCCTACAGCCTTATGGCTCTGGCAGCATTGCATGTTGCTGCGGCGCTCAAGCATCACTTTGTTGACGGTGATGTGACTTTGCGGCGGATGCTTTTTACTTCAAACTCTAACTCCACCCCCCGTAAGGGACAATCGAAAGGACGACCATCATGAACCCATCGTTAAAAACTGTTTGCGCATCGGTGCTGCTTGCCGCCACGGCAATCATCGCTCCCAAATTCGCCGCGCCTGTGCAGGCTGCCGATTATGTGATCGACCATAAAGGGGCTCATGCCTCGATCAATTTCAAGATCAAACATCTGGGCTATAGCTGGCTGACGGGTCGCTTTGACAAATTCAATGGCAGTTTTTCTTTTGATGAAAAAAATCTCAACGCCTCGAAAATCAAGGTCACTATCGATACCAACAGCGTCAATTCCAATCACGCCGAGCGCGACAAGCATTTGCGTAGCGCCGACTTTCTTGAGGTCTCAAAATTCCCCACGGCGCAGTTTGAAAGCAGTAAAATCACCAGTAAAGGCCAAGGCAAAGCTGTGGTTGCTGGAAAATTGACACTGCATGGTGTCACCAGGGATATTGAGATTGAAGTTCAACATATTGGTGGTGGCAAGGATCCGTGGGGCGGATTTCGCCAAGGCTTTAGCGGCACAACGCGCATCGCCCTTGCGGACTATGGTATCAAGAAAAACCTTGGACCTGCATCCAAAGAGCTGGAGCTTAGCTTGCATATTGAAGGCATCCGGCAATAGCTTGCAAATAGAAACCCTGCCCAACACTTGGTTCGGGCAGGGGATCGCAGCGTTGCGATTACCGCGAAAAATCAACCAGACACAATATTTTCGCTATTGGATTGGACGAAAATAATGTAAGTTATAGTGATGAGGGATCTTTATGGTTTGGGTCCCCGCACACATGGACAGGAGCATTTGCTGATCTGGCAGAACCCCGTTTATAGAGCAATAGGAAATGTCGGATTGATGAATATTGCCTGTCCCACTATCTGGATTGGGTAACCTATGAAACAGTCCCTGGAAATCGTCTTTGAAGATTTCGACCCCTCTGACGCCATCAGCGCCCGGTTGCGTGAAGAAGCGCATAAGCTGGAGCAGTTTAACGCGCGCATCTCTTCGACACGCATTATTATTGCCAAACCTCATCAGCATCAGCACAAAGGCAGCAATTATCATGTGCGTATTCACCTGAAGGTCCCAGGGGCAAAGGATATCATCGTCAATCATGATCCCGGCGATAATAATGTCCATGACGACGCCTATATTACCATTCGTGATGCCTTTCGAGCCGCGCGGCGTCAGCTGAAAGATCAAAAACGAAGCTAACTCCCATATTATGGCGTCTTGCAGGTCACACTCGTTAGCCAAACGAGCAATATTGATGCGAGCCTATATTGCAACTTGGTCGGAAAATGGCCATTATGAAGTGGTTTTGATGAGGGCTAGTCGTCATGTGTCATACTTGCTACATGACGAAAAGGCTTTGAACATTTTGCACTAACCAGATGGAATATTTGCCGTGCGCCGACTTTGGTCAATCCATAGAGCTTTTCAACTTGCCGCTTTGGTTGGTGTGAGTGCGCTTGCCGGGTGCCAAGGTGGCAGTAGCAATGGCGGTGTGTTCTCGTCCAATGGATCGGACGGCGGACGGCCAGTTCAATTGCAAAATGCGCAAACATCCCCGACCTTGGCGCAAGCAGCCATCAGTGCCAGCGAACAATTGCCATCAGCACGTATGCCGCTTGACGAAAAACAACTGGCCAAGGCTATCGAGCGCTATCGTCTCAACAAAAAGCAAAAACAAAGCCCGTTTCGCTCGGTTGGGTATGATCTGAATGGGGATGGTCAAGCAGAAGCCCTGGTTTTGCTTGAAGGCGAGGATTGGTGCGCTAAAACTGGTTGCACAATAGCTGTGTTCACCACTGGCAAAACCGGATATCGACCGATCGCGACAATTCGCCGGGCCCGGGGTCCTGTGATCGTCACGAATGAGCGCAATAATGGCTGGAGCGACCTGGTGGTCAATACTGGCCTAAACTCGCGAGATCAGCGCGTGCGCCTGCGTTTTGGAGCCAATGGCTATCCGGGTAATGCCGTGACCTTGACCCCCATGCCATCCGATATCGAGATCGCAGGCGAAGTGGTACTTGAGCGCGCCCCGATGATGTCGCAAGAAATGGTCTCTAATACGCAAGCCCCTGCGAATTAGATTTACGCCCACGTCAAATCATTTTGACGCTTTTGATATTTTAAAGCCGTATAGCCAATCATAATCTGCCAGCAGTTTTTCCGGTTTTTTGCGCGTGAGAACGGCATTGCGCGCCTGGCGCATGAAGCCCTTCATATGAT
Source organism: Alphaproteobacteria bacterium (assembly GCA_024280895.1). Classification (GTDB taxonomy): domain Bacteria; phylum Pseudomonadota; class Alphaproteobacteria; order Rhizobiales; family JAKIUO01; genus JAKIUO01. The sequence goes on along the minus strand of JAJRPI010000035.1, from coordinate 18,553 downwards.
AAATCCTGCCAAGTTTTTTGGCGCTGTTCATGACACGGGTCGCTCGTGCACGGCGCTGTTTTTCATATTGTTTGAAGACGGTGCGATGATCGTCGTCATATTGATCAAGCAGCTGCGCAAGGATGTGCGCATCTTCCATGGCCATGACGCCTCCTTGCGCCAGAAACGGTATGGCGGGATGCGCGGCATCCCCCAGCAGACAAACCCGGCCCTTGCTCCATGATGGTAGGGGGGCGATATCGTACAGGGCCCATTTATGCCAGTTGGTGCGCGCGCTCAAGAAGTCTCGCGGCACTGCGTCCCAATCATCATAATGGGGAAGCAGGTCTTGGGCGCGCCCCTCGCGTGACCAGCCTTGATGATTATAGTTGTCCTTGATCACCGCCACGATATTGGTGATTTTGCCGCCAAGCACGGGGTAGTGGACCAGGTGGGCATTGGGCGCCATCCATAATCCGGTTTCGCGCCGGTTGAATGGTGCTGGTATATCATCGCTGGCGGCAAGGGTGCGCCAGGCCGTTTTGCCAATGAAACGAGGAGTGATATTGGGAAACAGATATCTTCGTGTGCGAGACCAAAGACCGTCAGCGCCAACCAGCAGGCGGCCCGAAATTTTATCGCCTGCAGATGAGATCACGCTAATATCGTTTGGCCGCTCACACAGCTCGTTCATCTGAAATGCGGTGGTGATCTTGATATCTGGCATGCTGCGGGCTTTATTGAGTAAGGCCATTTGCAGTTCAGAGCGATGGAAGACTTTGTAAGGCGCGCCATAGCGCTCCAAGGCGGTTTCGCCGAGCGGCACCTTGTTGAGAGAGGCACCAGAAAGACCATCATGAATATGTACGCAAGCAGGGCTGGCACCGCGACCGCTCAAATGCTCGTCCATACCCCAACCGTGCAATAAGCGCATGCCGTTGGAGCCAATCTGGATGCCTGCACCCGCTTCACTAAAAGTGTCAGCCTGCTCCAATATGTGCGAGCTGATGCCGGTTTGAGCCAGGGCAATTGCGGTGCAAAGGCCGCCAATACCACCACCGGCGATTAGAATGGTCATAAAAGGTCATCCTTAACCTGAACTGGCCGCAATCAAGGTCGCTCGACAATTCCCGTTTTCAGAACTGAACCATTACGCGGCTTTTGGTTTATAGATACAATTGACCGGGTCGGTTTCATTGCTGGCCAGGTCTTTGTCATGGACATAAAGCGTCGAGCAATAGGGGCAGACAATTGTGCCCTCGGATCCCATGTCGAGATAGATATGAGGATGATCAACCGGCGGTGTCGCCCCCATACATTTGAACTTTGTAACGCCAATACGGATATTTTCACTGCCAATATCATTGACATAATGGGGAGTGATGGGATCGGCCATATGGTTTTCCTTATGCAGAATGTCTTGCTGTCGATCAGCTACAATGTGATTGAATATTAGCCAACCTGACTGGCAAATGCTAGGTCATAGACTCATAAACGGGTTTCGGCTGTGTTTGTCTTGAAAGAAGCAGAATCAAGTAAAAAATCCTGAGTGATACTGGTATCATTCCTGATTTTTTGCGCCGATAATGCTTCTTTCAAGACAAATCTGGAAGATTGACCTGATTTTCGCCAGTTTAAGCGAGAAAATTGATTATTGGGGAACCCCAACGCACAATTTCCCCCCTCAAACTGACAAAAATCAGGTCAACACAGTCCAAAACCGTTTGTGAGTTTATGACCTAGAGCTTTGAGCCAAGATCAAAACCCCGCAAATTAATCATATCTGGGAGAGCCTCCATGGCAATCATTCAAGATCATTTCGATAGCGATGGCATTGATATCGCCTACCGGGTCGAGGGACCGGGCGAGGGGGCCATGCAGCACGATGTACCCTTTTTGCTCATTCACGGCTTTGCCTCCACCGGCCCCACCAACTGGGTCAACCCATCTTGGACAAAAACGCTGACCAATGCAGGCTATCAGACTATCTGTATTGATAATCGTGGTCATGGGGATAGCCAAAAACTTTACGACCCGCAAATGTATAGCGCTCCAATGATGGCCAGAGATGCTGTGCGCCTGCTCGATCATTTGGGTGTCGAACAGGCTTATGTGATGGGCTATTCCATGGGGGCACGTATCACCGCGTTTATGCTGCATCAGGACCAGGACCGCGTCAAAGCCGCTATTTTTTCCGGTATGGGCTATAATATGGTGCGCGGGCTGGGAGGCTCAGCCCCCATCGCCGCCGCCTTTGAAGCTGATAGTATGGAAGACGTCACCAATGATACGGCTCGCTCTTTTCGCGCTTTTGCGCAAAGCATCGGCGGTGATCTAAAAGCGCTCGCCGCCTGCCTGCGTGGTCCCCGCCTGTCAGTGACCAAGGAAATGCTGGCCACGATTAACACCCCCACCCTCATCGCGGTGGGCACCAAAGACGGCATCGCTGGCTCGCCGCAAAAACTGCAAGAGTTGATCCCTCGATCAAAAGTTCTGCATATCCCCGGCCGGGACCATATGAAAGCCGTTGGCGATCCGGTGTTCAAAAAGGGAGTGTTGGCATTTTTGGAGGAGCTGTAGGGATATAACGCACAGTGTTCAAAAAAAGGCGGGCTGTCCTTCACGACACGAAAAATGATTTCACAATCAATTGAGTACAAGCTGGTTGCAGAAATTTGTTAGGCAGATTATAGGTAAAGCATGAGTAAATTATTGGCAGTATTGATAAGTTTCACCTTTGTGTTTACCGGTTTTATGGTGCACGCGGCGTCACCTGTACACTCTGTCAAAGAATCCGACTTCAGTAAGTCTTATGCCATCCATAGTTGTCATTCGGGTGGGCAGGTGTCATCGATTGATATCAATGAAGACATTGACGACAAGAAATTGTTGCCAAATGAATCCCACCATTGTGTGTTGGATTTTGTCATTGTTACGCAAATGGCTTCGCATTATGAGGGATCCAAAGTCCTTCTTGAGATCGCCTTCTCGCAACGCCAACTAAGACCGACTTCTCCCGAACGACTTGGAAAACCTCCAAAAGCCTGATCCAGACGACATATCTTCAAAATTTGTAATCTGTTATCTACAGGAGAGTTCTATGTTAAGTAGAAGGAAAGTCATGTTGGGCGGTCTGGCGCTTGCATTGATGCCAAGTGTGGCTCATGCGAGGAAACGAAAATTCAGGCTTCATCCAAAATATATGCCACAATCCGTTAGGCTTGGGGGCTATGCAGTTGGCACGATCGTGATCGATCCGCGCAAACGTTTTCTTTATCTGGTGGAGTCACCAGGAAGAGCGCGACGTTACGGCGTTGGCGTTGGCAAAGCCGGTCTGGCCTTTCAGGGCGGGGCGGTGATCGGCAGTAAAGCCAAATGGCCGCGCTGGACACCGACTAAAAATATGATCAAGCGCAACCCCAAATATCGTAAATTCGCCAAAGGTGTTGCTGGTGGTCCGGGAAATCCTTTAGGCGCGCGCGCCTTGTATCTGTATCGCAATGGCCGCGACACCATGTTCCGAATACACGGCACCACTCAGCCTCGAAGCATCGGCAGGGCCGTGTCCAATGGCTGCATCCGCATGCTCAATTCGCACGTCAAAGACCTTTACAGGCGCGTGCCAAAGGGCGCTCGTGTGGTGGTTATTTAATTCCTGCAATCGGAAATTTTCCAAATATTGAGCTACGGGACCATCTGCCATTTGTGGCGGTGGTCTCGGTATGCCTGCTGTCACAAAAGAGGCGGAATTGACCAAGTTAAAAAATAAACAAAACAAAACTCGCGTGCAAGAGCAGGCGGGGAAGTTATTGCTCGCAGCGTGGATCATCGCATTGATTTCCACACTGGGAGCCCTTTTTATCGGCGAAGTGATGGGGCAAATGCCTTGTCTCTTATGCTGGTATCAGCGTATTGCCATGTTCCCGTTGGCTGTGATTTTGATGGTTGCCAGCTATAATATGGAAACGGGAGTGTGGCGATACGCGTTACCGCTTGCTGTGATCGGCGGGTTGATCGCGCTTTATCACTCTTTGCTTTATCTGGACATTATTCCCAAGGCGATTGAGCCCTGCGGGTCTGGGCCTTCGTGCTCTGGCGCAAATATGATGATCCTTGGAAGCATACCGATCCCTCTGCTCTCTCTTGGCGCTTTTGGCGTCATTATCGCTCTTTTATTGCTCCTTCGAAAAGGGAATGTCACATGACCAAAAACAATATCGTTGTCACAATCACCATAGCTGCTGCCGCCATATTTGCTATGGCAGCTTTTTTTTATAAAGGTGATACGAAAAAGCCAGGCATGGTTGCTGGGAACGCGGAAAGTCAGCTTGTCCGGTCACACTCCTTCATCTATGGCCCAAAGAATGCGCCAGTTACGATTGTTGAATTTTTCGATCCGGCCTGTGAGGCCTGTCGGGCATTTCACCCAATCGTCAAGAAAATTAGGGGCAAGTTTCCAAAGTCGGTCAGAGTCGTCATTCGCTATACGACTTTTCACAAAGGGTCTGACCAAGTCGTACGCATTTTGGAAACAGCGCGCATGCAAAATGTATTCAAGCCGGTGCTGGAAAACTTGCTGGCAAAGCAACCGACCTGGGCCTCTCACGGAGCTCCAGATATTGGCAAAGCCTGGCAGGCAGCTGCCGAAGCGGGACTGGATGTGGCACGCGCCCGAAAAGACATGATGAAGCCGGAGGTCACAGCTGTTTTAACGCAGGATATGGCCGATGTCAGAGCAATGGGGGTCAAGCAGACGCCAACATTTTTCGTCAATGGCAAGCCCCTACCTTCCTTTGGTGCACAACAGCTTTACGACCTGGTCCGCCAAGAGGTTAAAGCCGCTCGCAAGAGCAGCTGATTTTTTGTCATCAAATGCTGGCTGAACACGGTGTCGTTGACGAAAATATAACGCAGTGACTTGCCTTGCTCGTCCCATTCCCCATCGCGGGCAGCGCGTTATTGATTGACGCGCTCAACAATAAAGGGAGGCAAAATGATTGCCTCCCTTTATTTTTTTGCTTCTTTTCTAGATAAACGCCTGCGCTACTAGATGTTTTTGTACTTCTTTATTTCTCCGCTTTTGACGCGGGCGAAATAGCTGATCATTTCGCGCCTGACGATTGGTGCGAGGAAGTACAGTCCCAGGATATTTGGTACGCAGATCAAAAAGACAAGTGCGTCCGAGATATCAAGGATGGGGCCGAGTTGAACGATACAGCCAAGGGCAACAAAGGCACAAAAGATCAGTTTGTAGATCGTTTGTCCAAAGTTGCTTTCGCCAAACAGGTAGGTCCAGCCTTTGAGGCCGTAATAGGACCAGGAGATCATCGTTGAGAAGGCGAACAACACACCTGCAAAGGCCAGCGGAATTGGGAACCAGGAAAGCTGGCGCTCGAATGCTGCTGACGTCATGGCGATACCCTTGGCGTTTCCAGCAAAGTTTGGATCAGCAACTTGCGAGGTGCCAATGACCAGAGCGGTGATGGTACAAATGATGATGGTATCAATGAACGGTTCGAGCAGAGACACATAGCCCTCGGTGACAGGCTCGTTGGTCCGTACAGCCGAATGGGCGATAGAGGCTGAACCGATGCCAGCTTCATTTGAGAACACAGCCCGCTGGAAGCCGATGATCAAGGCACCAATAGCTCCACCTTTGACACCTTCACCCGTCATGGCTCCTGAAAAGATGTTGGCGACGGCTTCAGGAATAGCGCTGAAATTCATGAAGATAACAATGAGTGCAAACACGCAATAGAAGATCGCCATGAACGGTACGATCTTTTCGGTGACCCGGGCGATGGATTTGATGCCGCCGATAATCACGGAAAAGACGATAGCGGCCATGATCAGACCGACCAGCCAGCCATAACCATCAAGACTGCCACCAGCCACATTATTTAGCTGCACATAGGCTTGATTGGACTGGAACATATTGCCAATACCAAGGGCGCCGATGAAAATACCAATGGCATAGAATGTGCCCATGAAACTGCCAAAGCCGGGCATGCCGCGATCAGCAAAGCCTTTGGACAAATAGTACATTGGGCCACCAGAAACGGATCCGTCGGGGTTTTCGGTGCGGTATTTGACCCCAAGTGTACATTCGACGAATTTGGTCGACATGCCAAGGAAACCAGCAACAATCAACCAGAAGGTTGCGCCCGGACCACCAATGGTCACAGCGACGGCGACGCCGCCAATATTGCCGATGCCAACAGTTCCCGACACAGCAGTTGCCAGCGCCTGGAAATGCGATACCTCACCTTTACTATTGGGGTCGGAATAATCACCGCGTACCAACTCAATGGCGTGTTTGAAGCCTCGTATATTGACGAAGCCCATATAGATGGTAAAGAACACTGCGCCGATGACCAGCCATAGAACGACAAGAGGAAGTTGGGCTCCAAATACCGGAATTTTGAAAAAGACGATCTGCACAATTACTTCGGCGAGCGGTTTGGTGATATCATTGATGGCTTCATCAATGCCCGCCATCGCCGGCAGCGTAAATATCAGCCAGGCGGTGAGCGTTAGGTAAAGTCGTTTCATTGGGTTCTCCCTCTATTTGCAAGATATGCGATTACGGTTTTTGGCAGTGCTCCTTGTTAGGGAACGACTGTGACAGGTAGGGGGGAGCTTTGAACAAGATTGGCTGCAATGGACCCAAACAACAAGCTCTTGAGGCCGGATTCCCCTAGCCGACCGACCAGGATCTGATCGACATTATGACTGAGCGCAATCTCGATTAGTGTTTTGGCGGTGTTTCCGTGTTGTACCTCGGTTGTGACGGTCAAACCTGCTTCGCGCAATTCAGTCGCCACCGGTGAGACAACAAGAGTTTTTGCTCGTTCGAGTTCTTCCTCGCGGCGTTTGTGCCGATCAGCATTTTCTTCCGGGGTGTTGAAAGCGTAGGGTGACCATTCGATGACATAGGCAAGAACGATTTCAGCCCCACTTAGTTTGGCCTGAGCAATCGCATACTCAACTGCTTTTTGACTGCCAGAGCTGCCATCAACAGCAAGCAAATAAGAATGTGCCATGATTAACTCCTATATTGTATGTAACTAAAAATAAAACTATTTTCAGTTCACAAATTTTTATTGGTACAAAAAATCATAGTTTATACTTGGCATCTCCTATAGGTCCACATGAGACTTCTTTAAGGGCCAGTTGGTATTATTTATTCTCAAAACACCGAAATCGCGTGTTCAAAATTAGTTACGCTATCCTTGAGGCGCGTCTGTTTCCTCGTTACACTTCTTTACTATCGCGCGGGCATGGGAGAAAATCATGCGCCGGGCGCTAAATTTTGGCTTGTTGATCCTTGAGGTCAACGCGGCCATCAGGGCCACAGAAATTCCGGGATAACGATGGGGAGAGGTATCAACCCATTGTCATTCTTGAGAATATGCGGCCGTGGTTGTTTTTCGTGGCATTGATTTTGCCCCGCATATTTATCGCGGATCCATCTTTGGCGATCCAAAGAGTTGGCGCTTATCCGCAGGGGCACAATTTTAAATATGAGCTTTTGTAGGGTGCAATTTATTGCACCGTTTCAATTTATCGGCGAGCAAGACACAAGAGGTCAGGTCAAATAGGTGCAATAAATTGCACCCTACGAAGCCGGGTAATTAAATGTCCGCTACGGGGACTCGCAGATCTTGAAGCGGATCTGCCCTTCAACCCTCAAAACATAAATTGTTCTGACAAGATGCGCTCGTCAAGTGCGTGGCCTTTGTCGAACATCAATTTAAGAATGATGTCTGAGCGTTGCTCTATGCGTACTTCGTATACATTGCGGATTTCCACATGATCGGCCACGGCGCTGACCGGGCGTTTTTCAGGTTCTAGCACTTCGATGCGCATACAGACATTGTTTGGTAACAAAGCTCCGCGCCAGCGCCTTGGGCGAAACGGGCTGATAGGGGTTAGAGCAAGTAGCGGAGCGTTGATCGGCAATATGGGGCCGTGGGCAGATAGGTTATAGGCCGTGCTACCCGCGGGTGTCGCGACCAGCACGCCATCGCAGATCAGCATTTCAAGACGCACTTTTTTATCAATAGTGAGGCGTAGCTTGGCGGCCTGATAGCGTTGGCGCAACAAGGAGACTTCGTTAATAGCCAGCGCCTTGCTCTCATTGCCATCGCAATCAAAGACGCGCATTTGTAAAGGGTGAATAATGTTGGTCTCGGCGCTTTCAAGGCGCTCAAGCAGGCCCACGGCTCGATAATCATTCATCAAGAACCCCAGCGAACCTTGGTGCATGCCGTAAATCGAGGCGCCGGCTTTCATGGTTTCGTGCAGGGTTTGCAGCATCAGGCCATCGCCCCCAAGGGCAACAACGACATCGGCTTCGTCAACACTCACCGATCCATAGCGTCGCTCAAGCTCAGCTTTCGCGGCAATGGCCTTGTCAACGGTGCTAGCGACAAAAGCCAGCTTCTTTTGTCCTGAATTTTTGTGTGTCGTGTCCATCGGTTCGCCTTGGTTTTCTTGGCTGTTTCGCGGATGTTGCTCGATAATAGCAGTTAATCGCCAAACCCATGAGTGTTATATAGTTGAAAGCGCAAATATGGTGAAGGAGTTTTTATGATGCCCGATCGCGATGTTTTGATGGTCTATACGACGTTTCCCAACGAGCAGAGCGCAAAGCAGATTGCCAGAGAGCTTGTGGAGCTGAAAATGGTGGCTTGCGCGAATATATTTGGTGGTATGACGTCGATCTATGAGTGGAAGGGGGAGGTGATGGAGGAGGGGGAGGTTGGTGTTTTGTTCAAGACGGTGCGCTCGCATTTTGTGGAGCTTGCCAGCGAGTTACGCAAACGGCACCCTTATGAAACCCCCGCCGTGATTGGCATAGACGCTACGCATGTGGAGAAAAACTATCTGGCCTGGCTGGAGACCCAGACAAGTAGGGAGGGATAAGGGGAGAGGCGGCGACGCAATCAATGCAAATGGCTGCAAATCAACAGCAAGACTCAGCTCGCATGTCGGTTTGCTCTGGTCTGGATAGAAAAAGCAGCAATCATCGGGAGGCAAGGAGGATCAGCGTCAGCACCGGTACCAGCCATAGCGCGCCAAAAAGCATAAAGCCTGTCAAAAACCCCGATGGCAGGATGTGGACGCCGGGAGATTTTACCAGATTTGGAAATTGTGCGGTATTCATCATCGTGACCTCCTGTCTGCAGACCAACAGGGCTTTGGCGGCTGACGTCAATCTATGAGCTTAATTAGCGCTTTCTGGAGAAATTGCCCTGTATCTATAGCTATCACATATGTCGGGCACTGGAGAGTCAATTATAGCTTGTTAACGCAATCTTGTGAACACGTGAGTAGGGGGCGTATCGTTTCCACTATTTGCTTTTGCCCAAGAAAATAACGGGAAGAAAGCAAGGGGATACGAACGCGATCAGGAGAGCATTAAAAATGAAACAAGGCGATATTGCTCACTGCTTGATTTGACCGGCAGAGAAGTTGCAGAGCTAGCCTCGAATATGCAAGCTAACTGGGAGGGTTGTATAAGCCTCTCCATGATCCACCGTCTAATTATTGAGTGAGAAGCTTCCGCCATTATTGCTGAAGCCAAATTTCTTGCGTCGGTAATGGCGTCTCCAAGAGCGAATTGCTGTTCTGCGTCGCGCTTTTTTTCGTTTAGCGATGCGAATTCTTTTCAAGCGCTTGGCGCGAGACTTGCTTTTTATTTCGGTCGCTTTGGTTGTCGGTGGCGCAATATAATTTTCAACGAGCCGTGGGCGCGTAATCTCATATTGAGGCGTCTGTGCAGTTGGAGCTGGCTGGAACGCGGCTTTACGAACACGAACATTTGTCCGCCATTTATTGACCTGTTTTATTTTTCTGGTAACAGCGTTGTTGTTGTCGACACTCGCTATGGTCGTGCCATTGATCTCTGGTTCCTCAACACAAACTGTTTTGGTGACCTGTTGCAGGCGCTCTAGTGACGAGACTAAAGGCGTCTTGGTCGTCAGGCTCGAGCCGGTACTGGTATTGTATTGCGTGATGGCTGCGCGGGCGCTGTCATCCCAAACACTTGTGACACTGCCAGAGTAGCAGCCGATCCGCCTAAGCTCACGCTTCACAAGCACCGCCGTTAGACGCGGACCAAGAACAGGTTTTTGAGATCTGACATATCTTTGTTGGTAGCTGTGTCCCAGAGGCGTGATTGTCCCGCCAGTAAATTTGTTGCGGCCTTCACGAAAGGTCTGGCTGGTTTCTGTTTTTGCAAGCTGCACCAATTTTTTTGGTGTGGTTTTGGTTGGAGCAGGAGCAGGAGCAGGAGGCAATATTGCAAATTTGGGAGAGCGGCTGCTAACGCGGCGAGGGTTGCGTGATGGTAATGCCGGACCTTGAGCGCTGGCACGTTTGTTCCGTTTTACAGCTTTGTCTCGTTGGTCGGAGCGTAGTTTTTGAGATGAGGGTTTGTTTCGTGGTATTTGCGGCTTGGCGCTGGTACTTTCCAGAGCGCGTGTCGCAGTGAATTTATGATTGCCAAAATCAGCAAACCTGTTGATCTCTAAGCCGTTTTCATCGACAGGTTTTCCCGTTACATAGAAAAAACCGGTAAGCAGAGCAAAAGCAATTAACGTGACGCGACCCATAATACACCTCATTATTTTTATCAATGCTATCGTATCCTCACCAGTTTCGCAATAGGGTATTTACCTTATGCTAACGGGAAAGACGGGGCCCGGTTTGGAATTGATGTACCGCTATGCTTTGATCTTGGAAAGCCCTTGTAACAGCGTATTTACGCTATATATTGCCGATGTTTAGTGTCTGGGCGGGGGGTGAATATTTGTACTCTGATGGTCTAGTTGAAGAATGGAACTCAACTCGGCAATGCGTCATTAAGTGCGTGTAAATCCTAACTGTTTTTGTTTTCCCTAATCACATGGTTGCTTGTCGTCGAGCGTTGATTGAAACTTAAAAAGACGGGGCGCCCCCTACCAATCTATTTATAATCTGGTTACCATGTCGGAGGGATACAGGGTAAATCGAGATCGTTTTTATGAAGCTTGCGACTATTAAGCGGGTGCTCGCAAATGCGTTATTGAACCTTTTAACAGGAGCCTGACATGAGATTTTTGACTTTAACTGCGCTCTCACTATTTTTATCATTGTTCTTTTTATTGCAAGCCAATGAGCATGTATTCGCGACGATTTGGGTCGAACAAATCAGTGGCCAATCAAAAGCAATTATTATCGCTCGTAACGGAAATTTTCTTGAAACCAGCGAGATGATGCGACTGATGCCAGGAGATGTTGTCAAAGTCACGGATGACAAGTCCTCGATACGCATCTTGCTTGGATCTGGGGCGATCAAGAATATTAACAAGGCGGCGTCTCCTTTTACAATTGAGGGCAAGCAAGAAGGCAGCTCGTTTTTGACCAACCTGTTTGGGGAAGTCAAAAAAATGCTGGTGGCGAGTTCTGATGAAACTGAAGCGATTGCCATGATGACGCGCGGACGCTCCAAGCAGCTGCTTTTACTGGGTGCAGCGGCCGAAGAAAATCTGATGCTTGCTGGCATGCGGTCACTGACCATAGCATGGTCTGGCGGCGCGGCCCCCTACAAGCTTTCTTTGATCAATCCTGACAATGACCAGCCGGTATTCTCAAAAATCGGGCTTGCTGAACAAAAATGGACGATTGAATCTACCCAGATGGGAGCCAGCGGACTGGAAGCGGGGGAATATCAGGTGCTGGTCGAGGCAGGAGACAAATCACCTTCCAGCACAGAGATTGAGCTGTTGGTTGTTGAACGCTCGGAGTTGCCTCCTTTGGCACAAAAATTGTTGAAGCTGTCCCTCGACAAGCGGGTCGAAGCGCGTCTGCTGATCAATTTGTTGCACAAGCAACCTGAATGGCGTTTTTTCTCCTATTGTCTTGCTTTGCAGCATGGACTTGAAAAAGAACGTGTTGCCTTGCTGGTGATGAAGTAGAGCGCCTGTGTCATGGTTGCGTCCTATATTCCAATTGAGAAAGCCAAGAAAATGTTTCATCGCTTGAGTGCCCATTGGCGCCCCACTCTTTTCATGCTGGCCTTGCTCATAGGATTTGGTCAGCCCGCGAACGCTCGCAAATATGGTTTTCTTGTCGGGGTTTCGAACTATCCCAATCTGGAAAAAAAGTTTCAGCTGTCGGGCCCCGACAATGATGTCCAACTGATAAAAGACGTGTTGCTTCAAATGCAAGTTGAAGAGCGCGACATCAAGCTATTATACAGCGCTCATACGGAGCGACCGACCCGGGAGAATATTATTTCGGGTTTGCGCGAGCTTGCCACAAAAACCACCGCGAAAGATTTTGTCTATTTATATTTTGCCGGTCATGGCTCTCGTCAGCCGGCGCGGGCAGGGGATACCGAGGAAGAAGATCAGCTGGATGAAATTTTCCTGCCCGAAGATGTGGGCACCTGGAGCAATGAGATCGGCGCCGTTGAGCGCGCAATCACTGACAATGAAATAAATGCCTTGATTACGGCTATTCGCGCCAATGGAACGTTTGTTTGGGCTGTTTTTGACAGTTGCCATTCCGGCACCATGTTGCGCTCGGTCAATCGGATCAAGTGGCGCAAAGTCGATCCAAACGCCCTTGGCATACCATCGGTTGCCGCAGCGCGGGCGGCGGATGCTCAGCGCAAAAATGACAAACCCCCGTCAAACGTCACCGGTAATCTGTTGGTGGAGCGCACAAAACCTGGAGGCTATGTGGCCTTTTATGCGGCCCAAAGCCACGAGCTGGCGCCAGAGCTTAAAATGCCGCCAAATGCTGCCAAGGCAAAATCACATGGCCTGTTCACCTATCAGCTGGCCCAGGCCATGATGTCGGGCGCCGGTCTAAGCTATCGCCAGCTCGGTCAAACGATCTTGCAAAACTATGTCTTGCAGGGCATGCGGGCGACCACCCCGTTATTTGAGGGCACCCATCTTGATGCAAAGATGTTCGGGCGCACCAATCAAGGTGTTAATGCTCAGTGGCCAGTGAGAAAACGTAGTGGTTCAAAACCATCATTATTTGTTCCCGCTGGCCAATTGCAGCAAATTGGCAAGGGCGCGATTTTTGCCTTGCTGGCAAAAGTCTCGGATGCGGATGACCAGGCCATTGGTTATGCGCGGGCGGATCTGGTGGAGGTTTTTGGCACGAAATTGATCCCCATTACCTATGAGGGAAAGCCTGCCATTGATATTGGGGCATTGCCGCGTTCGACTTATGCACGACTGATCAAGCCTTCATTCCAATTTGGCCTAAGCGTTGCCATGCCCGCGCTTGGAGACGCTGTGAGCGATCGCGAGCGCCGAGTCGCAAAGATTATTGAAGCAATGGCACGTGAGCAGCAAGCCGCGACAAGCAAAAACGGATTGCGTATCACGTGGCAAAAGCCAGGGGACCCTGCTGATATTCATCTGGTCTTTTCTCCCAAACAGCAAATTTCGGCAGGGGCAACAGGGTGCGGCCGCAATCATTTGTGGTTTCTTGATCGCACCGGCGCGCTGATTTGTATTGGTAACAAGGCTAATCTGTCGTTTCGTTTGCAAAACCCTTCCATTGATTTTGATCACAATGTCAAAAAGGCGCTTGGTGAATGGCTGAACGCCATTGGCAAAGTGAGAAATCTTGAGCAAATGGTTGAACGGTTCAAGGGTGGGCGTTTTGCCCGCAAGGTGAAAATAAAGTTATGGGTGAAACCCGCCAAAGGTGGCAAGGAAGTGATTGTTGATCAGGCATCACGTCGCCCATTATTGGCCGGGGACAAAATTCGCCTTGAACTCAACAATACGTCTGGAACACCCGTTGATCTTACCGTCTTGTTCATCGATAGCCATTTCGGTATCACTCCCATATTTCCCATACGCGGCAGCACCAACCGTATAGCCGCCAAATCGCAGCTGAACAGTGTCGGCGGCAGAATTACCAGCGATACGCTGGGACTGGAGGGGATGGTGGTCATTGCGACCAAGGCATTGGCGGGAACCCCGGTTGCTGACTTTCGTTCATTGGGACAAAAAAAACTCGCATTGACAAAAAATGTGCGCTCCATGGGTGGGCCCCAAACATCTGCGCCCAATCCTGAGTTATCCGCCGTCGAGGATCTGTTTAACAGCGCCATTTTCGGCAAGCGGGCCGCCTCGCAAAACCGAGCTCCAAAACGCGCAATGACCACCCGCTCGGGTGGTAAGCGCAAACGATCCTCGCGCACCCCGTTCAAGCATGTCGCCATTAAATCCCTGCGTTGGATGGTGGGAAATTAGGAGCGATCAGCAATGGCACTGGTTGATGTCTATGAGCCGATCAATATTTTGAAACCGGTTGCGCCTAATATCTGGATTGTTGATGGGCCGATTGAGCATATGCAGCAATTTGGTTTGAACGTCCCATTTCCAACCAGAATGACTGTCATCAAATTGTCGGACGATCGGTTGTTCCTTCACTCTCCCACCAAGCCGGATGAAGAGCTTCGTAAGGTGCTGGATCAGTTGGGAGTTGTGTCGCATCTGGTTTCTCCCAACAAGATACATTATGCCTCCATTCATGTTTGGCATGAGCTTTACCCTGATGCAAAATGCTGGGCGTCTCCTGGCGTGGTAGAGCGGGCGGCAAGCCGGGGCATTAAAGTACATTTTGATGAAGATCTGGGTGATCGGGCGCCAGATGCCTGGGGGCGCGACATTGATCAGCATATTTTTCGTGGCAGCAAGTTTATGGATGAAGTGATTTTCTTTCATAAATCGTCCAAAACCTTGATACTCACGGACCTGATAGAAAATTTTGAACCGACAAAGGTCTCTAGAGTTTTGCGGTGGATGTTGAAACTGGCTGGCAATCTCGATCCTGATGGCAAGCTGCCCATTGATTTGCGTATGACGTTTAAGGGCTCCCATGATTTGGCCTGTAAATCCTATGACCATATGTTGAGATGGGCACCCGAGCGCGTTATTCTTGCTCATGGTCGCTGGTATGACAAAAATGGCTCCCTTGAATTGAAGAGAGCTTTTCGCTGGCTGTCTTGTGGCGACAAGAAGACGGCGGTCTGATGCGACGAAGGGCGAGGGAGAGCCCTGTTTTTGCTCTTTTTTCTTAATGACAAGTTCTATTTAACCCGAAATTTTCCTTGTAATTTTCGCTGGAATTTCGCAAGCTTACTGGCGGGGACTGAGTTTATCTGGTGGTTGGTGATCGACCAATCTGTCAGGCGTAATGTTTGGAAGGGCTGGGCATGGCTGCATTCTGGCGTAGGGTTCCCGGATTCTGGCAAAATTTCATTGCCGGACTATTGATTATCGGGGCCCTATTGAGTCTGGACCGGACGGCCGTTGTCAAAACCTGGGAAGACTGGGCCGTCGATATCATGATCCGGCTGAATAGCTCACTGGATCGTATGACGGGGGAGCGCCGCGGGCGCACCGACCTGCAATTTACCTTTTTGGATATGGACGAGCATTCCTTTCGCGATAAAAGCTGGAATGAACCTTTCCATGTGCCGCGTGACAAAGTGTTGAAACTGATACAGTTTGCGGTCAAGGGCAAAGCTTCGATCATTGTTGTTGATGTCAATTTAAGCAAGCAGGGTACCGATCCTGACGCCGATAAGGCCCTTGTCGATTATGTTGCCAACTATCCCGCCAGTGCTCCACCACTTATTCTCATGCGTGCCAAGCGTAATAAGGCGGGCAAGGATACCACGGACCTTGGGGAGTTCCGAAAGACTATTTTTGCAGGTATAAAGCATTCTAATTTGCATTTTGCGCAGCCATTGTTCCGGCGCGACAAGCGTGATGGCGTGGTACGCAGCTGGGTTTTGTTTGATCAAGGGTGTTTTGGTGGGCAAGGGTTGGCGATCCCTTCGGTACAGTTGCTTTCTTATGCTTTATTGAAAGATCGAGCGGCTGGGGGACTGCAAAACCTGCTTGATCTCGATGCCTCAATGAATGCCAATGCGCCAACCAGTTGTAATTCAAGCAAGAAAGCAAGTATCAATTTGCGCCCGGTCATTCTGGGTAAAACCGTTTTTCGACAACAAAGGCTCGGTGAGCGGTTGATCTACTCAATCCCGTGGCCAAAATCCAGCCATATCTCCTCGGACCTTGCGACCATTCCGGCCGTTTTTGTCACAGATAGAGGATTTAAAAGCTACGAAGAGGTCAAGGATCGGATTACCTTGATCGGGGCAAGTTATGGAGCTTCTCATGATTTGCACTTGACCCCGCTTGGGTTGATGCCAGGAACACTGATCATTCTCAATGCCATTAAATCTTTGTCTTTGTTTGATCAGATACAACCACCACCACTCTATATTCGTCTCGCTTTTTTGTTCACTTTCATCTTGATACTAAGTTACGTATTTTCCAAATATAGCAACATTATCAAACTGTTGGTCGTGTCGACCATGGTGTTTATTTTCTTTGTGCCGATCAGCTTCTGGTTTTTCAAATATGGCGTGTGGTTTGATTTTGGCATTTTGCTGCTGGGTATCAAGTTACAACACACGGTCTCTGAATTTCTGGAGGTGAGGGAACTTAAGCGCCTGCGTAAGGAATTGCTGGCTTTTAAATCCAACAAATCGGTGATGAGTGATTCGAAATCAATCAATGTGCCTGCCGCCTTTAACTATTCAGATCCCGATGAATTAGAAGTGCAAGTGCGTCTGAAGCGCAATATGGATGGCAGTTTCAGGGTGAAAGCCTCTCCGGCAGGGCTGTCCAGCGCAGAATTCGATATTGATGTCGAAGGTTTGAAAAAAACCCCGAGTGGCTATGCCCTTGATCTAAAACGCCGAGATCCATCGTCTTAAAAATATATTTTGCATGGAAGAAGTGCCGCAATATAGGCGCAAGGACAGGAATCGGACTCCATCTCGACCGAATTGGTGCAAATCTTTACAGAGTTTTTACCACAATTCTTCATATTCGGTAGTTGAGGACGGTCAGTGTTTCCTCTGTATTGCGTTTTTTCTGGTTGTAGATGCTAGGTTTTTTATAACTTGTCCGTATTGCCCATTGGGTGGTGCATCAAGTTGAAATTATCAAATGGTATCGTGAGATATGTGAATAATCACCCACCCGGAACGGGTCACAGGCGTTCTTTAAGAATAGCCATAACAAGGTGGATTTAGAAGCATGGTACTCATCTCCGGAAAAACATAGTTTTTTTGATCGCACGGTTATGACCAATCAATGATTGTTTGTAACACCCTCATATAAGTAAGTAAGAACTTGTGGTCTGTTAGGCGCCAATGGTGCCAACAACAGTAAAACGGAGGGAGCATCATGAGATATGCTCTAGGTACAGTAGGAGTCATTGCAGCGGGAATATTATTATTCGTCTCCGCGGCGATGAACTGGAGTTTCGGGTTTAGTCTGGGTAAGACACCACTCGAAAGTCAAATCCTTGGCGCAGGTAGCGTCGGGGCTGATGTTTTAAAAGCTTTAATACCGTTCTTGGTATTACTTGCGATAAAGCATCGTTCATGGGTACAGGCGATGGCCGGTATCCTTGTGTGGACAATCTGCACAACTTATTCACTCACTTCATCCCTAGGTTTCGCAGCGCATAATCGCTCTGATACTGTGGGTGAGCGCACGCTTGCTGTTACTCAGTATGGCGATCTGCGTGAACAGCTGAAGAGTGTGAACGCGAAGCTTGGGTGGATACCCCAGCATCGTTCAGTTGCAGAAGTCGATGCAGACATTAATGCAATTTTAGATAAGCGCATTAAAAAGGGTCGTAACCGCGGGAAAACCATAGTCCAGGTGACAAGTAATTTCACCAACAAGTCTTGGTATTCACGTCATTACGGCGACAAGGTACTCAATCTTCGCAAAGAACTAGCAATCGCGAAGAATGCTGAAAAACTCGACGCCGAAAAAGCAATGCTTACCGGCAAGCTCGAGTCAACAAGTGCCAAGTCTGTAACGACAGCTGATCCACAAGCTGCCATTCTCACCCAGCTTACCGGGTTGAGTATCGAAAAAGTCCAGCTTGGACTGATCGTACTTCTCTCCTTGTTGGTTGAGATTGGTTCGGGTCTTGGTTTCTTTGTTGTCCTTGGTGGCGACAAAGCCAAAGCAATCCAGATCATGGCAAAAGCCGAAGCTAAAGCGCGAGCTAAAGTTAAAGCAGCTGCCGTGAAAACGGTTGAAAAGGTTGAAACTAATACTGAACAGCGTGTTGTCGCTCCCGTAGCCGAGGCCAAAAAGGCCTCGGTTGCAAATGACAACACTCCAAGTAGACGGCCAACGGTGCCTCTCATCTCATCTAACGAATTGAAGGACTATTATGGTGATCGTATTGAAATGCAGGACGGAACAAGTATTACAGCATCCGCTTTGTATGAAGACTATTGTTCTTGGGCTGAGTCCCGTAAAAAAGAACCAATGACACTGCCGGCCTTTGGTCGTCAGTTCGGCGAAATCGGTATTCAAAAAGCCAAAATCGCAGGTCGTATAAGGTACATAAATGTCAAACTAAAATCGAATGATGTGTCTTTGGAGGTCAACAATTCTTCTAATGGAAGATTGATGGCGGCCTCAGCCTAGCCCGAGCTTGCTCAAAT
>JAJRPI010000034.1 GCA_024280895.1 Alphaproteobacteria bacterium | reverse complement strand
CTGCATCAAGCGAAGCTGCATCAAGCGAAGCTGCATCAAGCGAAGCTGCATCAAGCGAAGCTGCATCAAGCGAGGCTCCCTCGCGCATGCGCTCCCTATTTGGTAATATGGGGAAAAAATTGAAAGACGTCGCGCTTAAATCCGAGGAAAGCCCCACTCCCTCCACGCCCCCGCCAACGGCACCAAGCACATTGGCACCAATACCAGCCAACAATAATCAAAGCCCACCTGCCGCGCCCGCTACATCAAAACAACCGGCTGCTCTTAGACCAGCTCCCGTCCTTGCTTCTGTGGAACAGCTGGTTGATCCCGCCAGCATGGCTCACTTGGACACACCAAATACGGCCCAGCTGAACCAGCACAACCGACATACCAAACGGCGCCGCGCGGTACCATCCAGTCTTGGCAGCAATGAAAGCATGTCCGCCACTGGCTCTGTTCTCGAAAAAGGTCGCCTCGTTGAAGCTGTACCGCGCAAAATGAAGATGAATAAGCCAAGCCGGGCCGAGGTGCGTATCACCAGAGAACAGTTGGATGAGATCAATAGTGAATTTGAAGACCTTAGCTCCAACCATATTCACGAACTTGCGGTAACCGAAGCCATGACCGTGCAGCTTCGCGCACCCGGCAGCGGCTTTCATATCGAAAACCTGTCCCCTCAAACGCAATGGATTGATCGCAACCAGCGACATATCAATGATGCTGATTTCGGCGTCTGGCGCTGGAATGTGACACCGGTTAAATCAGGAAAGGCGCGGCTGCAACTGGTCATATCAGCCCGTACGGTTGACGATGACGGTAATATTCATATTGCCGATATTCCAGACAAGATCATTGAACTTTCCATCGCCAAAGATTATGGCAATGGCCTCAAGAAACTGGGATTTATCACATTTTTGGTGATTTCCAGCCTGGCGCTTGGTCGCTATGGAGAAGCCGCATGGCAATGGGCATCCTTGTTTATCTCAAGGCTTGGCAGCGCAATTTAATCTGGCCAAATATGCTTTATACGCCGTGAATAAGTAAGCGGCCCTTCAAACCATCCTATTTTGCCGATCACAGCATTGCTGCGCTCGCCTTGGCATATTAATTGCTCTGTTAAGCAGATATGCGTGCCAACCTTTCCTCAAACGGTTTTTTATGGCATTGGTGAGTAATAATCTGGCCTGCACGAGGGATTGCAAGGCAGTTTACAGACAGAACAATGAAGGCCTGAAACTCTATGACTGCTACTTTTTTTGAATATCTTGGCTGGGTTTCCTTGTCTCCCAACCTTAAGGAAAGCTTCAACAAAGCCCTGCTGGACGCCGAACAGAACCGTCATGGCACAGTGGAAATAGAGCATCTTTTGTTTGCGCTTATTGATGATCCTGAAGGGGCGATTGCCCTCACCGGACGCGGCCTTGATCGAGGTGAATTGCGCGATAAAGTTGCCGATCATCTCGATGGTTTGCCCACCGGTGCCAAGCTTGAAATAGCGGAGCTGCAACCGGCCCGTGAATTGAAAAAGCTGATGGCCAAAGCCTCAGATCAAGCTGACAATGAACATGATGATCACATTGATGGCGGCGACGTCATACGCGCTCTTGCCGATTTTAAGACAGCAAACAGCCCTGACTTTTTGAACGCAGAGCCAAATAAACCAGACCGAGCCCGCACTCCCAAACGGCACAAAAAATCCCGGTCTCGCCCATCGGCCCAACAAAGGTCCTCAGTCCTCCAGAATGGAGAAGAAGCAATGGCCAATACGCCAATCGATCAAACAAGCGAAGATCTCAATTTTGATGTCGATCCTATTCGGGCCTCCATCAAATCGATCATGGCCCGGCGCCGCGATGCCGAAGAAATCCTGTTTGAATGTGAATGGTATCATTTGTTCAAGAGCCTCAACATGATTGATGAAGTGCTCGACGGTGAAGAGCAGACCCAACGCACAATGTTACTGGCCCGAGCCGAAAAAGAACTGGCAGAACGCCCTCGCTGTCGCAAGGCGTTTTTATATGTGCGCCATCTGGATCAGTAACTGGCCCGCCTCAAAGGCATTGTCGATATTGACTGGGCTGGAGACATCACCCCGGATGAAGCGGTCAGCGAACTGGCCCGCCTGCGCGCCCTGGCCCACGACAATAATGGTTCCGCTCCGACAAGTCCGCACAACAATACGAGCGATCGCTCGGTGATTGGCAAACATCTGATCGACGTCAAAATACAAGAAAGCGAAGTGCTGGCTCTTGAGCAAAAACTGGCACGCCTGGATCGCAGCTCAGGCTTTGAAGGTAACCATCTCAAAGAGCTGGAAAGCAACCTTCAAAACCATGACGCACATAGCAAAAAGCGCGAAAATGTCATCGGCGTCCTCGAGCACTACCTACATTCTGAAATGCAATTGTCTGATGCGCGTGATCTGCGCATCGCCGAACTTGAAAAAGAACTGCATAATAGCAAAAGCGTCAGTGACGAGCATGTCGATAAAAGCAGCCATCTTGAAGTCGAACTGGCCGCTTTCAAAGAGCATGCTGGCAATCGCGAAAAGGTTATTTCGGAACTTGAAGCCAAATTAAAAACCGAGCACAAATCAGCGAACACCCATGAACTACAGGTCAAAGAGTTACGCTCGATGCTGGCAACAGAAAAAGAGCGTGCGCACGCCCATGACAAAATTGTCGAGGGATTGCAGCAGACCTTTGAAGAAGAAAATAAACGTGCCGCCACCCACGAGCA
This sequence comes from Alphaproteobacteria bacterium, assembly GCA_024280895.1. GTDB lineage: Bacteria > Pseudomonadota > Alphaproteobacteria > Rhizobiales > JAKIUO01 > JAKIUO01. The sequence continues at coordinate 38,871 of JAJRPI010000034.1, read as the reverse complement.
ACAGGTGCGCACGCTTGAAGATGATTTAAAAACCCGTATGACGCAATTGCACTTGCGCGAAGCCCAGGTCAAAAAACTTGAAGAAGACCTGTCAGCCCATGAGAGCAAGGGCGATCAGCACATGCAAGAGCTGCATACACTCACCAGCAGCCACCAGAACGAAGTCAAGAACCTGATCACCAGATATGAGGACCAGGATGCCGAGAACCGCATCCATCAGCAAGAAATAAATGCCTTGCGTGCCCAGCTTGCTGGTATGGAATCGCGCCTTCAGGATCAAGAAACGGCTTATTCGGTCGAGAAAATTGCGCTGTCGGGCACCATTGATCAGATGCGCAAGGAGATTGAAGATTCAGAAAACCTCGTCGAGATCATCCGCGGCGATGAATCCTATAGAGTCAATTCTGATCGCGGTATTGGAGCTGCACATCGCATAACCATCCCGGTTGCCGCCAAACCCAAATAATGGCGGCAAGGGGCTTGGAACATAGTCCCATTCACCAAAACAGCTCTAAAAACGGACCTAGTAAAACAGGCTGGAGACGGACTGCTCGCGCGCCGTGCGCTTGATGGCTTTGCCAAGCAACTCATTGATGCTCACCACCCGAATATTTTCAGCGGCAGTGACCGCATCAGTTGGCTTGATACTATCGGTAATCACCAGCTCTTTCAAAGCCGAGGCGCTGATCTTTGCAACAGCTGCCCCCGACAAGACCCCATGTGTGACATAGGCCTTGACCTCTTTGGCCCCTTCTTTGAGCAAAGCATCAGCAGCATTAATCAATGTGCCACCGCTATCGGCGATATCGTCCACAAGGATACATGAGCGGTCCTTGACGTCGCCAATAATGTGCATCACCTCAGACGCACCTGGCTTGTCTCGCCGCTTGTCAACAATGGCCAACGGCGCATCAATGCGCTTGGCAAAAGCACGGGCGCGTGCCACCCCTCCCACATCAGGCGACACCACAATGACCTTGCTCAATTTGCTGTGCTTTTTAATATCCTTGACCATCACTGGAGCGGAAAACAGATTATCTACGGGCATGTCAAAAAAGCCCTGGATCTGCAGGGCATGCAAATCAAGGGTCAAGACGCGATCCGCGCCAGCTCTCGTGATCATATTGGCAACCAGCTTGGCGGTAATGGGGGTACGCGGGCCTGGTTTGCGATCTTGCCTTGCATAACCAAAATATGGCATGACGGCGGTGATCCTCGTGGCTGACGCACGGCGCACCGCATCGATCATGATCAGCATTTCCATCAAATTGTCATTTACGGGGTAGGATGTGGGCTGGATAATAAACACGTCAGAGCCACGCACATTATCCCTGATCTCGACGAAGATTTCGTTGTCCGCAAACCGTTTAACCTCGACCTTGGAGAGCGGTGCATCAATATATTCGCTGATTTTTTCTGCCAGTGGTCGATTGGCGTTGCCTGCCATCAGTTGCATTCTACTCTCCCCTGATCATGAAGGCTTCCCTCCAAAGACTGCCCCGAACCTAAAATGACCTTGAGCGAGGGTCTAGCAATATGGCGAGGGTGTGTAAACCACCAACCAGTTAATTCGAACGGAATGCTAAATGTTTGTGCAAGAAAGCCTAATTTGCCCTCGAACAATCACCATCTTACGATCTGCGAGCCGTTTTGGGCAGCAATTTGGAAATGCCATTGGCAGCTGCGCCGGCGGCGGCATCGGCAATCGGCCCCCAGCTACCACTGAGGGAGCCTTTGGGAATTTCATTTTTCTGGGTGACAGTACCAAGACGTTTGCCGCGAGGATCATAGACCTTCCAGTCAATGCGGATCGCTTGCTTACCTTTTTGGGCGCTTGCGACCTGCACAACGCCGCGCACCTGATAGACACTATCTGTACGCTTGCTGGTCAACCTAATACCCTTGGCATAAAGCTGTTTCTTGATGGCTTTGGTCAACGAAGTTTTGCCATCGCCAGGCGCTCCCGTGACCGGCACGACCATTGCCATGATCACCCGTTTGACATTGGCATTAGCAGTCGATGCCGTTGTTGCAGGCGCTCTGCTGCCAAGAGTGTTTGCCGTGCGTATTCTTTGCGCCTGGCCCCTTGAAGCCGTCTTCATGACACCGCCATTTTTCTTAACCAGCCAGCCAGCCAATTGATCTGCGGTATCGCTGGCAACTGCCGCGATCACCTGATCATTGACCCCCTTCCAGGGATTATCACTGGTCCCGCTCGCAACGGTTTTTTCGCCTGAAATACGGGTTTGTTTGCGTCCAGCCTTGTTTTTGAGGTCCCAGATATAGGCGAGTTTTGCGCCTCTTGCTTCTGAAGAAGAAACAACATAGCCACGCATTTTGTAGCCAGCCTTGCCCTTGATCACATTAATATTGCGCTTTTTAAGCTCGCTGGTTATTTTCCTCGTCAGCTTGTTGGCAACATTTGATGGCGGACCGATAATCGCCGCCAATTTAATGGCCACTGTCTTGGTGGGTCTGGACATGGCAATTTGCGGAACTTTGGCGGGCATTTGCCGGATCGAACGGGACATATTGGAGGCTGGTGCCAACGAAGACTTGTTCGACGACAGGCCAGAATACCCCCCCGTACAGGCAGCCAGAGTTACCCCTGTAAAAGCAAACAGGGCAATATTGCGCGCCATGCGCACAATCTTCTCACCTTTTTTTCTTGTGTTGATCACAAGTCTCGCTCCCCCCGGTTCGATTATTTGCACGCTCATCTCGACGCTCATTTTCCCAGCATCCATCAAGACACCGATTCGCTTTAATAATAGCCGATAATACTCACAAGGAAAGCAGACATTGTTTGACATGCAACTATCTCGCAAATATGGTACCGGTTTTAGCTTTCAGGGTTCACAGAAACAGTTAACATAATGATAACTGTGGGCATTTCATTGCCTGGACCTGTCTATCCATACGCTGTACCAGTTAGTGCTATGCGGGCGATCGGTGCATAAGTCCAAGTTCGCATGAATTTAACTCCCCTAACTCACCCTATTACTATGGCAGAAATCTGACGTCCGTAATCGACCTGCCCACATGCCTGCGAGCGCCGATAGCTGAAATACTGTTCTTTACGCTGGAAAGTGCAATGAGCAATAATGCCGGCTTGTTCAAGTCCTGCTGCGACTAACCGATGGCAGGCATAAGCCTGCAAATCAAAATGTACTTTGCGAGCACCAGCAGGCTTGGCGAAAAAACGCGCATTACTTTGATCTTCTTGCAAGATATTATCGCGAAATTCATCACCAACTTCATAGATTTCAAGCGAAATGGCGGGCCCAACCGTTGCTGCTATATTTTGTCTGCTGGCACCCAGCGAGCACATTTTTTCGATAGTGTCATCGAGCACGCCGCCAAATGCGCCGCGCCACCCTGCATGCGCGGCGCCAACGATTTGCGCCACAGGATCACAAAACAAAACAGGGGCGCAATCAGCCGTCATGATACCAATCGCCAACCCTTTGGTTTTTGTGACCAGCGCATCGAGACGGGGGCGCTCAACATCGAGCGGCCACGGGTGATTAACAATCATCGCTTCCCCGCTATGCACCTGATAGGGGGAAACGAGGTGGTCAGCATTAACGCCCAGATCACTCGCGACAATCTGGCGGTTGCTTGCAACAAGGTCTGGATCATCCTTTGACCCTTGACCGCAATTAAGCGTTTGATAAATGCCCTTGGACACTCCGCCACGCGCGCCAAAAAAGCCATGAGAAATGCCCTCATGGCCTGTTAGATTATCGGCCAGAATTTTCATTGCGTGCTCCTGTTTCTAACCATCACCATTTAAGGGCGGTTCAAACCCCGGCCCCTTGACTTGCCCGGCGCCATACAGCGCCACGACCTTGAATAAAGACCCCATCTGATCTGGATCGATCAAGCGCTGCAAACCGGTCATGAACTGCTCGGCCCCGCTGATATTTTCTTGTGCCTGCATCAATTGCGCAGCGCGCTCTCGCACCCCAAGAGCAATCAAAAAATCGCGCTGCGTGACCGGCCCGCTAGCCTCGAGCTTAAGTTCATTGGCGATTTGCACAAGGGAGGAAAAATCAACATGGGCTGTTAAATCCACCAAGCCCTGATCGCGTAAGGGATCAGCAAACTGATGGTTTTTAATCGCCTGAAAACTGCCCCCGAAAGCGCGCTTGCCATAGCCATAATCAACGAACAAACCGTGAAAGGGGTGGGTACTGGCCCGTTTGGTGATCTCTTTGAGAAGTGCTTTGGTGGCGGGGCGGGTTGCGAGAACATCGCCCTCAGCCGGCGCGCGCTGCATGAGCGAGAGATCATCTGGATCATTGCTGGGATATTGGGCCAGCACATAGGTGAACGCCCCGGTATCATCCAGCCCCACCAAACGTTCAAACCAAGCACCAAGCTTGAATTGATATTGGCGGATCGGCAGTGCGTCCAAAAACTCATTGGCAAGCAATAAGCTTGGCCCGGGCGGCACATCTTGCAGCCGGTCATGCCAGAAAAGTTGCGTAAGTTCGCGCCCATGCTCCGCGGCCTGCGACGTGATCCGGCGCTTTTGCTCCGCTCGCAACGCCTTGCTGGTCTCAACAAAATGCACCTCAACAGATTGCAAAAATTCTGGCACCAGTGAGGCCGCACGCAAGGCATCCGACATCAACGCCCCCCTGCCCGGTCCCAGCTCAATCAGCTTGCAACTGCTTGGCTTGCCAAGCTCGTTCCAGACCTGCACACACCATAAGCCAAGCAGTTCCCCGAATATCTGACACACATCTGGAGCGGTGATGAAGTCGCCGTGTGCACCAAACGGCTCGGACGCAATATAATAGCCAAATTCGGGATCGCCGAGACAGGCCTGCATATAGTCGTGCAGGGTCAGCGGCCCCTCTTGCTCAATGCGCGTTTTGAGTTTCATAGCCAAAAGGGTATCACCCCCCTGCCCGATGGCTTGGCGCGCACTCACTCCCTCATAAATCTTGCCAAGCAACTGCTCAACGCTATCGTCACCACCATCGGTGAGATCACTGCCTTTTTTGCGCTTGCCGCTCATGTCGTCTTTGCTTGTTTTCCAGAACTGCCAGCGCCCAGACGCCGCGCCCGAACAATAAGATAGGCCCCCAGAACAACCATCGGCGCAGAATAGATCATACCTGGCGTGAACGGACCAATCATCAGCCCAACGCCTTCATCAAACTGGCGGAAATTCTCCACAAAAATACGCGCCAGACCATAGCCAAGAATGACCGTGCCAAGCACCAGACCAGGTCTCGAAAAGGCCAATCGCTTGTGGGTCAAGAAGCGCGCCACCAGAAACAATAGCGCCCCTTCAAGGGCAGCTTCATAAAGCTGACTTGGATGACGCCCCACGCCGCCAGCTTCTGGATTTGGAAACACCATCGCCCAAGGCACGTCGGTGACCCGACCCCATAATTCACCATTGACGAAATTGGCAATGCGCCCGAACAAAAACCCCAGGGGCGCGGTCGCAGCCGCCACATCCATCACCGACAAAACCGGCAGATCATGACGTTTTGAATAGAACCAGATGGCCAGTAACGAGCCCAGCATGCCGCCATGAAACGACATGCCGCCATTCCAGGTGGCCATGATCTGAACTGGATTATGAAAGAAGTAAACCGGATTGTAAAAGAACACATATCCAAGACGTCCGCCCACCACAACACCAAGCGTGATCCACAGCAGCAGATCGTCAAATTGCTCTGGCTTGATCGGCGACTTGCCGCCCCACAGACGCTGATTGCCACTCAAATAACGCGTATAGCCCCACCCCAAAAGCAGACTAACCATATAGGCAAGCCCGTACCATTTTACGGAAATCGGCCCAAGATTGAGAGCCACAGGGTCGATCATCGGCAAGATAATAGCAAAGCTCATAGCGGGTTTCCCATCACATTTCTGGTTTCGCAACTTTAGTCAGCTTTTGTCGAAACCCCATGCAAGTGTCAAGTGAACTCCCTTAATCTCACAAACAAGTGCTCTTGTGCAAAATCCGTGGGAGCCTTAAACTACAATAAAAATGACATGTTAAAGGAAAAAATCTCATCATGAATTTGTTCAAAACTGCGCTGCTGGCATCTTTATTGTTGTGGCCCGCAATTGCCAATGCCTGGACCTTGCCAGATGGCAGCAAGGTCGCCTTTGAAGCAATGTCAAAAAATGTCTATGTCATGCACGGACCCAAAGGTGAGCCAAGCCCTGAAAATATGGGCTTCATGAATAATCCGGGCATCATTATATCAACCAATGGCGTCATCGTGATCGATCCAGGCAGCACCAAACAGGTTGGCGAACAAGTACTGGTCGAGATCAAGAAAATCACCAACAAGCCGGTACTTGCCGTTTTCAACACCCATATTCATGGCGATCACTGGCTCGGCAATCAGGCGATCAAGAGCGCCTTTCCCAAGGTGAAAATATATGGCCATGCCAAAATGATCGAAAAAGCCAATGCCGATGAAGGCCTGAGCTGGGTCGACATCATGAACCGGCTGACCAAGGGCATGAGCAAAGGCACCAAGGTCGTTGCTCCCGATCAAACCATCAAAAATGGCGCGTCAGTGACCATTGATGGCCAGACCTTTCGCGCGCATCACCTCTCATCTGCCCACACCGACACCGATATCATGGTGGAGCATGTGGAAAGCAAAACAATGTTCCTGGGCGATAATGGTTTTAACAAACGCATGGGACGCTTTGAAGAAAGCGGCGATATGCACGGCAATATCAAGGCTTTGCAATATGTGCGTGATCTCAAAATGACCACCTATGTGCCCGGTCATGGCAAAAGTGGCTCGGCTGATCTGGCTGTAACACCATTTTTGACCTATCTGGAAAAACTGCGTGACGGCGTTACCAAGGGCTATCGCGCCGAAAAAGAAGGCTTTGAGATCAAAAAAAATATTGAAGCGCAATTTGGCGACTTCAAAGGCTGGAGCGGTTTCGATAGCAATTTTGGCAAGCATGTCAACAAGATGTATCTTGAAGTCGAAGCGCTTGAGTTTTAGGATCGTCGCAATTCAGCACACCTGACAAGGAGGCAAATATGCCCCAGACAACCGGCAGAGTTTTTGATGAAATCGCCAAACTGATGACCGACGCCGCTGGTGCCTTGCAGGGCGCGCGCGGCGAAGTCGACAATGCCATGCGCTCAAAAGCTGAAAAGGTGCTGCGCGACCTCGACATCGTTCAGCGCGAAGAATTCGACGCGGTGAAAGCCATGGCCATCAAAGCCCGCGAAGAAAATGATGATTTGCGCGCGCAAATCAAAACGCTCCGTGAGCAAATCAAAGCCTTAAAATAAGCTAGCTCCCTTCAAGCCTATCCAGCCTTCTTGCTGTGCATAATCTCGCAGGTTTTCCCCGACCTGTGGGAAACTGTGTGCCTTGCAAGTCACCATTTGCTTAATTGGTGGACAACTTGCAAACGGGTCTTGCAACAATTGCTGCGCATCAGATACCGCTTAGAAATAGTTGTGGCCTCGCATAGTATCTTTAAGCAAACCATCAACAAAAAGTTCGTATAGATCAGGCTTCCCCGCCAGCAATCTGAACTGTTTTGTTGAATCAGATATTTGTGGGGGTCGAACTCGCGATATGTACTCATGTCGCGTGGTTAAAACTCTGATTCCCACATGACCAGCGGAGCAGAATAGACCATGGCAACAGCAGCACGCATATTCGGCCGGATCAGCCATCCGATTGACCTCATAGAATCCCTCGCACTCCAACATAGCTGGCCTTATGAGCGCACATGTGATGATGAACTGACCCTGGTTGTTGATGGCACCTGGTGCGATTATCAAGTATCGATCAACTGGCGTGAAGATATTGAAAGCCTGCATTTGGCCAGCGCCTTTGATCTCAAAGTGCCAGAGGGGCGCGCCAACGAAATCTACCGGCTGATTGCCAAAATCAACGAACAATTATGGGTCGGCCATTTTGATCTTTGGTCAGATGATGGGCTGCTCATGTATCGCCATGCGCTACTGCTAAATGGTACCGAAGCCAATACCGAACAATGTCAGGCTTTGATGTCTGCTGCCCTTGAAAGTTGCGAATTTTACTATCAGGCATTCCAGTTTGTCATCTGGGCTGGTAAGAACGCATCAGATGCCCTGGCGACAACCATGTTTGAGACCAAGGGCCAAGCATAAATCACCTCGCACAGGCTAAATGTCATAAACCAATATTTTCCTGAAATTTATCGCCTTTATGCTATATCTCCATCGTGTCATCCCCGCGAAGGCGGGTAACCATAACCCCTGACGTCGCAAAATGCGGAAGGGGTTTGAGGCTGGCTCTTCGAAATTTACAATAACACTAGGAGTATGGATCCCCACCTTCGCGGGGATGAGCTCTTAGTCAAGAAAGTTCGTATATATGACAATCGATATTGGTGGCCCCTTATTGCTGGTCGGGGCTGGTAAAATGGGCAGCGCAATGGCTGCGGGCTGGTTGGAACAAGGACTTGCCCCGCAAGATCTGATCATCCAGGACCCCGCTCCTTGCGAGGACGCCCAAAAACTGATTTCCGAGCATGAGCTGGTGAGCGGCGAAAATCCAGCGCTGCCCTCCCCTCCCGCGATCATTGTGCTGGCCATCAAACCGCAAATGATGGCGCAAATCCTGCCAGCACTTGCACAAAAAGCCAATGAACAGAGCCTGTTCTTGTCCATCGCTGCGGGGCAAAACCTCAAAACTCTCGCCAGCCACCTTGGCGACAAGCAACCCATTGTGCGCGCCATGCCCAATACCCCCGCTTCCATTGGACGCGGCATGTCAGTTGCCTGCGCCAACCAAACCGTTACGGGCGCGCAAGTCGAGCACTGTATCACCCTACTATCAGCGGTCGGTGAAATCGCATGGATCGATGATGAAGCCCAAATGGATGCGGTCACCGCCGTCTCAGGCTCTGGCCCCGCCTACCTGTTCGCGCTCACCGAGTGCATGGCGCTGGCCGGTATCAATCAAGGGCTGGACGCTAAACTCTCTTGGCAACTGGCCAAAACGACCATGGAAGGCGCTGGTGCCCTGATGCGCCACTCGCCCAACAACCCCGTCATCCTGCGCAAAAATGTCACCTCGCCGGGCGGCACCACGCAGGCAGCCCTTGACGTGCTGATGGGCAAAAAAGGCCTGCCCAAACTGATGGATAAAGCGATACGTGCGGCGACGCAGCGCTCAAAGGAATTATCGGGGGAATAAGAAATGCGCTCGCCGCGCGGTGTCTTCACAGACAATGTTGGGGACTAGCCCCCAAACCCCGAAACGGGTGAGGGATATGACGTTTTTTATCCGTGTCATCCCCGCGAAGGCGGGGATCCATACTCCCTGATTTGGCAATTTGCAAACGGATATTATTGACGGATTTATATCTTAAATGACAGGTCTGGGGTTATGGTTCCCCGCCTTCGCGGGGATGACAGGCAATTGTAACCGCGAAACGATGGCTAAGCATTCCGCTTATCTAAAATTCGAATATAGTGGCAGTTTTCTAAATACACAAAATTCATTTGAAAGGCTCTATTGGATCGCCGGGTCAAGCCCGGCCATGACGAAGGATGAGTAGCTATTCCCCCCTTCCAGTTACTACCAAAATGGGGATGAAAGGGGCTCGCCCTTTTCTGCCCGCCGCATAGGCGATTAATTCTTCTTCTTCGCCCCCGACTTATTTTTCTTCTTCCCCTTCCCGCTCCCCCGCTGTTTCGGGTTCTCGCGCGCTCTCGTCCAGGGGGACCATTTGGGTTTCCACCATAGATTGACCCAGGCGTAAAGAATAGACAGGCCGACAAAGCGGAAAATCACGCGAAAAGGTTCGACAGAGACCAGATAGAGCAAGCGCTTGGCGCCGCCAAAGCCCTTTTCCTGCAGGCGCGTGAACAGGCGCTCCACATAGGGTTTGGTCATGGGGGTGCGATAGGCGTAGCGCAGGGCAAAGGCTGCCAGCACCAGTAAAATCAGCAGTGGCATGAGCAAAAAACTCAAAAACCACAAAATGATGGAGAGCAGCCAGCCAAGGATCGTGAAGATGAAACCTATAAGCGTATAGAGTATTTCGATCTTACTCTCCTCTTCAACCTGCTACTGGCCGCTCGCCAATCTCTATAAAATGTCCAGCACGAGTTTTGGCGGACGTCCAACGGCGGCTTTGCCGTCTTTGACGACGATAGGGCGTTCGATTAGATGAGGATGGTTGACCATGGCCATAATAAGGGCGTGGTCGGGCAGACTTTCATCCGACAGCTCAAGTTCTTTGTAGATTTTTTCTTTTTTGCGCATGAGATCGCGTGGCTTGATGCCAAGCATCTCGATGATTTCCTTGAGCTCTGCTTCTGTTGGCGGGTTCTCAAGATATTCGATAATTTCTGGTTCGACACCGGCCTCGTCCAGCAAGGCCATTGTTTGGCGGCAGGTCGAGCAGCGGGGATTATGATAGATTTTAACGGACATGACAGTTCCTTTTCATATGTCAGGAGATGGCTTTAGCAGCCCATTCGTCGGCCTTTGTGCCAATGGCTTGTTCAATCGAACTATAGCCGTTTTCTTCGCAATGGCGGATAAGTGCGCGTTTGATATTTGTGATGAGGCTTGGACCTTCATAGATGAGACCGGTGTAAAGTTCAATGAGTGTTGCACCCGCGCACAATTTAGCCACAGCTGTTTCGCCGCTATCGATACCACCAATACCAATCAACGGGATCTGCCCTTTGGTGATCTGATAAATGCGGGCCAGCATCCGGGTCGAGCGCTCAAACAAGGGCCGCCCCGACAGGCCGCCAGCTTGCGCGCCTGTACTGCGATCCACCAGACCGGTGCGCGCTAATGTGGTGTTAGAGACAACAATACTATCCACCTTATGAGCTTGTAATCGCTCAATAATAGCGGGCAGCGCCCCCTCATCAATATCAGGAGCCAACTTCACCGCCATAGGGCGATAGGGGGCATCATCCTCATCCATCAACTGGGTGCGCAGTTTCGTCAATTTTTCAAGCAAAGCATCCAGCTCATCGGGGGCTTGCAGATCGCGCAGGCCCGGCGTGTTGGGCGATGATATATTGATGGTGAAAAAATCGGCGACATCATAAAAGCGCTTGAGACCCATGCAATAGTCCTCAATCCGGTCCGCGCTATCTTTATTGGCACCAATATTGATCGACAAGACGCCGTCGTGACTGCGCGACAACAGCCGGTTGGCCAAGGCATCATGGCCGTCATTATTAAAGCCAAGCCGATTGATCACGCCGCGATCCTTGATCAGCCGAAACACCCGTGGCTTTGGATTGCCATCCTGGGGGTGGGGCGTCACGGTGCCAGCTTCACAAAAGCCAAAGCCCATCTTGAACAAGGGACCCGGCACGCGGCCATTTTTATCAAAACCTGCGGCCATGCCAAGGGGATTATTGAATTTAAGCCCCCAAACTGTTTGTTCAAGGCGCTGATCATTTTGCCCACCACGGGGATAAAGTCCCTGCTCCAGCGAGCGCAACGTCAGCTCATGGGCTTTTTCGGGATCAAGCGCCAAAAGGGCAGGCCGCGCCAATGTCATCAGGCCCTTCAACATGGGATTATATTCCTTCTTTTGGTTACAAGGCGACTCTATGCACTTGGCTGGCGGGGTCAAGCTTCATCACATGCGCTTGTATGCGCTATACCGCGCATTGACAATGCCACCAGCCAACCTTATCTCTGACACTTAAGTCATAAACGAGCGTGGGGGCCATAAGGTTCCGATGAGCGTTTTTTGTCGCATTAGTGTAGTAGGTCTTTCACTGCGCAAAACAGGTTATAAAACAACATTCCGCCAATCCTTTTCTATGAGGCTTCGATAACATGGTTTCTTTCGGCAAACTCGCCAAAAAAATATTCGGTGACGCCAATGAGCGAGCGCTCAAATCCTATGATGATCGCGTTGAGGCGATCAATGCGCTCGAAAATGAGTTTGAAAAACTCTCCGATAGCGACCTGCAGGCCAAAACGGATGAGTTTCGTAAACGCTTTGCGGACGGCGAAAGCCTTGATGATCTCTTGGTGGAGGCCTTTGCAACGGTGCGTGAAGCCGCCAAGCGCACCCTCAAACAGCGCCATTATGATGTGCAGCTGGTGGGCGGCATGGTGCTGCATGGAGGCCAAATCTCGGAAATGAAAACCGGCGAGGGTAAAACCCTTGTCTCCACATTAGCGGTCTATCTTAATGCCATTCCCGGCAAGGGCGTGCATGTGGTCACCGTCAATGACTATCTGGCCAAACGTGACGCGGAATGGATGGGCCAGATCTACACATATCTTGGGCTTACCGTTGGCGTGATCATACATGGGGTCGAAGACGAGGATCGCAAGGCGCAATATGCCTGCGACGTCACCTATGGCACCAATAATGAATATGGCTTTGATTATCTGCGCGATAATATGAAATATGAGATGGAAGAGATGGTGCAGCGCGGCCATTATTACGCCATCGTCGATGAGGTCGACAGTATCCTTGTCGATGAAGCGCGCACACCATTGATTATTTCTGGTCCCACCGAAGATCTCACCGAGCTATATGTGGCCATCGATAAAATCATGGTGGACTTGCTCAATGAAGAAAACGCGGACACCTATTCTGAGGTGGATGAAAAGGTCAAGGCGGCGACCTTTAGTGAAGAAGGCAATGAGCGCCTGGAAGAAGTCTTGCGCGACGCGGGTCAGCTCAAGGGCGACAGCCTTTATGACATTGAAAATGTCATGGTGGTGCATCACGTCAATCAGGCTCTGCGTGCTCACAAACTATTTGAAAAAGACCGCGACTATATCGTTGCCAAGGACGAAGTGGTGATCATTGACGAGTTCACGGGACGCATGATGGAGGGGCGGCGCTTTTCCGAAGGCCTGCATCAGGCCCTTGAAGCCAAGGAACACGCCAAGATCCAGCCCGAAAACCAGACGCTGGCCTCCATTACCTTCCAGAATTTCTTCCGCCTTTATGACAAGCTTTCTGGCATGACCGGAACAGCGCTCACCGAAGCCGATGAATTCATGGACATTTACGGGCTTGGCGTTATCGAAATCCCCACCAATGTGGATATTTTGCGTCAGGACGAAAATGACGAAGTCTATCGCACAGCAAAAGAGAAATATCGCGCCATTGTCGAACGTGTGCATGAATGCCAACAGCGTAATCAGCCCATTTTGGTGGGCACCGCCAGCATTGAAAAATCCGAAACCATTTCGGCCTTGCTCGATGACAAAAAATTTCTCAAGGAAAGCGGCATCGACAAGCCCGTCAAGCACAAGGTACTGAACGCCCGCTATCACGAAAGCGAAGCCTCGATCATCTCGCAGGCTGGAGCTCCTGGCGCCGTCACCATTGCCACCAATATGGCTGGTCGTGGTACCGATATTCAGCTCGGCGGCAATCTCGACATGCAGGTCGTCGATTGGATTGAAGAGCAAGAGAAAAAGAACAAGAAGCCCACCGATAAAGAAATCGAGAAAAAGCGCGCAAAGCTCGAAGAGAGCATCAAGGAAGGGCGCCAGACCGTACTCGATGCCGGCGGCCTGTTCGTGCTGGGCACCGAGCGCCATGAGAGCCGGCGCATCGACAATCAGCTACGTGGCCGCTCTGGTCGTCAGGGCGATCCCGGTCATTCCAAATTCTATCTGTCGCTGGAAGATGATCTTATGCGCATTTTTGGCGGCGACCGCATGGACGGTATGTTGCGCAAACTGGGTCTGGATGAAGGCGAAGCCATCACTCATCCCTGGATTAACAAAGCGCTGGAAAAAGCCCAGAGCAAAGTCGAAGCGCGCAATTTCGACATTCGTAAAAACCTGCTGAAATATGATGATGTAATGAATGATCAGCGTAAGGTGATCTTTGAACATCGCATCGAACTGATGGAAGACGAGGATGTCTCGGAGACCATCTCAGACATGCGTCACGACGTCGCCGATCAATTAGTGACCTTGCATATCCCTGAAAAAGCTTTTGCCGAACAGTGGGATACCGATGGATTACATGAACGCGTCAAGGAGATATTCGCTCTTGATCTACCGATTGGCGAGTGGGCCGAAGAAGAAGGCATCGCCGATGATGAAATCCATGATCGCCTGAAGCAGGCCGTGGATGAAGCGGCCGCCAAAAAAGCGGTCGATTTTGGCTCTGACAATATACGCAATGTCGAAAAGTGGTTCCTGCTGCAAACCCTGGACAATCTGTGGCGCGAACATCTTGTTACCCTTGACCATTTGCGGCAGGTCATCGGCCTGCGCGGCTATGGCCAACGCGATCCCTTGAACGAATACAAGACCGAGACCTTTGTATTGTTCGAAAATCTGTTGACCCAGTTACGTGAAGACGTCACCACCCAGATGTTCCATGTCGAGCCCATCTCGGACGAAGAAATCCAGGCCATGGAGGCGGAAGCTGCTGGTCGCCAGATGGAAGCCAGTCATATAGACATGTCGCTAGGCTATGACGACGCCGATTTCGATGATGATGTGGTTGATGCCGATTATGGCGAAGCGGCCAATCCACAAGACAGAGGACCGCAACGCCCTAAACGCAACAAGCCAAAGGGCGTTGACATTGATGCCAATGACGAGACCACCTGGGGCAAGGTTCCGCGTAATGCGCCCTGCCCTTGTAGCTCTGGCAAAAAATACAAACATTGCCACGGACGGTTGAGCTAATGGTCGCCGATCGTTTCCGCCTGCGCTATAAATTGACGCCGGATCATTTTCAAAGCTATCTCAAAATAGCTGCAAAGCGCTCAAGAAATAGTAGCTCAGCGGGGCGATTTTTGCGGGCCATTATTTTTGGCTTATTGGCCGGACTCATATTACTGGCATTGGACTGGTCGGGTTATTTATCTTCTCGAGAAATTTCCGTGTTCTTTGTTGGTGCAGGAATAGCCACAATTGGTATTGGCATTTTATCGCTCATTGCCAACCATAAAATGGTTCACAATATTGTCGGCTCTCATGATGCCATGACCGGCGAGTTCACGCTTGCCGCCTATGAGGGGGGCGGCATCCAGATCACTGGCAAACATTTGCAATCCTCGTTCGACTGGACCGCATTCATTGATCTCACACAAAGTGCAGACATTTTGGTCCTGTGGATTGACAAGGGCGCTGGTACGATCATTCCCCATGCCGCGTTTGCCGATGAGGAAGAGCGCCAGCAATTTGCCGACTTCGTCAATGAGCGCATCAAAACTTACAAAACAACCGCTTAGATAAAATAAATCCTAATCAGCCCAACTGCTTTGGCGCATTTCCGTGAGGCGCGAGCTTGTGCGGACAAACTCATCAGCGCCCTTGCCATCGACATAGATCTCATCGGGCTCAACCATACATGATACAATCAGCCTTCGTTTTTGATCATAAAGCGTATCGATCAGCTTGATGAAGCGACGCGCTTCACTGTGACGATCAGCTGATAGTTGCGGAATATCATCAATGAAAAACGTATGAAAATGCTCGCACAAGGCCAGATAATCATTGGCTCCCAGCGGCTGATCGCATAGATCGGCAAAACCAAACCGCGCCATACCGCCACCCATTGTCGGGATATGGATGCGCCTGCTGCCGACATCCAAGCCACCATCATGAGGTGCCGCTCCCCCCGCAAACTGGCGCCAGATATCATCGAGCTGAAGCCGTGCCCGTTCATCTGCCGGCGTAAAATAATGCGGCGTATTCTGGAAATTGTCACGGCGGTAGTCAAGCTGCGCATCGAGCTGCAGCACATCCATTTTTCGCTCCACAAGTTCAATAAACGGCAAGAATAAAGAGCGATTGAGCCCATCTTTGTAAAGTTCGCTTGGAGCGGCATTGGAAGTCGCCACCAGAATGAGGCCCCGCTCGAACATGTGCGCGAACAAGCGCCCTAAAATCATGGCGTCCGTAATGTCATTGACATGCAATTCATCCAGACATAACAGATCGGTTTCACGCATCAGCTCATCGGCGACCAACGGAATGGGGTCGCCCTCATCGCGTGCGCGCATCTGTTTGATCAATACATGAACATTGCGCATAAAGGGATGGAAATGCAGGCGTTTTTTATGCGGCATATCAATGGTTTCATAAAACAGATCCATCAACATGGTTTTACCACGTCCCACATCTCCAAACATGTAAAGACCACGCGGCACTTTTTTCGCGCGCCCCAGCCATTCATTGAGAACGCGCAGACCACTTGAATTTTCCCAGTCGGCAAGACGGTTGGCAAGCAGTTGCAATTGCCCCACGGCATGGGCTTGCGCTGGATCGGCTCGCAGCTCCCCTGCCGCAATCCAGGCTCGATAAACAACAAGCGGCCCTTTTTTCATACGCCCCTATCCCCTATTGCCCAATCCACCGATTATTCGCCCTCTTCCAGTATGCGGGCTTCGGCCTCCAGTAAAACAGGGATGCCATCGCGGATAGGAAAGGCCAGGCGCGCGGCGCGCGACACCAGCTCTTGCCTGTCTGCATCATATTGCAGTGATGTCTTGGTCAGCGGACAAACCAGCAGTTCCAGCAATTTAGGGTCTGTGGAGATGGTCGGTTTAGTGTCAGGTTCGGTCATATCAGGTCCCATACTTGTTTTTTTGGGATACTAGTTCTAACTGTTACTCTTCGCAACAATGGGTTTTAGGAAAAGGGTGGGGATCTGATGCCGCAAAACAGCAAGAATATAATCGCGCTTATCTATGATTTCGACGGGACCTTGTCGCCCCAACCCATGCAGGAATATACGGTACTGCCCGAGATTGGCGTAGAACCAGCCAAATTCTGGGCCGATGTTGGCAAAGAAACTCTGGAAACTGGCGGCGAAGACATCATCACCTATATGCGCATGATGTATGAGCGAGCCGACGCTGCCAAAGTACCGTTCACGCGCGACGATTTGAAGGAAATGGGCCACAATGTGCCCTATTTTAAAGGCGTAGAAAGCTGGTTTGACCGCATCGATGCCCATATTGCCAACGGCTCTGATGGCAGCGTTGAAACCCGTCACTATATAATCTCATCCGGCCTCAAGGAAATTCTTGAAGGGGTGAGCATTTATGAGCGCTTTCACAATGTCTTCGCCTCGGAATATTATTTCGATCATTATGGCCATGCCCGCTACCCCAACCGCGTCATCACCGATACCACCAAGACCCAGTACCTGTTTCGCATCAATAAGGGCATTGAGGACCTATCAAAAAACATCAACAGCCATATGCCCGAACGTCTGCGCCCCATCCCCTTCGAAAATATGATCTATTTCGGTGATGGCCTGACCGATGTACCCTCTATGGCCGTGACAAGGGCCAATGGCGGCTATTCCGTCGCCGTACATGCCCCGCGCAAAGATAAATCAGCCTGCCAGACCCTGCTCAAGGAAAATCGCTGCGATTTCTACGCCGCTGCCGATTTTCGCGAGCAAAGTGATCTCGACCGGCGTACCAAACTCGTCCTCAACAAAGTCATCGCCAATATCCTGCTGCAAAAGGAATTGGCGACGTTGAAATAAAAGAAGTGTCCTACGCGGACGGCGCTGGGGACTGGCCCCCAGACCCCATCTGTTGAAAACTGATATGGTACCTATACGGTTTTCAATTGCCTTGCCAGCAGCAGCCAAACAAGCAATATTTAGCCCATTCACACCAGTGTGACTTGGCTTTCGTCTTGAAATTGCCTAGAAAGTCGTGATGAATGTGGGAAACCATGCAATCGGCGGCCAAGCAGCGATGCAAATGCGCCAAAACAGGAATGAAATGCGATGAAAAACACCTTTAAGATACGTTTTAGCGTTGCTCTGGCAGCGGCTTTTGCCCTAATTGGCGCGGCATACACGCTTAATCTGCCCGCTGGCGAGCCGGTTCAGGCCCAGAAAATGAAGCAGGGAGAAAGCGTCAAGGATGTTAAAGACCTGCATGCAGAAGGTGTCTTGAAGGATATAGCGGTTGGCAAAGCGGACGCCCCCGTCACCATCATCGAATATTCTTCTCTGACCTGTCCCCATTGCGCCAGTTTCCACAAAAACGTGCTGCCTGAACTAAAAAGCAAATATATCGACACCGGCAAGGTGCGCTACGTGGTCCGCGAATTTCCCCTCGACAATCTGGCGGTCGCCGGTTTCATGCTGGCCCGTTGCAAGAGCGAAAAATATAACGAAATCGTTGAAGACCTTTATAAGCACCAAGAAGCCTGGGCATTCGTCAAGGATCCGTTGGAAAAGCTGAAAGAACGGGCCAAAAAAGCTGGCTATACCGACGAAACGTTCAATTCTTGCCTGCGTGATCAAGCACTGCTCGACAAAATCGTGCAGGTCCGAGAAAAAGCCAGTACCGTGTTCAAGGTCACCTCGACCCCGACCTTGTTCGTCAATGGCAAATTACTAAAAGGTGCCAGCCACCTTCGACAGATTGAAGAGCTTATGGGCGACAAAGCCAAATAAAACGCCCAATCAAACCAAGTGTGGGACGCCAATAACATGATCAACCGCAGAATTCTCACATCGGGATTGCTGGCAAGCCTTGCCACAGGGCTTGGCTCTTGCGGTGGCGGCCTCGATCTTGGCAGTAAAGCGCCTATCAGCAAGGACGATAGCTGGAAGAATTCTCTTGGCGACAACGATACAAGCGATGGCATTGAGATAAGAAAACGGCGCACGACCCCCGCCACCGTTGCCGAATTGATGGAACCTGGCCCGCTCAAGGAAATGACCCTTGGCCAACCCTCGGCCAAAGTAACGGTGATCGAGTATTTTTCCCTCACTTGCCCCGTATGCCACAAGTTTCACAAGGAAACCTGGCCCATCTTCAAGCGTCAATATATCGACACTGGCAAAGTTTACTTCATCGCCAGAGATTTCCCCATTGGACGCTCAAGCGGCAATGCGGCCATCGCTATTCGCTGCGATGAAGGCAATTATTTCAAGCTATTAAACCTCTATCTGGCGCAACAAAGACGCTGGGTATCCCAAGACGTGCGCCTCGACGCTATCCACAGCATAGCCGCCCCTCACGGCTTGACGCGCTCAAAATTTGACTCCTGCCTTGCGAATCAAGACATTATCAAAGGCATTAAAGAAACCAAGCAGCGGGGACGCGATCTTGGTGTAATCGGAACACCGACCTTCTTTATAAACGGCAAACAGTTGCGCGGAGCCATGACCTTGGCTAGATTGAGCGCCGAGATAGACCCGTTACTGGCCTGACATGAATTGATGGCCGGTTGCATATATTGTTTCGAAAGCCGCTCGAGGGAGGGTTTGGGGATTGCATATAACGCGCCTGCGCCTGCTCGGATTTAAGAGCTTTGTGGAACCTGCCGAACTGGTAATCGAGCGGGGGTTGACGGGTGTCGTGGGGCCTAATGGCTGCGGCAAATCCAACCTGCTGGAAGCCCTTCGCTGGGTTATGGGCGAAACCTCCTACAAAAATATGCGCGCTTCCAGCATGGAAGATGTGATTTTTTCGGGTACAAATGCTCGCCCGGCGCGCAATATCGCGGAAGTCACCATCCATCTGGACAATCGTAACCGCAAGGCTCACCCGGCCTTTAATGATGATGACAATCTGGAAATCACCCGCCGCATCGAGCGCGATAATGGTTCGCACTATCAAATCAATGGCAAACCGGTGCGCGCCCGTGATGTACAGCTATTGTTTGCAGATGCCTCAACGGGTGCTCGCTCGCCGGCCCTTGTCCAACAAGGGCGCATCGGTGAGATTGTCTCCGCAAAGCCAGCACAGCGCCGTTTTATCCTCGAGGAAGCTGCCGGCATCACCGGCTTGCACAGTCGCCGTCATGAGGCAGAAATCAAGCTGCGCGGTGCTGAAAGTAATCTGGAGCGCCTGCAAGACATTATCGGCCAGATGGATAGCCGCCTGTCGGGGCTCAAGCGCCAAGAGCGCCAGGTCAAACGCTATCGTGAGCTTGCCAGAGAAATTGAACAATTGCAGATCATCGCCCTTTATAGCGACTTTGTCTCATTCCGATCGGCGGCCAAACAGGCTGAGATCAAGTTGCAAGAAGTGCTGGCGGTTGTGGGTGAAAAAACCACGCAAGAAGCTCAAATCCGCCAGTTACATGTTAAATCGAGCGCCCAAATCCCTGCCCTGCGAGAACGCGAAATGATCACAGCGGCCGTTATGCAGCGCTTGAACATCGAATCTGATCAATTAACACGCGAGCAAGAAACCCAGCAGGCACGCAAAGACGAACTTGCCAAGCGACGCACGCAATATGACGCTGATCTGGCCCGCGAAGAAAACAGCCTTAAAGAAGATCAGCAACGTCTCAAAAGTTTCCAAGGTGAATTGCAGGACCTGCAAAAAGCCTCAAACAATAATGACAAGGCCCGCCAACAGGCTTCCACACAAGTCGAAAAAGCGCAATCAGTATTGACCTCAGCGGAGCAACAATCACTCTCGCTTGGGACACAATTTGCCGAACAAAAAGCCCAGTTCAAAGCCTTTGAACGCGAACAGCTTGAAAAGCAGGCCTCCACCAGCGCCCTGCTTGTAAAGAGCGACAAGCTGGCAGAGGAGCAAACCGAACTTGATCGCCAGCTCTCACAGATTGCCGATTTTGACGAGCTGGCTCGTTTGATTGAGGAAAAAAGCACTGCACTCCAGGAACTGGAAACAAAACTGACCGCCAGTGAACAAGATATTGAGCAGGCCCGATCAGATGAAAGCGCCCGGCTGCTTGAGCAGATGGACGCCAAAACAAAGCTCTCGACCCTGGTTGCCGAAATAAGTACGCTGGAAAAACTGCTGCGCTCTCCCAGCAGCAATGATGACCTGCCCGTGCTTGACGAGATCATCGTGACAGCGGGCTATGAAACTGCTCTTGGAGCCGCCCTTGGCGACGATCTGGACGCCTCTCTCAATATACATGCCGATCTGTACTGGCGCGAATACGAAGATGACACCTCCTCCCCCCTTGAGACCACCCAGGCATTGCCTGAAGGGGTCATTCCGCTCAAGCAGCTGGTAACGGCTCCAGCGGCTCTGTCGCGGCGGCTTTTGATGACCGGCATTGTAGAGCGGGTCGAGGGCGATTTGCAGCAATCCAAACTGTCCGCCGGTCAGCGGCTCGTGTCTGTTGAGGGAGACCTGTGGCGTTGGGATGGCTTTGTGGCGCGGGCCGATGCTCCCACCAGCGCTGCACGAAGATTATCGCAAAAAAACGATCTGGAACAATTGCAAAGCAGCTTGGAGCAAGCACAGAAAAAGGCCGAACAGACACAAAAAGCTGCGCAAAAAGCGCAAGATGCACGCCAGCAATTGCAAGCACGTCTCCAAGACTTCAAAAACCGTCACGCCGATATGCGCCGCGAGTTTGAACAACAACGCAGCTCGCTGGCAAAGGCAGAGCAGTTAGCCTCTGCCCAGCGCGCCCGGCTGCAATCAATCCACCTGACCCGCGCCGATCTTTTGGAGCGTCACGCCCTCGAAACAGACCGTCTACAAGATTTGGCAATGGAACTCGCAAAATCTGATCAGCTCACACAACTGCAAATGCGTGTCGAAAAGCAATCTGGCGATCTTACCCTATTGCGTACAAATTATCTTGAGGCCAAAGCTCATATGGATGGGCTTGAGCAAGAAAACAGCAACCGCATCGCTCGCATCAATCGGCTCGAAACCGAAATCAGCCAAACCAATAAGCGCCAGCAACAAGCAAACGAGCATGTTAAAACCCTGACGATCAGGCGCAAAGAAGATGAAACAGAATTGGCAGATCTCACCGACCTACCCGCGCAGATCGATGCCAAACGCCAGGTTCTCAACAGCCAGCTTGTTAAAGCCCAGGAACAAAGCCAGCTTGCTGGTGATCAATTGCAACAAGGTGAAAACACGCTGCGAGAGATCGACAGCAGCTTACAAGACATGCAGGGACAAGCCGCAAGCGCACGCGAAGATCGAGCAGCCTGTGAGGCCCGCCTTGAAGCGGCTAATACACGCCTTGGCGAACAAAAGCAGCTGATACAAACAGAGCTAGATTGTGCCCCCGACGACTGCTTGCAAAAAGCTGAGTTCGATGCAGATCAGACATTACCTGATCGCGCGGAACTTGACCGCCGCCTTGCCAAATTGATGGGAGATCGTGAGCGTCTTGGCAGCGTCAATCTACGCGCCGATATAGAAGCGCGTGAACTGAGCGAGCAGATCGAGGAAATGAGCCATGAGCACACCGATCTGATTGAAGCCATCAATGCCTTGCGCAAGGCGATCAGCGGCCTTAACAAAGAGGGCCGCCGCCGCCTGATGAGTGCCTTTGATGAAATCAATACCCATTTTGAAGAACTGTTTACCTCCTTGTTTGGAGGCGGCAAAGCACGCTTGGAGCTCATTGAAAGCGATGATCCTCTGCAAGCAGGCCTTGAAATCATTGCCAGCCCGCCAGGCAAAAAGCCTCAAGTCCTGACCTTGCTATCGGGCGGAGAAAAAGCGCTCACCGCCCTGTCGTTGATCTTTGCAGTATTCTTGACCAATCCTGCGCCCATATGTGTGCTTGATGAAGTTGATGCACCGCTCGATGACGCCAATGTGGAGCGCTTTTGCGCTCTACTGGACAAAATGACCAAAAAGACCGACACGCGGTTCCTGGTTATCACCCATCACCCCACGACCATGTCGCATATGGACCGTCTGTTCGGCGTGACCATGGCAGAAAAAGGTATCTCTCAAATGGTCAGTGTGGATCTGTCAACCGCCGAACAATATCGAGAAACGGCATAGAATTAGCTCGAAATTCGACACAAAAAAGCCGTTGAACCCCAAGGGGTTCAACGGCTTTTTTTTTATATACTTAGGTTGCCGTTAGCTTAGAAGTTCAGACGCGACTGCACACCAACTTGAGTAAAACCAAATTCCTTGCGGCGCGGCTTTGAAGCGACTTCTTCTTTCTCAGGCGTTTTCTTCTTGGCCTTACGAGCTATCCGGTATGCGCCTTTGGTTCTACGTTTAAGACGGGCCAAACGTTTAGTCTTACGGGCTTTTCTCGCAGCTTTACGAGCCTTCAATTTCTGCCGTCTGATTTCTGCCCTTTTATATTTGCGACTTTCAGAGGCCAGAGTAGGTTTGTATTTTCTATCTTTTGTAGCCAGCTCAAGAGGATCGTAGCTGCGTACCTGCTTTGGCTCACCAGCAATTCCCTCCGCATCAATCTCATCTTGTGAGCGGGGGCGAACGGGCACTGTTAGAGCAACATTTTTGCGTTTATTGCCAAAGACAGTCCAGTCGATTGCCTTCCTGGCCGGATCTTTGAAACGCTTTGCCTGACCCTTTGTAAATGATTTGCTCGATGGTGTCGAAGCTGTGGTGGACAATGTAACGGGAGCTGGCTCTTGCACCTTTGTGTCTGCAACGCTGGTGCTCTCATCTGATGCCGCGACAGTATAGGAATTTGCTGTTTCTGTCATTTTCGCATCATCAGCAATGATCGTCGTCTCAGGCTTTTTGTCTACACTCAAAGGCGCGTTGATCCGGCGGCCATATTTTAGCTTGGCAAGCTTGCCTTGAACACCTGGTTCACCAGTTTGTGATGTTTCATCCAAAAAAGGGTTCCCCGTAAGGTAGAAAACCCCACTCATCAACAAGAATATATAAATTGGATAGCGCATAACTATTTACCCACCTGTAAGAACACCTGAAAGCATCGATTTAAAATTCGAAACTGCGATTAAAAGAATGATGAATATAAGAAATCAGTGTAAGTTCTTTTTGACTCATTCAACGCTTCTCTAACACATATAAACAATGTTTAGACAACCTAAAAGTGCAATTAACACATATTTAATGTTTGAGCACTGCGACATTTAATGCAAACGGAGGGAATTTCATCACTTATTGTTCCCGCCAAAGTCTAAAAATATTGCTAGCCTAGAGAGTTGGACTTCGCGCTCTGGCCCGCAATCAGGGACCTTTGGTCGCTGAAAAGCTCGCAATTAAAAATCGGGTTCCATTTGGCGAATATCGGGTCCAAGGCGCAAAGGACAAATATTTTTAGCCAAACCCGTTCCTTGATCAATTTGAACAATGACGCCGCTAATCGCCGCCTCGCCGATCACTGGTGCAAATCTGCCACCATTAACGCGCGTCACAAAGCGGTTCACCGGCTCATCTTTTTCCATACCCAAGACACTGTCATAAACGCCGCACATTCCAGCATCCGACATATAGGCCGTGCCCTGTGGCAAGATGCGATCATCAGCCGTTGGCACATGAGTATGAGTGCCAACCACGGCGCTGACTTTGCCATCGAGAAAATAACCCATGGCCTGTTTTTCAGAACTCGCCTCCGCGTGCATATCGACAAAAACAATGTCGGCTCCAGATCCCATGGGACAAGCTTCCAGCTCTCGCGAAATCCTTTGAAACGGGCAATCCAGTTCTTGCATGAATACCCGCCCCATCAGATTGACCACAAGGACTTGCATCCCGTTTTGCGCGGTGAACAATCCAGCCCCTTTGCCGGGCGTCCCTTCGGGATAATTGGCCGGACGCAACAAGCGATCTTCGCGCCCTATATGCGATAGAGTCTCGCGCTGATCAAAGGCGTGATTGCCGGTAGTGATGACATCTGCGCCCGCATCAAACATTTCATTGGCAATCTTTTCATTGATGCCAAAACCGCCGGCCGCATTTTCTCCATTGACGACAATGAAATCAAGCTTGTAGCGATCACGCAACATCGGCAATTGCGAAACAACCGCCACCCGGCCCGAACGACCAACCACATCTCCAAGAAATAAAAGGCGCAACTGTGAAACTCTTTCCTAAAATTTACGAATGCCTGAGGGTGTCACGACGACATCAAGCGGTTGATCATGGGGTTCTTTAGCCAAATCATCTGCCCGTTGAAAATCATAAGCCAAACCAATGGCGCTGACCCTATGGCTACCTCGCAGACACGCTAATGTGCGATCATAAAAACCGCCCCCATAGCCAAGACGCGCCCCCGTATCATCAAATGCCAGAAGCGGGATAATAATCAGTTCAGGCACAACGCTCAAGCCTCTATCTGGCGGCACCAATATATCAAAGGCCCCAACTTCCAGCTGATCCTCTGTATTCCAGGGACGAAACGCCAGCGGTGCTCCTTCCTCAACGACGACAGGAAGTGCCAATTGCTGAAATTTCTCTCTCAGATAAGCCGCCAAAGGCAATGTATCAAATTCATCGGCGAGCGGGTGATAGATCGCAATGGGCGCTTGATTTCGCTCCTCTATCCCCATGAAGTGCACAACTGCTGCAATCGCTGCCTGTTGGCGCTCATCGCGCGACACAGCACGCCTGCTCGCTTTCATCTTGCGGCGTAAACTTTGTTTGGGATCAAGAGACATCATAATTTCAAGCCTGATTGATCATACCTTAAAAGCAACGAACTGAAAGAAGCTATTTCTGCTTTGTGTATTTGCCGGTAGCCAAGTGAACGAAAGGTCGCCAGCGAGGCTGCATTGTCTTTCTCGATCCATGCAAACAGGGGATGATCCCCTGCACCCCATTTACAAATTGGGATTATAAAGGGACTGGTCCCTTTATTGCCGTGCGCCCAGGACATTCATACACATAAACCACAAACCAAACCTATTAATGGCGGAAGTGCCTCATGCCCGTGAACACCATGGCGATGCCAGCCTCGTCGGCCGCCTCAATCACTTCTTTATCGCGCATGGAGCCACCGGGCTGGATCACCGCACTGGCGCCAGCGTTGGCAACCGTCATCAAGCCATCGGCAAACGGGAAGAAGGCGTCAGAGGCGACAACGGACCCTGCAATTTCCAGCTTAGCATGCTCGGCTTTAATGGCCGCGATGCGGGCTGAGTTGACCCGTGACATCTGGCCAGCACCCACCCCGATTGTCATGCCATCCTTGCAATAGATGATGGCGTTTGATTTGACAAATTTGCACACCTTCCAGGAAAACAGCAAATCTTCCATCTGCTGGTCGGTCGGTTTAACCTTCGTCACTACTTCGAGTTTTTCATACAATGCAAGATCGGCATCCTGCACCAGCAAGCCGCCATTGACCTTCTTGAACTCAAGACGCGCCGCTGGGTCGAGCGGCCATTCTCCACATTCCAGCAGGCGCACATTTTTCTTCTTCGCTACCGCATCGATTGCCCCTTGTGAAACTTTGGGGGCAATAATGACTTCGACGAACTGGCGCTCGACGATTTGCGCAGCGGTTTTTTTATCCAGTTCACGGTTAAAGGCAATGATGCCACCAAAGGCCGATTCAGGATCAGTGGAAAAGGCGCGCTCATAGGCGTCAAACAGATTGTCACCAGTGGCAACACCGCATGGATTGGCATGTTTGACGATGACGCAAGTCGGCGCATCATTGAACTGTTTGACACATTCAAGCGCCGCGTCCGTATCACCAATATTATTATATGACAGGGCCTTGCCCTGCAATTGCTCCGCAGTCGAGACGCTGGCCTCCGTGCCACCGCCCACATAAAAGGCTGCGCTTTGATGCGGATTTTCGCCATAGCGCATCGTTTGCGCCTTGGTATATTGCACCGAAAAAGTGCGTCCAAAACCTTCGGCCTTGCCCTCTTCGTGCTCAACAACGGCCCCCATCCAGTTGGAAATGGCACCATCATATTCTGCCGTACGGGCATAGGCTTTTTGCGCCATTGAGCGGCGGAACCCATCACAAGTTGCTCCTCCATGCAGATCCATATCGCCAAGCAGCTTGGCGTAATCTGCTGGTTCTACAATGACAGCAACAGAGCGGTGATTTTTGGCTGCTGCGCGGATCATCGCGGGACCACCAATGTCGATATTCTCGATACAGGTATCAAAATCGGCGCCCTTGGCCACCGTTTCTTCAAATGGATAGAGATTGACGACGAGCAGATCAATATTGCCAATGCCATGCTCGCTTTGCGAAGCTTCATGCTCCGAATTGCCACGCACCGCCAACAGACCGCCATGCACAACCGGGTGCAGTGTTTTGAGGCGTCCATCCATCATCTCGGGAAAGCCCGTAACATCTGCTACGTCCTTGACACTAAACCCTTCCCCCTTCAGCAAAGCGGCCGTGCCGCCAGTGGAGATAATCTCGATACCCCGGTCAGTTAGCTCTTGAGCGAATGCGGCAACACCCGTCTTGTCAGAAACGGAAATCAGCGCACGTTTAATCTTTGGACCACTGCTGCTCATAAAGAACCTCTATTCTGTTTTGAAGAAATATATTGAAAGCCAGCTAGCACGATTTCGTCACAGAGGAAACCAAAAGCCCTTAATTCATCAACAAGAGAGCAGTGCAGTAAGCGAAAAAGATGGATCATGCCCTGAATTAACTCAACTCGTGACACATCAAAGTGGCGGGAAACGAAAAATCACCCGATATGGGGACATCGATCTGCTTGATCGCCAAAAAACCATTGGCACCATAAAATGGCTCAGCACCTAATGCGGCATAGCAATTCAGTCGTTCTATTTTTTGGGATCTGGCCGCTTTTATACAGCGATGCAAAATGCCCCTGCCAATACCGCGCCGCAACCAATCGGGATGGGTTGCGAAATGCCTGATATTGCCCTGGCTATTCATTTTCACGCCAATTTTCGGTCGCCTGACACTCCAACCTCCACACCCCACCACATTGCCGCGACCAGCCATCGCCACATAGAACATCCCCGAATTCAGCAAGAGCGGGTTTGCTTTGGTGATCAAAGGCAATATTTGAGCCATCACAGTGTCCTCGTAAAAGGCTGGAAGCAGTGCACTATAGCTATTTTTGAGCAGGCGACTGACAGCAGCGGCATCTGTGGCATTAGCGATGCGTATGGTGTGGGCTGAAGCTGTCATGTTTTGGTTTCCGGCCGCAACTTGCGTCCAGCCCTTGATAAGTTCACGGCTCAATTGGTCTTTGGCCTTGTTCAACTTGGGTCCTCTTCTTGAGGGCGGCGGCGATATTGTTCAAACAGCCAGTCAATCCTCATGCCTGCTCGCGCTTTGGCGTTCAGCACAATCTGATGAGCTGGTTGTGGTCCACGCCGATAGGCCAGATAGACACTGTCTTCCATCTCGATTTGAGCCCCTTTGGCATAAAAGCGCCAAATTTCACCATCGGGCAGGGTCATCAACAAGTTATCTTCATCACTGCGGGCTATTTCGATGAGCGGATGCAAATGAAAACGCACGCTTAACTGCGCTTCGCTCACTTCAGCAATCGCTTCGAGATGATCAACTCCTTCAAGCCTCAGACCGTCATAGGACAAGGTCATCTGGCGGCGGTGTGACAAACCAAACCTATCCACATAGCCATGATGCACAACATCAAGGCCCGACAGATCGGCGCGCACAATATAAATTTTTTCCGGGCCGAGCAACCGCCCCTTTTTATCAAAACTGCCAGACGAATAATCATCCAGAATAAGCGTCGAATGAGCCATCGTGGAGCGCGCGAAATCCTGCCAACGCTTGTCCGTGCCTTGATAAGCGCCCGAATTGACCACCAATGGCACATGGCGCACCGTCATCTCGAAGGACAGGCAGCCAGCATGGGCATTTCTCCCTCCTATTATCACCGGGGGCGATCCAATATCGCACAAAATCGTCACGGAGCCATCTTGTATCCGCGTATAGCCAGATTGTTTGGCATGAGCATCAAACGGACGGTTGCGCTCATCATAGGCAAGCAGGGTTGCAAGCGCATCAGTTGGCGTCGTGCTGGCCCCATTGAAACGGGCCAGCGAACTGTCGCCAAGACGAAAAAAACGGATCATCGGCAACATGCGTCTGATGGCCTTGTTCAGCTCAGAAGGTACGTCTCGGCCACGAGAGATAAAGCACTGTTTTAAAGGAAGTATTTCGAATAAAATAGTCAAAATAGCCGCAGGATTTCGCGAACAGTGGCCGCCATCTGCAAAAATCTGTAGTTTAAGTTCGCTCATCAACAAAGAGGTGGTTTTTTCCAGTAACTCATTTTGCCGCGACAAGCACAGACCGGCCATCGCTAAAGCGCTTAAAACATGAATTCTCGCCACGCCCGGTGGAGTTGTATTAAGTTTGGAATGGAGCTCCACCACCTGCTGCGACAAGATCCGCATATAGCGCATCGTGCGCTCTTTGCGCACGCCGCGAAGAATAAACGAGCTATTGCTTAAAAAAGAGGTGATGCGGCGGGCCAGCACCTCTGGCTCATAGGCGATATCTTCTGGCTGCCAAACAAGATCCATCCACTTGAAAACAAGACGCTGCGCCTCTTTTTGCGCGTCAAAATCATCGCACGCCCGCAGATCGCGCAGCCAGGCAAAACCGTGTAAAACACGATTGTAACTATCATCGGTTTCAGGGTGCTCGAAAATAGAAGCCCCCCCCTCCTCCAATTCAATAAACATTCCGTCAAGACCAAAATGCCCCAATGCGATCTCGCTCAACAGGCTGGGATCACTGGTTTGCAAATCGTCCGGCACAAATAAAAGCTCGGGCGTATCGACGCCAGTCCCGGTAAACTGATCGATCGCGTGATTAATTTTATGCTGTAAAAGACCGACCTTTTCCGGTTGTGGCGAGCTCTTTCCTTGCGGTGACGCAGCCGGTTTGTTAGGCGCCTCTGGTGCGAGATCTTCCGATGTTTTTTGATACCTGTCCATAATTTTCAAACAGCTCCCCCGCAGCCTCGTGACTTGCCAAATACTATAGCGCGCGTTCAGGTCATAAAAAAGACCCTACCAGAAGTAGAGCCTTTTTCGATTTCAAACAAACACAAGATATTCCTTAAACAGGATCTTATCTGACCATATACATTTTACTTTGATTAAGTTTATAGCTCCATGGCAGGCCAGAATTCTTCCATCCATTTTTCAAACGCCAGTTCTTGTGCTCGCCCTTTTTCAAGGTGCCGCCCTCAAAACCATCTGTCACCACATAGACTTTTTTATAGCCCTTACCCCATAGCGTATTGGCAGCAGGTGCTCCGCGCGTGCCGCCAGATCGACACATAATGACAATAGCATCATCCTTGCTCATCCCGCGTTGAGTGAGGGCTGCTTCTACGTCTTGTTCGAAACGGGGATTCTCAACCATGTTATAAACCGGTTTTTTGGGATTCCAAGCTTTACGATCAGCCATTTTAAACGGGATATTGATATCAACAACATCTGTAAATCCTGTGAACATAATCTCTACCGGATCACGCACATCGACAAACAGCACCTTGTCACCATTGGTCTTTTCCATATTATTGGCTTCAATGGAGTTGACATACAGATGCCATTGAGTTTGCTGTTTAGGGTTTTTTGGTTCAGGAGCGGCACTAAGCGTTGCTGCGGTCAATACCGAAAAGCCGACAGCCAGAGCAGCGGTAAATATTTTTTTCATTTCTCTCAAAACCTCTTGGGGTGAAAATCAGATATACAATTTATATTCGTAAAATCGAATATATGAATATGTATCGATAATTCAAGAGGTATTTAAAAGCAATATATATATTATATCTTTATATTCTGCCGAGCAGAAAACAGCTATTTCTTGCGACCAATTTTTTTGCGCACGAAATCGGCGATGCCGACATAATCGATCTTGCCGGTGCCCATCAAGGGCAGCTCCTTGATTTTGAGGATCATGCGCGGGATCATGATTTCGGCGATGCCCGCTTTCTTGCCAGAAGCGAGTAATTCGCTGCGATCTGGTTCTTCATGTTCCGTCACCAACACCAAACGCTCGCCTTTTTTCTCATCTGGCACCGCGACCACCGCGTGCGATAGATCCGGCCATGTGGTGTTGACATGCGCCTCCACGGCCGTCAGCGAAATCATCTCCCCGGCAATTTTTGCAAAGCGTTTAACGCGCCCGATGATCTCTACAAAGCCATCATCATCAATCGAGACAATATCGCCGGTATCATACCAGCCATCCATGACGGGCTGCAAGATGCCGGGCTGATCGGCCATGATATATCCCAGCATCACATTGGGGCCTTTGACCACCAACCGCCCGCCCTCTTTGATGCCCGACACTGGTTTCAATTTATGCTCGATAGAGGGCATCAGGCGGCCAACAGATCCAGCCTTGCAGTGCATGGCCGTATTGACCGCCAGCACCGGTGCTGTTTCTGTGGCCCCATAACCCTCAAAGATGCGGATACCAAATTTATCAGACCACATCTGGCGGGTCGTCTTCTTAACCTTTTCGGCTCCTGCAATGACGTAACGAATAGAATAAAAATCGTAGGGGTGGGCCATGCGGGCATAACCGCTCAAAAACGTATCCGTACCAAACAAAATGGTGGCATCGGTCTCATAGACCATTACGGGCACGATTTTGTAATGCAGAGGCGAGGGGTACAAAAACACTTTGACGCCGCCCAGCAATGGCAAAAGAAAGGCCCCCGACAGACCAAAACTGTGAAACAGGGGCAAGGCGTTAAAGACCGTATCTTCTGCATTGAGATCAATACGGGCGCTGACCTGCAAGCGATTGGCCTGCAAATTGGTATGGCTTAGAACCACGCCTTTTGGCACCCCTTCGGAGCCGGACGTAAACAGCACCACCGCGGCGTCATCGGGAGTTGGTGCACCGCTCTGTTTTCGATAAGAAAAACGTGGTGCCAGCTTTTTTACGACGCCCGACAGCTTGTCTAAAATACCGATTTCCGCCTTAATATCTTCAAGATAAACAATATCAACTAAATCCTTGATGCCCTCAATCATCGGCTCCAGCTCACCGACCTCAATAAAGCGGCGCGACGTCAAGACCGTGTTGAGCTTGGCCGTGCAACAGGCCGAGCGCAGGTTTTTAAGACCGGTGGAGTAGTTGAGATGGGCGGGCACGCGGCCATAGGCCTGCAGAGCAAAAAAGGTGACGCCCATCGCGTTGGTGTTAGGCAAGAACACGCCGACATACTCGCCGCGCGCAGTGCGTTTGGCAATGCGCCCACCGAGCACAAATGACGCCAGCACAATGCGATCAAAACTCAAGGGCGCGCGTTCCACATCTTCAAGGATAAGAGTTTTACGACCATGTTGCGCGCGCGCATCCAGCAAAGCATCAAACAAGGTGCGCTTATAAGGACCGGTCTCAAACACCATCGAAGTCATGACATCATACAGCTTGTTGCCAATCACTTCACGCTTGCGCGCACTGGTCAAACCTTCTGGCGCTTCAAGTTTTTGCGGCGGCATAATGGTGATCGTGATTTTGGGAAACCATTTGGTTTTGACGCGCGATCCAAGCTTGGAAAATTTGCTGTATTGCGCCCCGTCAATACGCACGGGAAGGATGGGCGCATCTGCATGCAGGGCAATACTCCCTGGCCCCTCATAGACCTTCATCAAAGCGCCCGTGACAGTGATCCGCCCTTCGGGAAAAATGACGATATGCTGACCGCTTTCGACCGTGCGCACCAAAGTCTTGATGGCCATGGGGTTACTGGGGTCAAGGGGCAAAAAATCAAAGAACGGAAAGGCAAGGCGCGCCCACCATTTTTCGGCGATCTGCGTGTTAATGGCAAAGCTTGGGCTGCCCGGCCAGAACGAGGCGAGGATTGGCCCGTCCAGATAAGACACATGATTGGCGACAATCACCGCCTTGTCCCCCGCCTTGGCAATATTCTCCTCGCCCTTGATTTCGACGCGGTATAGCAATCTGAAAATCTGGCGGCCAAGGCCTTTGACGACCTCCTCGGGCAATAGCTTGCAAATATAAGCCGCCACAAATCCGTTCAGCACGCCAATCGTCAAAAACAGTTGCGGGATCGTGTAACCAGCGCTCAGCATAAATCCGGCCAGCACCGTGGAGACCACCATGAACGCGGCGTTGACAATATTATTGGCGGCGATATTGCGCGACACATGTTCGGGGTCTGAACTTTCTTGAATTAGTGCATAGAGCGGCACCGCGTAAAGCCCGCCGCTAAAAGCAATCATGAACAGATCAAACAGAACACGCCAATTCATTGGCGTACTCAAAAAAGCTCCGATTTCAACGAGGCTGCCAGACCCGGAAATTGGAACGGCATTGCGGCTGGCAAAATATAAATCCACGGAAAAAATCGTAATGGCCAGCGCCGCCAGCGGGACATATTTGGCCGAGACCACCCCTTTCAGCAATCTATTACAGGCAAGTGATCCAAGAGCGATGCCAATGGTGAAAATGGCGATAAACAAGGTGGCCACCATCTCATTGGCATGCAGGGCATTTTTGGAAAATGTGGGAAATTGCGCCAGATACAGCGCCCCCACCAGCCAGAACCACGAGATACCAAGGATTGACAAAAACACAGTGCGATTGCCACTGGCATGTTTGATAATGCGCCCGGTTTCCGAAAACAGATTGAAATTAATTTTCAAATCGGGGGTCTGTGGCTCCATTGGAGGAATTTTGCCCGCCGCCAGCCAACCAAAAACGGCCAGAACGATCAGCGACGCTGCGACAATCAGCGGCCCCATCTGCTGGGTGATCAGCAAACCCCCATACATGGTGCCAAGCAAAATGGCGAGAAAGGTGCCGGTTTCGATCAGCGCATTGCCACCGATCAGCTCATCCTTTTTCAGGAGTTGTGGCAAAATCCCGTATTTTAGCGGTCCAAAAAAGCTCGACTGTGTGCCCATCAAGAACAAAACGAAAAGCAAAAACTCGATATTTTGCAGATAGAAGCCAATCGCCGCCAACCCCATCAAAATGATCTCGGCAAACTTGATACGCCTGATCAGCATCGCCTTGTCATATTTATCGGCCAACTGCCCGGCCGTGGCCGAGAACAAAAAAAACGGCAAGATAAAAATCCCTGCCGCAATGGTGATAATCAAGCGGGCATCATAGCCAGCATTGGTGGCGAGGCCGTAGGTAACAAGAATAACCAGCCCCTGTTTGAAACCATTATCATTAAATGCCCCCAATGCCTGCGTGACAAATAGCGGAAAAAAGCGCTTCAAACGAAGCAGATGAAACTGGGATTGGGCCATAACTGCGGTCGATTTTCTCTCATAAAGGGAGCTTAAAACGGTTGGTTTCAACCAGAATATCGATTTATCACTGTCAAGGCAAAAGCTATCTTTACCCGCCTTGCCTTGCCTATTCATCTAAATGTTACAGACCGAAAATAACAAAATCGGGCAGCAAATCAGCGTCTTGCAGAAAACCGGCTGGCTTGTTCAATTTACACAGGCGAATACAAAGTAAACCGATGTAATATTACGTAACAATCATCAAATACCAGATATTTTATGACCTATTTTCAATATCTTATAACATATCCAAGCTGATTGATCTTTTTTCGACAAGCCGCAATCACTGTTTCGTCACAGTTCGAGACGCCCAATTCTGGTGTGGAGCGCACGCCTTTTCTTTCATGAGGTGAAAAGACGCTGCACGTAACCAGAAGGAGAAATCCGATGTTGAAGAAAATCGTTCTTGCCACAGCACTGACCTTTGCAATGGCCACTGGCGCCTTTGCTGATCAATGCACAGATACGATGAAAACGGTAGAAGAGGCGGCCGCAAAAGCCGCCCCCAATGCAAAAGCTGACGACCTGCTTACAATGGCAAAAGAGAAGCAGGCCGCCGGTGACGACAAAGCGTGCGTCACCCTTTTGACAAAGGCTGCTAAGGTTCTAACCGATAAATAGGAAACTTGACGTTTCCTGACGCAGACCTTCTATCAAGGCGGCAGGGCAATCACATGCCCTGTCGCCGATCCTGGTTTCAACTATCTTGCTCACACTATCATGATGCGTTGGTCCTTAACAGTGGCGACATCAACTGAGCCGTTGAATTCATCGTGATCAAAGCCTGTTCTGGAGTTTTTCCAACCAAGCTGCGTACCATGATGAGCCAGCTGCTCATACTATTTGCCCTGCGGTTATTGCCTCAAGGAACTTCGTGCTATAGGCGTGGGGGACTAAGGGAGACAAGCAATGAACAGGTTTATTGATGGTCTGGCAATTTTGGGGGACTTTGTTGGCAACGCGCTGGTCAAAGTGTTCCACACGATTGCGCTATTTGCGATTGGTGCGGCAATTGTCTGGGCCGCTGCGGGCACCTATCTGGAAATGGCAAAAACTGGTCATTTCTCGGTGGAAGACATTCTTTTGTTATTTATCTATCTTGAGCTTGGTGCCATGGTTGGCATCTACTTTAAAACCTCCAAGCTACCGGTGCGGTTTTTGATCTATGTGGCCATC
Organism: Alphaproteobacteria bacterium; assembly: GCA_024280895.1. GTDB lineage: Bacteria > Pseudomonadota > Alphaproteobacteria > Rhizobiales > JAKIUO01 > JAKIUO01. Next base: position 3,758 of record JAJRPI010000034.1, on the reverse strand, counting down.
ACAGCCATAACCCGCGCCATGATCGGCATGATCAATGTCAGTCACAAGGTCGGGCTCGATATTGTCGTCGCGTCAAGCGGCATCTTCATATTAACCCTGGCAACGTTGATTGTTCGCTATGGCTCCTTCAAGATGCCACTCGATACCGGACTGGAGGAACTTAAAGATCACGCCCCAGTTCAGCACAACAAAGAGGCCCCGAATGGTTGAGAGCATGGTTGAGCGCGGTAAAATTGGTGTTTTGTTGATCAATCTGGGTTCCCCCGAGGGAACCGATTTTTGGTCAGTGCGCCGCTATTTGAAAGAGTTTTTGGGTGACCGCCGGGTCGTGGAGATCCCGCGACCGATCTGGTGGCTAATCCTCAATGGCATTATTCTCAACACCCGCCCGCAAAAAAGCGGCAAAAAATATGAAGAGGTCTGGGACAAGAAAAATGATCTCGCGCCGCTCATCTCCATCACCAAAGACACCAGCGAAAAACTCGCCGCACATTTAAGCGGCGATGAGCAGCTGATCATCGATTGGGCGATGCGCTATGGCAAACCCAGCATTGCCTCGCGTATTGACACCTTGATGGAGCAAGGTTGTAAACGTATTTTGCTGTTTCCGCTCTATCCTCAATATTCCGCCAGCACCACAGCAACCGTCATTGATGCAACGGCAGACGCCCTTAAAAAAATCCGTCACCAACCAGCAATACGGTCCGTTCCCCCCTATTATAGCGAGCCCGCTTATATTGAGGCACTCTCCTCATCTTTGACCAGCAAGCTCAAGCAACTCGATTTTACGCCAGATGTGATCATCGCCTCCTTTCATGGGCTGCCGCAGTTATTTGCCGATCGCGGCGATCCTTATCCGCTACATTGTGAGCAAACCTTCAAACTACTGAAAAAAGCCCTTGGCTCCGATGGCTACAAACTACAAATGACTTACCAGTCGCGTTTTGGACCGGCCAACTGGCTACAACCCTATACAGACAAGACCCTTGAAAAACTGGCGAGCGACGGGGTTGAAAATGTCGTGGTGCTGACCCCGGGTTTTGCTGCTGATTGCCTTGAGACGCTCGAAGAAATCAGTATTGAAAATGCTGATATTTTTAAAGCAAAGGGTGGTAAAAATTTTACTGCCATCCCCTGCCTTAACGATAGCAAGGATGCTATAGAAATGATGAGTGCTCTTATCAAGCGAGAATTGCAGGGCTGGATTTAGATCCGCCCTCCTCTTTGATTTGATTTTATTAATATAATTCAACTTGTTGAGTGATTGTCACTTTAAAAGTGAGATCAGAAATACCAAATAGATAGTCAGTCAACATCTTAAAGGGGTCCCCGTCTATGCCAGGATTTGATATTTTCGTCATTGTTCTTGTTGCCTTGTTTTTCGTTCTCGCGGCATCTGTGGTTAAAATCGTGCCGCAGGGCTTTAACTATACCGTTGAGCGACTTGGTCGCTATACCCATACCCTTAAACCAGGGCTAGGCATCATTATGCCGTTCATTGATACCATCGGTCACAAAATCAATGTGATGGAGCAGGTGCTCGATATTCCCTCCCAGGAAGTGATTTCCAAGGACAATGCCATGCTGACGGTTGATGGAGTGGCCTTTTTCCAGGTACTTGATGCCGCTCAAGCCAGCTATGAGGTGCACAATCTGCGCCGCGCCATGCTCAATTTGACCATGACCAATATCCGTACTGTAATTGGCGGCATGGACCTTGACGAAGTGTTGTCCGAACGCGAGACCATCAATGCCAAGCTGCTAACGGTTGTTGATGAAGCAACCAATCTTTGGGGCGTGAAAGTCACGCGCATCGAGATCAAGGACATCACACCGCCGCGCGACCTAGTCGAGGCCATGGGCCGCCAGATGAAGGCCGAACGCCTGAAACGCGCCGAAATCCTTGAAGCCGAAGGGTCCCGCCAGTCAGAAATTTTGCGCGCCGAAGGTGAAAAACAGGGGGCCATTCTGGCCGCCGAGGGCCGCAAGGAAGCAGCCTTTAGAGATGCCGAAGCCCGTGAACGGGCCGCCGAGGCTGAAGCGCAGGCGACGATTGTTGTATCGAAGGCCATTGGCGATGGTAATGTACAGGCGCTCAACTATTTCGTTGCCAATAATTATGTCGATGCCCTCAAAGAGCTGGCCACATCACCAAACCAGAAGGTGCTGATGATGCCCGTGGAAGCTGGCAATCTGATCGGTGCCATTGGCGGCATTGCCGAGCTAACCAAAGAAGCGTTTGGCAAGGACGATAAAAAAGGCGGCGGTGGTTCCGTGCCACGGTCATAAGGGGGGTCATAGGGAGGTCATATGGAAAATTCATTCTTCTTTTCCCTTGGTATCTGGAACTGGTTTATTCTGGCTGGCGTTCTTGGCGTATTGGAAATGGTCGCACCGGGCTATTTTCTCATATGGTACGGGTTGGCGGCCCTCGTGGTCGGCGGCCTGGCGCTCGCCATTGATATTTCCTGGCAGATGCAGCTGATCCTGTATGCCGTCATCGGCATGGGGCTGCTGATCGCTTCCTTGCGCTTTGCCGGGTCCAGAGCCGGGGAGAGCGACCGTCCCATGCTCAATAAGCGAGCCAAATCCTATCTGGGTAAAACCTATGAGCTGCTTGAAGATACCCGCAATGGACGTGGCAGCGTCAAGGTCGGCGACAGCATCTGGGCGGTTCAGCTTGAAAATGACGCAAACCTTGCCAAAGGCGATGGCGTCCTCATCACTGATGCCCGCGGCAACAAGCTCATCGGCAGGGCCGGCTAGCTCAAAACAGGGAGACTATCATGCAAGCATCCCTCACCCTGATCGTTGGCATTGGTGCGCTTGCTGCCGTGCCGCCATTGTTTTTCATCAACTCGCTGTTGCGCAAAAGAAATAAAGACTTTGACCGCTCGCAGCTGATTGATGGCACCGTGGTCGAGCTGGAGTTTTTCGGCCATCGCGGCAAAGCCAATGCGATCGTCGAATACAGTTCGGGCGGACAAACCATCCGCTTTAATAATCACGCCCATGTACCTGGCGCGCAAATCGGCGACACCGTCAAACTTGATGTCGGATCGGGTCAAAAAGTGCGGGTATTTACCGATATAAACGCCAAGATGGTGACTGTCACCGCATCTTATATGGTTTTGTTTGGATTGATCGGCATCGGTGCCCTTGGATGGCATTATCTAAACCTGTAGCAATTATACCAACCGCCCTTGATACCGATCTGTATCTAGGGCGGTCGGTATTATCTTCTCTTTCTTGCCCATATGCTATAAGAACAGCCCTTAACCTGAAGCACCTTCTCCTATCAAGGATCTAAAATGAGCAAGATATCAGACGCTGGCAACGCCCCGCGCAAACGCCAAACTTCCAATTCCTCCCAAAAAAATGCCTCGAAATCTGAACGCCAGACCACAGGCGATCGCAAAAAACACGCCGATGACAAACCCGCCCGTAAACCGGACAATCGCCGCCGCGCCCATGCCGCCAGAACCGCCAGTAAAGACGGGGCCAAAGAAGGCCGCAACGAGAGGCAAAGTGAGCATGGCAAGCGCCCTTACAAGGGCGGCGACAAAAGGCGCAACCCTTCAAGCGAGCAAAAGGGTAACGCCAAAAGTAATGCGCGACGCCACCAATTCAAACCCAAAGGACCAGAAGGCATCGCGGCCCGCGAAGCCGCCGTTATATTACTGCAAAATGTGCTCACCAACCGGCGTCCCCTTGATGAAATACTGATGCAATCCGACAAGGTGCCAGAACTTGCCCAT
>JAJRPI010000033.1 GCA_024280895.1 Alphaproteobacteria bacterium | reverse complement strand
TTTGTCCTCAAGTAACAAAGGGTGAAGGTAACGATATGTCCAGCACAGACCTTGGACTGGCAGCCGAAGAAATTGCTCGTTCCCAACGACAGATACGACGAAAAAAACGGCTGGCATTCGCGTTTGTAACGCCTTTGCTGATCTTCATACTTTTTGCATTTATCGCTCCCATTGGAACAATGCTTTACCGCAGCTTTTATCACCCCGTGGTGGCAGAGCTTATCCCTAACACACTGGCACAACTGAAAAACTGGGATGGCAAAAGCCTTCCTGATGAAAAAACAATAACCACTTTCTCGATCGAATTACACCATCTGGCCAAAGTCCGAAAGTCGGGCGTCCTGGCTGAAGAGCTGAACCGCATACAACCCGGCCTCTCCAGTATGGTGAAATCAACTGCTCGCAAAATGAAGCGCGCCAAGATAGAAGACCTGCAAGCAAATGGCGCGCAGCTTTTGCTTAAAACTCGCGATAAGTGGAAGAACGTAGAAGTCTGGCGCGCCATGGGTGAAGCTGGAAAAATATTCACAAATGCGTATTTCTTGAAAGCGCTTGATCTGGAACGCAATGCGGCTGGAGATATCCAGCAAAGAACCTCAGCTAAAATTTACGTCGACCTTTATTTGAAAACCTTTCGCATCGCTTTTTTGATCACCTTTTTGTGTGCTTTGCTTGGCTATCCTCTCTCCTATTATCTGGCGAGCCTTTCAAATAAAAAAGCCAATCTGCTCATGGTTCTGGTTCTGCTGCCATTCTGGACCTCATTGCTTGTTCGCACCACGGCATGGATTGCCCTGCTGCAAACCAATGGTGTTATCAACTCATTCCTTATGGGCATTGGTCTTACCTCGTCTCCATTCGAAATGCTGTACACTGAATTTTCGACCATCATCGCCATGACGCACATATTGCTGCCATTTATGATCTTGCCGCTTTATAGCGTGATGAAAAGCATTGATCCCAGTTACGTACGCGCGGCCCAGTCCATGGGCGCAAAATCATTTGGCGCGTTTGTACGTATTTATTTCCCCATGACCTTGCCAGGCATAAGCGCTGGAGCACTGCTGGTGTTCATCATATCTGTTGGATACTACATCACACCGGCACTGGTTGGCGGAACCGACGGGCAAATGATTTCTAATATTATCGCCTTTCACATGCAAAGCTCGAATAACTGGGAGCTGGCCGCAGCGCTCGGCTCTCTCTTGCTGGTATTGATATTGTCTTTCTACTATTTGTTCGATCGACTAGTCGGCACTGACAGTATCAAACTGAGCTAAACATTTAACCAGACGAAATAAGCGGAGAGCTCGCAATGTCACAATATCCCGACCACTTCACGATCTGGAACAAGATCAGCTCCTCTTCGCTGAAATTGTTTGCCTGGGGGGTATTGTTTTTTCTCATTATGCCAATTTTGGTTATCGTACCACTTTCGTTTAATGCAGAGCCGTTTTTCACCTTTACCAAAGGCATGCTTTCCTTCCAGCCAGATGCCTATTCGATCAAGTGGTATGAGGAAATCATCAATGATGAAAAATGGATTTTAGCCATCCAGAACAGCTTTATTATCGGTATCTTCGCGACGATTTTAGCCACTTTTCTGGGAGTGCTGGCAGCTGTTGGTCTCGCCAGCCCGGTCATGCCGTTTAAAAGGCTGATCACTGCAATCTTGCTATCACCGATTATTGTGCCTTTAATAATCGTCGCCGCAGGCATGTTTTTCTTTTACACCCGTTTTGGTCTTGTGGGATCTTATGCAGGTGTCATTATCGCACATGCGGCCCTTGGTATTCCATTCGTCATTATCACCGTCACGGCGACCCTGTCAGGATTTGATCAATCACTGTTTCGAGCTGGCCTCAGCTTGGGAGCCTCTCCCGTCAAAGTCTTTTGGAACGTTGTGGTGCCACTGATCCGGCCGGGTGTCATTTCAGGTGCCCTGTTTGCCTTTGTCACCTCATTTGATGAGATCGTGCTGGTGTTGTTTCTGGCTGGGCCGGAACAACGCACCATTCCTCGGCAAATGTTTTCAGGACTACGCGAGCAAATCAATCCCACCATTCTTGCTGTCGCCACCCTGCTGATAATCGTATCAGCCACTTTGTTGCTGATGATCGAACTATTGCGCAGGCGTAGTGAAAAATTGCGCGGTGTAGCGTCATAGAGGTGCAGATCGTACAGTTATAGCAAGCTGTGTTCAGCTCGAATAAAGGGTGCCAAGATGTCAAATCAAGCTGTTGCGACACTGCTCATCGACAATCAGCGCACTCGTGTGACGCAATGGCGTTTCGCACCCGGAGCCGAAACGGGCTGGCACCGTCATGAAATGGATTATGTCGTTATGCCAATGAATTCGGGGCAGTTAAAACTGCAAGAACCCAATGGTCACGAACGTCTTGCAGATCTCGCAATCGGAGTGCCGTATTTTCGCGATTTGGGCGTAGAACACAATGTCATTAACGCCAATGACCATGAATTTGTTTTCGTTGAGATAGAATTCAAGAACAACTAGTCAGACGTCAACTTCACTAGAAGGTCCGCTGTGGGTCAGACAGGGAAATACTCGCGGCCAGGCGGATAATGGCCGGTGACGCCATCCTGAACGGGCAAGATAAAAAATTGAAGGCCTGTTTGATTAATTATCATACAGTGGCTATCATGCAGTTTGGGGTATGTTAATTTAAATTGGTAATCATTTGCATGGGTCAATTAGTCCAAACTCCAAACTCCCGTGGATTTGCGCGTGATACCAACCATTTCATCCCCATTACCAGATATGCGATCATCGATTTTTTGCAGCGCCAGGAAATTGACAGACCCAAAGATCAGACGGGACTGGAAGAGATGTCTGTCTATCTGTCTACTTGGCGCCATCAGATCTATCATGAAAAACTTTCAAGGCTGAAAGAGATCTACATGCCCTTCAGCCCCGATCGTGATACCTTTAAAATCCTCGATCAAAGCGATCAGCAATTAGCGAACATGAAGAGCGAGCTGATCACTGATATTGAATGGCTTATGCTTCGTGCAAACTATGCCCGCATAGACGAAACAAATCTGAATGGGCTGTTTCGTGAAAAGTCTGATTACGGGCTTGATCTGTCGGTCGATCTTGATTCTTACGAAGATCTGATCATCTATTATCGTGGTGCCAAAACCGAAAAAACAACGAAACGAAACTGGAAAACAGCCTACCTTTTCCAACGGATCGTTGAGGTGCCGGTTTTTGTACGCCTGTTTCTGCTCATCAAGCTAAAGCCCGAGCAGGTCAGATTTAAAGAAATGATAGAAAAGCACGGTATGAGCCAACGCGCCGCCCGGCGCAAGCTGAAGCGATACCGCACCGTATTGTCAAAGCATGTGTTTCTGGTCGATGATCAGATTATCGAGGAACTCCAAAAAAGCGAAGAGGTCGACGAGGCAACAGCAACCGCTATTTTGAAAAAATATCGGAAACTATTGCATTACTCCCACAAAAAGGCCGTTCACAAATTGATGCGCAAAGACGGCCTGTCTGAAACGGATGCGAGCGCAAAGCTTGCGCATTATCAAAAGATTATTTCATGTGTTGATTTGTCGAACTTCATTTACATCAAGGTTTTCAAAAATATCCCTCGCGAAGACCTGGAAATGATGTTCCCAACGACGCGGGTCCGTTTCAAGCTGTTTGACAAAATCAAGCTCAGCGTTACCACCGGAACGGGTGTTGCCACCAGCATCTATGGCAGCCTGAGCGGGGCCAGCAGCACTGTTGCTGCGGGAGGCGGCCTCGTTACTGGATTGCTTGCCATTCCCTACGCCATGACAATGGCCATTGCCGGACTTGCCGTGGTGATCTTTAGACAGGTCAGCGAATTTTTTAATCAGCGCACAAAATATAGTATGGAACTTGCGCGCCGCCTCTATTTTCATAGCCTTGCTGATAATCGCGGTGCCTTGAACCTGATGGTTGATCGGGCAGAAGAACAGGACCTGAAGGAAGATCTCTTGCTATATTATGCGCTCAGCAAGCAATCATGGGCGAGCGATGATCTAAACGGGCTCGATAAACATATCGAAGAGTTCATCAAACGTGAATTTGGCGTTGTCGCCGATTTCGATATCAGCGATGCTCTCACCCGCTTGAAGAGTGATGGGCTGATTGAAGAAACGCAAGGTCAATTGGTCCCACTATCTCCGCAACAAGCCATTGCGCACCTCAAACAGCTCATTAATAATCGCCTGGAAGATCTAAGAGCGAAAAAACACAATCCCGATAGCACTGGCGAGCTGAATTTTTAAATCTGTTCCCATAGCTCGCGATCGCCACCGCCTATTGTGGCAAATTTCCCAAACGAGAAACCCCTAAAATTTTAGGCGCTGATGTCTTCGTCGTAATGATGATACCCTCTATGTGCGCTCACTAGCATTAATTTATTCAATAGTTACCTTCGTATAAACTCGCTTTTATTTAATGCTTTATGCCCTTATGCTCGCGCCAACTGATCGGCAATCGAATAGAAGTATGCTCTCATGTCTTCCCAAACTCCTCCCAAAGGTCCTTTAAGCGATATCAAGGTTCTTGATTTGAGCCGGATCCTTGCAGGGCCCTCGCTGACCCAGAATTTGGGCGATATGGGCGCTGATGTCATAAAAGTTGAGCGCCCCGGCTGCGGCGATGACACCCGCAAATGGGGACCGCCAAATATTGAGGCAAGCGATCCATTACTTGATGGATGGTCGAGCTATTATCTTTGCGCAAATCGTAATAAACGTTCTTTGGCGATTGATCTCTCAACACAAAAAGGTCAGGACCTTGTCGCAAAGCTTGCCGCCAAAGCTGACATTCTCATCGAGAATTATAAAGTCGGTGGGTTGCAAAAATACCATCTCGATTACGCCTCACTGGCACCGGATAATCCACGTTTAATCTATTGTTCTATCACAGGATTTGGCCAAACCGGCCCCCTCAAATACCGCCCCAGCTATGATGCGATGATCCAGGCCATGGGGGGCATTATGAGTATTACCGGCACCCCAGATAGCCCCCCCATGAAGGTCGGCGTTGGCATTGCCGATATCATGTGCGGCATGTATGCGGGCCAGGCCGTGCTGGCCGCTTTGCACCACGTCAATCAAACTGGCGAGGGTCAGTTTATTGATGTGAGCCTGTTCGACACACAGCTGGCATGGCTGGCCAATGAAGGCGTGAATTATCTGGTGTCGGGCGAGGTGCCAAAGCGCCGCGGCACGGCGCATCCCAATATTGTGCCCTATCAGGTCTTTGCTACCAGTAATGGCTATTTCATGCTGGCGGTCGGCAATGACACGCAGTTTGAAAAATTTTGTGGCTGTGCAGGAGCTCCCCATCTTGCCCGGAATGAAAAATTTTCCACCAACCCAGCGCGCATCATCCATCGCGAAGAACTCGTAAAACTCATCGAGGAGTTAACCCGCCAGCAGACCACACAGTTCTGGCTAAGCGAGCTGGAGCAAAGCGATGTCCCGTGCGGGCCAGTGCAAACCATCGAGGAAAGCCTCGGCCACGAACATAGCAAGGCCCGCGACATGGTGATCAGTATGAACCATGAAATGAGCGACAAGGAAGTAAAGCTGATTGCCAATCCCCTGAAATTTGAAAAAACCCCGGTCAGCTATCGCACTTTTCCGCCACGGCGCGGCGAGCATACAAGAGATATTCTAAGCAAGGAGCTAGGGCTTGATGATCAGGCAATAGATCAGCTCAACGAAGGTAACATCATTGAAATCGCGCAAGCCAACAAGGAGCATAAATAATGTTCGCATTGAACGAGCAGCAATTAATGATCAAACAAGGCGCGCAAAAGCTGGCGCAAGAAGCGTTCGCACCAAACGCAGCGCAGATCGACAAAACGGAAGAATATCCGTGGGATAATATCAAGGCGCTCGTGAAACAGCGCTATATGGGCATGACCATCCCCAGGCAATATGGCGGCCAGGGGCTTTCCTATCTCGAAGCCGTGCTGGTGGTGGAAGAGATCGCCAAGGTCTGCGGCGTCACCGCAAGGATCGTCGTCGAGGGCAATATGGGAGCCGTTGGCGCGATCATGAAATATGGCAGTGAAAAGCAAAAGCAACTGGCCGCCGCGCTAGTGCTCAACGGAGATAAACCAGCGATCTGCATCACCGAGCCAAATGCCGGGTCAGCTGCCACACAGATGACCACGCGGGCCGACAAAAAAGGAGATAAATGGATCTTGAATGGCACCAAGCATTGGATCACCGGAGGCGGGGTCTCGAAACTGCATTTCATTTTCGCTCGTGCCTTTGATGAGAGCGGCAAGGAGTTGGGGATTGGCGGATTTATCGCCGTACGCAATCCAGATAGCGGCGCACCAAAAGGCTTGACCATCGGCACAAGGGAACCGGCAATGGGGTTGCGCGCCCTCCCTGAAACGCAGATCCATTTCAACGATCTTGAGATCAATGGTGATATGCTGGTGGCCCCACCAAAAGGCATGGAGCGCGGTTTTGCCGGTTTGATGAATGCCTATAATGGTCAGCGCGTTGGCGCGGGAACGGTAGCACTTGGTATTGCCACGGGGGCTTATGAGCTGGCGCTCGACTATGCCAAAACACGCGAGCAATTTGATCGACCGATCTGCGAGTTTCAAGGCCTGCAATGGATGATGGGCGATATGGCCACTTCGCTTGATGCAGCACGGCTGATGATCTGGCGCGCCGCAGCATCCGCTGGGGAACACGGCTTTCCTGATATTGCCATGGCCGCACAGGCCAAGATCTTAGCATCTGAAACCGCCATTAAAGTCAGCAATGATGCCCTGCAAATATTTGGCGCGGCAGGCTATTCGCGTAACCGGCCCCTGGAGCGTATGGTGCGAGACGCCCGCATGTTCACAATAGGCGGTGGCACCGCGCAAATATTGAAAACCGTATTGGCAACGCAATTATTTGCACGCAAATTCCCCCAAACACGCGATGGATATCTGGAAAAATAGCCGTGCACCCAGTGTTTTAAGCAAGCATATATCGAGGCAGAAAATGACGCTAACGACGGTTGATATTATAGCCCAGAGGCTGTTTGAGGCGGGATGCCGCCATGCCTTTGGTATCCCGGGCGGGGAAGTGTTGGCCATGATGGAAGCACTGGCGCGCGCGGGCATCAGTTTTACCCTGACCAAGCACGAAAATGCGGCTGGCTTCATGGCCGAGGGCACCCATCACGCCAATGGCGCGCCGGGTATTTTGCTGGCAACGGTCGGCCCCGGCATCGCCAATGCGTTCAATGTGATTGCCAATGCCCAGCAGGACCGCGTGCCATTGATCATATTGTCTGGCTGTATTGATGAGGACGCGCAGCTGTCTTTCACCCATCAGGTATTTGATCATAAAGCCGCTATGGCTCCCATCACCAAGGCCACCTTCACAGCCGTTGAGGGTGCCAGCGATCTAATGATCGACAAGGCCATTACGATTGCAACTGATGGACGAGCCGGGCCGGTTTATATCGACATACCCATCCGCGTGGCCACCGCCCCTCACCCTCCAGCCAATGCGAGCTTACGCAAACCCCTCGCCGCTATCGCTCCCGCGCGATCTGCCCAGTTGCAAGAAGCGCGCACCAAACTTGCCGCTAGTAACAGGCCGATCATGGTCGCCGGGCTTGATGTGCTTTATGATGACGGCGCAGACATTGAGCTCAAAGCGTTCATTGAACAGTTTCAGATCCCCCTTATCACTACTTACAAAGCCAAGGGCATCTTACAAGAAAACCATCCTTTGGCACTTGGCGGGCATGGCTTGTCGCCGCGCTCAGACGAAGTCGTGCTGCCAATGCTCGCAAACGCCGATCTGGTTCTGGCTATTGGCTATGATCCCATCGAAATGCGCGATGGCTGGATCAATCCATGGGACCCCGCCAAAGCCATCGAGATCTCAACAATCGAAAACACTCACTATGTTCACCACGCGGATCTCTCGTTTACCTGCTCTATAAAAGAAGGACTAAAGGCATTAAGCGATGGCTTGGAGCCCAAGGAGACAAGCTGGCCGGGCGGTGAGATTGCCCAAGCGCAACAACAATTGATCGAACGGTTTAATTTTGAAGAAAGCTGGGGACCGGCAAAAATCATTGATACGGTCCGCCATATTGCGCCGCTTGATACCATTGCCACAGCTGATACGGGTGCCCACCGCATTTTGACATCGCAAATCTGGCAATGCCATGAGCCGCGCTCCTTGCTGCAATCAACCGGCCTTTGTACGATGGGCTGCGCGCTGCCCCTCGCTATGGGTTACAAACTCGCCAAGCCTGACGCCCCCATGATCGTGTTTACGGGAGATGCGGGGCTCGAAATGGTTTTGGGCGAACTGGCCACCGTGCGCGATCTCAAACTCCCTCTGGTGGTGATCGTTTTTGTTGACGCCTCTCTTGCACTGATTGAATTGAAACAAAGAGGGTCGCAGCGCGCAAATCTTGGCGTCGATTTTGGCCTGACCGATTTTGCAAAGATCGCCATCGCGCTGGGCGGCAACGGTGTGGTCGCTTCAAGCAAAGCCGATCTTGATAAAGAACTACGCCAAGCCTTGGCCGCAGATCGCTTTACCATTATAGCAACGCCAATAGGGCGCAAAGCTTATGACGGCAAGCTATGAATATATCAAACAACCAAAGTGAGTGCTCATCGCTATGTCCATACGCATGATCCGCACCTTTGTGCAAATTGCCAAGCTTGGTAGCTTCACCAAAGCTGCAAGGCATTTGGCCATGACCCAATCCACCGTCAGCTTGCAAATGAAATCGCTGGAAGAAAAACTGCGCGTCGAATTGTTTGATCGCTCGGGACGCCGCCCAACGATTAATGCCAAAGGGCGTTCATTTCTGAAAAAGGCTGTTGAGCTGATCGAACTTTATGAAGGCATGGTCGAGGATGTTTCCAACTATGATGAACTAATCGGTACCTTGCATATCGGTGCGGTCAATACCATTATGTCCGGCATTTTACCCGACGCCCTGCTGGTTCTTCGCGCGCAACATCCCGGACTTGAAACACATATTTCTTGTGGCTTGTCGGAAACCTTGATGTATCAGGTTGATGCAGGTGACATTGATGCCGCGCTGGTCAGCGAGCCACCTTTTAAACTTGCTGATAATCTTAGTTGGTCAACCATCTGCCACGAGCCGCTGGTGCTGATTACGCCTCCAACAAGTGAGCCTCAAAACGAGCTTGAATTTTTAAAAAACACTCCCTTTATCCGCTTTGATCGCCAAGCCTGGGCGGGACAAACTATCGATAAGGAGCTACGGCGCCGCAAGATTGAGGTGCGGGACGTGATGAAACTGGATTCCCTTGAAACCATTTCATTGATGGTTGCGCGCGGGCTCGGTGTCTCCGTTGTCCCGCAGCGCTTGATCGCACAGCCATTCCCAGCCCCGCTTAATATCATCCCCTTTGGCAACAAACCAGCCTATCGCAAAATTGGTATCATCACGCGTACAGATTCAAGTTGCAGCTCCTTGACAGATGCGCTCCATCAAGCCTTGACCAATGCGATCCACGAAAAGTAATTAATCGGCCCAATCGATTTTGGTGACGGTTTATCAGCTAGATAGCCAAGCACACATCAAGACAATAGCCATCCCCCATCGACATCAATCGTCGTACCCGTCACAAAATCATTCTGAACTTGAAAAACGATGGCCTTTGCCACTTCTTCTGGCGTCCCGGCGCGCGGGATGGTGTTGCGAGCGGTGAGCTTTTGATAGTGCGCGGCTCGCTCTTCTCCGCAAAGAGCAACCATCGGCGTATTGATTGTTCCAGGTGATACAATGTTGATCCGCCTGGGTGCAATTTCCGGGGCAAGGGCCCGCACAAGCGCTTCCACCGCACCGCCGACCGAGCCCAGAGCAACCTGCCCCGGTTTTGTCTTGCGGGCGGGGGCTCCACTCACCAGCACAATGGAGCCGCTAGGGCTTAGATGCTGCGCCCCAAATCGCACCACATTGGCATAGCCCCACAATTTATCGAATGAGGCTTGATAGGCATCCATATCCATTTCAAGAAAAGCACCAAACGCCCGACTGCCACCGGTGGCGGAGCTGATAAGGATATCGAAGGGACCGCAAGAGTTAAACAGTGCAATCAAGGCATCGCGATCACGGACATCACAGGATCTAGCGCTGATGCCAGAAGGTAGATCTCCCGCTTTTTCAGGATTACGGCTTATCACAACCACCTCAGCCCCTAATACTGCTAATTGCTTGGCTGCCGCTAAACCTATGCCTGAAGTGCCGCCAAATATAATCGCTTTTTTGCCATCGACATCCATAGCAGTCATCGCTCCTGTTTCTGGTCATTTACAGCTGCTAAATCGTCAAACGAGCTTGGCCGGTGAATACGAAAACCACCAATCAGAAATGCTCTACTCCTTAGCCCGCCGCCATTCGCGTGGGTCGGTGATCGCATACAAGGTATCTTCATCAAATTTTCCCGTGACCGGCAGGCCGCGACTTTTTTGATAAGCGGCAAGCGGACTGCCATCGCCAATTCCCTTGCCTAATCTGCGCGTTGTGGCTTGTTGAGTGAAACCAAGATCATTGAGGACATCATTGAGATCTTCTTTTTCCTGACGCTGCTCTTTGATTGCAAACAAGCCTCTTTTGACGCCTATATTCTTTGGCAGAAAAGCCTTTTTGGCCATACTATACCACAATTTTGATGCCTTGAAGCCATGCGCCGCCCGACCATTTACGAGCACGCGCACTTTATACAGACGGTTTTTGTCGGCTGGTTTATTGATATTTCTTGAGGTCCAGTAAGAGGTCGCGGCGTTCAATCCCTGATTGGGCTGACGCGCCAGTTCTGGTTGCGCTTCCAGCGGAAGATTAAGCTCTTTGCCACGATTGCGAAAATTGGTGCGCCCGGTCAACTGGATAAACCCCGAACCACGATAGTTCCATCCATCATCGGTATTGCGGCCCCGGTTTCCCAATCTTGCTCCATAAACCCAGTTGGCAACTCTTTTGGGTTTTCTGGCAATGACACCCGCCTTGGATTTGCTGACCGTTCGTCGGCTAAACACCCTGAGCAGAGTACTCTTTGAATAGTTCATATTCTCGTCAAGGCGACGCAAGCCCCCAGTTTCTAATCCCACCTGAGTGAAGAAGTGAACAAGCCGCCTTGGCGTGGTGATACCTGCCTCATGGAAATATTGTTGATTGGCAACGAGGCTGGCGACAAGGTCTTTGCGCGCGCGCGGTGAAAATATTTCGACCTGCTCGGCGGTAAACAGCTGTTTGAATTTCTTATCTGGCTGTTTGCCCTCAGCTTCCAGTCTGGCTTTTTCCAGTGCGGCCAATCTGGCGGTCTCGGCCTCTTGCGCAAGTCTGGCCTTTTCGATTTCGGCTTCCTTGGCTTTTGCCTCTGCGTCTAATTTTGCTTTTGCCTCGGCATCGAGCTTGGCTTTGGCGGCCGCATCCAATTTGGCTTGCGCGAGCTGATCCCCGGTATCTTTGTCTTTTGCAGCTTTTGCATCAGCCTCCTGCTTGGCCTGCGCCACTTTATCTGCAGCAACTTTCGCAGCCAAGGCAGCTGCTACAGCTTTTGCATCCGCCTCAAGCCTGGCCTCCTCGTTGCGCTTGGCCTCTTCGTTGCGCTTGGCTTGAGCAAGCTTATCGGCAGCAATTTTGGCGGCCGCGTCGCGCTTGGCTTGCGCCAGTTCAGCTTGCTTGGCCTTGGCTTGCGCCAATTGGGCCTCTTGCGCCTTGGCAATCGCCACAACATCAATATCGCGCGCGATACGTATCCCGATGGTACGACGCTTGTGATGTTCGCCATATTTATTACGTGCCGCTGACCGCAAGGCATTTTCGCCCGAGCGCCACGAACCAGAACGCACAACGCGCTGGCATTGATCTTTATTGCCAGAGCGGGCACTGCCGTCATTAGGCGCTCCCTTATAGGATTTCGCGTAGCAATCTTGAACCCACTCGGCGACATTGCCAATCATCCCGTGTAGTTTGAAATCGTTGGCCCGATAAACGCCCACCGGTGCGGTGCGGGATCCATAGCCGTCGGAGCAGCTATTATTGGCGTAAAACAGTGCCAGCAACTCGCGGTCCGCTCCATTGCCATACTGGCAAAGCTTGCTGGCATCATCACCAAAGAAATAACGCTTATTGGCCCCTTTCGATCCGGCCCGCGCGGCATATTCCCACTCGGCTTCGGTCGCCAGACGATAAGACTTACCAGTTTGGTTCGACAACCACTTTGCATAATCGTTGGCATCACGCCAGCTAACACCGGTCACCGGCAGGGTGGCTGGATGATCGTTCACATCACGCCCCTCCCCTTTGCAACCACCGCCTGCCACACACGAATTCCACTGATGATTGCTGATCTCAAAGCGTGACAGACCAAATCCATTTATGCTCACGCTGGCTTGCGGACCTTCATCATCGGCTCTGCCCTTCTCGCTTACTGGCGATCCACGCATATAGCTGCCGCCCTTTATGGCCATCATTTCTGGGCAGTTGAGGCAATCTTGAAACGGTTGACCTATTTTAATCTGGCGCTTGGAGATGACGGAACGGATCGCTGAATTTTTCTGTTTGAGTGAGGCGATCTGCTGGGTCAAGGGGATACGGGGAATGGGCTGGCCAAAAATATTGAGGCGCACGGTGAACTGGTCATAATAGGCGGGGGTCTGCAAATGATCGACCGCATTCGCCTGGAGATAGACATCTTCGCGTATTTCCTGGGCCATCCATGCGAGACCTGGCCCCCCACCACGTTTGGCTTGTGACAATATTTTCAGCAGGTTTTGTGTATAGACAGAGTGGCCATTTGCATCGCTGTTTTGGGCGCCATCCAGAGCTGATTGACCAGCGCCCGCCGAATACATCACGAACATGCCTTTGGGGGCCAGCACAGGAGCGAGGCCTCGCTCGAAGCTAAGCCCTCTTGTTGCGTTGCCCGGTGCCTGAGGACGCTCGCGGCAGGCATCAATGATAAAAATAACCGTCAGGTTTTTTTCTTTGCGCACGCCCGCTATTTGGTCAAGCAGATCATTGAGAACCATGGTGCGCTTGGCAAAAAGTTTTGGTCGTTTCTTGGCGGCGAACAGCTTGTCGACATCGGTACCCTTGATATCACTGGGGATCAAAAAATTACGCCCCTTATATTCAACGCCATGCCCGGAAAAATAAAACAAGGCAACCGAGCCATCATCGGCCGTTTCCAGTTTCGTCAAAAAGTCCGAAAAGGCTTCTTCCATCGCGTCAAGATCAACATCGGTTTGCAGATCTATATTGTCAGCGCCAAAACCGATTTCCTTGAGCTTGCTGGCAAGGCCTTTGGCATCATTGACGGCATTGTTGAGGGGGTTGCTAATGAGGGGGTATTTATCAATGCCAATAATCAAGGCATATTCACCAGCAAAGGCTGGGCGAGCGGCAATCGACATCAAGTAAAAACAACAAAACAATATTAAAAATAAACGCGTACGCATCAATACCCCCTGTATAATATAAATCTGTATAATATCTAGCTTTATATATTGAAACTTCTAGTATAGACTTGATCCACTGCTAGTCCCTAGTCAAATGTTTTATTCTTTTTGTATCTGGAGGTTGCGTCATGGATCGAGTCACCAAATTGTGCGAGCAGGCAATCGGCAAAAACCAGGACGAAGACTATATTTTGCGGCCCTCCACTCACGCGACGTCACTCGAGCGTTCCGGCAATGCCCGCCTTCTTGTGAATGTATTGCGCGCTCCGGACCTGCAAGATATCGTCACCAGCTATTCGAGCAATGACCGCCAGGCCCTTCGTGCCCAGACCAAATATAAATTCTTCGCCAAGACAGCTATCTGGCTGGTTTTCCTCGCCGTTATTACCGCCGCTGTCGCCGCCGCTTTGCCATTGGACGACATCCTATCGCTCAAAGGAGCGCAACATCAGGCCCGTCTGATCGCCATCATATTTCTATTTTTAGCCCTGATGGGAGCCTTTGGCATTTTGTTCTGGCTGGAAACAAGCAAGCCCTATGTGCGCTGGCACGAGGCGCGCGGGCGCGCTGAAATGGCTCGCAAAGATCTGTTTCGCGCCGTGTTCGCCGCCAAGGCTATCGACGGCCCCGTGCAAGGGGAATCGCCCTTATTGCCGCTCAAACTTGAATATTTCCGGCGCTATCTTCTTGATGATCAGATCCTTTATTATTATAAACGTGGCGACGAACATGCAGGCGCCGAGCGGCGCAAGAAAATCTTCTGGGGTCTTGCCAATATTGGTATTCTTTTGACGATCATCGCGACATTTCTGGTGGGCGTCATTGCCCCCTTGAGCGAACAGGGCGCCTCCCCCCTGTTGCATCTCGTCCCTGATACCATCACGGGATATTTGCAGCGCTTTGAAATTGCGCATATTGACAGTTACTTACTGGCGGGCGGCATTATCCTTGCCGGACTGTTCGGCGTCTTACTGTCCTTTTCACTGCTCGATGGTGCCAAGGGCAATGCGGTGCGCTTTCAAAATAGCTTTGAAAATCTCGTGTCCTTGCGCGAAAACGGCCTGGATAAAGCCCGCGCCAAAGCCCTCCTCGATGACGAGCACGGGGTCAAGCATTTCGTTGACAGCATCATGGCACAGATCTCCGCCGAGCATCAAGACTGGGTAAAAATTCAGGCCACCCCCGTGGTCAATGCGGTTGCACCCACACACACTCATGACGCGCCGCCGCCAACTGCCCCAATGCCAAGTCCAGCGGAATAGCCGGGCCGAGGCGAACGGAGCTCTTAAAGGCGACCCGCTGAACAAGAAGCAACGCCTCATCCCGCTGCGTATTGCCGAAGTGGACCCGCCGGGAACTTTCGCCAATATCGCTTATGCAGATCTTATCGCGGCACGGGCCAGAGGTGATGAAAAACGTTAGTGTGAAATTGTGCTGGCACTGATCAAGTCCGGTGCACGCCAGAACAGTACCGGTCCGGGCGCACCCTTATGGATTGCGCCCAAAACGGTCTTACACAGCTAGATTGCGCCCTCGCAAAATTTTACCGGTCACCCACAAGACATGCAGCAGCTCGGAGAGATGCTGTTTGCCAGCAACCGCGCCGCCGTGACCCAGAGCGCACAGACAGCAACTGTTTCGGGCCTTGGAGGTATTGGCAAATCAATGCTCGCGCGTGAATATGGCTGGGGGCCTCGCAATATAAAGTGGACATAGAGCCAGTAGGGCGTCAATAGCGCAGCGTATTGCGCCGCTCCTACGTCTAATCGGCGCAATACGCTGCGCTATTGACGCCCTACATTTCACCCTGACCCTAGCTGCGCATACTGGCTAGCGCTTCTTTTGTTTCGCGGTAATAGAAGGGAGCCAGCACCAACGCATAGACCAAAGCGCCAATCGTGATGCTGGCGACAAGGCCGATGATGGTCATTGGGAAAGGCAGCAGCTTGATCACCAGCACCATGGCAAGACAGGCGCCGATGATACGGCCATAATGCACCCATAGAACATTAAAGCCGCCCGCCCTGATCGCATAGGTGAAACTTGCCACCACGCCGATAAATACGCCAATGGTTGCTCCTGCCACCGCGCCAAGAAGACCAAATTCCATCAGGCCCAGCGCACAAAAAATCAGCACGGCAATGGCCTCGATGGTGTCGATTTTTATGAATTTTTTGGTATTGCCATCGAGCAGAAAGATCTGGTCGGGATAGTGCGCGCGAAAATAGCGCAAGCCTCCAGCAAAAATCGCGATCGGCAATAAAGCAATGGTGACCTCTTGAAAGCGAATATCAATGACGGCTTTGACCAGCAGCTCATTGATCGCCCAGACCCCAGCCACCGTTGGCGCCAGAACACCAAACAACATGGCGCCGTTCATGGATAATTGCTCCATGGCCCCCGTGCGCGATCCCTCTTTCATTTTCTTGACAGCAAGGGGAAAGGCGGCGGCATTGACGAGATTGGCGGTCACTGCGGCCCCGCGACGACCAAGGCCCCACGGCACTGACATCAGGCCCACAGAGGCCAGATCCATCCCGTATCTGACGATGAAGCGGATACCATGATCAGAGAACCAAGCCAGCCAGGCAGCCAGCATGATTGGTCCGCCATATCCGATCGCTCCCTTGATCATCTCGCGGTTTGGATCGGTAATCTTCAGGCTATATCCAGCGCGCGGCATCACGATCATCAAGGCGATCAGTTGTGCCAGCGCATAGCCGCTGATCACCGCAGCTGGTGTGGCTTCAAAATTCATCACGAACAATAAACCAAGCACAAAACCAAGTACCGGCCCGAGCACCTGCAACAAAGTATAGTTGCCAAACTGCTCATCAGCACGGACCCGGTCTGCATAATGCAAATTTACCGAACGGGTGACAAAGAACAATAGCGTTGCGCCAACCATCAGGGCCGATGGCATAATATCAAGCACCACATATAAAAGGATGAGCGCCACAACCATGGAGACCAACCCCGAAAAAACCAGCATGGTGGCCTCAGTATTATAGAACTCGCGCCGTTTGGCTGCATCGCTTGCATCTGGAATATGGCGGACCGCATAGAGTGTGAAACCCGACAATGTGATGGCAAAAGCCAGCTCATGGGTCACTGTCACCAGCATCAACACGCCAAACTCGGCGGGAGACAGCCAATGGGTCCAGACAATTACCGACAAAAATTGCGTCAAGGGTCCCAGAAACTGCGCTGGAAGATAGAGTATGGTATGCTTTAAAAGCATGAAAGGCTGCCCCACCTTGAAAAATAGCGTGTTTACACTTTATTGAGTAACAACAAACCGTTCCTTGCAAAGACCAAGCCAACCTTCCCAAAGATCAAGCCTGAGCTGCAAGCCTCGCAAAAGCAAGCCCAACAGCCAAAATCAAGGCAAACAGGCACACTTGCAAAAAGGTCTGAATAATTCAAGGTTAACAGGATTTGACCACTTGCATCAAACAGCTCAGTATGCCATAAGGTCGTTCGTCGCAAATCATATTGCGGTGAAACTTCCAATAGGTCCTCATATAAGCATTTTTGCTGCAGGACAATTACGGAGCGCGGGCGTAGCTCAGGGGTAGAGCGAAACCTTGCCAAGGTTTAGGTCGACAGTTCGAATCTGTTCGCCCGCTCCAAAATTTTTGGTTGAACATAAAAAACGCCGCTTGGCGGAGATGGTGAGCCGATTGGTGCTTGCGGCCGTGCGCCATCAAACAAACCTACCTTTTCCCAGCGCAATCCCCTATCATGAAAACGGGCGAAGATCGAGAGATCGTAGATGTCAATAAGGGGAAAACCGATGAGCAAGAATTTATTATCACTCACACTATTTTTAGCATTAGGCTTTGGCGCCAACGTGCAGGCATCAAGCATGTCTCCCTCACAAACTTATTTAACCTACCACAAAGCAGTGATTGCCGCCTCGAAGTCGGATGAGATCCTTCCCTATCACACGAAAAAACAGGCAGACAAAACACGCGCCCTGTCACCCGAACAGCAAGCTCAGGGTTTGGGATTGGTACAGATGTTCCTTGCAGAAGAAAAAGACCTCAAGCTTGTGTCCGAAAAAATTAACGGCTCAAATGCCACTGTTATTTTGACATATTGCTCCGAAGGAAAGAGCGGCACAAAAACAGTCTCGATGATGATGGAAGGGGCGGCCTGGAAAGTTGGCAAGGCCCACGCCAAGACTAGTCTGAAACCTTGCAAATAACGCTTCCGGCTCCTGGCTATTCCTTCAATGAATAATGACTGCTCTTTATTCTCAGTATGATGAGTTGTTAAGCCAGCAGCCGACATGAATGGTTCATCCCCTTGCTATTTATGTCAGAAAACGTCTGCACTCCCCCCTCATCAACAAGACTTGTTCCCTGCCTGTAGATATCTCTATCATTGGCTATTGTTTTTTAGAGCCTGTCTCGCTTAGTATTCAAACAAGTACGAATAGATTCGCTTTAGTTTTATTTATTCATTCTTGTCCTCACGAAGCACTCGATCCAATGGAGAAAATATTATGAGTAAGAGAGATGAACTAATAGAAAAGTATGCGTCTGACCTGGAAAACAAATGCAATATGAAACCGGACATGGACCTGTTGCGTAAAGTGACAATTGGCTGTGGTCCCTCAATCTACAAAGCTGACTCCTCAACGGTTTCAAGTTCAAGCAAATCAGAACTTGAAACGGTCAAGAAAAGCTTTTTGATCGACAAGCTTGGCATGAAAGATACACCCAAGCTTGACGAAGCAATCGAAGAAGTGATTGACATCTATGGCCGTTCAAACCGTAACAAATATCGTGCGGTGGTTTACTATATGCTGACTAAACGGTTCAGAAAAAGCTCCGTCTACAAATAGCTGATACGTCGACATGGCACCAGCAGCTCGATATCTTAAAACGTCGAGTATTCAAATACTTGCTTCCTCATCATGCTTTCAAAAATATTTTTATTGAAAGCTTGGTGAGGATTAGATTACCCCTCCCCCCGATAATAAAAAACATTCGCTGGCTCCAAGCCAGATATAGCTGTCTCAACATTTTTCAAACTAAAATAAATCACTTCTCGCCTGTGAGCGGCGTTGCGCTCAAAACTGATCTGACTTACTCATCGCCACAAATATAGTGGATGCGATCATAAGTCTGACGCAGTTCGCTGATCTCGGTCGCCAACTCCTCAGGCGCATTTGTGGTGAGCGCGCGCGCTACGAGATCGGCTATTTGGGGGATATCATCGACCCCCACACCCCAGCGAACCAGCTCGGGAGTGCCAAACCGCAGGCCGTTGAGATCTCCCTCGACAGGCGCAATCGGCAAGCCGATCCCACAAGCCAAAAACCCTGATTTTCGCAAGACCTTTGAGGCTGACTGCCCGCCTCCATATTGTGCCGCTTCAATCGCGAACTGGTGCGAGGCGGTAAAACCTTTGTCTGCGGCAAATATGGGAATACCCCTGGCATCAAGCGCCGATGCAAATGCACGTGCCACATCAATCATGGCTTTCGCGTAAGCGGCTCCATGTTCGCGCCAGTCAAGCATTGTCAAAGCCAATGCTGCTGATTTGGCGGCATCAAAATTTGCTGTCATGCCGGGATAGGCTATGGCGTCAAGGCGGTGTGCAATATCAGCATCATTGGTGACGATCAAACCTCCCGCCGGTCCAGCAAGGCTTTTATAGGTACTCATCGTCATCAAATGCGCGCCCTCAATAAGCGGGTTCGGCCAAGCACCCCCAGCGATAATCCCGCATTGATGAGCAGCATCGAACAAAACAATCGCCCCGACTTCATCGGCGATCTCGCGCACTTCTTTAACGGGATGGGGAAACAGGTTGAGACTGCCGCCAATAGTGATGAGCTTTGGCTTTACTTTGTGTGCAAGGGCGCCAAGAGCCTCGACATCCACCGTGTAACCATCCACATCAATAGGAGCATGATGGATTTGCAACCCGAACAGTCCAGCGCATCCCTCATCATGATGGGTGACATGGCCACCAATGGAGGCGGGCGGCGTGATGATGGTATCTCCAGGCTGGCAGGTAGCCATGAAGCCATATAAGTTCGACAAGGCTCCGGAAGCGACGCGAATTTCGGCATGGCTGGCTCCAAAAACCTGCGCACAAAGTTCCGCCGCGATGACTTCAATCTCCTCAATCGCCTCCAGTCCCGTTTCATATTTATCACCGGGATAGCCAAGCGAGGGTCTTGACCCAAGCCCCGCTGACAATAGCGCTTCGGCGCGCGGATTCATGACATTGGTCGCAGGGTTTAAATTGAAACATTCGCGCTCATGAATGATACGGTTTCGCTTCACCAGCTCATCGATGCGGTTGGCGGTTGCAGCGCCATCAGCGCCAGCCGTTTGATTGGCAATGTTTTGAATGAAGCGCTCGGTTGCTTCTGGTACCCATGCGCGATGAACAAGCGCCGCCATATCTATTCTCCTGTGCATCTTTGACCTTTGGTCAAATTTGTCGAACTACCCCCATCAAATGAAACCTTATCAAGGACTATCCCCGTAAGTACCGGCATGGCCTCATCGATCATCTGAACGCATATCAATCGATTTTGCGGCATCAACATAGCCAACGATTGCACGCGAAGTTGACGTGGCGAGCTGGCGATAGATCAAAGTTATAGTGACCAGCAAAGTCACCAAAAGAGAGGCATAGGGCGATACGAACAAAAACAAAGAAGCCACCGCATAATAATATCCTCTGATGCCGAAGTTGAAAGTCTTGAGGGCTTCCGACAAAACAGTTGTTGCATGGCCGACCAATGCGTCATGGGTCGGTACTTTTCGAGAATGCTCCGGCAATGCCCCCACCAAAGCTATGGCATAGACAAGTTTTCTCAACGAATAGGTGAATGAGAAAAAGCACACAATGAGGACCAGGGTGAAAAAACCAAACTGCAGCGCGAAAAGTTCGATACTTGTATCAGATAAAAAATGCAGACGAGAGAGCGTTGCATGTAGATCACCCAGCCGCGTAAAAACAGTGATGACGCCCGCAAGAACGATCAATGTCGCAGAACCAAAAAACGCCACCGAATGAACCAGATGCCCGAACAAAACGGCGTCAAATGGCTTTGCCTCCCTGCGGGTCATCGCCATGACCCAATGGCGACGCACAACAGCCAACTGAGAATTAAGTGTTCCTTGCCCAAGCAAAGACAGCATCCAGGAATAAGCCCACCATGAGAGCAGCACCAAGCTAATGGCTAAGCCGTGAATAAAAGTGAAATCAGAAGGTAGCACTATTTTGAATGTCCATTAAGAAGGGAACGAATGCGGCGTGCCGGAATAGTAGTCTGCGAGAGGCCTCTTCGTCCACAACTGTCGATGGTTTGAAATCTGCACTGCACGCACAAACACAAATACCGAACACGCTTCATGCTAAAAACTCAAGCCTTCAGCAATGTTTGTGCTAGTTGCACCCAATAGGCAGCCCCAAGCGGCAATTGCCTGTCGTTAAAATCATAGTGAGGATTGTGAAGCTTTGGACAGTCGGGATCGGTGCCTGTGCCAAGCCAGACATAGCTGCCAGGTCTTTCTTGCAGCATGAAGGAGAAGTCTTCCGCGCCCATGCTGGGAACAGGATCACGGTCGACCCGCTGCTCGCCAATCAGCTGCGCCATCACATCGGCGCAGATTGCTGCCGTATCGGGCGTGTTGACAGTGGCGGGATAGCTATGAACAAAGGATAGCTGCGCCTCGCATCCAAGCGACTTGGCCACCCCCGTGCATAGCTCCTTGATTGAGGCCTTGATCGCCTCTCCCACTTCAGGGTTAAACCAGCGGATAGTGCCACGTAAATCAACATGATCAGGAATGACGTTCCACGTATCACCGCCATGGATTTGTGTCACCGTAATAACGCCAGCTTCTTGCGGATCGGTGCGGCGCGCGACAATGGTTTGCAGTGCCGTTATGATATGAGCGGCGGCAACGACTGGGTCCGTGCCCAGATGAGGCATGGCGGCATGAGCGCCTTTGCCACTGATCGTTAACTCAAAGGTTTCATTGGCCGC
Organism: Alphaproteobacteria bacterium; assembly: GCA_024280895.1. Classification (GTDB taxonomy): domain Bacteria; phylum Pseudomonadota; class Alphaproteobacteria; order Rhizobiales; family JAKIUO01; genus JAKIUO01. The sequence goes on along the minus strand of JAJRPI010000033.1, from coordinate 9,114 downwards.
CATCATGGGACCTGGACCAACCGCCATGCAGCCCTCTTTAAGCGAGGGCCAATTGTGCAAACCATAGACTTGCTCAACAGGGAAGCGCTCAAACAAACCATCCTTGATCATCTTGTCGGCACCGCCTTCATTCTCTTCGGCGGGCTGGAAAATGAAAATGATAGTGCCTTTAAAATTTTTCGTTTGCGACAGCATTTTCGCCGCCCCAAGCAGCATCGCCGTATGGCCATCATGGCCACAAGCGTGCATTTTACCCTCATTTTTTGAGCAATAAGACAGGTTTGTCAGCTCATGAATATGCAAGGCATCCATATCGGCGCGCAGGCCGATCATCGGCCCCTCGCCATTTTCAAGAACGCCAACAATGCCGGTTGTTGCAAGGCCTTGATGCACCTCGATGCCAAAACTTTGTAATTGCTGCACAACGAAGGCGGCGGTATCAAATTCGGTAAATGCGGTTTCGGGATTAGCGTGGATTTTCTGGCGCCAACGCGCCATTTCATCGCCAAGCTCATTCGACATCTCAATTGGTGTTAGCTCAATCATTTGACCTCTATAGCATAATTGGAACCTATCGCGTGAACGACATCAAAGCCCGGTTGCCACCGGCAGGTCATCGCGCCCCCCCCAGTCAGTCCAAGAGCCATCATAGATCCGCGCCCCGCTAACGCCAATACATTCCAGCGCCAGATAGATCACGGCGGCGGTGATACCAGAGCCACAAGTCGTGATAACAGGCTTGGCGGGATCAAAATCCAGCGCCGCAAAAACCTCGAGTAATTTGTCACGCGGCTTGAGGCGCCCTTCTTCCATGAGGTCCGTAAACGGCAAATTTACGGTTCCAGGGATATGACCCGAACGCAAGCCGGATCGTGCTTCTTTTTGCTCCCCGCTAAAGCGCGCCGAAGACCTGGCATCATAGATTTGATCAGCGCCACTTGTCACACTTTCCAGAACCTGCTCCGCACTAACAATGGTATTGGCAGCAAGCTTGGCATTGAACACCAAGGGCTCAATGACAACGGTGCCACTCTCCACGCGGCGCCCTTCATCGATCCATTTGGGCAACCCGCCATCCAGCACAAAAACTTTTTGCGCGCCAAAAGTTTTGAACATCCACCAGACCCTCGCGGCAGAAAACAAGCCACTGGTATTATAGACAACAATCATGTCTGTTTCCGCAATGCCCAGCCCTCCCGCGAAGGAAGAAAAATCCGTGGCACTCGGCATCATATGAGGTAGATCGGATGGGGCCGCATATAGGTCAATATCAAAAAACACCGCCGCGCCAATATGAGCGTCAACATATTCTTTTCGAGCGTCACGCTCGCCGCCAGGCAAATGCCAGCTGGCATCGATCAGGCGTAATTGCGGATCGCTCAAATGGTCTGCTAGCCAATCGCTCGAAACAAGGGGGCAATGGGTCATGGGTTACTTCTCTCCAAACTCAAAATGGTTCATCTGACATAATTTCAACGCGAAGGCGCGCTGGCGGAAAACCGTGCGCCAGCAGCGCGTTTTTTATAGTCTGTGCAAAGGGTGACACGCCCGCAATATAAACGTCAAATTTCGCGGGGTCTGGATGATCCCCTATTATCTGCGCGGCAATATCGTTCACAGGAACGTCTGATTGCAGATTGATATAGTTGAAATTTTCAAACGCGTCCTGCCACGACCGGCACAGATTATGATAGAAAGACGGGCTACTCTTCGAGCCTTGTCGATATAGCTCAAACCCCTTGATGCGATCAATGGAAATGGCATGCTCAACAAGCGATTTAACAGGCGCAAAACCGGCGTCATCGGCGATGAACAAAGATGGGTTGGTCGACATATTCCGCAAACAAAACTCGCCCTTTGGTCCCATTAACTGCATTTTCGCACCGAGCTGCAAACCTTGATAAAATTGGGCGAGCTGCTCATCGCCGCTGCCCTTGTGAGCGATGAAATAGAGATTTTGCCCATCGCACGGGCAACTTATGATGGAACGGGTCATGCTCGCTCCATCCACTAAAGTCAGTACCGCTTTTTGTCCCGCCAGAAAACGAAAATTATCGCTAGCTTGGGAGCGCAAATGCAAAAGAACCGTATCATCGTTTAATTGCTGCAAGCCTGATATGTGCGTTTGCAGGGTTTGCTCCGGCAGATCACGCGGGCTGGCGGCTTCTCCAGCTTCCAGGGTCAGATCGGTGATGGCGGTGTTGCAGCACATGAGCACATAGCCCATTTTTTTCTCATGGGCGCTTAGCTTGTAGCCAGGCGTTCTTGTCTCCACCACCTGCCCAGAAATAAGCCGCGCCTTGCACCCCCCGCATTTAGCGTCATTGCAACCATAATTGACATTAAGACCCGACCTCGTGGCGGCTTCAAGTACAGTATCGCCGCCCTCGATCAAAAACTCATGGCCACTGGGGATGATCTGCACACTGGGCGCGATGATGTGCATCAGCAAATTCTTTGTGAACAAAACCGCCTTGTTATGGGAGTGCCTTTGTTTTTTACTGTCCGCCGGTTTTTGTGCCTCCAGCATCTGATCTTGTTGCGCGTTAAGGTCGCTTTGCTGGCGCGACAATTCTTCAAACAGGGTGGAAACTTTCCCTTGCGCAATCTCGTCAAGATCATCATCTCTGGACAGTCCGTCAAGCCGGTTCACCGCTGACTTCAACAGCTCGCTATTTTGATCAAGCGCGCGCTGGGTCTGTAAAAACAAACTGCTCAAGGTCTGCAAACGGCGCAGCAATATCTCGGCACTGGGCGGATCCCGTTGCTGCCAGTCAAACATCGGTTTGGACTTGGATTTGATCTGCGCGATCTGTTCAAGGGTTGGGTCGGCGTCCAGATCGATACGCGGAAACACCCGCAACAGGTCTTCAATACGCACCTTGCCCTCAAAGGTCGGAAGCTCACCTGAGCCGATTTTTTTCTGGAGTTTACGGCGGGATACCCCGGCCAGCCGCACTGCTTTGGAAACACTCAATAACTGGGTCATGGCACATGCTTATTGATAAATATTACAATCTTCGGCCGATAAATAATTTTAACTGAAGCAAGCTTATCTCAAAGCGATGTTTTAGGATAGGCGCAATGATAAATGAATCGAATGACGCAGGATTTTTGTTTGTCAGCTAGGCGCACAAAGGGGCGTATAGCGAGCTATATAACCCTTTGTGGAACGAAGCTGACGGGCAAAAAGACAAGTCAAACGGCTCACTTATCATTGCGGCTGTTCTTAGTCCCGTATAATCTGATTGAGCCGATTATTATTTTTGTTTGTGCGTAAGCAAATAGGTCACCAGCCGCTCACCGGGAAGAACAAGATAATCCTCGATGGGGATTTCAAGCGTTACTTTGGCATCAAATATCGAAAACGGGGGATGCTCTAAGTAGATGCCCGAATGATCCCAGATCCTGGTATCCATACCATGTGCCTTGTCAATATTGGCGGACCGCAAATGTTCGCGCAATGGCTGATATTCGGTGATGATGGCAAAGGGAACATTCTTGATGTTCGCAAGAATAGCACTGATCTGCTGATTAGAGAGATGCTGTAGAACTTCGCGGATCAAAATCAGGTCGGCCTTGGGTAACTCGTCGCGCGTTACATCGAGGCATTTGAAGCTAATATGTTGATTGCCAAATTCCTGCTGATTGCGTTTGATCAACGGCTCCACCACGTCAATGCCGATATAATCAAAACCGGGATCAACAATATTGCAACTGACCTGAAAGTCTCCACAACCAATATCGAGCACCCGCTTGATATCGTTACGGGCGATAAAGTCCTTCACATATTGACAATAAACCACATTGCTTTTGAGCCCCGATCCTTCTCCTGAGCAAAATTCTCCGGTTTGACCACCCCAGAGATTATTTTCATAGATATCGGTAAAGACTTGCTCAGGGGGAAGTTTACGGTCTCGCATAGCACGCGCATTACGGTTAAAGCGCCGCCGCGATGCCAAGACAAATTCAGGCATGACCAACCTGATCGCAGCTTTTATATTTTGCATCATCATTAACAAACGCCACCTCCTGTTTCATGGCGTTTAAATTGCAATAACCGTGCCGAATGGCTGGCCCCTATGGGTCGGAAGACAAATGCCTTGGAAAAGCTAGGATTTTTGCAAAATCGCTACAAAAAAGCCGTCTGTGCCATTATGGGCGGGGGTTAATTGCAGCATGTTTTCAGCGCAAATTGCTGAAGCAGGTAACGCAGCGCTCTGCGTCTCGCTCCAGATCGCTTCAGGAGATATAAGCGAGAATCCTGGATGGGCCTCAAGGAAGGAGCCGACCTGATCGGCATTTTCCTGTGGCAGAACCGAACAAGTCACATAAACCATGCGCCCACCCGGCTTGACGGCTTTTGCCCCCTGCTCCAGAACGGCGTGCTGCTCCAACAGGCGCTCATCGAGTTGCGCCTGTGTCAATCGCCACTTGCTGTCAGGCTTGCGACGCCAGGTGCCAGACCCCGTACAAGGGGCATCCACCAGCACCACATCCATCTTGTCGTTGAGCTTGTCGAGCACCCCTTGATTGTTTGAGGGCAGTATTTTGACATTATGAGCACCGGCCCGCTGCAAACGCTCACTCATCGGCGACAATCGTTTCTCTTCATTGTCGTAGGCATGGATTTGGCCGCGATTTTCCATCAACGCGGCCATCGCCAGCGTTTTGCCGCCACTACCGGCACAAAGGTCAAGCACCTGCATGCCCGCCTTGACGCCGGTCAGAACAGAAACTATTTGCGATCCCTTGTCCTGAATTTCGAACCAGCCCTTGTGATAGGCATCGAGCATATCGAGCCGCGGGCTTTTCTGCGCGCCAATAGAGGCTGGAATCCGCACAATATCGGCCAGATCATCGGGAGCTTCCGCCTCATATTCTTCAAGCTTTTTCAAAAGAGTTGAGCGCTTGATCTTCAGCCGGTTGACGCGCAAGTCAATGGGCGCACGCAAGGCAAGTGCCTGCCCTTCAATAAGGGAGCGATCGCCAAAAACCTGTTCAAAGGAAGGGTAAACCCAGGCTGGTATATCCGCCAGGGCAGCAGGCGGGCTATCAGGGGTTTTGGCCTCTTGCATATGAGCCAACCCGGCGCGCTCTTCATCGCTCAGCGGCTGGGGCGCATATTGCCCGCCATCGCACATATCAGAGAGTTCATCCAGCGTAAAACCCCAACCGTCAAGGAAAGCAGCCAGCGCCAGTGCACGAGGTTCGCTACTACCCATATGGGCGGCATAAGACGTGGAACGGCGCAACACATCAAACACCAGATTGGCAATGGCCGCACGGTCTTTGCTACCGGCAAACCGGTTGCCCCTCGCCCAGGTGGACAGGACCAACCGAGCGGGATATTGCGCTTGCGCATGATTTTCGAGAATAGTGATAGCAGCTTCAAGCCGACCAGCCGGACGCATGGCGATCTCCACGGTTAGATCATGACACTAAAGCCATAACGTGCCGCGTATCAATTGAAGGATAAAAAACCAGCCTAGCTTGCAGTAGGAGCAGCAGCAGCCGTTTTCTTTTTGATTTCACGTTTGATGCGTCGGGCATTTTGCGACAATTCAAGATCACTTGCTTTGAGCAAATAAGGATCAAGACCACCGCGATGCTCAACCGAGCGCAACGCACGTGCACTAATACGCAAGCGGAACGAGCGTCCCAAAACATCGCTGGCCAGTGAAACCTGACACAGATTAGGCAAAAAACGACGCCGCGTTCTGTTTTTGGCATGAGACACATTATTGCCGCTCATAACCCCTTTGCCAGAAAGTTCACACACTCTCGACATGATATTTCGCTCCGTTACTTTTAATATCTGGCCATTGATCGCTTGAAAACTTGATCTTGGATCTTTAGCCATATTTTATGACAGGTCATGCTCCGCAATTTCGTATTCAGGTTGATTTTGTCATGAAACAAAAAAAAACCGCGAATAACCTCACGGGATAAGCCTTGATGTATAGTTGCCCGCGCGGATGCCGTCAAGCCTTAAGAAAGCACTTGAAACAGGGGATCATTCCAGCCCCCGGACCGCGACCAAAACAGCCTCACTCGCAAAATATCCCCACAAACCAACAGACACACAATTGACCAAATAAACTTTTAGGGCCTTAATTAACCACGTTTGAGATATACTCATACAGGAATCACCATCCTGACCACAATATTTGGAGTTTGGCCCCCATGGCTGTTTCTTTTATCAATTTCGCTTCGATCACCATGAAAAGTGGATCAGCCCTTATTATAGGTCTGATACTTTCAGCGACGATCAGCCACCAAGCGCGCGCCCAACTTATCGATTCCAATGTGCAAGCCACCTATCATATCAAATATAACGGCATCAAACTGGGCAAGTTGAATTTCAAGTCGACCGTTAAGGGGCGCTCCTATGTTATGGAATCCAATACCAAGCTGTCAGTGCCACTACTGGGATCCATTTTCAAATCATTGAGCTGGCGCGGTATCACGCGCACAAGTGGTTCAGTGCGCAATAGCAGGCCTCGCCCGGATAATTATTATTTCGCTTTCAGCAATGGTAAAAAGGCTGGCAAAGTCGATATGTCATTTTCTGGCAATCGTGTCAGCCGCGTGATCAGTGTTCCCAACAAAAAACTGTCTCGCGAATATGTGCAGGTTAAGAGTGCTCACTTGAGACGGGTCATGGATCCCATGACCGCCATCATGCTAATCTCACGCAAGGGAAATTCGCACCGCTCAGCCTGCGCGAATACGATTCCTATCTTTGATGGCAAGCAGCGTTTTAATCTGAAACTGTCCTACAAGCGCTCCATCAGGGTGAACCGCCAACAATCGGGCGGATACGCCGGCCCCGTGATTATTTGCCGGGTCCGTTACCAACCGATTGCAGGCTACAAGCGGCACAAAAAGGACGTCAAGTTCATGGCCAGAACCAAGGCCATCGAGCTATGGCTGATGCCATTGCCGAAAAGCCGGAATTATGCGCCCTATCGCTTTGTGCTACCCCTGCCTGTTGGCACAGCCGAGGCAACACTTGCCCGTTTTGATATTCGCAATGCAAGCGGTCGCAAGATCGCACTCGTACGATAATCATTGAGCGGTTATATATATGGCTGGTATGAAAACAAAAAAACAATATGCAGCGCTTCCCTATATTGTTTTTCGCAACCATATCGAGGTGCTGTTAATCACCCGCCGCCGCTCTAAACGCTGGATTATTCCCAAAGGCTGGCCTGAAGATCAGCTGTCCCCCCACAAACTTGCCGCATTAGAAGCCTTCGAAGAGGCCGGACTAAAAGGTCAGATCGCCAAACGAGCAATCGGCAGCTTCAGCTATGTCAAACGCCTTGATGACGAAACGAGCGTGATATGTGACGTCGACGTGTTTCCCATGAAAGTCAGCGCCCAATATCTCGACTTTCCAGAAAAAGGACAACGCGAACTGCGCTGGTTGAAGTTGAAAAAGGCCGCATTGCTGATTGAAGAAAAACAGCTAGTCGCGCTCATTACTGGTTTCAAGCCCGGCAACAAAAAATCAAGGGCCCAACTCAAATCCAAAATCAGCGCATCGTTTTAGAGTAATGGCCTGCACTGGCGTTCGATCAATCCCCATACGAACCAACCCGAGGGAGCGTTCTTGACCAAAAACCACAACCATATGTCCCCATTTTCAGCCTCTGCCCAGCATGCAGCACCTGCACGAAACGTCACCGCTGTTCTGGGGCCAACCAATACAGGCAAAACCCATCTGGCAATTGAGCGCCTGCTGGGGCATGAAAGCGGCATGATCGGCCTGCCTCTGCGTTTGTTGGCGCGCGAGGTGTATGATAAATTATGCACCCGCACCGCACCTGAAAATGTTGCCCTGATTACCGGTGAAGAAAAAATCAAACCCGAAAATCCGCGCTACTATGTCTGCACGGTCGAGGCCATGCCGCGCGATATCAAGGTCGACCTGGTTGCCATTGACGAGGTGCAACTGGCCGCCGACCAGGAACGTGGGCACGTCTTTAGCGACCGCATCATTCATATGCGCGGTACCCTTGAGACCTTGCTGCTTGGGGCTGATACCATGAAAGGCATCATTCAAGACCTTGTTCCCAACTGCAATATTATCTCGCGGCCAAGGCTTTCAAAGCTTGCATATGCCGGACAAAAGAAAATATCGCGGCTACCAAGACGCACGGCCATCGTGGCTTTTTCAGCCTCCGACGTCTACGCTATTGCCGAGCTGATTCGCCGCCAACGGGGCGGCGCCGCCGTGGTCATGGGAGCCTTGTCGCCGCGCACCAGAAACGCCCAGGTCGAGCTTTATCAATCGGGGGACGTGGATTTTATCATTGCTACCGACGCGATCGGCATGGGGCTCAATCTAGACGTGGATCATGTGGCATTTGCCGGTGCGCGCAAATTTGACGGCCAGCAGTTTCGCACCTTGCTGCCCGCCGAGCTCGCGCAGATCGCTGGACGCGCGGGCCGTCACCTCAATGATGGTACATTTGGCGTCACGGGCAATGTCGAACCATTTGAGCAAGGCCTTGTCGATCAGCTGGAGAACCATCATTTTGCCCCGCTCAAAGCTCTGCAATGGCGCAATAGCAGGCTGGATTTTTCTTCTCTTGATGCTCTGCACGATTGCCTGACACTGGCCCCCAGCGAACCTCACCTGATGAAATGCCGGATCAGCGACGATTTGCTCGCCCTTGAGGCACTCTCGAAGGATCTTGATGTGCAAATGCTGGCCAGCGACCCGCTATCGCTGCAACGCTTGTGGGAGGTGTGCCAATTGCCCGACTACCGCAATGTATCCCCACAACAACATGCCGACATTATTGCAGCCATTTACAAGTATATCATGAGTGATGCCGGGGTCATTCCCGAAACCTGGTTTGAAGATCAGGTGGCACATGCCGATAATATTACCGGCGACATAGATACGCTGGCCAATCGCATCGCCCATGTTCGGACCTGGACGGCAGTCTCAAGCCGCGCAAATTGGCTAGATGATCCAAAAAGTTGGCAACAGCGCACACATGCGATAGAAGACCGATTATCGGATGCCTTGCATTCGAAACTGACACAACGCTTTGTTGATCGACGAACCTCGGCCCTGATGCGCCGTTTGCGCGACAA
>JAJRPI010000032.1 GCA_024280895.1 Alphaproteobacteria bacterium | reverse complement strand
GGAGGAGAGATTTGAACTCCCGACACGCGGATTATGATTCCGCTGCTCTAACCAACTGAGCTACTCCGCCATATCTCTAAAGAGATCATAGCCTATTAGAAAAGTGGGGCTGGATTGTCAACCCGATAAAAACAAAAACTGCTGGTTCGACAGGCTTTTGAGCGATCAGATGAAAACAGATCGTGTTTTGAAGTAGAAAACGCCAAGGCAACAGGGCGACCATCGTCGCAATCACCCTATTGCACAGCGTTTAGAGGCCCGCCTGCGCGGTCGAGGGGGTATATTGGGTGGCGGCACGAGTTGTGGAGCGCTGCTTGTCAGTTCGCGCCATCTCATCAGCAAGCTTGGTAAAGCTCAGAAATTTGAACAGGCCAAACGGGTGCACATCGTGATTTTCACGCAATTCCAGCTCATCACAAACCATCACGCGATCGACGGGAAATTCTGGGTTCCACAAACCTGTTGATTTGAATGGTGCCATTTTTTGCTCAAGCCAGCCACGCACTCCTTCATCGGTACTGAAGTGATTGACCAGCAACACTTCACCGCCAGGGGCACACACCCGTTGCAACTCACGCATCACAGCAACCGGGTCAGGAACCACGGTCATAACAAACATGGCCACCACAGTATCAAAGCTGTTATCGGGAAAATCCAGAACAGAGGCGTCCATAACAAGAAGATCATCAACATGGGTCAAGTTCTTGTTCTGCACCCTGTCTTGCGCTTTTTCCAGCATGTCAGGGGATAGATCAATGCCGGTGACTTCCAGATCTGTGCGGTAATGCGGCAGAGAAAGACCTGTGCCGACACCAACTTCCAGAACCCGTCCAGCTTTCGAATTATTGATATGTTTGACCGCCCGCATGCGACCGGCGCGCACCATGACACCAAAGGTCTGATCGTAAATGGGAGCCCACAACTTATAAGCTTTACGCACTGTGGTGGTGCTTAATGGCGCGTGTGATTCTGACAATTCTCAACTCCCTATCCATGGCTGTGCAAATATTCAAGGCAATAGCTGACACCAGGTGACTGCTCGCCTTACAGTGCCAATATGGGCACTATTTGCCGTTATTCATGCCTCGCCAAGTCAAAAACCATCAGCTTTTGGACAGGACAGACCGCTAAAACGCAATATACTCGATTTTTACACCATTTTAAAGTGCTAACGATGTCGCATTACCGCGAAAATGTGCCCAGAACTTGATTTTTCCTTGGATTTCGTCTTTTTTCCACATTTTTATATTCTAAGACGCGGAGGCACGCGCAATCCAGCCGCCTCCCAAAACACGCGACCCGGTCTTGTCTTCCTCGTAAAAAACACATGCCTGCCCCGGAGAAACACCAAAATCACCCTTGTCCAACGTGACAAGAAGCTGACCTTTATCCATGAACAGTTTTGCGGGCGCTGGCTCCCTTGTCGAGCGGATCCGCACCCTTAGATCCAGGCCATCGAGGGGCAGCTCATCGAGAGATACATCGCCAAGCCAGTTAACATCCCGCAGAGCAATAAGATTGACCAGCAAAGCTTCGCGCGGCCCCACCTGCACAATATTGCTTTGGGCATCCAGCTTGATCACAAATAAGGGTTCGCCCACTGCCACTTTCAAACCGCGCCGCTGACCGATGGTATAATGGATGATACCATCGTGGCGTCCCAATACCCGCCCATCAATATGAACGATATCGCCGGGCCGCACGGCACCAGGGCGCAAGCGCTCAATGATATCCCCATATTTACCGTTCGGCACGAAGCAGATATCCTGACTGTCGGGCTTGTCAGCGACCTTCAAACCAAAAGCCAGTGCCAGACGCCGCACTGACGATTTGTGCAGGCCGCCAAGCGGGAAGCGCAGCTGCCGCAACTCGCTTGCTTGGGTGGTGAACAAAAAATAGCTCTGATCGCGGCTGTCATCAATGGCCGTATGCAGCTGCCAGTCGTCGTTCGCGCCAGCTGGATCGTCTGGGCGGCTTCGCACATAGTGGCCCGTCGCCATCACCACACCACCCAGATCGCGCGCCGCTTTGAGCATATGATTGAATTTGACTTCCTTATTGCACAATATACATGGCACGGGAGTTTCCCCCTTCAGATAGCTATCAGCGAACTGTTCCATGACATCATTGGAAAAGCGGCTTTCATAGTCGAGCACATAGTGGGGGATATCATGGGCCGCGCATATCGCCCGGGCATCACGAATATCAACCCCGGCGCAACAAGCCCCAGGCTTTTTGACCGCTTCCCCATGATCATAGAGCTGCAAGGTAATGCCAACAACATCATATCCCCAATATTTGAGAAGTACTGCTGTCACCGAGCTGTCAACACCTCCCGACATGGCGACAACCACTCTTTGTGAACGAGCTGGCTCATCAAGGCATAGCGCTGCACGAGCAAGCTCAAGCTCGGCGCGCAACTCGTCATCAAGGACAATATCAAAATCAATCTGGTTCATATGTGCAATATAAGCACGAATGTTAAAATTGGAAACAGCTGGTCATGCGCCCCGGCAAATATGGCCTTTCGAGCGGAAAATACTGCCCACTTGCGACCTGCAAATATTGCCCTCCCCCCTTGCCTAAACTATTATAATCCGCGTATTTACGCCTATTTTTAGTAATTACAGAAATGGCCCCTGCCTTGCAATTAAATTTACATGTAGGGTTATGGTTAATTTAGCAAGGGTCAGTTGTTCGTAAGGTCGGCTGTAAAATTAGATGGTAAATGCTCATTCGCTCGCGCTCTTGAATGCGAGCACCTCACCAGTTAATGCAAGTGCTGCAGGTTGTGGAAATTGCCCAGGATCTTCAGAGAACAAGGGGACGGCTGGAGCAGTTGATACTCCCTCTTTTGCATCCCTGCTGGACGCGCAAACAAATGCCACACCGCTGGAAGCACAAACAAATGAAAGCACCCTCGTGAGCGAACAACAACCAGCTGAAAATGATCTGGCAACCGGCTTGATTGCTGCGCCACCTGCTTCGCCAGAAACTCTGCCTGCTGCCTTCCTGGCGCTAGCCGCAAATGACGCGCTTCTTAATGGCGACCAAGATGTAATTGACAATATTGCCCCTCCCCCCTTAAAGCCAGATGCCGTGCCAGCTGATCTCATCGCCAAACCAGAGATCCCACAGGGAACAAGCACACCCTTGCCAGATTTTGCGGCAAATCTCGATGCCATCGCGGGCCGGATTGATCCACCAGCCACAACGGGACCCAATAATATCGCTGGATCAATCGACCAACCCGTCGCCGTGCAAACCAATCCAGCAGGTACAATCGCCACTTCCTCGACGGTGAGTTCCCCGACATTGATCCTCGCGCAAGATAATCTGGCTCAACCAGCTGCCCCGCAAACCCATGTCAATGCTGCCGGTTCACCCACCACGGGCGATAATCCGCTTGCAGCTACCAGCGCGACCATCGCAACTAACGCCGCAGGACAAAGCGAAGTTGCCCCAAGCAATCAGCAACCTCAATCATCGCCAGAAACACCGCTGGTCTTCAATGATAATGCTAAATCACCTGCTCCCCCCATCAATCCCGTTGGCAATCCGGTCGCCGAGCAAGTCATCGCAAAAGCAAATATCGGCGTAGATGATAGCCTGCTCCCTCGCCCAACGATAGGAACTGAAGCAAAATCTGGCAATGTTGCCACCAAACCAAATGGTGAAGCAGCCCCCGCCTCCCAGAACGCGGCACCAGCTCAACCCAATCCTGGCGGGGTCGCAATCCCTGACGCTATTGCAGCCAACAAAGCACTCGCCAATGCAGGTGTGCCGGTGATCGATGCCAACGCGCCAACCAAAATCGAGCAGAACGCTCCTTTGACATCGACCGCTGCGACAGCACCCGACGCAGACGCCTCTCCTGAAGGAGAAGCTCGCCCCGCCACATTGATGCAAAGACTAAAACCGCTGGCACAAGCTGCCTTTTCGTTTCAAAACATGGAAAATGCTCAAAACAGCGCCAAAACAGTTGATGGACTGGTGCCGGCCATATCGATGACGGCAACCGGTGACCTGGCCCGCCCCTCTGCTATCACCGGCCTCACACCGACCTCTAACAATCCAGCTTTACCGCAAGTGCCCCTCAATAATATTGCCGTACATATCGCCTCACAGGCCAGTGCAGGCAATCAACGCTTTAATATCCGTCTGGACCCGCCAGAACTTGGGCGTATTGATATTCGTCTCGAAATTAGCCGCGATGGTCAGACCATGACCCATCTTGCCGTCGAGAAACCCGAAACCCTTGATCTGTTGCGTCAGGATTCCCGTGCGCTTGAGCGTGCCCTTAATAATGCCGGTCTCGATAGTCGTAATGGATCGCTAAGCTTTTCTTTGAAGGATGACAGTCAAGACAAGCAACAAGCTCGATCATCTCAATCTGATGGGACGCCAGATGGCGACGAGCCCCTTATCGAACAAGACGTGGACGAGCCTGTCGTTACCAGAACGCTTAATATGAGCTCCGGCCTCGATATTAGTATTTAACCGCCGCCTCACGGTTTGGGGCTGCTTCGAAACTGTTGAACAAGAGACAATAATCCTGACCAGAGCCACGTGGCTTGCAGGAGAAAGCCAAGGAAAAAGAACATGGTTGATATCAGCGCCGCCATCGCCACCGCCAAACAAACCATCGCGAGCGGGTCAAGTTCTTCTGTGACCGGAGCCAAGACGGTTGACGAAAATTTTGATACCTTCTTGTCGCTGCTAACAACGCAGCTGCAAAACCAGGATCCAACAAAACCGCTTGATACCAATGAGATGACCCAACAGCTGATCCAGTATTCAGAGGTCGAGCAGCTTTTGCAATCCAACAAGAAACTTGAAGCCTTGCTCAGCCTGTCGGCCGCCAATGCTTCGCTCTCTGTCATCAGCTATGTGGGCAAGGAAATCAACACCGCAGGCAACACAACAACACTTGCCAATGGAGCCGCCAATTGGGGGCTCAACATTCCTGCTGGCAGTGAGGATGTGTCCTATGTCATCAAGGATAGCAATGGCGATGAGGTCTTTTCTACAAGCGGCGGCTTGAACGCTGGGGATGGCAGCTTCTCGTGGGATGGTACAACCTCAACCGGTGGTACGGCAGCACCCGGCAATTATACTTTGACCGTCACGGCAAGAGATGCCGCCGAAAACCCCGTCCCCGTCAAGGTTTCTGTGCGCGGTATCGTCGATGGCGTCGACATGAGCGGTGATGTTCCCATCCTGCTGGTCAATGGAGCGCGCTTCAACGTTGATGACGTCACGGAAATCCGCAACAAAGGCTAGCCCACAAAGCGCTCATTGATTGACAAATCAGCGTTCGGACGTTGATTTATTCAACATTGACCGAAAATGACAAAAGTGATCCATAAATCAGTGCCTTATTCCACTGATTTATGATTTACAGCTCATTAATCAGTGTCCATCGTATCAACACGATACAGTTTCGGCACAGATTTCTCCAGCTGTTAAGGTCTGCGTTCACGCGATCTTTAAACAGTGCTGCCTATACTACCACTTCGTAAATGAGTAATATCACTGAGCGCCTCCGTTTGAGGACTTTGCTTATCGTGACCTCGTCACTGATTCGGCTTTATGGTATTTATGGTCTTGATTTTTAGTAGTGAGTAACATGACCGAACAATATAGAGCGGGCGCTAAATTTGTCATTGGCCCGGATGGCAGTCCTTTGAGTATTGCAGATCTTCCTCCTGCAAATACCCGTCGTTGGGTTACCCGTCGCAAGGCCGAAGTGGTCGCTGCGGTCCGTGGTGGCCTCCTTTCGCTAGAAGATGCCTGTGATCGGTATCGCTTGTCTGTTGAGGAGTTCCTTAGCTGGCAGCGTACATTGAGTTCTCATGGCGTCAAAGGTCTACGCACCACGCGTATTCAGGACCTACGGGCCCGACCAACTATAAAATAAATTCATATCGCAAAAAAAGTGGTCGTTGATAAAGGAACGATTTATCTTTTTGCGGCATGATCATACTTACCGAATTCGGACAGGGTTTGTTTTTGCGTTCCTGTCCAATAAACGGGTGTCCTTTGCATATTTTACCTCCATTGAATATGCTTAGACACCCGTTTTGCGTTCGGGCATAGCGCCCCACGCCCCCTCCCTTGCGACATTCCTCGTCAATACTGGCAATCTGCGTCCATTCCCCACTCATGTTCGCGCTGACCAGTGCAAGCAATCGCATGCAACATTTCCAACTTTACCCGGCAATTTATTCCTATTGTTAATCCCCTATTTACCGTTTTAGCGGTAAATTTTGCCTACAGCTGTTTTTCAAACTGCCTAATCATCAAGCCAGTTTGAAAAGCAGCCTCCAGGAGGGCTTGCACACTTGGTCGGCAATCCTTTTTTTGATGCAGCAAAAGCCAACAAACAATAATTGGAATCAAAGTGAACTCAATTACCCAATTTATAAAAACCATCGGTGCAGCAAGAATAGCAGCGATGGGCGCGGTTGCTGCGGGGCTCATTGGTTTTTTCATTTATCTGATGATGCAATTTTCAACACCAACCCTGTCGGTTCTGTTTTCGGATCTGGATTTCGATGACAGTTTGGGCGTGATCAAAAAACTTGAAGGCATGAACATCCCTCATGAGGTTCGTCAAAATGGCGCTGTTATTCTTGCTCCCAAGTCCCGCATACTACGTCTGCGCATGGAACTGGCTGAAGAAGGTTTGCCAACCGGCGGCGCCGTTGGATACGAGATTTTCGACAAAACCGGTTCGCTCGGCACCACCAGCTTTGTGCAAAACATCAATCATGTCAGAGCCCTCGAAGGCGAGTTAGCTCGCACCATCCGCTCCTTGCGCCGGGTCATACGAGCCAGAGTGCATTTGGTCATTCCCAAGCGCAAAATATTCTCACGTGAAAAAGCGCTGCCAACGGCCTCAATCATTCTAAAAACAAGAGGCAATCTGGAAAGCGCCCAAATTGCCGCCATCCAGCATCTCGTTGGTTCAGCCATTGAAGGCCTACTGCCCACTCGTGTGTCGATTGTCGATGATACGGGCCGCCTGCTTGCCAGTGGAAGCGATGGCGATAACGGGCTGATCGGCGCGAAAGCGGAGGAACGAACGCTAGGTGTGGAAACACGCATGCGCAAAAAAATCGAGGAAATAGTCTCTTCAGTCGTCGGCAAAGACCGGGTGCGCATCAGGGTCACAGCGGAACTTGATTTCAACACCGTCACCCAGACCTCAGACCGCTTTGACCCAGATGGACGCGTTGTCCGCTCCACGCAAAGCCGCGAAGACAGCTCGAACTCCTCAAGAACGGCCAGTAACCAAGGCGTGTCAGCTGGGACAGAACTGCCTGGCGCCGATGCCACAGGTGCTGGCAATGACAAAGACACCGAGGGCAGCAAGAAAACCGAAGAAATCGTCAATTACGAAATTTCACGCACAACGAAAACCCAGACCTTTGAAAGTGGCCGCCTGAAACGATTGTCCGTCGCCGTGTTGGTGGATGGCGACTATAATGTCGGCGCCGATGGCAAGCCGGTCTACAAGGAACGCTCACAACAAGTACTCGATAAAATCAGCGTACTGGTCAAGAGCGCCATGGGGTTTGACAAAATCAGGGGTGACTTGCTGCATGTTGTTAATCTGAGATTTGCACAAGCTGGTGAAGTTGCTGAAATTAAGGAAGTGGAGGGCGGCTTCTTTGATCTCGCCAAAGCCGACTATTTCCATATTGCCGAGCTGTCCATCTTATTCATCCTCTCAAGCCTCGTGCTATTGTTTGTCGTGCGGCCCCTTGTGCGCCGGATCATCACCCCAGAAGAAACAATGTCTGACGAACAGCTTGTGCTGACAACCGATAAGAACGGCAATCATGTCTTCGTCAATGGCGATGGCCAGCCCTTGCTTGAAGGCAGCGATGCACTGGCACTTGAAAACCAGACCAACGAAACCGCTGATGTCATCAAAAACGCCCGCATCAGTGGGGATATCCAAGCCTCGGCGGTTCAAGAGATTGGCGCAATTGTCGATAGCAGTCCAACCGATTCCGTTGCTGTCCTTCGTCAATGGATGGATACAGATGGCGCGCCCGCTGTCGTAGCTGCTGAGGAGGCTGCATAATGGAAGCCACTGCAGAACAAAACATGTCACCCAGCCTCTACGACCCAGCTGACGAGTTCGACAGACTCACCGGCGTAGAGAAGTCAGCTATTTTTATGCTGGCACTTGGCCGCGACTATGGTCAGCCGATCTGGAAGAAACTTGACGATGGTGAGGTTGCTGAAATTTCGCAAACCATGTCGCAATTGGGGAATATCCGGCCTGAACTGATCGAATATATCTTCTCTAATTTCATCTCGCAGATGTCTATCTCTGGATCGATCCACGGCAATTATGAAACCACTGAACGCTTACTGTCCGAATATCTTCCTGAAGATCGACTGACCTTGATCATGGAAGAGATCCGTGGACCTGCTGGCCGCAATATGTGGGAAAAGCTCTCCAATGTGAGCATTCCCGTTATAACCAATTATCTCAAAAACGAGTATCCTCAGACGGTTGCCGTCATTCTCTCGCGCATTGCCACCGATCATGCCGCCGGGGTCCTTGGCAACTTGCCGGACGAGCTGGCAATGGAAGTGGTGCAACGCATGTTGGCCATGGAGCCAGTGCAGCGAGAAATTCTCGGTAAAATTGAAGATACGCTGCGCTCTGAATTTATCAGTAATCTGGCACGCTCCCGTCAGCGCAACTCTCATGAACTAATGGCTGAAATTTTCAACAATTTTGATCGCCAGACTGAAAACCGGTTCATTGGCAAACTTGACGAAATGGATCGTGAAGCCTCCGAGCAGATCAAGGTGCTGATGTTTACATTCGATGACCTTGCCAAACTTGACAATGTCTCTGTACAGGCCTTGCTGCGCCAGATCGAAAAACCAGACTTGACGCTGGCACTCAAGGGAACATCTGAAAACATCCGCGAATTCTTCATTGGCAATATGTCAGAGCGCGCTGGCACGATGTTGCGCGATGATCTCGAAGTCATGGGACCCGTTCGCCTCAAAGAGGTCGATGATGCCCAAAACCTGATGATCAATACCGCTAAAACCCTTGCTGATCGCGGCGAGATCGTCATCTCCAAAGGGGGGGGCGATGATGAGCTTGTCTATTGATGATAGGGCGCCCTATTTGAATATCCAATTGGCTCGCTCACTCGTGGAGCCTTCAACAAAAACAATCGCATTTGCAACTTTGGTGAACCTATTATGAGCACGCCCGCAAAATTCATGTTTGATACGCTGCTGGACGCCCCTGCGGCCCCTCCCCCCATCGCCTTTGATGAGGTGGAGCAACTCAAACTGGACCACGCCCAGGAACTGGAACGGGTCAAAACGCAAAGTTTTGAAGAAGGTCAAAAAGCTGGCCGGCTTGAAAGCGACCAGACTTTGGAGCACGAACTATATAAAAAACTCGATCAGCTGATCCAGAACAAGCAAACGCTTCAAAGTGAAATCGAAGCAGATCTGAACGAGGCGCGCTCTGCGTCTTTGCTGCTTGCTATGACCATCGCCAATAAGCTGGCAGGCAGCTTGCTGGTGCGCCATCCCCTTGAGCATGTTGAGATGTTCTTCCGCCAAAGCCTGTCGATGTTGCCAGATAAAACCGAGCTGCGCTTGCATGTTGCGCCTCATTTGGCGCAAGCCCTGCAACCGCGCCTTGAAGCCGTGATGGAGCGCAATGGCCAGCAAAGTGCCCTCCTGACCGTGGAAGACGATACCATTGAGGGGGTGAATTGCCGCCTCACCTGGACCGAAGGCGGTATTGAGCAAAATATCGATAAATTATATGCCGATATCGAACGACTGATAGAGACCTGCCTGTATTCAAATGGCGACACGGCAAATAACGAAACAGCGAATAAGCCAGAAAGTACGATCCAATGACAACAGAGATCACAAACCCTCTTCCTGAGGTTGAGGAGCTGCAAGCCCCGGATCCAAAGCTGGCGTTAGACGAGTTCAGCGAAGCGATGGCCGATGGAAATATTCCTGCAAGCAGCGATCCGGCTGCCCAAACATCGCCCGCAGTTTCTGGCAACGCGGCAGGTCTAGCGGCGCTTTATGATATTCCCGTCAATATCACCGTTGTGCTGGGACGCACTCAGATAGAAGTCACCGACCTGCTCGCACTTTCCAAGGGGGATGTCGTTGAGCTGGATAGAAAAGTTGGCGAAAGCGTTGATATTCTTGTCAACAACCGCCTTGTGGCGCGCGGCGAAGTAGTTCTGGTGGAAGAGCGGCTTGGCATCACCATGACGGAAATCATTCGCAGTAATCAGCCCGGCTAATTCCCGTATTTTGCACTTGCGTGCCTTTTGATAAAATAAACAATAAATGTAGTTGGAGACCTTAGATGAGATTGATGATTGTTGGCAGCCTGAACGGGAATCTCACCACGGCCACAAAAATGGCCATGGACCGCGGCGCAAAAGTATCTCACGCTCCCTCGATCGAAAGCGCCATGATGGAGCTGCGCTCGGGAAACGGAGCTGATCTCTTGATGGTTGATGTGGCGTTTGATGTTGCCGATCTGGTACAACGTCTTGCCAATGAACATATTCATGTATCGCTGGTGGCTTGCGGCGTTGACGCCGATAGCACCGCTGCCGTCAATGCCATTCGCGGCGGGGCGCTGGAATTTATTCCCCTGCCCCCCGACCCAGATCTCATCGCCGCAGTCCTTGAAGCGGTTTCCACCGACAAATGCGATATGATCTATCAAGATCCAAGCATGCAGACCGTCATTGACCTGGCCGGGCAGATCGCGGCCTCCGATGCCAGCGTGCTGATCACGGGCGAGTCTGGGACCGGCAAGGAAGTGATGGCCAAATATGTGCATCAAAAGTCAAAACGCGCCACCCAACCCTTCATCTCGATCAACTGCGCTGCAATCCCCGAAAACCTGCTTGAATCCGAGCTGTTCGGGCATGAAAAAGGCGCTTTTACCGGCGCCATGGCGCGCCGTATAGGCAAGTTCGAAGAAGCCAATGGCGGTACATTGCTGTTGGATGAGATTTCGGAAATGGATGTACGCTTGCAAGCCAAGCTGCTGCGGGCCATTCAAGAGCGGGTCATTGATCGCGTCGGCGGCACAACGCCAGTCAAGGTAGATATCCGCATTCTTGCCACGTCCAATCGTAATCTGGCTGAAGCTGTGCGTGATGGCAGTTTTCGCGAAGATCTGCTCTATCGCCTCAATGTGGTCAATCTGAATATCCCCGCTCTGCGCGAACGCCCCGGTGACATTCTCGCATTGGCCAATTATTTTGCCAAGAAATACGCTGCTGCAAATGGCCAGCCCACGCGCCCCCTTTCGGATGGCGCAGCTCAGAACCTCATTAGCAATCCCTGGCCCGGCAATGTGCGAGAGTTGGAAAATACTTTGCATCGCGCCGTCCTGTTATCGTCAGGCGACACGATTGAAGCCGATGCCATCCGCATGCCGGATGGGGCGCTGGTCATCAACGCGGCCGCGAACGAAACAGATCACATCGCCGCACAAGCTGCACAAACAGCACAGGCCGTAACCCAGTCACTGGTGGGCCAGACCGTCGCTGAAGTTGAGCGCGACCTCATTATCGATACTTTGCATCATTGCCTTGGTAATCGCACCCATGCCGCAACCATTTTGGGAATATCAATTCGCACCTTGCGCAACAAACTCAGCCAATATACGGGCGATGGCATCGCCATCCCGAAACCCGGCGAATTACGCCCGGTTCTATAATCTAAGATTATAGAACCTTGTGTATCGATCTCATGGCTTATAGCCCTCCCCACCCCAATGGCTGATCGAAGAGCGCCTGGGGCTTGTCTGTTTTGCTTTGCCCATACCGTAATGCGCGGCCAAGCGATCCAGCGCGATGAGCAAGATCAACTTACCAGATCTGCGGGGCCAACCGCGAGCCTTTTCAGCATCGCACAGGCCCATTTGAAAACAGCAGATATCAAGCAGTATATCTGATAGATCACTGCCCACTTCATCGATGGCAGCGCGCACTCTTTGCCGCGCGGCCAGCCGGTTGTCTGATATCTCGATTCCCGCTCCCGGCGCGCTGCGCCTTTGCCCGCCAATCCCTGGCTCCGACCAACTCGACGTCAGGCGCGGCATCATGCCTGCAAACTGAAAATCTTGCGCCAGTCGCTCCCCCGCCGTAAATTGCATTTTCGAGATCATCGGTTTGCCGCAAGCGTCCTTGCGCCTTCTCAACCAACCAAGCGGCGAGGAGCGATCATTGACAGTGACGGCGCTTTCCTCTCCATCGATTGTGCGCTGACATTTGGTGCGGCTTTGATGTTGCGCGGCAAACGGGTCGGTCCCCGCCAGCAAACGCTTCAGCGCCAGACGGCCATTATGGGCAAGCACCCAACCATTTTTAGTGGATGTAAACAAGTCGCGCTTCAATAGCTGTTCAACAAGATCCTTGTCTGGGGCCAGGATAGACAAGCTACTTGCCTCCATTGGAATTAAAACACGGTAGCAAGACGGCGATCCGCGCTCCTTGCCCTCTTGCAGCAAATACGCCCCCTCTCGGGACATGGCTCGTAACAGTTTTTTGAGTTGTTTGATGCCAGTTCTGCTGGCCGTCCCAGAACTCATAGCTTGCACGCTAGTTGAGGTCCTGCAAAAGAACCTTTGATTGACATATGAGATTGGCTGATGGTCGCAAACAGATCCATCTGGCATGCAATGGCGCTTTCCAGATGGGAAAGTGAGCGATCAAAGGTCAGATCATCGCGCCCATCTTCGACCAGCGCGCAGCCATGGGCAACGGTGGTGCGGTCGCGGCCAAACAGGCGCCCCACATCACTTAGCGAAAGACCTCCCGCCGTATGCGCCAGATACATGGCCACCTGACGGGCAAATGCGATGTTTTTACGGCCTCTTGTTCGCGCCACAAGCTGCGCATGCTCAACCTCGTAAACAAGGGCCACCATATCAAGCAAAAATCGATGCAATGCCCGATGAGCCAGATTTGGTTGCGAATGAGACGTTTGCGGTAATTTGTGATGCTGCAGGGAATTGCCATCGCCGGACCGCTCCGCTTTTGATCTATTATTGGCTGATTCTGGTGAACTGGATACTTGCACAAGCGTGGCCATTTTCATTTGATTGTCCTAACTAATATTTTTCTTCAATGGCTCCCCACCATGTAATTCTTAAATAGGATTATATTCCTTTTATTGAATGATAATCAATACTTACCCCCCTGCGGATAAGTTACTTATACAGGTATAACTAATTTACCTCTATATTATGCGTTATATTTGATAATACTGCTAAGACATGGCAGTCTCCACTTATAGGAATTTATCCCCATACTGCACTTCTATGTGATGATCCAACCATCATAAGAAGGAAAATTACATGATCACGCAGGGTAAAAACACCAACAACCCGTATGCCAAAATGGCTCATGAAGGCGCCAAGCACTATCAGCGCTCTCGCCACCTGTGCGCCTTGTTGGCTCTGTGGCCATCTGAGCTCGAAGATATGAGCACCAGCGGCACCAAACGCATTATCAAACAGCTGGAGATCGCCCTTATGGCCGAGCGCCGACGCGGCCGCGCCCGCCACTGGTGTTATGATCTTAACCGCCATCTGGCACTGGTATCGGCCCTGAAAGGTGAAAAGGCGCATCTTGCGCGCATGCCATGATGCCATAGAGCGCCGCAGGTGGTCTCAAGACCTCATAGCACCAGCGCTTTGCCCTCTCGCAATATAGCTTCCACATCGATGCCATAGCGCCCTTTCTGGCAACCAAGTACGAGGCCCGGCAACAGGCTCATGGGGGCTCGCGACCCCTTGATACCCTGAATGAGAATACGGATCGCGGGCCTTTGCGGGTCGGAATAGACCGGCACAATCTTAAGCGCCCCAAAGCGCCCCTTCAGCAGTGTTAGCAGCTCGGGCAGGGAATCAGGGCGATGAATAAGGTTCAAGCTGCCTTTGGGCGCGGCCATTGCAGTCAAAAATCGGATCCACTGCGCCAGCTCGCCGCCTTGCAGACGATGCGCGGCGCTTTTATCCTCGCTCGCACAAGAACGGGAGCGGTCGGTGCGGTAAAAAGGCGGATTGGCGACCACATGGGCATAGCTTTGGGGCTCCAGCCCCTTTTGCGGCAGCTCCCCAAGCGGCTTGATCAGGTCAGCTTCAATGATCAAGACGCGCGCTTCAAGCTTGTTATGAGCCACATTTCGTCGCGCCAGTGCCACGATATCGCTTTGACACTCAATGCCTGTCACTTGCAGATGTGCAAATCTCGTCGCCAGACACAAAGCAATGGGCGCACACCCACACCCGGCATCCAGCACACGTTCCCCAGCTTCCCCCTTGCAAGGAACAATCGCTGCCAATAGCAAAGCATCTATCGAGGCCCGCGGCCCTTTGCTGGGCTGCTCAAGCGTGAAACGACCATCCAGAAAAGCATCAAAACTGGTCTCCATAAGCGGTTTTCCGGTCCTTTTTTCCTATTTGGCGATCTCGACCCCGGCTTCAGCTAGTAAGGTACGGGCGTCTGCCAAGCGGTGTTTTTCGACCATCATGCGCGATTGCAACACGCCAAGCGACCCCTCCATAATGCTCATATTCTGATCCAGATGATCAAAGGGAATATTGGCATCAGACAATAGCGAGCGGACAAATGACATTAAAACAATGTCGTTACTGCGCAAAAGTTCGATCATTCCTGGCATCCCTCTCAAAATTCTATGCAAATGGGGGCTGGACAGGCGATCCCATACTTCTCTATATCAAATGCGAGAAATGCATTATAACAAATGCAACGTGGTTGAATTCTATCAAACAGTATTCATCCCATATTGTTCAAGGAAAAAAGGGAGATCAGGTTTTGGGTGTTGTCGTTTCATTGGATAAGGCACGCGATTCCGGCCCCGGTCTAAAACCTCTGTTTGACCTGGTTGAAAGCGATATGGGGCGGCTCAATGACCTCATTTTAAGCAAGGCTCATTCCCATGTGGAGATGATCCCCAAACTGGCGCGCCATCTCATCAATTCGGGGGGCAAGCGCTTGCGCCCCATCCTCACCATCGCCAGTGCCCAAATGTGCGGCTACGATACGGGTGATGACCATATCCCCCTCGCCGCCGCTGTCGAGTTCATGCACACTGCCACCCTGCTGCACGATGATGTCGTGGACGAAAGCGATATGCGCCGGGGCCGCACCACCGCGCGCATTTTGTGGGGCAATGAAGCCAGCGTGCTAGTTGGTGACTATTTGCTGGGACAGGCTTTTAAAATGCAGGTCGATGTTGGCATCATGGACGCCCTGTCGATCCTTGCCAACGCTGCTGCGATCATCGCCGAGGGCGAGGTGATGCAGCTGGCCGCCGCCAAAAACATGGAAACGACCGAAGACGAATATCTGACCATTATCCAGTCAAAAACCGCGGCCCTGTTTGCTGCCGCGTGTGAACTTGGTGCTGTCGTTGCCGACAAATCAGAGCGCGAACGCGCCGCCCTTCGTTCTTACGGCAATAATCTGGGTCTGGCGTTCCAGCTGGTTGATGATGCCCTCGACTATTCCGGCTCCAGCGAACTCTTGGGCAAAAATGTCGGTGACGACTTTCACGAAGGCAAAATCACCCTGCCCATCGTGCTGTCCTATCGTCGAGGCAGTGCCGACGAGCAAAAATTCTGGAAACGCACCCTTGCCAAAGGCAACGTGCGCGACGGCGATCTGGAACACGCCGCCGAGTTGATGAAAAAGCACAATGCGCTTGAATACACGATCAAGCGCGCCAAGCACTATGGCAATATCGCCAAGGACGCCATGGCCATTTTTCCAGATAGCAAACATAAATCCGCCTTGCTGGAAACCATCGATTTTTGTGTCTCGCGAAAGCATTAGTCGGAATGCGCTCGCCGCGCAGCGTCCTATGCGGACAGCACCAAAGGCAAGCCCTTGCCCCCCCAAAATGGCGATGAAAGGGGCTCGTGCTCAAATAGCGCAGCGGTAGCACAACGAGAAGCGCCCTTTTCTGCACGCCGCACAGGTGCTCAAATAGCGAAGCGGTAGCACATTGAATATGGCGATTTTCTTGTTTTCTTTAACGCAGCATCGTAGCGACGACCCACCAAGCGGGGTGTTCCGCGCTGATTTTTTGGGCCGCTGCTCTGGCATCATCCATATTTTCATAGAGACCAAAGCACGTTGCGCCCGAGCCGGACATGCGGGCCAGGCGGCAGCTATTATTCGCCTCGATTACTGCCAGCACATGCTCGATCACTGGCGCAATACGGATGGCGGGCGCTTGCAGATCATTACTTTGTGTTCGCAACCAGTCAATCATGGTGCGAGGGGAGATATCACCCTGCCCGAAAATCTCAGAGGTTTCTTTTGGCAAATCATCCGCCAGAGCGGGGGCAGAAAGTTCCTTAAAAACGGCTGGTGTGGGAACCCTGACGCCAGGATTTACGAGTATAGCAGGCAAGGGCGTGAACGGGGTTGCTGTTTGATATAACTCGCCAATACCGCCGATTATCTTGGCCTTAGGTGACAGGCACATGGCCACATCAGCACCAAGACGAACCGCCATTCTTTTAAGATCTTGATCATCACAGGATCTGCAAATTTTCCGCAATGCGTTCAATGTTGCAGCGGCATCAGAGGAGCCACCACCAATGCCCGCAGCTATGGGCAAGTTCTTTTCAAGGAAGATTTCTCCGCCCGCGCATCCCTCGTTTTCTTTTTGGAAAAGTCGTGCGGCCTGCTCAACAAGATTAAACGAAGAGCCTGCCTCGCCTTCGCGCAAATTCGCCGAAAAGGGTCCCGTTATTGCCAGCGACCAACCCGGACCAGCATCTGTTAAATCGCCATACCCTTCTTGCTTGAAAAGCAGCTCATCGGCAATATCAGCAAAAGCCACAAGGCCAGCTAGCTCATGATAGCCATCAGCACGTCGCCCCTTAATGTGAAGGCTCAGATTTACTTTCGCAGACGCCTTGATGCGCAACTCATACGCGCTATTCCCATCCCTCGTATAGGCCGGTCCAGAATTGGCAATCTTCATGACTGACTAGCGCGGCAACAAGGGCGGAATAATCAACCGTAAACCGGGTTTAATTTTATTGCCTTTCAGCAAGCGGCGCTGATTAGCCCGCAACAATTTTTGATGAAACTGGCCCTTGCCATAATAGCGCTTGGAAATCGTCCACAGACTTTCACCGCTGCGCACCACATGCACGCGGCCCTCCCCAATGCTCTTGCCAGGACCAGTGTCTTGATCGGTTTGCGAGGCAACAGCCTTTTTCAGCTTGCCGACATTGCCGGGACCAAAGGCCAGTGTCTTGACGGGCTCAAGCTTTTTCATGCCATCCTTGATCTTTGCCTTGATCTTGATGACATCCTTGTCACTGGGTTCCAAGGTCAAGGATTGCGCCCATTGGAACTGCGCTTCCAGCTTGCGCCCGACGCGCCAATAGGCGTCTCCCAGATGATCATTGATAACGGGATCGTCGGGTTTCAATTCAACAGCGCGCTCCAGTTCTAACGAAGCCTTTTTATAGTTGCCGAGACGAAAATGCGCCCAGCCAAGACTATCGACGAAATATCCATCGTCAGGTTTCAGCTCAACAGCACGGCGAATAAAACCCATTGCCTTGTTAAGATGGAACCCTTGATCGACCCAGGAATAGCCCAGATAGTTGAGCACCAATGCCTGATCAGGATCTAACTTGCGCGCTTGCAGTAGATCTTTTTCGGCATTTGACCAGTCCTTCAGGCGCTCGAAACAAACGCCCCGGGAATAATAATATTTCCAATGGAATTTAGCGGGTTTCTGCAGTAGATCGATTGCCTTGGTATAATAAACGACGGCTTCGCTATAACGCTTGTGAGCGCGCAAAATATTGCCCTGCGCCTCGGCAGCAGTGATATCATTTGGATAAAGCTCAATCAATTCATCAAGTGTGGCTTTGGCTTCATCAACTTTTTTCAAGGAATTGAGATTGAAGGCGCGGCGCACAGTAGCTCCAGGCCACAAGGGGCTGTCCTTGCCGATTTTGTCATAGATGCGGTTGGCCTGTTCGAAATGCTTGGTTTCTTCATAGGCTTCGGCCAGCGCCATGCTGGCAAGTGGCAGATCGGGGCGCAGTCGCAATCCGGCCTGCAGGTAAATCATACCCAGATCAACCCCGCCATCGCCGGTCAGCGCATCGCCAATACCGTAATAAAGCTCTGCCAGGCCCTCGGTCGGCGTCGACGCGATCAGCTCAAGTGTTTCGCCAGCTCTCACTTTGGCTTGCAGATCAACCACCAGCGGATGTCCGCCATTGCGCTCGATGTGAGTAGCCATCAAACGAAGGGCCGCTTTGGGTGCACCGGTTGCGGATAAATGGCGTACATAGCCTTCCATCAACCGTAAAGATCTCGAGTCTTTTTTAAACATTCTTTGATAGGTCTTGCGGGCCAGCGAGTGGCGTCCCGCCAGATCTGCAATCATGGCGCGGTGATAATCTTGATAAAACTTCGACCAGTTCATGACATCAAGACGTTTGATTGCATCAAGCGCTTGCTGACTTTCGCCCTTTGCCTGATGCAGCCAGGCCTCGACAATAATACCAATCATCTTGCCAAGTGGCGATCTTTGCTCAGAACGGGAAAACTGATTTTCCGCCTCGGAGAAATCCTTATTAACGACGGCCTCCAGTCCAAGCACCATACGTGAAAAGCGGTGTTTCTCGCCTTTTTTGATGACCTCTTTTGCAAGCCTTGTACTCTTTTCCCAATTGCCACGGGCAAGTTCGAGCACAAAGGTCTGCTCAAGCAATATATCACTGCTTGGATCTGCACGCAGGGCCAGACCAAAATATTTGGCAGCAGCAGTATGGTCACGTAACCCGCGTGCCACTCGTCCCGCCAGGTAATTGCCGAGCAAATTATCTTTGGCATCTTGAGGGCGCTCCACAATGCGGTGTTCCGCACGCACTCCATATTGATCTTTGATGACCTTAGGTTTCATGGCCTTTTGCGTGTCAGCATTCTTTGCAGGTGCGTCGACCGGCTGATCGACGACCGGCACATATCCTGGTGGTGGGACATTGTCCGGGACCACAACAGGAGTTGGCACCATCGCAGGAGGTGTATATCCAGGGGGCGGTACATTATCTGGCACAAGAGCAGGCGCGGCAGCAGTCGGAGTGGTCACGACTGCAGGCGTAGGCGCGTTTTCCTGCGTCGGCTTTTTTTGCATTGACTGTTCTGGTACCGGTTTTTCTGGTGTCGTTTCTTCTTGAGCCGAAACACTTTTACCGGGACCAAAGCATAAAACGACCCCCATCAGGCTCGTTCGAAAAATTAAGCCGAGAGGGAAAGTCGATCGAAAATTATTCTTGAGAATTTTCATTCTAATCCTGCATCCTGTCGCGCGGCTTGTCTCTAGATTAAAAGATCACCGCAAATATTTGCCAATATTCATTCTGAAACGAGGGAGTACTGGCAATTTGAGCCCAATACTGCAAGCATCCTATCAGTTCAGATCATCTGTTTCTTACGTTGCGCTACAAATAGGTTAATAAGGTTTCGCCCTTTAACACAGGCCATCTTTGGGAACCGCTCACGCGCATAAACAACGATTCCATAATGTTTTTTAGCCCTGCCCGTGTGCTCCCCTATTTATTTATTAGTACTTTTTGCGCAAAAAAACTATCACAAGCACTTAAAAACTACCACCATTTTCAACCCCGGGGCAAGTCGTTGCTACTCCAGGCACCAAGCCATCTCGACATATCCACACAAGTGGGGCCACCAGATGGCGGCGGTGATAAAATCAACTTGCCAACCTTGTCTTTGATGCCACACTTATCGCGATCTGGACAAATATCGTGCGAGACTCCAAAAACCTGTTCAATGCGGGTAAAAACTTCTATTATTTGGCTCAATGAACAAAGCAATGGATCATAAACAGCTGGCAACCATTCTTCAATGGTATGACATGAGCGGTGTCGATGTGATCGTCGCCGATCAACCCACCGACTGGTTCGAAATCAGCAAACGTCCCTCTGCGCCAACTTTGATAGCAAGACAGGCAACGAATAGCCGACCTCAAACCGCTTCACCAGCAGCACCCGCAAGGGTCGCCAAAATCGCTCCAAAAATTGCCAGAGCAGACCATTCGCTCGCGGCCCCCAAAACCGAACTGGCCGTGCTGGAAGCAAGTGAGCTATCAGCCAAGGCCAGCACAATAGCGGAACTGCAAGCAGCTCTTGAGCAATTTGACGGCTGTTCCTTGAAAAATATGGCCAAGAAGACCTGTTTTGCCGATGGCAACCCGCGAAGCTCACTGATGTTGATTGGCGAAGCTCCAGGGCGCGATGAAGACCTTGCGGGCCTGCCATTTGTGGGACGCGATGGTCAGCTACTCGACAAGATGCTGCAAGCGGCAAAACTTGACCGCCCCACCGATGTGTGGATCACCAACACAGTGTTCTGGCGCCCGCCTGGCAACCGCACACCCACACAAGCTGAAACTGATATTTGCCGCCCCTTCCTTGAACGCCAGATCGAGCTCATCAAGCCAAAGGTCATTGTGGCGCTTGGCGGCACGGCAGCCAAAACCTTGCTACGAACCAAGAGCGGTATTATGCGGCTACGCGGCAAATGGGTTAAACTGGAGATCAACGGGCAGGCCTATCAATTACTGCCGACCCTGCACCCCTCACATCTGTGGCGCACTCCAGCTGCCAAAAAGCTCGCCTGGCAAGATCTATTGATGATCAAGGAAAAACTGCGCGAAAAAAAGAACTGATACGAGGCTCCCAACTGAACAAAGACATTGACCCATCCCCCATGATCAAGCAATTGAAACAGTTGCGAAATACTTATGTTGCCGGGGCGCTCATCATCATCGTTCTGGTCCTCACAGGCACCATTAATGCTTTTTGGTTATTCTGGCTGTTCTTTTTGACCATCATCACCATCGGCATCGCGCTCTATGTGATGATCTCGCAAATCACCTGTCCCACTTGCGGCGTCCCCTTACTGTCCCAAAAAGCCATTCTCAGCCCTGACAAATGTTACAATTGCGGCAGAGATCTCAACGGCCCCAAACCGTCAAAACGAGATATCGCCAATGATTTGTTCGACAGATTTGGCGATGAACGCACCGCGAAAACAGATTGGCAGCCCATTCGCGCCGAGACCGCCAATTTTGATACCCACAGATTGCACATGGACAAAAAAGGCCAGCCTATTTTCAAACAGACTTTTAGCAATAGTCTGTTTGCCGCTATGTTTCTCATTCTTGGATTATTTGCCTACACCATCACTTACTTCGTGACTTACGATATGGTCTGGTATTATCGGCTCATCGCCGCTCTTCCCCTGCTCTTTGTCATTGCGGGACTTTATCTTGCCTATCTCGCCATGGCCCCCATACGCATTGATCAAAGACGCGGCCAGTTTATTCTTGGCTGGCACCGGAGGGAGTATGTTGAACTGCGCGCAATCGAAGCGCTGCAACTCCTGCCCTACCGGGTTGCGCGCAAATCTGGAGGATACACAAACGCCCAGCTTAATCTTGTGCTCAAAGGTGGAAAACGCCGCATGATCGTCACTTACTACAATCAAAAAAAAGCGCTGCACGATGCCGAGCAGCTTGCTAGCTATCTGGGTGTCGCTCTTTGGGACGGTATTGATCGCCAAACATGACAACAATCTTTGCAGCCGCTATATGTTGATCAAGCCCCTAACACAAAACCGCCCGAGGAAATATCATGCCCCCCGTCGAAAACATGTCCCGCATCGACAAAACCAAGACTTTCCAGCCACTCAACATCGCCATTTTAACGATCTCTGATACCCGAACGCCCCAAGATGACCGCTCAGGCGACCGGCTGGAGAAAATGCTAAAGGAGGCCGCACACAATTGCGTTTCGCGCCAGATTATCAAGGATGAAATCCCATTTATTCGCGGCGCCGTGCAAAGCCATATTGATGATGCCGGCACAGATGTGGTGATCACTACTGGCGGCACGGGCCTGACGGGGCGCGATGTCACAGTCGAGGCCATCAAACCGCTCTATGACAAGGAAATCGAGGGATTTGCCGTACTCATGCACATGCTCAGCTATCAAACCGTTGGCACCTCAACCATGGCATCGCGCGCTTGCGCCGGTCTTGCCAAAGGCACCATGCTGTTCACCCTGCCCGGTTCCCCCGGCGCTTGCAAGGATGCCTGGAACGGCATTTTAGTGACCCAGCTCGACAACCGCCACAAACCTTGCAACCTCGTCACCCTGATGCCCCGTTTTTTGGAGAGCTAAAGGTCTGCACCGGTGTCCACATCATTGAGCGTGTCCACATAGCCCACCGTGCTACCTGACAGATTTTGCAGCGTATCATCTAGTGCGTGGGGGCTGGACCAGCGAATATTGGCAAATGCTTTTGTGACCCTTGGGGAGCGGCGCTGTCCCACCAACCAGTAGCCGCCATCTTGGGCGGGACCAAAGACATGGTCATGCCCCTTCAAGACATGAAAGGCCCGCGCGATCATTGCGGGGGTAATGCCTGGAATATCCGCACCAATAATGATCAAGGGACCACGGCCCATACGATCAAACAAATGCTGCATGCGCACACCAAGGCCGCCTCGGCCTTGCCCGATCACCTTGTCAGCGCCATAGCCATACAGGGTACGATCATGATCAGGGGCGCTCGCAAGCACCAATTGCCAGCTGGGATGATGGGATAGTGTGCGGCAGGTAAGGGCCAGTTGATGGCGATAAAAACGTAGGGCTTCACTCACCCCAATATCTGCCGCAAGGCGTGTCTTGACCCGTCCGGCTGACGGTGTTTTAGCCATAATAACAAGCGTATTACGAAGCGGCATTAGAGCCCTCATTTGATGGCGCACGGCAGCCATCTTGATCATAGCGTCTAGCAATTTCATTTGGCGCGACGCCAGCATAATAAAGAGCCAGGCAATACAGATTGCAAGCAACCCGCCGAACATAGCCCCTGTCTTTAAAGCGCACGGCACTGGTCACAGCCTTGCTGGGTAATATGTGAATTTGCTTACCACCAATGCGGCGCACAAAATCTACATCTTCCATCAATGGCAATTTTGAAAAACCACCGAGCTGCTCATAATATCCCTTCTCGATCAACAAACCCTGATCACCATAGGGGAGCTTGAACAAACGACACCGCAAACCAACCAAAGCTTCGAGCAGGCGTGGTCTCACGCCAGCATCATCAAGGGCAAACGAAAAGGCTGCCGCCGCCTTTTGCTGATTTGTATGACGGATAATAAATTGTTCGGCGTCCTTGCTCCAACCCGGCTCCAGCCTGGTATCAGCGTGCAAGAACAATAGCCACGGCCCTCGCGCTTGCTCCCCGCCTTTCGCCAACTGATGTCCACGTCCCCTTGTGCAGGATATGATCTTGACGCCAGCATCATCACCAATCTGCAAGGTCGCATCAGTAGATCCACCATCCACCAACAGCACTTCGCGCACTATTCCCTCAACCGTGGCCGGAACAAGGGCACTCAAGGTCGAACTAAGCGACCGTTCAGCATTAAGGGTTGGTATAATAACGGAAATCATCAAACCGGACTAACACACAAGAACCGCAGGCTCAAGTCGGGCAATTTTGCCAAGCATGTTGCCAGAAAATCTGTATAACTAATATTCAGCACCCAAAGACCGGCTCTGACAGGATCAAATAATGACAGAAAATCCGCACTTTCCTCTCATGCTCGCGCCCCTCAAGCTACGACATAACGAGCTCAAGAACCGGGTCATAATGGGGGCCATGCACACCCGCCTTGAGAACGCACCAGATGGAGCAAAGCGGCTCTCAAAATTTTATGCCGAACGGGCCAAAGGTGGTGTTGGACTGATCATCACGGGGGGCTATGCTCCAAACGTTGCCGGACATCTGGAAATGAACGGTCCCCTCTTGAACGAGCGCGCGCAGATCAAAGATCACCAGATCGTCACCAATGCCGTACACGAAGCGGGTGGCAAAATATTTCTGCAAATCCTGCATGCCGGACGCTATGGCGGTACGTTAAAAACCGTTGCCCCCTCGGCGATCCGTGCCCCCATTAGCCCCCTCACCCCCAAAGCGCTAGAGCCAGCGCAGGTCGAGCAAACGATTGCAGACTTTTCCACGTGCGCCCAACTGGCCAACGAAGCAGGTTATGATGGCGTCGAAATCATGGGATCTGAGGGCTATTTGATCAATCAGTTTACAGCTGCACGCACCAATCAGCGTGACGACAAATGGGGCGGGTCGGTTGAAAACCGTCACCGGTTCCCGCTTGCAATCGTCCGCACCATTCGCGCCGAGACCCCCGATGAGTTCATCATCATGTACCGCATTTCATCGCTTGAGCTGGTGGAGGACGGCGCAACGGCAAACGACATCATCTCGCTTGCCAAAGATATTGAACAGGCTGGCGCGGATATATTGTCCACCGGTATTGGCTGGCATGAAGCGCGCATCCCGACCATCGCCTATATGGTGCCGCGCGGCACTTGGAGTTTTGCCGCCAAACGCATCAAGGAGGCTGTAAACATTCCGGTGGTTGTCTCAAATCGCCTCAATACCCCCGAAACCGTGGAAAAGGTTTTGCGCGACGGGCATGGGGATCTGGCCTATCTGGCCCGCCCGCTGCTGGCCGACCCCGATTTCGTCAATAAAGCTGCTGCTGGCGAACGCGATCAAA
Organism: Alphaproteobacteria bacterium; assembly: GCA_024280895.1. Classification (GTDB taxonomy): domain Bacteria; phylum Pseudomonadota; class Alphaproteobacteria; order Rhizobiales; family JAKIUO01; genus JAKIUO01. The sequence goes on along the minus strand of JAJRPI010000032.1, from coordinate 86,337 downwards.
TCAATATCTGCATCGCCTGCAATCAGGCCTGTCTTGATTATATTTTTAAGGCCAAGGCGGCGACCTGCCTTGTTAATCCGCGCGCCGGACATGAAGCAGATCTGCAAATTACCGCTGCTGAGCAGCCCAAACGCATCGCTGTGATCGGTGGCGGCGCGGCTGGCATGGCGGCCGCCAGTATCGCTGGCGCGCGCGGTCACAGTGTCACTCTGTTTGAAGCCAATGACGAGCTTGGCGGCCAATTGCAGCTGGCGCGCAAGGTGCCCAGAAAAGATGAATTTGATGAAACATTACGCTATTTCAAAAACCAGCTAGACACACACAATGTGGACATCAAAACCGGAGTGGCAGCAAGCGTTCAAATGATCATGGATGAAAATTTTGACGAGATCATCATCGCCACCGGCGTTTCCCCGCGACAGATCGAGATGGACGGGATTGATCATGCAAGTGTCGTCTCCTACCCGCAAATCCTGTCAGGCGAAAAGATCTGCGGCAACAATGTCGCCATCATCGGTGCTGGCGGTATCGGATTTGATGTTGCCGATTTTCTCTCCGCGCTGGAAAGTGATGACCGCACGCCACAAGCCTTTCTCAAAGATTGGGGAGTTGACCAGGGACTTGAGGTCAAAGGAGGCCTCAGCCCACAAGGACCCTCACTAGAGCAAAGCCCTCGCCAGATCACGCTGCTACAAAGAACCAGCGGCAAGCCGGGGCGCAGCCTTGGCTTCACCACCGGCTGGGCTCTCAAAAAGGCCCTGAAGCGCCGCGGCGTCAACATCCTCACTGGCGTCACCTATGAACGCATTTCAGATGAGGGCCTGCATATCGTAATGGACGGGGAACAATCAATCATCGCCGCTGACACCATCGTCATATGCGCCGGTCAGGAAAGCCGCACCTCGCTGCATGAGGAACTGTCCATGGCGGGCGTTTCCACCCACATCATTGGCGGCGCCGCCAAAGCAGGTGAACTCGATGCCCTGCGTGCCATATCGCAAGGCTATAATATGGCGCTGAGCTTGTGATCCCAAAAACGGCCTAACACCTTTTTGGTTTAACAGTGCTGGCATCAAGCCAAACACCACCTGCCTTAAGCCTTGGGCGCATTGTCCTTGAACGCCTCGTCAATCGGCGTGTCCATCAAATGATTGGCATAGTTCGATATGGTCTTGAGGGCGATGCCGGTGATCACTTCCAGCGCGTTTTCAGGCGTATATCCAACGGTCAGAAACTCTTCCAGCTCTCCTTCTTTAAGAACCCCGCGCTGATCGACCATTTTGCGCGTGAACTGGCGCAATGCCTCAAGCTCAACACTGACAATCGGCTCGCCAGCAGCCGCAGCGCGGATCGTGCTTTCCGGCATGCTTTGCATCTGCGCGCCGGTCGTATGAGCGGCCACACAATAATCACAACCATTATATTGAGAAATGGTCAGCAACACTATTTGCTGTTCAATCGGCGAAAAACTGCTCCTCGCAAAAATCTCATTGACCCCGATATAAGCCTTAAGGGTTTTTGAAGAGGTCGCCATCTTGCCAAACAGGTTAAGGTCAAAACCAAACTTGTTCTGCATGGCCGCCAGCACCCCTTTTGAATCATCAGGTGCACTGTCACGATTGTGCAATGGAAAATGATCGGTCATGCGTGTTCTCCGCTCTTGTAAGCCTACCAGCCAGACTTTCTGGTTTGTCGCTCTTTTATTAGGGGCAAGTGCAAACAAAAGCAATCATCTGCTCGCTCAAACAGGTTGTTAATTTCTTGCTCGACAGCATGGCTTGAACCTATCGCCTTCAGACAATGAAAAAGGCGGAGCCCCATGGCTCCGCCTTTCTCGCTCATTTTGGAATTGTCTATCCTTTGCAGGGCTTGGCTTTTGCAGCACAATTCCAAAGTTTCTTGCCATTTTTCATCGAGAAACTACAAGAAAAGTTTTTACTCTTGGCGTTCGACCAGAAACTGTAACCAATGCCGTTCTGGATGGCTGACTGTTTTTCCCAACGACCCACAGCTGATGATTTGGCTTTGGCCAGCTTGAAGTAAAACATGCCGTTCTTGGACAGTTTCGACTTGCAGACTTTTGCCACTGTTTTGCACGGTTTGGCTTTGGCGACACAGTTATAAAGCTTTTTGCCGTTTTTCATTTTACTGGTACAGCTATAGCCCTTGCCCTTGGCGTTGCTCCAGAAACTGTAGCCGATGCCATGTTTGATGGCTACCTGCTTTTCCCAGCGACCAGCCGCTGACGATTTGGCCTTGGCCTTATTAAAATAAAACATACCCGCTTTTTTAAGCTGAGGCTTGCACTGTTTGGCCGCCATTGCCGGCTGAGCCATCACCATAAAGCCGATCATCAATGCCATAGCCTGTGAAATTGTTTTGAACGTCATCGTCATTTCCTTTACTCCCGATTGAACCTCCCACTCGATAAAAGCTGAGCGGGTTATCAAGTTGGTCGTGATGGCTTGGAAATTGGTTCAATCTATTATTGCAAAACAAAGAATGACAGAGCTGCCTAACGCCCGGCTTATGCAAGCAAACGCTTGATTTCTTGTCGCAAGAACGGGATCACATCACGTTCGAAAAACGGGTTTTTGCGCAGCCAGGCTGTATTGCGCCACGAAGGATGCGGCATGGGCAAAAGCATCGGCTGGCCCGCAACTGGTGCTCGACCGCCCACATAGTCACGCCAATGCGCAACGGTCTTGCTCAAGGTCTTGTGACGGTTTTTACCCAGATGCCAATTTTGGGCATACATGCCAACCAGTAATTTCAACTCGATCTGCGGCATCAGCTCGAACAATGCAGCCTGCCATTTAGGGGCACATTCTTTGCGCGGCGGCAAATCCCCGCCCTTGTCATCAAGCCCTGGAAAACAAAAACCCATGGGAATGATCGCGACCTTGGCTGGATCATAAAACTGCTCGCTGCTGATCCCCATCCACCCGCGCAAGCGATCTCCAGAGGCATCTGTGAACGGTTTTCCCGACGCGTGCACCCTTGTGCCCGGCGCCTGGCCGATGATACAGATTTTAGCGTGCTGGCTGGGCACAAGAACAGGGCGCGGTTCATGGGGAAGCGGTTTGCCGCGCGGATCATCAAGGCAATGGTGGCAGTTTTTGATCCGAGCAACCAGCTGAGATAGAGCAGATCCACCGCTCTCATCTGGCCTGTCACCTGCAAAGTCCCTTGAAACCATCATCAACTGCTTGAATTTGGCTCGTCGAGCTTCTTGATGCGCTGCAAGGCTTCATCAATCGAGCGCTCCAGATTTTTGCCGGTTTCGTCGAGCTGAGCGTGCCCTTTCGACAAGGAGCTGTCGCCCTGCTGCTCTCTGGCTAAAGCGCTGGCAGCAATTGCAGCTGCTGGGGCGGCGACCTGCTGCAAAGAAGCATTATCAACACCGCTATGGCCCATAACAGGCGCCGTGCCATCTTTTGTCGAGGCGGCATCTGATCTGCGAGCGCCCCGTTTCGGGGCAATTGGCGCTAATTCTTGCGAATTAGCTGTTTTTTTTTGCTTGTTACGGCCAACAAACAGCCAATGAGGGAAGGTGAACAAGGCTGCCTCAAACATCAGCCAGATAAAGCGGCCGACCAGAATATATAAAATCAGCGGCAGCCGATCACCCGGTTTTACCAGATGGTCCCATTTCTCATATCTGGGATACCAGGACTGCTCGCTGACCCAACTGACAAGCCCGTTGGAAAACGCATAGACATCGTTGAATATCCACTCTAGGCCCGGCGTGGTAAAGGTGTAGATATACAAAATGACACCGATGATCAGACCGACGACCAGACGCCATAATCCACGGAAAGACTTCCACAAGATCAACATAAACCACATAATAAGCGCACCCCTTAAACTGTCTTTTCTTGAAGTTTATACCATTGCGCGCTCCCTGTCAGGCTGTTTATACCCCTGTGTCTTCCAGGCAAGCATTGCTCACCATGGTCCCTCAATGAATGTCAATAATGCGATCAAAATGAACAAGTTACCCACTGCGGGCGGTAAAACACTCTATTCTTGTGCACAAATCTGTTATAGTGCGTGAGATTCGTATCGCGTATTGAACTTGAGAACCCCGTTCGCGGGACAAGAGGAAATCATGGCGCTGTTCAAGAATCTATTTAGCAAATCAAAGGCTCCAAAAGAACCGCAAAAAGCCCAAAAAACGGAGCCTGAGGCAAAGCCGGTTAGCCCTGGAGCAAAACCGGTTCTCAAAGACCAAAAGGCCCACGAACAAGAAAGCCTGGAACTTTTTGCCAGCGAACTTGGTTCGGCGGCCAAAGACTCCAAAGCGGCAAGCGACAGTGCGAGCGCAAAAACTGTTGACGCATCTAGCGATGACGCTAAAACAACTGCGCAAGATGAACCAAAACCTTTAAAACCTATTGAACCCACAGCAATCGGAACAGACCAAACACAGATGAGCCAACAATCAACCGCCAAGAAAACACCTCCTAAAAAGGCCCCTGCCCCTAAAGCGGCGGCACGCAAAGCTAGCTCAAAATCTGCTGAAGGCGATTATACCGCTGCTGATATTGAGGTACTTGAAGGGCTGGAGCCGGTGCGTCGCCGCCCCGGCATGTATATTGGTGGCACCGACCGCAAAGCATTGCATCATCTGTTCGCCGAGGTCATAGACAACTCGATGGACGAAGCCGTGGCCGGTTTCGCCACCTGGATCGAAGTCGAGCTGATGGCCGACAATTCATTGAAAGTCAGCGATAATGGTCGCGGTATTCCCGTCGATCCGCATCCAAAATTCAAGAACAAATCTGCCCTTGAGGTGATCCTCACGACCCTGCATGCTGGCGGCAAATTTGACAGCAAGGTCTACCAGACCTCTGGCGGCCTGCATGGGGTTGGGGCCTCTGTGGTCAATGCCCTGTCTGATGTGTTGATCGTTGAAGTGGCGAGAGACAAGCAGCTTTATCGTCAGGAATTTTCGCGCGGCATCCCCCAAGGCAAACTGCAAAAACTGGGCAAGGTCGCCAATCGGCGTGGTACCAGCTTTTTGTTCCATCCAGACTCGCAAATTTTTGGCGAGAACACTCTGTTCCGTCCGGCCCGCCTGATGCGCATGGCGCGCTCCAAAGCCTATTTGTTTGGCGGCGTCGAAATCCGCTGGAAATGCGCTCCAGAACTGATAACCGAAAAAGACAATGTGCCCGCCGAGGCGATCTTTCATTTCCCCGGCGGCCTCAAGGATTTCGTCACCGAGCGCCTTGAGGGGCTGGTCACGGTGACCTCTGATATTTTTGCTGGCAAGGTAGAAAAAGAAGGCGGCCACGGTTCGGTTGAATGGGCGGTCGCATGGATCGCCAATGCCGACGGGTTCTTGAACACCTATTGCAACACGGTGCCGACCATTGAAGGCGGCACCCATGAAACGGGCCTTCGCGGCGCTCTCACCAAGGGCTTGCGCACCTATGGCGAGATGACCAAAAACAAAAAGGCCGCGCAGATCACCGCCGACGATGTGCTGAGTACCTCTGGGGCCATGATGAGCGTATTTATCCGCGAACCTGAATTTCAGGGGCAGACCAAGGAAAAGCTCGCGACCTCTGCCGCCACCCGTATCGTCGAAAACGCCGTGCGCGACGCGTTTGACCATTGGCTCACCGCCAACCCGAAGCAGGCCAGCAAGCTGCTCGACTGGGTGGTGGATCGCTCCGAAGAACGCTTGAAGCGCAAACGCGACAAAGAAGTCTCGCGCAAAACCGCAACCAAAAAACTGCGCCTGCCCGGCAAGCTTGCCGATTGCTCACAGCGCGGCGCCAAGAACGCTGAAATCTTCATCGTCGAAGGAGACAGTGCTGGTGGTTCCGCCAAGCAAGCCCGTAATCGTAAAAATCAGGCGATCTTGCCCCTACGCGGTACAATCCTCAATGTCGGCAACGCCTCCAACGCCAAAATTTCGTCCAATCAGCTGTTAAACGATCTCACACAAGCACTTGGATGCGGCGTTGGCGCGGCCTATGTGGAAGATGATCTGCGCTATGAGCGCGTCATCATCATGACCGATGCGGACGTCGATGGGGCGCATATCGCCGCCTTGCTCATCACCTTCTTTTACCGCCAGATGCCAAAGCTCGTCGATCAGGGCCATCTGTTCGTCGCCGTGCCGCCATTGTTTCGCATCACGCAAGGCTCCAAAACCCTGTATGCGCGTGATGAAGCGCACAAGGACGAGCTGATGAAAACCGAGTTTACGGGCCGCGGCAAGATCGACATTGGCCGCTTTAAAGGCCTTGGCGAAATGATGGCCGCCCAGCTCAAAGAAACCACCATGCTGCCCGGCAAACGCACTTTATTGCAAGTGCAAATCGATGAGGACGAGCGCGAAGAAACCGCCGACACCGTGCAACAGCTCATGGGCAACAAGCCCGAAGCACGGTTCCATTTTATCCAGGCGAACGCCGAATTCGCGCATGATCTGGATATTTAGGAGAGCTGTTCTCACTTAAGCATTCAGGACGCAAAGCGTCTCCACCAAATCTTCCCAAGCAGAGCTTGGAGACGAGCAAAAAAGTGCGTTTAATCTGCTCGATTAATCTATCAAAAATTAAAACAAACAAGAGGAAGAATAATGATTCTCAACAGATCGGTTTTAATGAAAGTACACACGCTTTTAGCGGTTTTTTTAATGCCAGTTGCAGTTATGTTTTTTGTCACTGGCGCTCTCTACATATGGGATATTAAAGGAGGAGAAGAAAAAACCAATCATATCATAAATATAAAACCTTCTTTTTCCGGAAGTATTTCAGAGTATATACTGGTAACAAAAAACAAACTTAAAGACCTAAATTTATCGAACCCAACAGGCGAAGCTAAAATACGCGTGAAGGAAGGCAAAACCATTTTTGAATGGCAAGGGGCAGCTATTGAAGTTCGTGTTGAAACAAACTTAAAAAAACTTACTGCCAAAATGGAAGTGAAAAAAGCAAATTGGTATCGACATCTCGTTCAATTACACAAATCCAAGGGTGGATTTATGTTTAAAGTTTATTCCACAATTTTATCCATTGCACTACTAACACTTATTTTAACTGGGTTTATAATGGCATGGCAGATACCAAAGCTAAGAAAACTGACTATCACTGCAACATTTTCCGGTTTTTTTGTTTTTATACTACTCGTTATATCTAGTTAAAAATCCTACCTGAGATGCGCCCAGTTCTATCTCTCGTTTCCAAGTTCCGCTTGGGAATGCTTACATGGTGACCTGCGCCCCGCGTAAAGGATTGAAACAACCATATATTCCGTAAGATGCGTTAGAGCCTTGCTAATCATGCGCAAAGCCACAATAGCTCTCAAATGGCGCGGTACGCACCGCTGTTGCCGACGGGGACAAATCGGTGCGTTACGCGCTTTGGTGGTTTTGTGATTGTATGCACGCCCATGACAGGCGCTAACACACCCTACGGATCGGCACTTTTTCGTTTGCTCGGCGGAGCACAAAACGGCGCAATACGCTGCGCTATTGACGCCCTACGGGGGCGAGGCTTTTTTGCAGGATTTCGCGAGGACTTGCGCAAATCGAAGGGGCGTGTTGATATTGGTGTTCAATTATGACGCGGCGCGTCCGTGCATGCAAAGGGAGGAATTTATCATGCGTACTCGGCTTTTTGCCCTCATTGGTTTGAGCTTTACATTGCTCGCCGCCAGCATCCATACCCCCGCAATGGCGCGCAATGCCAAATGCCTCATCACATCAGGCAACAGCACGCAGTTTCGTGGGGCTTGTGATTTTCGAGCAGAACCGAATGGCTCTTTCTCTTTGACCAGTGCTAAAAAATCGGGCCGGTTTTATGGGGAAATCATGGTTGTGTCGGTAACGGTTCTTTCAAAAGATAGAGCCGACGTCCGAGGTCTGACAAAATTTGGTATCAATTCTCGGTGGGGCTACGTCAAACGATCGCGTAAAAACCGCGCCTGCTGGATCGGTGATGGTTTTAAAATCTGCGCATGGTAGCTTTGCCCAAACAGGACCAAATCACATGGACGAAACTGAGCTGCGTGAGAACGCCAGAAAACTGCAAGAAGAGAGCAACCGCGTGATCAAGCGGTTTATTATCTGGGGGACGGTCAAGCTGCTAATATTGAGCGCCATCACCGCCGGGTTCGTCTATTGGTATATGTACGCTTAAATACCCACCGAGATCGGACCCTAATCCACAACCCATAGCAGTTTCCAAAGGCTCGCCTTTGGCGCCATGCGCGCAGCATGCCTGTCTGGCGAAGACAATGCGCTCAGACAATTACCCCTTTGCAAGCTCCCCCGACAGACCGCGCTTGATCAGCTCGCGGCTTTCATTGAGGCCATACAGCTCGGCGAAATTACCAAAGCGTGGTCCCTGGCTTTGCCCCAGTAGCACCTCATAAAGTGCCGTAAACCAACTGCGCAAGGGCTCGAACTCGTGCTCCTTGCCAACCGCATAAACCACATTTTGAATGGTGCTACCATCCGCATCGGCATCCAGTTCACCAAGTTTTACTTCCAGATCGGTAAGCGCGGCCGCTTCTTGCTTTGTCGGGGCGCGATAGGTCTTGCCGGGTTTGACAAAATGCTCGTAATAGCCAATCGCATAGCCAACCAAATGATCGAGTAAAGGGTAATTTTCCGGCGTGGCATCTGGCGCATAACGGCGAATAAAGCCCCACAAAACATCTGGTTCCGAAGCGTTGGAAGCACTCACCAGATTAAGCAATAGTGCAAAACTGATGGGCAGCTCGGCTTGTGGCGGGGTGCCGCCATGAATGTGCCAAACCGGATTATTGAGCTGATCCTTGCCTTCCTGATCTGGATATTTCGACAAAAAGGTCAGATATTCATCGACATTTTTAGGGATGATATCAAAATGCAGGCGCTTGGCGGTTTTGGGTTTTTGATACATGAAGAGCGAGAGACTTTGCGGGCTGGCATAGCTTAGCCACTCATCAATGGTGATGCCATTGCCAATGGATTTGGAGATTTTCTGGCCCTTTTCGTCAAGGAACAGCTCGTAAGAAAATCCGTCTGGCGGGGTGCCGCCCATGGCCCGGCAGATTTTCCCCGACAGGCGCACGCTATCGATAAGGTCCTTGCCCGCCATCTCATAATCAACGCCAAGCGCCGTCCAGCGCATGGCCCAGTCAGCCTTCCACTGGCATTTCACATGCCCGCCCGTCACCGGTAATTCCACAAGATCGCCGCTCGCGGGATCTTCATAGACAATGGTGCCTTTTTTGACGTTCAGCTCCTTCATGGGAACTTGCAACACCTTGCCGCTGGTGGGGCAGATCGGCAAAAATGGCGAATAGGTTTTCTGGCGCTCGCCGCCAAGCGTTGGCAAAATGATCTCCATCACCTTGTCATAGACAGTGAGCATGCGCAGCAAGGTCTCATCCAGCGCGCCAGATTTATAGCGCTGCGTGGCAGAAACAAATTCATAGTCAAATTTAAACTGATCAAGAAAGCTTTGCAGGCGGGCATTATTATGAGCGGCAAAACTGTCATGTGTGCCAAAGGGGTCAGGCACCACACTCAAAGGCTTGTCCAGATACTCCGCCAACATCTCTTGATTCGGTAGATTGGTCGGTACCTTGCGCAGGCCATCCATATCATCGGAAAAGCAGATCATCTTGGTTTTGCGACCGGTCAGCACGCCAAAAGCATGGCGCACCATATCGGTGCGCGCCACTTCGCCAAAGGTCCCAATATGCGGCAAGCCGGACGGCCCATAACCGGTTTCAAACAAAACCACTTCTGGTTGCTTTTTCAGCCGGTCCAGCCGCTTGATGAGATTGCGCGCCTCCATGAAGGGCCAGGCCTTGCTATTTTCGGCCAGTGTCATCAGCGCCTCATCAGTCATGGTTTGAGATCCTTTGTATGCCTATTATCAATTGCTTGTTATCGGCAAAATCACAAAGAAGCAATCCAAGTGTTTGCAACTGGCCACAAAAAGGATAGAGGAAAGAGTACATCTGTTGGAAAGTGTAATTTACGACAATTATTATTAGAGGAATGACCCTATGCCCGGCCCCCTTTCCCCCCATGACGCCCTCATCTATATCATGGTCACCATGTCCGCCGTTGATCGCGAAATGACTGACAAGGAAATGTTTCGCATTGGCCAGATGGTCCAGTATCTGCCCGCCTTTCGCGATTTCGATGTTGAACAGCTCGTCCATACCGCCGAAGCCTGCGGCAACGTATTGTCGCATGAAGATGGACTGGACAAAATTTTGAACGAAGTCTCCAAGAACCTGCCAGAAAAGTTGCACGAAACCGCCTATGCTCTGGCCGTGGAAGTCGCAGCTGCCGACCTCAACATCAAAGCCGAGGAGCTGCGTTTCTTGCAACTGTTGCGCGACGCCCTTGATCTGGAACCGCTCATTTGCTCCGCCATTGAACGAGGTGCCCGGGCGCGGCACCATACGATCTAACGGTCTCACGGCATTTAATGATCTCGCTGCTACTCCGACTAACGCCGGGCCTCCGACAGGCGCGCAACGCGCGGCGGCCAGTCGGCCTTGCCGATGCGTACATCGGAATTCTTTTCCAATGACTGGTCTCACGGCTGTTCGCGCGTTGCGCGGCCTGCTTTTAGCTACCCTATCGCTGCGCTGTTTGAGGGCTATGGACGGGCACGAGCAGTGGCTGCCTCTTGTTTGTTTTGGCGGCCTGCTGCTGGTTCATCAGGAACCGTTGACGACGGGCATTTTGGATACCGGTTTTCAGATTGAACTTATAAAAAATAAAAAATTTCAGCCATGTCGAAAACGCCCCGCGTTGCTCGTCTGGTCTGTGTCACTATACACTCATCAGACAAAAGGAAGTGAGACATGCAATATTTGCTCTTGATCTACGCAGCCGAGAACAGTGGTCCCAAACCTGACACTCCAGAGTTTGGAGCCATGTTCCAAGGCTATATGGATTTCAACAAGGAAACCAAGGCCGCTGGGGTGCATATTGCCGGGCAGCCCCTGCAAGGGATCGATACCGCCACGACGGTTCGTGTCTCAAATGGCAAAACACAAACCAATGACGGACCATTTGCCGAAACCAAGGAGGTGCTAGGCGGCTATTATCTGCTGGAATGCGCCGATCTTGATGAGGCATTGGCCTATGCCGCCAAGATACCCACCGCGGCATGGGGATCGATTGAGGTCCGCCCGATCATGGAACTCGATTTTAAATGAGGATCTCTCAAACATGAACGCTGATCTGACACATGCTCACATTGAGGATGTGGTGAGAAACAGCTGGGGGCGTGTTTTGTCCATTCTCATGTCGCATCTGCGCGACCTGGAACTGGCCGAAGATGTTCTGCAGGATGCCTTGATTGCGGCCCTTAAAAGCTGGCCGCAATCGGATATCCCCCATATACCCGAAGCCTGGCTATTGACCACGGCCAAACGCAAGGCCATTGATCGCCTCCGGCACACGCAAATGCACCATAACAAATCCGCTGAAATAAAGATGATGGCCAAAATCAACCATCAAGATCATGAAATAAGCGAAAACGCTCCATTTGCCCAATTCAAAAATGAGCAGTTGAGCCTGATCTTTACATGCTGCCACCCAGCATTGTCACAAGCCGCCCGCATCGCCCTCACCCTCAAAGCGGTCGGCGGTCTGGGTAACGGCGAAATCGCCCGTGGTTTGATGCTAAAGGAAACAACGGTGGCGCAGCGCATTGTACGTGCCAAGCGTAAAATAAAGGCGGCCAACATTCCCTATCGGGTACCAGAGCGCCAACAATGGGGGGAGCGTCTGCAATCCGTGTTGTGGGTGATCTATTTTATTTTCAATGAAGGTTACACCGCCACCAGCGGCCCACAATTGAGCCGCAAGGATTTGTGCCTTGAAGCCATAGAGCTTGGCACGACCCTCAATCAGTTAATCCCCGATGAAGCCGAAGTTGCGGGGCTATGCGCGCTGATGTTACTGCATGATGCCCGCCGCGAGGCGCGCTGCAAGCACGCCAATGAGCTTGTGCAACTGGAAGATCAGGACCGAACCCTGTGGAACCAAAAGACCATCAAACAGGCCACAAAACTGCTAATCAGTGCGCTCTCCAAAGGAGCGATTGGCCCCTATCAGCTACAAGCCGCGATTAGCGCCGTACATGCCAATGCCAGTCACTTCGCAAATACCGACTGGGCTGAGATTACCGGTCTCTATGAGCGGTTGTATCAATCAACACCAACCCCTGTCGTGCGGCTCAATGCCATTGTCGCCCTGTCTTATGCCAAAGATGCTGCACTTGCCTTATCAGCCCTAAACGAGCTCGAAGCCACTGGAGCGCTCAGCGAATACCAATATTTTTATGTGGTTAAAGCCGACTTGCTTGAACGCACCAGCCAGATTTCAGGGGCAAAACTGAGCCTGACCCGCGCTATTCAACTCGCCACAAACAAAGTCGAGCGAACCTTCCTTGAGAAAAAAATGCTGAAGCTGAGCAATAAATAATGTGAGCGAAATAATCCGCCCAGCGGGCGGCAAGCGCGACCGCGCGCCGGGCTTTGCCCGCCCCAATACCAGGTTTGGGGAGACCACGCGATAGCGCAAATAGCCGTGAACGGAATATTGCCACATTCTGGGCCAAACCAAGCCCCAATCATCTGCTTTATTAGGGACATCAAAAATATGCAGACAAGCTGGTGGGGACCTCAAAATGCAAAAGAATAAACGCAGAGTAAAATTTTTCGAATCTGACCGCGCCCGCGAGTGGACGACTGACTTCGCAATTGGCATTGGTATGTTTCTGCTAGTCGCATTTTTTGCCAGCACGCATACAAAGCCTGCGATGCCAGCACCGCTCGTCAAAGCCCAGACATCGCTAGAACAAACAATGCTCCCGGCCAGCGAGCCGGTCATTGTTGCAAAAACAAGCCTGTCGTTGTCACCATCTTCAAGCCCCCAGCAAATGCCACAACTCAATGTCTCTGGTAATAATCTGGTGATGGTGTTTATGGCGCTGGTTTTTTCGACTCTGTTAACTCTAACAATTCAGTTCTGGCGTAATCTCCGCCGCGAATATGCCTCCCCGCGGCGGAAATGGGGGAAAGGCTAGTGTCACAAATACGGGGGTTGACACAAACCTTTCCCCCGCAAATTATTTGCGATTAAACACTGCCCTCAATACAGCTCAGGCGGCGGCACTTCCTGCGACTTTCCTTTTTGCTACAATTCTTTTAGAATTTGCAAAACATTTTGTTTTGCATAAAAAGGATAAGGGACATGGCGACATTCATCGCAATATTCTTTGCGCTATTCATTTTTACAATGACCACGGCTGGCATCATATCGGCCGTTGGCAGCGTCAATACCGAGCAATATGATATTGCAGCGGCCGCTCACCTACTCGAAACCATCTATGTAAAATCCTTCGGTGTTCCCGAAATAGCTGCCGGTCCTGTCAGTTTACTGCTGTTGGCGATCCCCGCTGTACTGGCCTTTTACATCATCCAGACCATGTTCACGCGCAAACGTTAGGGCGATCGGCTGCAAGCTCACGCAATTGCATATCCTCATGCCTCACCGTTCTATTAAATAATTACTATTGATTAAATTCATATATATGCTATTTATTGAAGTGTAATATCTTAATAATGGAGATATCTCATGAAAATAAGCGAACAGGAAAAGCAACAGACCCGCCTGAAAATCCTCAAAGCGGCGGCTGATGTGATTATCGAAAAAGGCTTTAAATCCGCCTCCATGCGCGAGATTGCTCGGCGCGCAGGTGTTGGTGACGCAACGATCTACAATTATTTCCCCAGCAAAGAAAGCCTGCTCTATGGCTATTGCGAGCATGTACAGCTCCAAACCATGAGTGCCCTCAAGGAGATTGAGGATTTCCATACCTATTCCTTGCAAGAACAATTGCATCAGCTGATCGAAACCGAGCTGAAAGTCTGGCTACCGGCACGCGAATTTTTGCAGCAGGTGTTTACCCTCACCTATTATTCTCCGGCCACCGGCATCACTCACCTGGCCGAAACGAGACGCCTCAACAAGAAGATGGTCACGGACATGCTGGAGGCGGCAATTGAAGCGGGGGAAGTTCCTGATCAACCCTATCGCGAACTACTGCCGCGCCTGTTCTGGGATTATCAAACAGGCATCCTTGCTTACTGGCTCAAAGACAGCTCGCAAGATTTTGAAAATACCACACAATTGCTCGACAAAAGCATGGGCATCGTCGCAACGATTTTGCATCAAGGACTTGTGGGCAAGTCACTTGACCTGATGTCGTTCTTGTTTCGCACCCATATCATGAGCCATCTTGATAGTTTCGCCGACTTCGCCAACACCGCAAAAAGTGTCAAGCGCCGCTTTATGGAGGGGGACGATGAACCAAAAACTCCCGCAAAGTAAACTGGCGCGCGCCAAAGTCGCCGGGGTTGCTGCAATCAAGGTTGGCGCTTGTGAGCTGCAACACAAGGTCAAACGGGCCTTTCTATCACCGGTTAAAGAGCGCCAGACCAAGCAAAATCTGGATGAGAAAAATGCCGCAATTTTGTTTGGTGCCATGACCCAATTGCGCGGCACCGCCCTCAAGATCGCCCAAATGATCGGCATGGAACTCGACCTGTTACCGCCCTCCTATCAACGCGAGCTGCAAAAGAGCTTTCACCAGGTGCCACCGCTTAACAAGGTGCTGATCCGCAAGGTGATGATGGAGCAATTGGGACAATCCCCAGAAAAACTGTTTGCCCGCTTTGATACAACCGCCTTTGCCGCCGCCAGTCTTGGGCAGGTGCATCAAGCAAGCCTTGATGATGGCACGCAACTGGCTGTCAAAGTACAATATCCCGGCATTGCTAACGCCATAGACAGTGATCTTGCGCTGGTGCGCTCCCTTGTCCGCAATATGCGCGACGCCAAAATTATCCTGCAGTCCCTTGATGAAATTGAAGCACGCCTCAAGGAAGAAGTGGACTATAGGATCGAGCGCAAGAACACCAACTGGTTTGGCGACCATGTGAAGCTTGAGGGCATAAATATTCCGCGTATCTATGATGAATTCAGCGCCCAGCATGTGCTCACCACACAATATATGCCGGGCCAACATCTCGATGAATGGCTCGCCAACAACCCCGACAAGCAAACTCGAAACCAGGCCGCACAAAAACTCTACGACTTTTTTGTACATAGCGCCCGCGATCTGCAATGCCTGCACGCCGATCCCAATCCCGGCAATTATCTATTTGCCAAGGATGGCTCGATCAATGTCCTCGACTTTGGCTGTGTGCGCCATTTATCAGATCATTTTATGCGCGTGTTCCCGCAATTGCTGCTGGCTTATCTGTATGGGGATCGCCATGAGCTGGCGCGCGCTTACGCCGATATCGGCATGCCATTTGAAAATCTTACACCCGAAATGCACGAACAGCTGTTTCGCCCGTTTGGCGCATGGGTGACAGAACCGTTCGTTCACGACAGCTATGATTTTGGCGCCAACAAAGACTATACCAAGCGCGGCCAAGAACTGATGATGATGTTCTCGCAAACCCTCGATAGCCCTGATTATGTAGCAGAAGAGTTTATCTTTTTTAACCGCACGACTTACGGCCTTTGTAAAATTTTCGAGCGCATGGGGGCAACGGTTCGCTTGCGCCATCACTGGGTTGAAGATGAGGGGGCCAGCTCATGAGTAAATATTATTTATCTGCCGGGGTCGCGTCATTGGCGCTTTTTGCGCTGCACATTATAGGCGGCGAGTTTGTTGTTCACCGGCCGCTCTTGCAAAGTACACTTTCTATTGAACTCAAAGCCTTTTCCTCCGTTCTCTGGCATATTGTTACGGCCATGATTGCGTTCAATACAGCGGCGCTATTCTGGATTGCCAGGGAGCAACAAAACGAGAAGCCTTTGGCCCTGCTTGTGATCGCTCAATATGGGGCAGCAGCAATCGTCTTTATGAGCTATGGCATGCTCCGCCACGGTTCCCTTCTTCCCATGCCACAATGGAGCCTGTTTCTTCTCATCACCTTCTTGATCCTTGCGGCGCTACGTAAAGATCAAATAAATAACAGAATTGGAGATCACAAATGAGCTTGATATTCCTCGGCCTGGCCTTGTGGTATTTTCTGCATTTCATGCCCGCCACCAAACCCCGTTTTCGCAGTAAGCTGATAAAGGGTCTGGGACCAAATCTTTATGCGGGCATTTTTGTCCTCGGACTGGTTAGCTCCATCACTATAATGTCAATGGGCTGGCGCTCTGGCGCTCAATGGAATGTTTATACCTCCCCTGAATGGGCGACCCTGCCCGGCCTCGCTTTGGTCTTGGCAGGCGTTATCTTGTTTGGTTTTGGCTTTGACAAACGCACGGCAACCAATCTGAAGCGCTGGATCCGTCACCTGCAACTGACCGGCATGTTATTGTGGGCTACGGGTCATTTGGTCCTCAACGGTGACAATCGCTCTGTTCTTTTGTTTGGTGGTCTTGCCCTTTGGGCATTGATTATGAGGGTGTTAGTGAACCGCCGCGACGGCGCTTGGAGCAAGCCCGAAAAGGTGCCGCTCGGACGCGAATTCGTGCCAGCCGTTATCGCCCTTGGCTTTGTTGGCGCATTTGTTTTTGGCCATGCCTATCTCTCGGGGGTCGCTCTGGTCAATTTTTAGGCTTGGGAATTAACCGCATGAGGACGGCTATCAACAAGGCCGCAAACGCCATGCGGGCAAAAAGGATCCCCCAGAGATCGCCGCCGATCAGCATGATCAGCAAAGTATCTTCAATCAGCGAATGACAAACTGCCAGCAGGGACATGGATCCAAAAATGTCGCGCTTTGAAATATCGCCCTTTTTGGCTTCATTAATGAGCAGGCCACCGCCATAGGTCAGGCCCAGCGTCATGCCGATGATGGTGATGGAGGTGGTGCGCTCGCCAAGTCCCAAAAACCTCAAAACGGGCTGCAAGGCACGAGCGAACAGATTTTCGATGCCGCTCCATTTCAACGCGCGCAGAAATACCACCAGAATGGCAATAATCACGAAGACCTGAAAAAGCGTCGCAAGCTGTCCCATGGCCCAGGCCTGCAAGCTGTCATCAAGAACGGGCGCTGGCGTCCACAAAGCTTCATTGGTTTGCGATAGATAGTTCCCCGAGCTGTATATCTGATGCAGAACGAACCCCAACACCAATGCTCCAGAAATCCGCAAGCCAACCGTATATAGCAGACCTATGCCAGCTTTTTGGGAGATACGCCCTTCAATGGGCAAAGAATGAGCCAACAGCATCATGGTGCCAAGCACAGTCACTTGTGCGACGCTCAAAGGCTCAGTCATCGGCATGGTGACAAAGATGATCATGCCGCCATAAATATTGACGATCATAGTGGTTGCCCATACCAGCCCCATACTGGCTGGCAGCCCCACCAAATCCATCACGGGGCCAAGGGCGGCAGAGATATAGTCGATCCCGCCCAGTTGTTCGATCACTTTAACAAGCACGATCACCGGGATCATCAGCTTGAACAGATCATATGTGATGCCGACAATTTCTCTTGCCAGGCCCGTCAGCCATTTACCCATCGGTTGCATGAAAAATTGAACCTTTTATCTTCGCCAAACGACTAACCAATCACAACACTTATATCGTGGCATTTATTTTGGAGCACATGAACATGAGCCATTCATCAATCCGTCTTGCTATTGCAACCAATGCAATGATCTTTACGCTCTTGTCAATCGCGGCACCTGCGCTGGCATCTGATGCGTCTTATAAGACGTGTTTTAAAGGCTGGACGTTTGGCTATGACAAATCCCAACACCAGGCGGAAATAAAAGCAAAGGACGCGTGGAATGCAAAGGCTCAAAACACGCTTGCCACACCGTATGCAACATGGAAGCGCACCACAAACCGGCGAACTCATATCACCAAGGTCTTTCTCAAGGGGCAACTCGCACACAAAGTCAGTGTCTATGGCAAATATTGTGAGTTTCATCAGCCAGGCACGAAACCGACACCGATTGGCGTTGCTGGTTAGGTCATGGCCGGTCACCTTCGGAAATGGCCGGTTTTATGCCTGTTTACACTCTCCTAAAACTTATCACCTATGGTGAAACAAGAAGTGAGAGAACCAATAATGACAAAGCGCCACGCCATTCAGTTTTCGCTGATCATACTGATCACTGTGTCTTTTTACGCCGTCACTCATTTGATCTATGCCAATATCATTTTGGCGTGGAACAAATCCCAGATCGAAGATCTTGCCGCCCGCACGGTGTTGCGCACAGAACTGGCTACTGACCTTGCCGTCAACACGCTTATTCGCATTCAAACGCGCGACCAGACCACCTGCTCTGCTGGCACTATCGCGGCGTTCAAGAGCTATGTGAGATCGGTCGGCGCACTCAAAGATATTCGCATGCGGTCCACCAGTTCTGAATGTGCTGTCTTTTCAACCGATCACCTGCAAACGGATCTCGATGCGATGGATAGCTGGGAAAGCGGCCTCAATTCAACCATTCAGTTGGCAGTGTTGGCGCCGGGCAAAGACCATGCCCTTTCCGTATTATGGAAAGGGCGCGATCACAATATCGTCGCCGTCATCAGTACCGGAGGACTGCTTTTTGATTTGGTGCCCTCTGACCTTCGACCAGCGCTCTCCATGCAGGTCATTTTGAACAGTGGCAAAGAACTAGCTACATACCAGCCAGAGGGCCCTCCCCAAAGCGACCAATCGGGCGCTACTGATCAGCTCCTTTTCACCGCACACTCAAAGCGCTATCCGATCAAAGCACGTCTACGGATCGATAAAAATACTTTGGCCAACTGGAACAAGAAATATTCAGGCCTGGTAGATCTGCTTGTGAGCATGATCGGGCTATTTCTTGGCTTTCTTGCAGCTCGTGCTTTATTTCCGCCGCTTGGTGCCATCGAAGAAATCGATGCCGCCATCGCCAACGGGGAATTCACGCCCTATTTCCAACCAATCATTGATCTGCAATCCAGCCAGATCAGCGGCTTCGAGATGCTGGCCCGCTGGATCAAACCCGATGGCGAAATCATATCGCCCGGCAGATTTATCCCATTGGCTGAAAACTTTGGGCGCGTTGACGCGATGCTGTTCTCCTTGTTACGTTCGGCTGGATTGTCTTTGGCTTCTGAACTGCGCGCCAACCCGCATCTCAAATTGACCTTCAATGTCACACCTGCCCAGTTTCTCGACCCCACATTTTTGCCCCGCTTGCTCGAAGTGCTCAAACTGGGGGGCTTGCCGTTGAAAAGCCTGGTTGCCGAGATCACCGAACGGCAAGAAATTGCAGATCTGGACCTTGCCAGCCAGACCGTTGCTCAATATCACAAGCACGGGATTCGTATCGCCATCGACGATGCCGGCACCGGCCATAATGGCCTGTCATCCATTCAAACACTCGATGTTGGCACCTTGAAGCTCGACAAAATTTTCATCGACGGCATCGTCGATAATCAAAGATCACGGCAAATGATCGAGTTGCTGGTCAATCTGGCACGCCAATACCAAATGACCATTGTTGCTGAAGGCATCGAACAGCCTGAGCAGGCCACGGCCGCCTTAGCTATGGGCATTCGCGAAGGTCAGGGGTTTTATTTCTCACGGCCCATCCCCGCCAAAGATCTGCTCTCGCTGCTCGACGAACAGCGCCAGCCTCTTGTCCAGAACAATACCCCGACAATGCGCAAAAAATCATCGCGTAATCTCAGTATCGCCAGCTAATAAATAAAAGATCCCTTAGAGCGACGGATAATCTTATGTTATGCGTAAGATCAATGAATTGCGTCTATGGCCATGCCATAAGATGACACTGTCCTCATTCCAATGGGAGAAAAAACATGGCGACAAGCTGGAAGCGGCGTATCCTTATTTTGCCACCGATCATACTGTCGGTGTTGCTGCTCGTCATGGTGATGAAAAACAAAAAAGCGCCCGAGCAAGTCAAGGCCGTTGAGCAATCGCGCTCTGTTCGCACGATTGCCATCACACCGACCAGTGTGGTGCCCCGTATTATTGGCTATGGCGTGGTGGAGCCCGGACGGGTTTGGAACGCGGTTGCACAGGTTTCGGGCCGGATCATCAAGGTGCATCCCAAATTCAAAAAGGGCGCCCTTTTAAAAAAGGGCACGCAGATCGTGCAGATTGCCCCGGACGATTACAAAATCGCCATAGCGCAGGCGCAAGCTAATATCCGCGCCGCTGATGCCAAACTCAACGAACTGGCACTTGGTAAAGGCAATACCAAAGCCTCCTTGGCTATTGAACGCCAGTCTCTTACCATCAATGAGCGCGAATATAAGCGCTCATTGACCCTCAAAAAACGCGGTACCATCGCACAGGCAACACTCGACAAAGAATATCGCAATCTTCTTAATCAGCGCAAACGCGTGCTGGATTTCGAAAGTGCCATCAAACTGATCCCAACGCAGATCAGCGCCCAGATTGAGCAAAAAAAGATTTCGATCACGCAAGAAGAAACGGCCCGTCTCAACCTGGCGCGTACTAAAATCACTCTGCCCTTTGATGCCCGTATTGCCACAGCAAATGTGGAAGTCACCCAATTTGTCGGGGCCGGTACCAATCTTGGTTCGATTGACAGTGTGGAGCGTGCCGAAATCCCGGCGCAAATTCCCATGCCACAATTTCGCGGCCTCTTGAAAGCTGCCGCACGCGGCGCCATCACAAAACCCCAGGAGATCAACGAAGGCGCCATCTCAAAACTTGCCCAAAAGCTTGGCATGAAAGCGCTGGTACGTATCCGCCTCAATGAAAATACCGTTGAATGGCCGGCAACGGTCGTACGGATCAGCGACACTGTTGATCCTAAAACCCGCACCATTGGAGCCATTGTCTCCGTCGACAAGGCCTATAAAAATGTCGTGCCGGGAGAGCGCCCTCCCCTCATCAAAGGCATGTTTGTGGAGGTTGAAATCAGTGCAAGAAAGCTTGAAAACCAGATCATAATTCCGCGCGCTGCCCTGCATGCCAAACATGTTTATCTGGTAGACGACAAGAACAGGCTGGTGATCAAACAGGTGCGCGTCAAGCTTGTACAGGGGGACTTTGTGGTTATTGAAAGTGGCTTGTCCGCAAACGATAAGGTCATTGTCAGTAATTTGAGCCCCGCCATTGAAGGCATGTTACTGCAAGTCGTTGATGACCCCCTCGTCAGCCAGCGACTTATGATACAGGCCAGCGGCAAGGGATCATTGCGATGATGCGTTATTTTGCAGCTCACCCGACCATTGCCAATCTGCTGCTGATCGGGTTTCTGGCAGTTGGCTTTTTCGCAGCGCCCAGCCTACAGCGCGAAACATTTCCGCGCATTGATGGCCGCAAGGTGCAAATAAGCATTGCCTATCCAGGGGCGCGCCCTGAAACCATAGAGGAAGCCATTTGCCGCCGCATTGAGGATGCCATCAACAGTGTCGATAATGTCTATGAGGTGCAATGCGCGTCACGTGAAAATCTGGCTCTTTCTGTCGTTGAAATGGTCGAAGGCAATGACCTTGATCGCTTTTTCACCGATGTCACAACGGAAATTGAAGCCATCAATGATTTTCCCGACAAGGCTGAAAAACCTGTTCTGACCGTTCTGGGACGTACCGACTTCGTTGCCGATGTGGCCCTGACCGGCACGGAGAACCCGTCGCAGCTTAAAGCCTATGCCGAAGATCTCAAAGCGCGCATGCTCGCCTCTGGTACAATTCCCAAGGTTGAGATTAACGGCTTTTCTGACCATCAAATCCGCATTGAGCTATCAGATGCGACCTTGCGTCAATATGGACTGAGCCTCGATGCTATCGCTGGTAAAATCTCCCGCCAGAGCCTTGATTTACCCGCGGGCTCGATTGAGACCAAAGATGGAGATATTCTCATTCGGCTCAATGAAGAGCGCAAAAAGGTCTATGATTTTCTAGATCTGATCGTCATTTCCGGCAGTGTGGGCGGCCAGGTGCGGCTTGGCGATATTGCCACCATTACCGATCGCTTTGACCTTGATGAGGTTAAAACCCTGTTTAACGGCAAACGCGCCGCTATTTTAAAAATCACCAAGACGCCCAATGAAGATACGCTTGATGTGATTGATGCGGTGAGCGCCTTTGTGGCGCGCGAAAACGCCACCGCTCCCCCGAGCATCAAATTGACCATCACCAATGATGGTTCTTCAATTGTACGAGATCGCTTGAAACTGCTGATCAGTAACGGTGTGATGGGGTTGGTGCTGGTATTTCTGGTGATGCTGTTATTCTTTGGCTTTCGCTATTCCTTCTGGATCACCATGGGCCTGCCGGTATCCTTTATGGGAGCCTTTGCCATCATGGTGGCGCTGGGTTATTCGCTCAATATGTTTACGATGGTGGCGCTGCTTATCGTCATTGGCCTATTGATGGACGATGCCATTGTCATCGCGGAAAATATCGCGTCGCATCGCGAAAAAGGCGCGGCTCCCATTGATGCCGCTGTCAATGGCACTTTGCAGGTGATGCCGGGCGTATTGTCAAGTTTTGGCACCACCACCTTTATCTTTGGTTCATTGATGTTTTTGAAAGGCGATATCGGCGCCATTTTGAAAATCATCCCGGTGGTCATGTTGGCCGTTCTGGTGATTTCGCTCATAGAAGCCTTTCTCATTTTGCCCAACCATCTTGCTCATACGCTCAAAAAAGCTGGCAATGAGCGTACGTTTTTAATGCGCCACATGGATCGCTTCGTTGACTGGATGCGCGAACGTCTTGTCGGGCGCTTCGTCGATCTAACCGTTCGGTGGCGCTATTTGACCACAGGGATTGCCATTGGCATATTCGTGCTCTCGGTGACCGCAATGGCCGGCGGCCTACTCAAATTCTCGGCCTTCCCGGACCTTGAGGGTAATACGATCGAGGCCCGCTTACTGCTGGCCCAAGGCACCCCCCTAAAGCGCACAGAAACGGTCGTCGGACAAATAACAGATGCACTAAATCGCATGAACGATCAGCTTCGCAAGAACGAAAAGGGCGAGCAAAGCCTGCTTAGAAACGTCACCACCTTGTACAATGTCAATGTCGATGCCTCCGAAAACGGTGGCCATGTCGCCACCTTGCGGGTTGATCTCATCGATAGTGAAGCGCGCAATTCCCGCAATGATGACATCCGCGCCCTCTGGCGCAAGGAGATCGGCGTCATTGCTGATGTACTGGCGCTCAAATTCACCGAAGCCAAGGTCGGCCCTGGTGGCAAACCTATCGATATTCGTTTGATGGGACGCGATCTCAATGAGCTCAAAAAAGCCTCGCTTGATTTGCAAGGCTGGCTGCGACGCTATAAAGGCATTGCCGATATTGCCGACGATCTGCGGGCGGGCAAGCCAGAATTTACGGTCCATCTCAATGAAAGTGCCAACAGTCTTGGCCTTGATGCCCGAACCATTGCCGATCAGTTGCGCGCCGCTTTCTTTGGCCGCACGGTTTCTGATATTCAGGTCGGCCCAGAATCCTACGAGATCGATGTCAGGCTGCGCTCGCGTGATAAAGACAGCCTGGCCGATCTGGATTATTTTGCGATTTCCACGGCCAATGGGGACCAAATTCCCCTATCATCCGTTGCGACCCTCACGCCTGATCGGGGCTATTCACGGATCAATCGCATTAATGGAGCCCGCACCATCAGCATTACCGGCGAATTGGATAGCCGGATCGCCAATACCAATGAAGTTCTTGCCGATACGCAAAAGCGCTTTATACCGCAATTTCTCAAACGCCACCCCAACATCACCCTCTCGCTGGAGGGCGAAAACAAGGAAGCGGGTAAAACCCAAAAAAGCATGGTGCAAGGCTTTTTGATCGGCATGATCGGCGTGTTCCTGCTTCTTAGCTTTCAGTTCCGCAGCTATATCGAACCGCTTGTGGTGATGATCGTCATTCCCTTCGCGTTTATTGGTGCGATTGGCGGGCATATCTTTATGGGGCTGGATTTCACCATGCCCAGCATGCTGGGTTTTGTGGCGCTGGCGGGTGTGGTGGTCAATGACAGTATTTTGCTGATCACCTTTATCAAAGACCATCATGGCCCCGGAACAACGGTGGCGCAGGCCGCGCCACTTGCCGCACGCTCGCGGTTTCGCGCCATTTTGTTGACGTCGCTGACGACGGTCGCTGGCCTGTTACCACTGCTTGCTGAAACCAGTTTGCAGGCGCAAATCCTTATTCCCCTTGTCACCTCGCTGGCCTTTGGATTGATCGCCTCCACCATTCTGGTGCTGTTTGTGGTGCCGGCCATCTACGCCATTCTTGACGATTATGGCTTGAGTACTCTGGCCAAGGAAAGACGCGCTGCGCAAGCCGGGGAAGCCCATTGATTGATAAGCCCACAAGCACGGTTGCAGCTCGCGCGATCTTCCCCTAAAACCGGCCTATGAAAAAAGCATTGATCATTTTGTCCGGGGGCCTTGATTCAACCGTGCTGGCCTTTGAGGTCGTGGCGCGGGGCGATTGCCAGCTTGCCGCTTTGTCCTTTGACTACGGGCAAAAGCACACTCGCGAGCTGACTTGCGCTGCAGCTCAGGCAAAGCAGCTGGGCATAGAGCACACCATCGTCGCCCTGCCTTTTATCAATGCCCTGTTCAATAGCGCTTTATTGAGCAATAGCGATGAAGAGATCCCTCATGGCCATTATGAGGATGAAAGCATGAAGCAAACGGTCGTGCCCAATCGCAATATGATCATGTTATCGATTGCCGCTGGCGTTGCGCTCTCCCAAGACCGTAGCGCTCTCTATTATGGGGCTCATAGCGGTGATCATGCAATCTACCCCGATTGCCGTGCTGATTTTGTCGCTGCCATGCAACAGGCTCTTAAGCTCTGCGATTGGCAGACTATTGACCTGCAGGTACCCTTTCTTCATCTCGACAAGCCTGAAATCGTCCGGCGCGGCGCGGCGCTTGAAGTTGATTTTGGCCAGACCTGGACCTGCTATACGGGCGGTGATACTCCTTGCGGGGAATGTGGCAGTTGCGTTGAGCGGTCAGAAGCTTTTGCCGCCAATGGCCTTACAGATCCCCTGCTGTCATAATTATCGATTGAGGCGCTCGAAGGTAAAAAGACCGTCGCCCCATTGCTGATATTTACCGGCCTGATAGATCTTCATCTCACTGTTCTCATCGAAAAACGATTGCTCGTCTCGCAGCTTGAGATGCTCCAGCGGGATGACAATACGGTGCAGCACATTGAGGCCTTTCTTGTAGGCGATGGCGTGAAACACTTTTGGAGAAATGGAGCCAGAACTCAATAGCTGCGCACATTTTTGGAAATATAGCCGCACATTACGCCGTGCCCCCGAAATATGATCAACCCCGGCCCGATCGCTTGCATAAACTTCAAGAAAGTTTTGCCCCTCGCTTTGCGTCTCTCGATACCAGTCGATTAGCGTCGCCATATCACGTCCCAGCCGCTGATAATCATCAATAGTCGTTCCAATAACAGAAGCGTGCACCGCATCAAGTTGCGCCTCGGCGGCCTTTTCAGCCGTTTTACCAGCCCGCAGCCCCGTCCAAGCGACAATCAATGCAATCGCCAAGGTGCCAAGTTCAATGGCTTCTTTCATTGATAGTTCAATCATCACCCTCTCCTCTTTGCTCAAACCATTATGGCGTTGACCTTAGGGAATGCAAGCCCTTGCCGAAGTGCACGACACTGCTTATATTAGCCTTGTCTGATATAACAAAGCGCCTCAATGGTGCGTCAAAACTTCGGGAAGGGTCTTGTCTCATGATGCCGGAATTGCATCCATTCGCCAAATTCATCGCTATTTTGGGGCGTGGCAAGACTTTGTCTCGTTCATTGACACTTGAAGAAGCCGATGAAGCCATGGGCATGATCATTGATGGCATCGCCCTGCCCGAACAGCTTGGTGCCTTCTTGATGCTGCAGCGCTTTCAAGAAGAGACCCCCGAGGAAGTCGCTGGCTTTGTCAAAGCCATCAAGTCGCGTCTTGATCTGCCAGCTGAAAAACCACAGGTCGATATTGACTGGTCGTCTTATGCGGGCAAACGGCGCCAGCTTCCCTGGTTTGTGCTCTCCGCATTATTGCTGTCACAAAACGGCGTGCGCGTCTTCATGCACGGCACCGAAGGCCATACGCCGGGCCGCGTCTATACAAGAGAAACTCTTGAGGCGCTTGGATACCCTGTTACAGAAACACTTGAAGAGGCCGCACAAGCACTGGATGCCCGCAATTTTGCTTATGTGCCGCTCGAAGGCCTCAGCCCGAAAATGCGTGACCTCATTGAGCTGCGCCCTATTTTTGGCCTGCGCACACCGGTGCATACGATCTCTCGCATGATCAATCCCTTTGACGCGCCCACCATGTTGCAAGGCATTTTCCATCGCGGTTTCCTGGAAACTCATACCCATGCCGGCAAATATCTGGGCCAGCCCAATATGGCAGTATTTCGCGGCGAAGGCGGCGAGATCGAACGGCGCGCCAACAAGCCAACAGATGTACAGATCTTGCGCGATGGCGACATCAGCATGGAGCGCTGGCCGCGGCTCACCGCAGACCCGCGTCAGCCCGTCGATGAAGAAATGGACGTGCAACGCCTCGCCGCTCTTTGGCGCGGAGAGATTGAAGACGAATATGGACAGGCTTCGGTGACCGGTACGCTGGCCATCGCCCTCAAACTACTCGGCAAAGCCGATAGCATCGAGGACGCCGACAAGCTGGCCGTTACCATGTGGCAAAGCCGCGACACTGCCTATTTCGCCAAGGTCGCCTAGCGCTAGAAGAGACCAATGACAAAAACTGATGTTTCAAACCTGACCCAGCTTGGTGCGCAGACAAAGCTGCCAGACAGCCCGGACGAAGCTCTGCTCGAAAAGGTGCCAAACGCGCAAAAAGACACCGATGCGCTGGTACGTTTTACCGTGCCAGAGTTCACGTCACTGTGCCCGCTCACGGGTCAACCGGACTTCGCGCATATGGTCATTGACTATGTGCCTGACCAATGGCTGATCGAATCCAAATCGCTGAAAATATTTTTGGGAGCGTTCCGTAATCATGGCGCGTTTCACGAGGATTGCACCATTGGCATTGCGCGGCGTCTGGTCGCGGAGCTGGAGCCACGCTGGTTGCGCATCGGTGGATACTGGTATCCGCGCGGCGGCATGCCTATCGACGTGTTCTGGCAAACGGGGGAGCCACCAAAAGATCTATGGCTCCCCGATCAGGGCGTCCCGACTTATCGCGGACGCGGCTAATTTCTTCCATATCAGGCAAACTGCCTAATATGGTCGCCGATTTCCGTCTGACGTATGGCCGGCACAAATATCAGTGAGGCGATAGTCATGGCCAACCTGCCGGCAAACCTCAGATTTGAGGTTAGGATTGTGTCGTATGGACGATCCGCTCACCTTGCGGCCATAAGACCGGGCAACCGCTGCCAGATAATTATCTTCGCAATAGGGGGTCGAAATTTTCCCTTGGCCTTTGACAATCTGGAAACGTCCCTCACATTTGATCTTTGCCTGCGCACTCAAAGTGCTGGCCATTAAAAGAGCCAACCCGATACCCGCCATCAATCCCCATGCAAGGGGCCTGTTATCCAGTATTCGCGCCCGATAAATCATAGCCTTCATCCTGTCATTTAAAATTGCCGAATTTCTAAACCATTTAGAGAATAAGCCTAATTGAAGCTCTCCACAAGGGCGCAATACCGATCCTTAAAAAAATGCGTGCGCCGTTTAGCAAGACAGGATCGTCAGGCCAAACGCAAAAGACACGCCCAAAAGACCAATGCCCACTTCTGCAAACGCTACCGCCAGTACCGCACTGGTAGATCTCCCCCCAGAACCAGCCAGAAAATACCAAACATTTCAGCGGCAAGCGTCTTCATGATCGCGAACCTTTTTAGTTCGCATTGGGAGCAATATTCCATTCTAAATGAAGTGGCAAATTGGGAAGTGTTTAAGCTGATAGCAAAAGCACCTCGCTCGCCCTGTTCATATGACAAATTACAAATTCAGACTGTCTGGTGCACCTTATAAAACAGATGCAAAAATCATTCAGGATGTTTTACACTTTGCTCAAAATATGCGTAAACACATGCTAGAAGAGTAAACCACCATTTCCCAAGGGACCTTGTATGACGAACGGCGACTCAATTGAATATCCCTCTATCCGCATGCGACGCAATCGGCAAAACCCGTGGGTGCGGCGTATGGTTAGCGAGAACACGCTCAATGTCGCCGATCTGATTTGGCCGTTATTTGTCATTGAAGGCAACAAAAAACGCGAGCCTGTCCCCTCCATGCCTGGAGTGGAACGTTTGTCGATTGACTTGTTGGTGCGCGAAGTCGAAAAAGCCAGCATCCTTGGCATTCCAGCCATTGCCCTGTTCCCCAATACACCCGACGACAAACGGGACGATGAGGCCAGCGAAGCCTTTAATCCAGATAATCTCGTGTGCCGGGCAGTGCGCGCCATCAAACGCGATGTCCCCGATATCGGGGTGATATGTGATGTGGCGCTCGACCCCTACACCAGCCACGGTCATGATGGCTTGTTGATCGATGACGAAATTGCCAATGATGAAACCGTTGAAGCCTTGATCATGCAATCACTCAATCAGGTGCAAGCGGGCTGCGATATTCTGGCCCCCTCCGATATGATGGATCACCGGATCGGCGCCATTCGCCAGGCCCTTGAAGAGCACGGTTTTGAAAACACACTAATCATGAGCTATGCCGCCAAATATGCCAGTGCCTTTTACGGTCCATTTCGCGATGCGGTTGGATCCTCTGGCACTTTAAAAGGGGATAAACGCACCTATCAAATGGACCCCGCCAATAGCGATGAGGCCCTTCGCGAGGTCGAACTTGATATTGAAGAAGGCGCCGATATGATCATGGTCAAACCGGGCATGCCCTATCTCGACATTGCTGCGCGCATCAAGGAAGAATTCCAAATGCCGACCTTCGCCTATCAGGTCTCGGGCGAATATGCGATGATCATGGCCGCCGTGCAAAATGGCTGGCTGGACCATGAAAAGGTGATGATGGAAAGCCTGATGAGTTTCAAGCGCGCCGGCTGTGATGGCATCTTGACCTATTTCGCCCTTGAAGCGGCAAAAATACTCAAAAACCCCACCTCTTGATCCGCCTGAAAATACCCGGTCCGCCTTATTAATCGGCGAAAGAGTGTCCGCCGGGACTTTATACAGGTGTTTTAGCCTGGGGATGGCCCAACGGCATGTCGCCTACAGCAGTTTTCACAAAGCCTGAGGGTTGTGGAGCAGGAGTGCCCAAGCCCAATGGCGCCGCCTCCATGGCTGTCGCCGAGACCGCCTCAACTCCAGGTGCAGGCGCAAATCGCGAGGCAATATCAACAGTGCGCGGGATATTGGCGGAACGCTGGTGATCCGCAACTTGTTGAACCTCAAACTGTTCGTGTGTTTCAAGCGATTGTGCCTCAAGAACGGGGGCTGCTATAGCCTCAGCTGCTATTGGCGTCTCGATCTGGGCTGCTGGTTCTGCTTGAGTTTCAACTACTTGAAGCGCTTCGACCTCGTTCCGTTCTTCAGTTTGCACCTCGATTACCTCTGCCACAGGCTCCTCGTGGACTTCATCGGGCTCTTCGCCGCGCGCTTGGGCAAAAGCCTCTTGTGCATCGCCAATACGCAGTAGCAATTCATGAACCGTATTGCGGAACGCATCTCCCGCAGAACCTGGATATTTTGCCGTGAACGAGCGACTTTCAGGATTAAACCTTGCAGCATGCTGAATAGGGGCCATATGGGGAATGGCATCGGGGAAGCAATTGCTTTCCTCATCATTGGTCAAAATGGCATGGTAGGTGTCGTCTTCTGCGGATTGACGATTTTTCATATTGATCAAAATACCAAGATTTTGCGCCATCTTGAGATCTGGATTTATTTTCTTGAACTCGCGGAACATTTCAAGGCCGGCAATCGCCAGAAAATCGGGTTTCACCGGTGCCAGGTGATAATCGGCTTCGCGCAACCAGATCTCGGTCAGTAGCGAGAGACCGGGAGGACAATCGATAAATACAAAATCATATTTGAGCCGCGCCTCGGCCAGAACAGAGCGCACAAGGCCGCGCATCTGTTCATGACGATCAGCTTCCGTGACGGCTCGCTCCACCAGCGTCAAGCGCAGGTCACCTGGCAGCAAATCTATATTGTGAGTATCGTCCACGTCAGACACATGCGGGGTAACAAAATCTTTCCAGTCGGGGGTTTGACCAAGGATCAAGGTCTGGTGCAGCAGCCCCACAAGGGTTTTCCAATCGGAGCGTTTTTGATTGAGATCGTCAAACGGCATCAGCATCACGCTGATACTAATCTGGGCATCACTATCAATTACCAGCACTTTTTTACCGTAATAATAAGAAAGAGTTTCTGCAATGGCGAGGGTCACGGTTGACTTACCAACCCCTCCTTTTGCGTTCATAACAGCGATTGATGATCCCAGCTTGTTGTTTTCCATGCCCCACCTTGAAGAGTTGATTGTTGCGTGCCCCCCGTGAGCGAACCCCGGCACTTATTGAAGCTGTATTATTGTCATGATTCGGGCAACCTTAGGGCGAAGCTCTACTTCTTTTGCAGTTTTTAACAGCTTTATGAAAAACCGCAAAAAAACACCACACAAAAATAAAATTACATAAATTTGCCTTTTATTTCTCACAGCTTGGATTATCCGCTAAGATAGATGAAAGATCAGGACGCCCAGAGTATGACAGACCAAAGTAGCTTTTTTCCAGACTTCCATGTCACCATGGCGCAGCCTTGCCCCTATCTGCCGGGCAGGCTGGAGCGCAAACTGTTCACGCATCTGACCCCTGACAAACCCGCTCCGTTCATCGACAAACTTCTTCGCAATGGCTTCCGGCGTTCGCAAAACGTCGCCTACCTACCCTATTGCAATGATTGCCATGCCTGCGTATCGGTGCGCATCATTGTCCATCAATTCGAGCCCAGCAAGAGTTTCAAGCGCCTCAAAAAGCGCAATATGGATCTGGTTGCCGAGCGTGTAAAACGCAAAGCCACCAGCGAGCAATATGATTTGTTTAACAAATATATCAACGCGCGCCATGGCGATGGCGGCATGGCCGATATGGATCATTTCGACTTTTCCATGATGATAGAGGAAAGCGAAGCCGATACTTTTTTGACCGAATATCGCTTGCGGCCAACGCTTGACGAACTTGCCGACAGCGATGAAACCGACACGCCCGTCAAAAAAAATCCGCTGATTGCTGTGTCCCTTTGCGATCGCTTAAGCGATGGCATATCGATGGTCTACAGCTTCTTTGATCCCCAATACAAGCCGCGCAGCCTTGGCAGCTATATGATTTTGGAACATGTCGACTATACCCGCCGACAGGGCCTGCCATTCGTCTATCTTGGCTATTGGATCGATGGATGCCGCAAAATGTCTTATAAGGCCCGCTTCACGCCGCAACAAAGACTAACCCCCAATGGCTGGCAAGACGCCGAGGAGGCATAGCCTCCAGTTTTGAGTGTTTAGGGTTAAGTGTTGAGTTGGTTGATCATACCGTCTCGCGACAATGTGAATTCAGCGTTGATCCATGCCTCTTCAAGCTCCTTCAGCTTTTTACCAACCGCTGGGCCTGGCGACATGCCCGCATTCAGCAAATCTTGTCCGCTCAGCGGAAAAACCGGTGGCTGCCAGCGCTCTGGCAAATCATAGAGCTTGCGCCATTTGGGATCACCCGCACCGGCGCGCGACAATAACCAGTTGATGGCCACGCTCATTTTATAATTGTCTTGCAAACGATAGAGCAAAATACGCGCGCTTTTCTCATCAAGAACGTCATTGATACCCGTCTCTTGTTTCCAAAGTTTAAGCTCCCGCTTTGCTTCGTTGGAGAGCCGCAGCTTACTGGCGAGCATATTGGCGTCCGTACTGCTCAACATGAATAATGCCCCAAGCCGATGAAGTGCGCTTGGGGTTTGCTTGAGCTGGCGCTCAACGGCCAGCCATTTTTGCAGTCGCGAAAGATGGGGAACGCGGTTGGTCAGCGGCAACAACATGCCATGTGCGAACATGATGCCAAGAACCTCGAATGCACGCGGCATCAGCAATAATCGCATGAGTTCCGAGCTGACCCGTTCTGCAGATAGAGATCTGAGCCCATGTTGCAACAACACACAAGCATCAAGGCCCGCTTGATCGACGCCCCCTTGCCCATATTGAGCACTGAAGCGAAAAAACCGCAGGATGCGCAAATGGTCTTCCTTGATACGCTCATGGGGGTCGCCGATAAAACGCACCCTTTTGGCCAGCAAATCTTCATAGCCATGCAGCGGATCAAACACCACACCATCGGCGCCCACATAGAGCGCGTTGATGGTAAAATCGCGCCTTGCCGCGTCCTCATGCCAGTCCTTTGTAAACGCTACACGAGCATGGCGGCCATCTGTCTCCATATCAACGCGCAAAGTGGTGATTTCATAGGTTTTATCACCGACAATCACCGTCACAGTGCCATGATCAAGCCCCGTGCCAATGGCCTTGAAATCAGCCTTTTTTGCCAGTTCCATGACGGTTTGCGGCAGCGCATCAGTGGCCATGTCGAGATCATGGACCGGTTCTCCCAGCAAGGCGTTGCGCACCACACCGCCCACAAACCGTGCCGTGTAACCGTTTTTTGCAAACAGCTCCAGCAGGGCAATACTTTGCTCACAATGCAACCATGTGGCTTCAATTGTTGGAAGGGCTTGGTTCATGCGCGGTCAGTTCGGCAATGAGCTGGACTGTTCGAAATGACCAGGTACAATTTTACCGTCCTTGATAATCGGGGGATGATAGCGCCCGCTAGTCCCCGTTTGCTCTTTGGACGCCAGAAAGAACAGCCCCACGCCGACCAGTGAAATGCCGATCAGCAACAGGACCAGAACGGGCGCATCGTTCATGACCTCTTTATGGCCGCGTGCGCCTTTGGCAATCCAGCGCCATCCTCCAAAAATGAGGAAGGGTAGCAATAGCAATATTGTGTAAACCAGCATCACTCTTGTCATTTCAACCTGTCAGCCTTTCTTGCAGCATTTTCAAAATAGCTGCTGTGGCCCCCCAAATGCGGTGCGAGCGGTAATCGATCACATAAAACGCCCGATTTTGACCACGCCAGAATATCTTTTCTACCCGATAATGTTCTGCCATCATAAGAAAAGAAAGAGGCACTTCGAATATTTCCGCAACTTCGCGTGCACAAGGCTTGAGATCAAAGGCAGGCTCAACTAATCCAACCACGGGATAAATGGTAAAACCGGTCCCCGTGGAATGAGCATCCAGATGACCCAGAATCTCGATGTGACGGCCCTCAATCCCTGTTTCTTCATCAGTTTCGCGCAAGGCTGCCGCCTCTATACCCTCATCATGTGCCGCTATTTTCCCACCTGGAAAAGAAATCTGCCCAGCATGATGAGGATGATCATCCGCGCGCCTTGTCAATAAGACATGAGCATTACCGGCGCGATTGACGATCGGCACCAGCACCGCAGCCGGGCACAAAGCCTTGCTTGCAGCGTTTTGCGGCACCTCCACAACAATAGAGGGGCCTTTATTCATCGCGCTCCCCAGCTTTTTCCGCAAATCTTTTGCGTAAAAGTCGTTTTCTTGCCTGTTTTGTTGGTTCATTCTAGCAGTATATATGATTATGCGACCTGCGTAACAGAGCCAGCAAATGGAATAATCAAAAATGATTTCAGCTTTTTTTAAACCTAAAGGTTCCAGTGGACCCTTTGCCGTCCTATATTCAGTGCTATGACAAGCCTTAAACAGACAGACAATGATCTGGCACAAACAGATGACGAGCTCATCGTACAGATTGAAGCGGCCGGCGAAGAACTCTCACAAGTGAGACAAGCAGCTGCTTCAGTTATCTTTGGACAAGAAAACGTCATCGAGTTGGCACTCATTACCGTACTTGCCGGGGGCCATGCCCTGTTGATCGGCGTGCCCGGGCTAGCCAAGACTTTGCTGGTTGAAACCCTTGGCACAGTGCTAGGGCTTGACGAGCGGCGCATCCAGTTCACCCCCGATCTGATGCCATCCGATATTTTAGGCTCTGAAGTGCTGGAAGAAAGCGAGAGCGGCAAGCGCCATTTTCGCTTCATCAAGGGACCGGTATTCGCGCAGCTTTTAATGGCTGATGAAATCAACCGCGCCTCGCCCAAAACCCAGTCAGCCTTGTTGCAAGCCATGCAGGAGCATCATGTGACGATTGCTGGCGAACGCCATGATCTGCCAGCCCCCTTCCATGTGCTCGCGACGCAAAACCCGCTTGAACAAGAAGGCACCTACCCTTTGCCAGAAGCCCAGCTTGACCGGTTCTTGCTGCAAATCGATGTGGATTATCCCGATGAAAGTTCCGAGCGGCGCATGCTGCTGGAGACCACGGGCACCAATGACAACGCCGCCAAAACCGTTTGGTCCGCTGATAAGCTGATGAAAACCCAACGCCTTGTCCGCCAGATTCCGGTTGGCGAAAGCGTTGTCGAAGCTATATTGAAACTGGTGCGCTCGGCGCGACCTTCAAGCGACGGCGGCAATCCTGGCCTCAGCGACATGATCTCATGGGGACCAGGCCCTCGCGCCTCGCAAGCCTTGATGATGGGGGCACGGGCCAAAGCCTTGATGGATGGGCGCTTGTCTCCCTCTATTGAAGACGTCATCGCGCTTGCTGAACCCGTGTTGAAACATCGTATGGCCTTGAGTTTTGCGGCCCGCGCCGAAGGCGTGACACTACCGCAAATCATCAGCCAGCTAACCGCAAATCTCGATTAAAAAAAGCTATGTCATCCCCGCGAAGGCAGGGAACCATAACCCGAGACCTTGCAAATCAGAAAAAGAGTATCAGGCCAGTTCATCAGAAAACTTGAGAAAACAGTGAGTATGGACCCCCGCCTTCGCGGGGGTGACAGTTGGGGCTGGCATGACACATGGAGCAATGAAAACATCTTGAGATTGAACAAAGCTCTTTTTGAAATGAAGCACGATAGAACAAAAGGTGCATGAGTGGACGCTCCGGCCAATGATTATGATCTGTTTGAACATGAAGCGCATGGGCTGGCCAGCGCCATGCCGTCTTTGCTTGTGGAAGCCGCGCGTATAGCCAGTGCCCTGTCCCACGGTATTCATGGCCGCAAACGACATGGCCCCGGCGAAACATTCTGGCAGTTTCGCACCTATGAAAATTCTGATGCCGCCCACAATATTGACTGGCGGCGTTCGGCGACAACTGACCGGCTGTATATCCGCGAGCGCGAATGGGAAGCCTCCCATACTTTGTGGCTGTGGCCCGATCTTTCCCCCTCCATGAGCTTTATTTCGCACCAGGCCAAAACCCGTAAAGCGGAACGCGCGCTGGTGCTGACCCTGGCAATCGGGGAACTGCTGGTGCGGGCTGGCGAACGCATTGGCCTTGTTGATCTCATGCCTCCCAGTAACGCCCATACCGCACCGCAAATGCTGGCCCGCAATATCGCCACTCATCAAGATCATGCAAGCTTTCGCAATTTTCCTGTCAGCCAACAATTGAAGCGTTATTCCGAATGCCTGCTGTTCAGCGATTTCCTGATGCCGGTAGAAGAAGTGACCGGTATGATCAAGAGCTTGTCGGCAAGGGGCATCAAGGGGCATCTGGTGCAAATTCTTGACCCTGCAGAAGAAACCCTTCCTTACAAGGGCCGCGTCCTGTTCGAAAGCATGGATGGCAAGCTTTCGGTCCTCGCGGGCCGTGCTCAGGAAATGCGAACAGAGTATCAAAAACGCCTGGCCCTGCACCGCGAAACCATCCGCCAAACAGCACAAAATCACCAGTTCAGCTTTATGGTGCACCATACGGACCGGCCCGCCAGCGAAGCTCTACTGGCGCTCTATGCGCGGCTTGGCCCCTCCCTGCTGGGTGCTGGTGGCGCTCAGCGGTCCAGTTCGAAGGGAGCCGCATCATGATGTCACTTGGACCGCTTGGTTTCCTGTCCCCCTGGCTACTGGCCGTCGGGATTGTCTTGCCACTGATCTGGTGGCTGCTGCGCATCACACCGCCAAGCCCGCACCACATCTTTTTTCCGGCAACCCGTTTGCTACTGGGTATCAATAAGGATGAGCAAGACAAGGCCCATAGTCCTTGGTGGCTCACGCTATTACGACTGATCGCCGCCGCCGCACTTATTCTGGCGCTGGCGCGGCCTGTGCTTAATCCGCAAACAACCACGCTAGCAAAATCTGATTTGCTGGTGGCAGTGATTGATAATGGCTGGGCATCTGCCGCCAACTGGCGCCAACGCCGCACCTCAATGCGGCAATTGCTGGAGCTGGCCGAACAACAAAATAACTCCGTCTTGCTGATCCCCACCGCCAATATTGATGAGCGCCGCTCGCTCAAGCCGATAAGCGCCTTCAAGGCTCGTGAGCAGTTTGCAGGTTTCAAGCCTCATCCCTTTGCCCCCGACCGCATGCAGGCACTGGCAGTTCTCAAGAAAGCCGAATTTGCTGGCAAACAGGTAAAGTTTTTCTGGCTGAGCGATGGGCTTGACTATGGTCATGCCAATGAGTTCGCCACCAAAATTGCTGCCTTAGCGGGCAATGCCAAAAACCTGACTATTATGAAAAACGGCCCCGAGGCCATCGCACCACTGGCGCTACACGCCATCGTCAATAAAAAGGGCAATCTGCAAGCCACCATCACCAGTGCTGGTGGCTTTGAGTATGAGGGACATGTGCGCGCGCTAGATGGCAAGGGACGATCAATTTTTCTTAAACCGTTCAAGCTGGCAGCCAGTGCCACCAACACGAAAGTCGATTTCAAGTTACCCCTTGAGCTGCGCAATCAGATCGCCCGGGTAGAGATCAAGGGCATGCGCGCCGCCAGCACCAGCTTTCTTGTCGATGGGCGCGCCAACTGGCAACGCATTGGGCTGATCAGCGGGGAAGCATCTGAAGAATCCCAGCCCCTATTGTCATCGCTCTACTATATCAAAAAAGCCCTCAAACCTTTTAGCGAACTTACCGAGCCAAAGAGCAAAAATACCGCAAAGGCCACCGATACTTTATTGGCACGCGATATCTCCACCTTGATCCTCGCGGGTATTGGCCGACTGCAAGCAAAAACCAGCTTGCAGCTTGAAGACTGGTTGCAGCGAGGCGGCATATTGGTGCGCTTTGCCGGACCGCGCCTTGAGCAAGGCGGTGACGATCTTTTGCCAGTTGCCCTGCGCCAGGGCGGTCGAGCACTAGGTGGGGCGCTGTCA
Organism: Alphaproteobacteria bacterium; assembly: GCA_024280895.1. Lineage (GTDB taxonomy): Bacteria > Pseudomonadota > Alphaproteobacteria > Rhizobiales > JAKIUO01 > JAKIUO01. The sequence goes on along the minus strand of JAJRPI010000032.1, from coordinate 49,085 downwards.
TGGAGCAAACCACAAAAGCTTGCTGCATTCGAGGAAAACAGCCCGTTTTTTGGACTGGAATTGCCCACCGATGTGAGCGTCAAACGGCAAGTGCTGGCCGACCCATCAAAGCTCAATGATCGTGTGCTGATCTGGGCGCGCCTTGAGGACGGCACCCCCTTGGTAACCGCTCGTAAAACCGGTCGCGGCCTGCTTGTCCTGTTCCATATCACCGCCAATTCCACCTGGTCTGATTTGCCCCATTCCGGTCTATTCGTCGATATGTTGCGCCGCCTTGTCGGATTATCGTCAGGCATCATCCCCAAAACGGCAACAAACACCCCGACAAGCGATCAGGCCCGTAGCACAAAACCTGGCGATGGCGGCCGCAAGGAAGCTGAGTTGCCAGCCCTGCCACCGATCCGCATTCTTGATGGCTTTGGCAATTTCACCGCCCCGACCATCCACACAGAACCAGTAAAGATTGCTGGTCTTGATCACTTTACGCCAAGCAAAGCCCATCCACCGGGCCTGTATGGCTCCACAGGACTTAGCCGGGCGCTCAATATCGCCTCGAAAGATCTGAAACTAACACCAATGCCCGCGCCCCCTGCAAATGTTTTGCTCGAAAACTACAAGGCCAACAGCTCAACGCCGCTTGCTCCCTTATTGTTCACGCTGGCGCTCATATTGTTCCTGATTGACAGTCTTGTCGTGTCACTGATGCAGGGCCTGATGGCCCCGGCGATTAAACGATCTGGCCTCAAAAAAGCTGTACAAGCCAGCGCCCTTGCCCTGTTGGTGAGCGCACCATTGCTGGGCACTGATCCAGCGCTGGCAGCACCAGCTAGTGAGCAACGCTCCGTTGCCACTGACGCCTTTGGTCTCAACATGTCCCTTGAGACCCATCTGGCCTATGTGCGCACCGGCGATCCGGTGATTGATCGTATCAGCCGACTTGGCCTCACAAGCCTGTCGAAAAAAATCGCCAGACGCACCGCCTTTGAACCCGTCGAACCCGTGGGCGTCAATATATCCAAGGACGAGCTGGCCTTTTTCCCCCTGCTCTATTGGCCCGTATTAGCAAAACCCAATCAACTCGACAGCAATACGGTCGCGCGCATCAATGCCTATATGAAGCAAGGCGGCGTCATCTTGTTTGATACCCAAGACCAGATCAACAGCTTTTTACCAAACCAAAATGCAGGAGAGCCAACGCCGCTAGCACGATTGCTGGCCCGTATGGATATTCCCCCACTAGAGCCCGTACCCAGTAATCACGTGCTGACCCGCAGCTTTTATCTGCTCAACAGTTTCCCCGGTCGCTGGCAAGGCGGCACCTTATGGGTTGAGGCTTCAGCTAAGAACAACGCTTCATCGGTGCGCAATTCAGATGATGTCAGTGCGATTATCATCACTTCCAATAATCTGGCCGCCGCCTGGGCCACCGATGAGAATGGCCGCACCTTGTTTGCGGTCAGTCCAGATGGTGAACGCCAGCGCGAAATGTCCTATCGCACCGGCATCAATATCGTCATGTATGCCCTCACCGGCAATTATAAGGCCGATCAGGTTCACCTGCCCGCCTTGATGCGCAGATTGGGGCAATGACATGAATTACACACTGGATTTTGCCCCGCTTGTCGCCCTCCCGCTGCTTTGGCTACTGGGAGCGCTTTGCGTTGTTGTTGGCCTATTGAGCATTTGGCGTCGCCCCGGGGTTGGATCCTTACGGGCCATTGTGCTTGGGCTGCTGTTTTTAACCTTGATGAACCCGCAGCTTAAAAGCGAGCAGCGAGATCCTTTGAACAATATCGCGCTGATCGTTGTTGATCACTCTGACAGCCAGAAAATCACGGATCGATCCAAGCAAACTTTATTGCTTGAAAAGCAGCTGACGAAAAAACTCAAAAGCCTTGGCAATCTCGATGTGCGGGTGATTGAAAGCCAAAATGAGGGCGATGGCTCGCTTGGTACGCAGCTCGTCAAAAGCATGAATAACGGACTGGCCGATATCCCGCGCGACCGTCTCTCTGGCATCTTTATGATCACCGATGGGCAAGTGCACGATATTCCCAAGCAGCCCAAAAGCCTTGGCCTTGATGTGCCAGTTCATGCGCTTGTTACTGGGCTGCCAGATGAATTTGACCGACGGATCAAACTATTGGAGTCGCCTCGGTTCGGCATCGTTGAAACAAGTCGCCAAATTCGTTTGCAAATATTACAGGCCGGAAAAACCAAGCAGGCATCAAAGCTGGCGCAAATTACGATTAGACGAGAGGATAAACCGGACGAAGTGCGAAATGTGCGCATCGGCGCCGATGTCTTCATTGATTTCGAGTTCCCCCATGCCGGTCAAAATATCGTTGAGGTCGAACTAAAAGCAGTTCCGCGCGAGCTGACCCTTGCTAATAATCGCCTTGCCCTATCAGCGCAGGGCGTGCGCGAAAATCTGCGAGTGCTGCTGGTCTCTGGCGAACCCCATCCCGGCGAACGCACCTGGCGCAATCTGTTGCGCTCTGACGCCGCGGTTGATCTCGTGCATTTTACCATTTTGCGCCCTCCTGAAAAACAAGACGGCACGCCCATCCACGAGCTGTCGCTAATCTCCTTTCCCACCAGAGAGTTGTTTTCCCAGCGCTTGCATGATTTCGATTTGATCATTTTTGATCGCTATCGCCGCCGCGGTGTTCTGCCCTTGATCTATCTCGATAATGTGGCGCGCTATGTGGAAGAAGGCGGCGCAGTGTTACTGGCTGCTGGCTCGCAATTTGCCAAGCGGCGCTCGCTGGCCCGCACACCTCTGGCGCAAATTCTGCCCGCCGATCCCACCGGTTCCATTACCAAGCGGCCGTTCAAGGCGCGGATCAGCAAACAGGGCCGCCGCCATCCCGTTACCAGAGATTTGCCTGGTGCGGCGCTATCCCCTAAGCAATCCCCCGCATGGGGACGCTGGTTCCGCCTGATCGATGCCAAAGCCACGTCGGGAGATGTGCTGATGAGCGGGCCTGATGAAAAACCCTTATTGTTGCTTGACCGGCGCGCCAAGGGCCGCGTCGCCATGCTGCTCTCCGACCATGCCTGGCTGTGGGCGCGGGGCTATGATGGTGGGGGGCCCTATAACGCTTTGTTCCGCCGCTTGTCACATTGGCTGATGAAAGAACCTGATCTTGAAGAAGAATATCTGACAGCCAGTGCCAAGGGCCGAGATCTGACCATCGAACGGCGCTCCATGCTCGACAAAGTTGAGCCAGTGCAACTGGTGTCGCCAACCGGTGAGATTTCCACCCATGATCTAAAGCAGACCAGCCCCGGCATCTGGCGCAAAGTGATCAAAGCGCAAACCGGCGGGCTGTTTCGTTTATCTTCTGGTGAATTAAACGCAGCCATTCATGTCGGGCGGATCAATTCACGCGAACTTGAAAGCGTCACCGCCAGCCTTGCCCCGCTTGCTCCCTTGTTGAAAACAACGGGTGGTACCGCACTTTGGCAAGGCAGCACACCAAACGATAAAAAAGCATTTCCGCGCTTACTTATGAATAATAAGGGCCGTCAGATGCACGGCCCCGGCTGGCTGGCCCTTGCGGACCGCCAGGCCTATCAGGTGCGCACCAGCTCAACGATCCCACTGTTTTCTGGATTGCTGGCATTGGCGTTGTTGCTGGGGGCTTTGTCCCTGACCTGGCTGCGCGAAGGGCGCTAGGATCCAATCTTACCCAGATAACCCCATTCCCAGGCCCCCTTAACCATAGATTTTCAGAGAAAGGTCATTTATCTAGAGGATACTGCATAAAGATCGATTGCCTTTTTAGTTCAGGAAACTGCCCCATGACCCATCGCCCTATTCGTAAAGCTGTCTTTCCGGTCGCTGGCCTTGGCACGCGTTTTCTGCCAGCCACAAAGGCCATGCCCAAAGAAATGCTGACCATTGTTGATCGGCCCATCATCCAGCGGGTTGTTGATGAAGCACGAGAAGCCGGAATTGAGCATTTTATCTTTGTCACGGGTCGCAACAAAGGCGTCATTGAAGATCATTTCGACCGGCAGGCGGAACTAGAAAATATCTTGAAGGCCAAAGGTAAGCACGAAGAGATCGAAATGCTGGAGGAATTACTGCCTGGCCCTGGGCAAACCAGCTTCACCCGCCAGCAAGAACCAAAAGGTCTTGGACATGCCGTGTGGTGCGCGCGCGAACTCGTTGGCGATGAACCATTTGCGCTGCTGCTCCCCGATATGTTGACCCAGTCAAACGGCGATAGCTGTCTCAAGCAAATGATCAATGGTTATAATGAAAAGGGCGGCAACATCATCGGTGTTGAAGAAGTCACAAGCGAAGAGACCGATCAATATGGTGTTGTCAGCATTGGTGATGGAGAAAACAAATGCTGGCCCATTACCGGCATGGTGGAAAAGCCCAAAGCTGGCACCGCCCCCTCCAATCTCATCATTATGGGACGCTATATCCTGCAGCCTGAAATCTTTTCGATCCTCAAGGATCAACGCGAGGGCGCAGGCAATGAAATTCAGCTCACCGATGCCATGCACCGTTTGATGAAGGTTCAAGATTTCCACGCGATCGAATATGAGGGTCTAAGCTTTGATTGCGGTTCACGCGTGGGATTTTTGACCGCCAATGTGGCCTTTGCTCTGGCTCATCCCGAATTACGCAATGATTTTGCCATTGAATTGCGCAAGCTGCTCGAAGGCCTGACCCATCAGAGCAAAACGAGCTAGCGGCGCCATTTCAAACCCAAATGCACCTTATCTTCGCTATATTTGTTGCCACCTTTTACCTCTGTATGCTCAAGGCCCGCATCAATAACCCAAGAGCGATTGAACATATATTCGGCAACCAGCCCAACCGTCAGTTCCGTGTCTTTTTGAGCAATCCCGGCAAAGTCTCTTTCCTCAAATTGAGCGCTTAACGTCGAACTGAAGCGATGCGTCCATTGTTTAGCCAGCGATAGTGATACCGATCTGTTCATAGAACCTGGACTGCCGCTCTGGGTGGTTTCTTCGAGTTCACTTGCCCCCGTCAGCGTGATCGTCGCATATCGAAAGGGGCTCCAGATCAGGCTGGTATCGAACACCACCCCCTCAAGGTCGACAAGCGATGGTTCATCGGGATTGGCCCGCGCATAGCCAACATTTCCAAGGAAACTCAAATTTTGCGTCAGTTCAATGCGTGTCCCCACCGCCAACAGCAAGCTATCACTACCTTGCAATAATCCCCCCGCATCCAGCCTGTTGGCAAACTTGCGTCTGCCGACCTGCGTATCGGCATAAATGGAAAATCTTGGAGAAAACTCGTAATTTGTGCGCAGATTCAAAGTCTGTTCATCAAAGTCCCGAAAATGATTTTGCTGCACGCCACCGCCACGTAGCGCCACATCATCATATCTGTTGCGAATGACCTGACCGCGCAGGCGAAAACCAAGACGATTGAAACGATGATTGAGCTGACCAAAAAACTCGGTTTCATGCGCCGTTGCGGGGCCAACAGCGGCATCAGAGAGCTCGACCGAGCCACGCCCCTCCATCTTTTGCTCATAGCGAATAGCTGCCTCGACGCTGGTGCGCGAGGTTATGTCCAAGCGGCCCCGCGCCCTGGTTTCAAATTCGGTGGTGTTCTCGCTCGCAAAGCGACGCCAGCGCTTTTCCCTGCCCGTGGCAAAAAATTCCAGCTCATGCACATTCCAGTCAGATTGCAAACGAAAGGTCGAGGAAACCTCGAGCCCGGTATCTGCTTTTTGATTGTCGCTGGTCGCGAAAATATTATTAGTGACGATCATACGTGCATATAGTTCGGGATAGAACACGAAGCCGCCAGTGCGAATGCCCAAAGGATCAAAAGCGTTATCATCGCGCGCGCGCCAGTTTTCATCTACTGGTCGATTATTTTGAGCGCGAGCGACACTTTGGGTAAAGCTGGTATCGCGAAAATTACGTGGCCGCTGGCTCAAGGGATCTGGCAGTACATTGTTAAAGCGCTCATTATTGCGCTGATCAATCGCTGTGCTGGCAGCGTTGGCATAGAACTGATTTAGCGGGTCTTGTGGTTCAAGCACACGTAGAGGTGCCTGAACTGCAGGCTCAATGCCCGGCTCTAACTGTGTTTGGCGCTCAGTGCGTTCAAAATCTGGGATAAGAGTGCCATCCGCCCCGAGCAGCTGTTCGCCATTAGTAACCCGCTGGGCAGCTGCATTAGACACAGCAGAAAACGCCATGAGAGCAATCAATGATCCCAAGCGCATAAAATCCGCCATATTGTAAGAAAAACTACCCAACACAATCTCCAACCAAAACAACCAACAGCACAAATCACTGAAATTTCACTACCCCCAGAATATGCTGAACTGGTTAAAGAGCCGTTATCGGACGTTCTAAATTGATACGCCCTTGCTTTGGACAAGCTTTTTTGCGTGTATCCCTTTCTAAAATCAGCTAAACAAAACCGTCTATGAGTTTTTGACCCGAACCCCTTGCCCAACGCTCCATAAAGAGGCCGCTCTATGTCCGATGAAACACTCATCACATCCGCAACCAATACGCTGCAACTCGAAGCCTCCGGCATTACCCAGCTTGCCAAAGCTTTGAGCGGCGATCTTGGCGGCGAATTTGTCAAGGCGGTGGAAACCATCTCCAATGCCCAGAAAAATAATGGCCGGGTGATCATTTCGGGCATGGGAAAAAGTGGCCATATCGGGCAAAAAGTCGCCGCGACCCTCGCCTCCACCGGCACACCTGCCTTTTTTGTCCATCCATCAGAAGCAGGGCATGGCGATCTTGGCATGATCACTAATAATGATGCAGTGGTGGGATTTTCCTGGTCGGGTGAAACTGTCGAACTTTCTGCGCTGATCAATTATACAAGGCGCTTTAACGTGTCGTTGATCGCGGTCACCTCGAAGCTTGATAGCGCCCTTGCGCAAGCAGCCGATGTCAAATTGATCCTGCCGCGCTCCACCGAAGCCTGTCCGCACGGCCTTGCGCCCACCACCTCGACAACCATGCAGCTGGCCCTTGGTGATGCACTGGCCATTGCGTTACTGGAATATAAAGGCTTCACCGCCAGCGACTTTAAAATCTTCCATCCAGGCGGTGCACTTGGTGCCTCGCTCAGCTATGTGCGCGACCTCATGCACAAAGGCGATGCCCTGCCGCTCATAGCGGGCGATCTCAAAATGAGCGAAGCGCTCGTCGTCATGACCGAAAAAAGTTTTGGCTGCCTTGGTATCAAAAATGATCAAGGCGGATTGGATGGCATCATAACCGATGGCGATTTACGCCGAAACATGAATTCCGGGCTGATCGATATGACGGCCGCTGAAGTGATGACCAAACATCCTAAAACCGTGCCATCCGATATGCTGGCCAGCAAGGCATTGGAGGTGATCAATTCCTCCAATATCACCACCGTATTTGTCGTCGATGATGACAAGCCTGTCGGCATTTTGCACCTACATGACCTCTTGCGTGCCAAAATCGCTTGAGAATAGGGTGGATAAATTGCAATCCATGATTGCATATAGACCTTTTTCGTTTGCTCTTATCTAACAGATTGAAATATATTATCTTTAAAGGGACGCTTGGTGTGTCTCCTTGCAGTGTGCTGGCTAGGTCATAAACTCATAAACGGTTTTGGACTGTGTTGACCTGACTTTTGCCAGTTTGAGTGTGAAGTTTGTGCGTTGGGCTTCCCCAATAATCAAATATCACGCTTAAACTGGTGAAAATCAGGTCAATCTTTCAGATTTGTCCTGAAAAAAGCATTACCAGCGTAAAAAATATGGACTGATACCAGTATCACTCAATATTTTTTACTTGGTTCTGCTCATTTCAAGACAAACACAGCCGAAATCCGTTTCTGAGTCTATGACCTCGTGGTCAAAGAGAGTTAGTATGAACAATTCATTGATCTGGCTGCTGGTTCCAGGCACATTGACGATCTTCTATTATGTCTGGGTCAGCGCAAAACACCGGTATTTGAGCTATGATCTGGTTGAGTATCTGCTGGCTGGCAAACGGCTTTCAAGCGCACGCTTTATTCTCGCCAGCACCACTGTGACCCTGCTCGGTGTGATGAGCCTGCCGCATATAGGCCTGCTCTATCGCAGCGGCTTTTCTTATGGCTTTGCAGCGCTAGCGGCGATCATTGTGCCCCTGACCTTGGCACTGTTTGCCAGACGCATCTGGATCCTTTCTCGCATATTCAATCCTTTGACCTGCGCCCAGCTACTTGGCGACTATTACCGCTCGAGCGGCGTGCGCATCGTCACAGCCCTGACCGCAATCTTGATCGCGCTCACACTAACCATTATGAGCCTGCGCTTTGGGGCTTCCTTGATGGCAGGTCTTTTGGGGGGGGCCAACTCGCTGATCTCTTTATTGACGATGGCTTTAATGGCAGGCTTATTATTCTTTCACTCTGCTTTTGGGGGCATGGGGGCCATCATGCGGGTCGCAGCTCCCGCTGGTATCGCACTGGTCCTTGCGCTGATTGTCGCCACCCTCGTCTGCATTGAAGCTTTGGGTGGTTTTGCCAGCTTTATTGATGCGCTGACGCAAATGCAAAGCGATCAAATCAACGCCCCCCTGTTTGTACCAGGGGCTTTGTATGACCCCTTGCCCGCTGCAGCACCCACCAATATTTCCTGGCCGGGCACCATGGTTGCAACCAGCTTGCTGGCGCTAATAGGGCTTGCCAGCGCCCCCGCTACTATCATGATCAGCTTTACCGCCGCCAAAGGGCGCGCTCATGCCCCGCAACAATTCTTTGCCGCTGCTTTGATGAGCGGGCTTTTGCTGTTCACCACCACCGTCATCATTGCTCTGGCAACACGCATGGCGCACAAAATACCAGATTTAGCCGCTACGCAGCCGGTTGGCACCTTGAGCGCTGGCAGCGAACCACAAGCAATCATGTCCCTGCTTCTGGCGACCCCACTTGGCAACCCGCTTTTAATGGGGTTTATCGCTTTTGCCCTGTTAGCTGGATTAGTGGCCAGCACCGCGACCGCTTTGTTCACAGCCGGCGCCACTATTGCCAATGATATTTTTTATGAACGGCTAAAGCGCTCCCATCAACCCACTTTCAGGAAATCAATCACCCGCTTTACAATTGGCTTGCTCCTTGGTGTGGCGCTTCTCATTGCATGGCAAAAACCCGATGATCCCCTGCCCTTGTTTCTATTGGCAGGCGCTTTTGGTTTACAATTATTGCCAGCCCTTGTCGGGCTTTGCTATTTTCCCTCACTAGGCGGAAATGCTGTTCGCAATGGCGCATTGGCAGGCCTTGTCGGCGTGCTCGCTACCAGCATGATCCCGCAAGGTCTGGCGGATATATTGGCCATCGATCTGCCATTTGACGCCTGGCCGCTTTCCCTGCACCCGGCCTTTTGGGGTCTTGTTGCCAATTTCTCCTTGCTTTTGCTCACTGGTTTGTTCGGTCTGCAAACGCGAAACGCCGCCCAATACCAACAAGCGCACACCCACCAGCTTTCCTATCATGTGTTACCCGACGGCAAGCCCTTGATGGCCCCCTATGCGCGGGTTTGGTGGCTGGTTGCGCTGCTGGTTGCATGTTTGTTTGCCCTAACGATCGCCCTGCCTCTAAGTGGCTCTGTGCTTCGCGATATATTCCCTTCATTCATGCCACCCTTGTGGATCTGGCAGATTTTGTCATGGTTTGTGGGACTAGCCCTTGTCTATATCGCTGCCTACAAGCTACAACCCATATTCGATCCCGAGCAGGCCCTTGATGGCTCGCTCGATCCCCTAAGGCGGCGCTTTCGCGTCAAGGCCCTCTCGCGCAAGCGCGTATGAAAGCTATGGCACGCAAGCGCGTTTAAAACGAAATTTGAGAAAACATGAAACAGATTGATGTGGCCATCATCGGCGCCGGTGCCGCTGGCATGATGTGCGCGATGGAAGCTCGCAAACGCGGGCGCTCCGTGATCCTCCTCGACCACGCGGCAAAGATCGGCGAAAAAATCCGTATCTCTGGAGGCGGGCGCTGCAACTTCACCAATATTGACGCGGGGGCGCAGCGCTATCTATCAACGAACCCTCATTTCTGTAAATCCGCCCTCAAACGCTACACCCAGCACGATTTTATCCATATGGTCGAACGCCACAAGATTGACTGGTTTGAAAAAGCTGACGAGCATGCCAGCGGCGCCCTGTTTTGCGAAAAGTCAGCGACACAGATCATCGATATGCTGTTGTCCGAACTGTTTGATCTTGATGTGCATCCGCAGCTGGAGAGCACCGTCTCCGATATCCGCCAAGCCGATGGAGGCTTTGTGTTCAAGGTTGGTTCTGATCACATTCAGTGCGCTTCGCTGGTCATCGCAACCGGTGGCAAAAGCATTCCAAAAATTGGCGCAACCGGATTTGGCTTCAAGATCGCGGAGCAGTTCGGGCTCAACATCATAGAACCACGCCCCGCGCTCGTCCCCTTGACGTTTGACGAAACATTCCGTGCTGAACTCAAGCTCCTGTCAGGAACTTCGCTTGATGTCATCGTCTCTTGCAACGGGCAAAGTTTTAAGGATGCCATGTTGTTTACCCATCGCGGGTTAAGCGGCCCCGCGATCCTGCAAATCTCTTCGTTCTGGCGCGAGGGCGATGTCCTCGCCATCAATATGCTGCCAGATACTGATCTCTTTGAGGCCTTGCGCAGCGCCCGCCAAAATAGCCCAAAAGCGGCGATCCATAATGTACTGTCTGGTCATCTGCAAAAGAAAATTGCCGCGCATTTTTGCGCCAAGGCCGGACTTGAGGGCAATATGGCTGATCTATCCGACAAGCGTCTGCGCGCCCTTACTGATCTCATCACCAACTGGCAGATCAAACCCACCGGATCGGAGGGCTACCGCACCGCCGAGGTGACCCTTGGCGGCGTTGACACCAATGCCCTATCATCCAAAACCATGCAAGCCAACAAGGTCAAGGGCCTTTATTTCATTGGCGAAGTGGTCGATGTCACCGGTTGGCTTGGCGGCTATAACTTCCAATGGGCCTGGAGCTCTGGCTGGTGCGCCGGGCAGTTTGTTTAGCCACTAGCGCGTTCGCCCTCGCCGGAAAGGCAGCCTATGCGGCTGGCACCAAAGGCCAGCCTTTGGAAACCGGTTTAGGCGGGCGATACGAAGGAAATAGTTAAGTATTATTAGTAAACTGTCATCGCAATCTCTACCGCAATCTATCAAAAACCTTGGCGTCCCAATATCCGCATAATTTCGACGCTGTTGTCTTTGATCCGATAGTAAATGCAATGTTGGCCGCATACGCTTCGCCGGTATCCCGAATGAATATGATCAACAGCCGGATAGAGCATTGGTTGTTTTGCCAAGATCAAAAATCGTTGTTTGAGACGGTCACGATAGACATTCGATTGCTCAAGCCCATAGTGCTCATCACCATATAGGGCGATAGCCAGCAAATCTCGTTTAGCATGTTCAGATAAACGATAATCAACCATGTTCAGATTTGCGTTGTTGCCTAGCTTCTTGCCAGATCTCATCGACGGTCATCTCAGAGAAGCCACCTTTTTCTGCTTCAATCAGCTTGGCGCGGATCGCTTCTATTTCAGCAGGGGTTTCTTGTTCTTGCAATTGCCGCTCGCGGATCAACTCACGCACAACTTCACTGTCATTACCATAATGACCAGTCGCAATCTGGGCTTTAATCCAATCGTTCTGTTTTTTGGTAACAGTGATACTTTTTTTGACCATCGACATCTGCAACACTCCTCCGAAATAACATTATCCTACTTGGTAGTATATTATACTACCCTTGGATTGGCAAATTTCATTGGACCATGTCGCCTCAACCTTCCAGATTAAGTCGGATAGCGGCCGATCTTGCATGGGCGGTGAGGCCTTCGGCTTCGCCGAGCGTCACGGCGGCGGGCGCAAGTGCACGTAAACTTTGCGCGCTGCATTTGAGCAGGCTGGTGCGTTTCATGAAGTCGGTGACGCCAAGCGCTGATGAAAACCGCGCCGAGCGCGCCGTTGGCAGCACATGATTGGTGCCAGCTACATAATCGCCAATCACTTCGGGGGTATAGCGCCCAAGGAATATGGCTCCCGCATTGGTAATTTGTGCGGCCATGGCGTCGGGGTCTTCCGTGGCGATTTCCAGATGCTCCGCAGCAAGGCGATTGCACAGGGGCACCGCATCGGCGAGCGTTTCAACCAGAATGATGGCCCCAAATTCTTCCCAGCTCTGGCGGGCGATTTTTTCGCGCGACAAGGTTGTGAGATGCGCCGCGACTGCCTCAACCACTTGGTGTGCAAAAGCTGCGTCATCGGTGATCAGGATTGATTGCGCCGATGTGTCATGCTCGGCTTGCGCCAGCAGATCTATAGCGATCCAGTCAGGATTATTTTCCTTATCGGCGACGATCAAAACTTCAGACGGCCCGGCGATCATATCAATGCCCACCGTTCCGTAAACCTGGCGCTTGGCAGCGGCCACATAAGCATTTCCCGGCCCCACAATCACCGAAACCGGCGCGATTGTATCAGTGCCATAGGCCAATGCTGCGACAGCCTGCGCCCCGCCAACGCGGTATATTTCATCAACACCGGCAATCTTGGCGGCGGCCAATACGGCTGGATTAATCTTGCCATCAGGCATGGGTACAACCATGGCAAGGCGCTCAACGCCCGCAACTTTCGCCGGAATAGCATTCATTAAAACAGAACTTGGATAGGCGGCCGTGCCTCCTGGCACATAGAGCCCGGCAGCCTCAACCGGCGTCCAGCGCTGCCCCAGTTCAACGCCTAGATCATCCGTATAATATTCGCTGACCGGCTTGTGGCGACTATGATGATCCTTGATCCGTTGGGCGGCAAAGGTAAGCGCTTCCACAACCTTGGGATCAGCGTTTTGCACGGCCTCATCCAGCTCGCTGGCACTCACTTTGATGCCCCGAGCCCGCAAATCAATACGGTCGAATTTTTGCGACAGCTCAATCAATGCCTCATCGCCGCGCGCTTGCACATCAACAACAATAGCGCGAACGGTCTGCTCGACATCGAACGAGACTTCACGTTTCATCGATAAAAGCTCGACAAAGCTGGCTTCAAAACCCTCCTTGCTGGCATCAAGCCTGATCGGCATATCTCTATCCTTTTTTAGGTTTGGCCTTCGTGTTCGGGCTTTGAGCGCACGCTCCAACCTTCGCCAAGATCGGTCAATTCGATCTCTATACATTCCACATTGAGACGGATCGAGCAATGATCGGCAAAGACCAGATCAATATTACCCGATGGCTCTTCCCCGGCCTCAAATCGTATGGTCAGCAAAGACAAGGTCTTGTTGCCTTTGCCAATTTCAATATTTTTCAACTGCACTGCGTTGACATGATCAAAGCGCAGGGCGCAGCGGTGGCGCTCATAAGGTTTTTTACCACTCTTGTTGCCGCTCTGGGCCTGTTGCCAGTCAAAGCGGTTCATCAACGCCACAAAACGATGACTTGCAGGGTCCCATGTCATATCGACCGTGCGCAATATCGCGTCCTGCATTTGAGCCGACATCGCCTGAAGGTCATCTTCGTCAAGCGCCACGAGTTTCAAGCTGGTCATTCGCTGAGCCGTTCAATAATGGCCCCACAAGCCGAGAGCTTTTCCTCTATACGTTCAAAACCGCGATCAAGATGATAGACACGGTTGACGATGGTGTCGCCTTTGGCAACCAGACCACCAATAACCAATGACGCCGAAGCGCGAAGATCGGTTGCCATGACCTGTGCTCCGTGCAGCTCGTCCACACCAGTGATCTGCGCAGTATCACCCGACTGCGAAATATCCGCGCCCATGCGCATAAGCTCGGCAACATGCATAAACCGGTTTTCGAAAATGGTTTCGCGCACCGTTGACGTACCTTTGACGAGCAACATCATGGCCATGAACTGGGCCTGCAAATCGGTTGGAAAACCCGGGAACGGTTGCGTTTCGACCTGCACGGGCTTTAGTGCTTCCTTGCCGCGCGTCACCTGAATACCGCCTTTTTTGATCTTGATGGTCACCCCTGCCTCGACCATCAGATCAAGCGCCGATTGTAAATGCGTTGGGTCAGCGCCCTCAAGGAACACATCCCCGCCCGTTGCCGCAACGGCCATCGCATAAGTGCCAGCTTCAATGCGATCGGGCAGCACAGTGTGCACGGCCCCTTCAAGCTGCGTCACACCCTGGATTTTCAGCGTGTGGGTATCAATGCCCTCGATCTTGGCACCCATTTTAACAAGGCAGCGCGCCACATCGCCAATTTCTGGTTCGGCGGCGGCATTTTCGATAAGGGTCTCGCCGCGCGCCAACACAGCTGCCAGCAGACAGTTATGGGTCGCGCCAACAGAGATCAGCGGGAAGGTGATCTTGCCACCTTTAAGACCACCGCGCGGGGTGCGGGCAATCACATAGCCATCTTCGAGTTCAATTTTAGCACCGAGCTTTTTCAGCCCTTCCAGATGCAGATCAACCGGACGGGTACCAATCGCGCAGCCACCTGGCAGTGACACGCGCGCCTTGTGCTCGCGGCCAAGCAGCGGGCCCAGCACCCAGAAACTGGCGCGCATTTTGGAGACCATCTCATAGGGTGCCGTGGTGTCCCAGATATCGCGTGAGGTCAGATGAAAGGTCTCGCCCTGCATCGGGCTTTTACCCGGGCGCTTGCCAGCAATCGTGAAATCCGTACCGTGATTGCGCAAGATACGCCCTAACTGCCCCACATCAGCAAGGTTTGGAACATTTTTCAAGGTCAGGGTATCGCTCGTCAACAATGAGGCGATCATCAATGGCAGCGCTGCGTTTTTTGCGCCCGAAATGGCGATTGTGCCGTTCAATTGCTGGCCACCGGTTATTTTTATACGATCCATTCAGTTATTCCGCCCATTCAATTGCATTGCTATGACCAATTTTCGCGCGTCACATTAATAAGTGAGGAAATTTTGATCAATTGTTTGAAAAAAGTCTTTAACTGCTTGCTTCTAACATGCCCACTCTTACCAAAGCATGGACTTTTAGACCAACAAGGCTCACTCGTCATCCAATTTTTCACAACCAGACGCCGCTGGTTCGTGATCGGGGGCACTGATCGCAGTTTTTGCGGGCTTTGCATCCTCGAGCTGGGCGGTACGCGCCCGCGTCTGCTGCTTGCGCCTTTTAAGATTGTCACGCATCTGTTTGACCAATCGCTCTTTGCGTTTGGCCGCGCGCTTTTGACGGTCTGAATTTACCACGGGCTCCCCTTATTGCTTAAATTTGCAAAGCTCTCACGCTATAATAAGCCGCTTTTACAAAGTCGCAACGATGTGTTCAATTTTTTGCTGGCAAGAGGGCTTGCGGTTTACGTAAAGCTATGGCAGTTTCGCCCCCTGCAATGAGGTTACGCCAAGCAACCGCGTCTCCTTGTCGCCGCTGTAGCTCAGTGGTAGAGCGCGTCATTGGTAATGACGAGGTCGAGTGTTCAATTCACTCCAGCGGCACCATTTTTTTATATCTCACGGCTAATCCGCGCGAGCGCGGGCCTTCGATGGAGCGGCCTGCTCGGCCGTCGCCCGCTTGGGCTCTGGTGGGGGGCAGTATTTATATCTCACGGCTAATCCGCGCGAGCGCGGGCCTTCGATGGAGCGGCCTGCTCGGCCGTCGCCCGCTTGGGCTCTGGTGGGGGGCAGTATTTATATCTCACGGCTAATCCGCGCGAGCGCGGGCCTCGTCTATCGTTGTCCTACCGCTTCGCTGTTTGAGGACGATGAAGCGGCCAGCACGGCGTCCACCCGGTCGGGCTCTGATGGCGGGCTCGTTTGATGTTATTTCGCCCAGCGGCACCATTTTTTTATATCTCACGGCTAATCCGCGCGAGCGCGGACCGACATATGGGAAAAGAGAACAATTCACAAAGCAAACTTTGCCAGGAACTTTACCCGGAGATAGATCAAGACATCTGTTTGGGAAAATTTCCGGTGACGTAGACGGCGAGGGACAGCGGCCTCGACCAGAGGACCGCCATCACCTGTGTCAGCCCCCACGGGGGCTGACTTTATCTAGCGATTATCATTGATCCGCACACCCGAAAAACCATCACTCAGCTGATGCAGTCGCAACAGGCTTATGGTCGACATTGGCTGGTTTGCGGCCCGTAATCATGGCCAACACCAAATTCTCGCGATGCAAGTAGCTGGACAATAGAGCACCGCCGATATGTAGCGGCAGTAAGCCCAATATGCCGTAGGTTGCGTACTGATGTACTTCCTCTACCCAGGCAACACCAAAATAGGCAGTCGTTAACATCATCCAGCCAGTAGCACTAATGGCAATCAACAGCACCATCAGTGCTAAAATCATGACAGCGCCTATCGGGTTATGTCCGATATGGCGCAAGCTACGCCCGCTAAGCAGGCTTTTTATATAGGCAAAAAATGTTCCCGGTGAAGGAACAAAATCACGAAATCGTGCATAGCGGGATCCAACAAATCCCCACAATATCCGAAAGGCGAGCAGGCCCGCCACAGTATATCCTGCATATTCATGAATCTGCTCATCGACCCCTGCACTAAACCATGCGGCAACAAAGCATAGGACAGTGCCCCAATGAAAAATACGGACCTTGGAATCCCAGACATTAATCATTGCGGACGAAGGCATATTAGATATGCCTTCGTCCGTTTTTGGGCTCGGAACGTTAAGTTGTTCGATCCCCATGGCTAGATTAACCCTTCTTTACCGTTTTCATCAGTTCAAGAGTGACTGGGTTATAAAACAGTTCAAAGAGCGCTCCGCCCTTGCCAATTCCATAAACTTCGTAGCAAGTACCGTTGACTTTCATTTTTCTGGTTTCATAGCCAGCTGCCTTGGCAACAGCCATAGCTTCGTCTTGAGTTTTCCATGCGGATTTCTCTACATCGGTGCAATTTTTAAGACCGCCAGCCAGTGCTTGGCCAGAGAGAAAAAGTGATCCAACGATTGCTAGTCCTAAAGCTGTAGTTTTCATTTTATTGTCCTTTAAAATCAAATACCTGTTGAGGTATTTTTTAAATTGAGTGGCTTGCGAGGCACTTTTCTAAGTTATCGCAATTCGGACTATAGTGCGGAGTAGATGACAGACATATGATGACGCTTGTCATCGATCTGTCATGTTCGTATTTGAGACTTACAAAGAGCACCTAAAACACTCCAAAAGACCTAATATTGGGACATGCCGCATCGACGTAACGAGTCGGGGCGATTGCTATAATGGGGATGGCAGCCTTTATCGCGCCTAAAAAGCACTCCAACCAGACAAGCTGAAGCTTCTTTTTCAGTCATTTTTGAAGGGGCCTGCCTTTTTTTAAAGGCTTCGCATGATGGAAAGGTCTTTTTACAACGGCAAAGCGATGAATTTTAGAAAAATAGATCCGCGATAAATTTGCAGATCACGTTTTCTTGCCATCCAGCCATAAAATTTTTGGAAGAACGCCGGGGCCAGATGGTTGGTTCGAACGCCATATCAGGGATAGTCGCACCAATCATCGTCCAAAAACAATAGAGCGGCGCCCGCAAATCCCCAAAGAGCCCCGGCAATATGCCACCAGCGCAGGCTGCATTGCTGAACGGGACGAATACTAAAGCCCAGATCAACGAAGCTAACCATGATGCTCTTGTGGGTTTTCAAGGAACACACGCTTTTGCTCTTCCGTGAGATCGGTATCTTCAAGAGAAGGCGCATATTCTTCATAGTCGAAGCTACATCGCTGCGCATCTTACCAGATGTCACACCCTTACCAAACACTCCTATGCGGATATCGGCACTCAAAGGCATACCACGCGACAGATTTTTGAGAGTCGCCAATTCCTCTGCACTTCGTCGCAGTGTGATATGCGGGGATGATTTCTTCTTATCAGCCCCCACACCCAAAGCTTTCTGGTAGGCCTGCTCGGCGCTTTCTAGCCTTGAAAGTAACCCGAACTGATGACACCTTCTGTCTCGCTATGACCGGGTAGAATCATAGAGACGACATCGACGATTTGATCCCGAAATTTATAGAATTCTGAACTCTCTGGCGAATGATAGCACTCTAAAGCAGTTTCAAAACTTTCAAATTTGTAGATTATCATATTGGAATATGTGGTCTTGCCTTTTAGCATTTTAACGGGACTGGCAACGATGATCTCACCGCCGCACTTCTCAACGCCAGGAAGGGACATAGGTCCAAGTTCGTCAACCCGCGCTCTGTCGATGATGTTGTAATAGTGTAAAATATATCCAGCCATTTGTGATCAATCCTTGTGAATGGGAATTTGAACCTAGGATAGCATAACCTTCCCAAAACGGTTGTAAGAAGATTGCAATCACGGCAATTACAATTACGGTGACAGTTTACAATTACGGTGCAATTACCAATTACGGTGACAGTTTATTTTATACATAGATAAACATTGGCTTTGTGTGAAGCAGCGTATAATTAGTAAACTGTCACCGTAATTTGAAAACCTGCAGCTGCATAACCCGTTGGAAGAGCTATATCTACCACAGCCCACCCACCAATATCGCCTTTATCGGCCTCATGCCCGTCTACATCTTGATGGTAGGAATTCATTGCCAGAATGGACAAGAAAGGGTCATTACTGCTGTTATTTGCCATTAAAAAGTTCTCCTAAAATCACGACTGTTTAGCAAGTCTGCTAATGGCACATCTGCCAAAGGTCTCAATGATCCACTATACGGTCTTAGACGTCCCTTATGCCCAGAAATCCACGTCAAAATATTTTCCACCCTCCCCCAGGTTAAGGGAGCTTCGACTACTTCGAGAGTGATGCGCTTGAGCTTCATACCCTCTCCGAAATATTTTACGAAATCATGGGGTTCAATTATTTTAACAGTGGTAGGGGTATCAATATCTTCAAAGGTAACAAGTGTGGGGTACAGATGGTCGGGCAGATCGACCAAGCCGCTGGCACGATCGCGCTTGCTGACCACTTCCGCAAACAGCTTTTTGTCAGTCACTCGACCTTTTCGTTTTGAGATTGCCGCAGCAAACATAAGGGAAGCGTTTGTTTGGTTGGAAAGTCCTCGTAAAAGAGCATATAAGTAGCCTCCATCGCCCATATCGATGACCACAGCCTCGCCCCTGATATAGTGATTCCAGCGGTTGGCCGGGTTAGAGCCATCCACCCACTTTACCGAGATGACACTGCTGCCGGTTTTGATCCCGTCAGGGGTCTCGACCTCGACGGTCATCTTTTGATGCCAGGAATAAGTGGGATAATTAGGGAAAAGCAGCTTATAGCCACCGTAAAGAGCCGCCAGAACAACAATGGATAAAACCAGAAACTTCATAAATCACTTTCGAAAAGCGCCTCACTTCGAGGGGAGCGAGTACAACGATCAGATTACAGACCGCCCATAAATCACAACCCGTAATTGTTGACCATCCAACCCACACAATGTCAAGAAGGGCAATTGCCGTTCAACAAACCTTATCGATTGATCAAGACCAAAGGTCTGCACCTGCGTTTCCCCGGTCAATGGCTTATGCTGGAATGTCGCCTCGCCTTTCACTGGCACCGATTTTCGCCCCGGCATTAGCGCCCGTGCGGTTTATCTACTTGCCTCAAGCCGCATTATTGCATGAAATCACACTGTTCATTGATCTCTATTGCAAATATAAAGCAGCGTCCTTTCGCCACATACCACCAATACTTCAATATTTTGTACAAATACCGCACCACACAAACAATACAAAACTGACTTATTCTTGCCAAGTTCAATAGACAAATATCAAGGCATAAGGATACGGCGCAAGCGTCTGCAGGGTCGCTTGCAACAGTTCGATATATGGGGGTTCGATGAATAAGTTTTTTTCAGTTCTGGCGATCGCATTTGTGCTACCGCTTTGCGCGGCATCAGCATCGAACGATAACGCTTTGCATTCAGCGCAAAGTGAACCACAGGGCATCACTGCCGGTGGCCTTATTGGATCGTGGCAGACCACAACGACAACAGCTCAGTCCATCGAACCGACGCGAAGCAAGCCCCATTCTTTAGGTAAAAGAGTAAAAAATATCGCCGCCCTGCGCGCCGAGGCCATGCAAATCAGCATGCAGCATCTGCCGCGTCTTCGCCCCTATGCCAGCAACTATCCGCGCATGGTACAGGTCGTGCGAGCCTATTGGCGCAAACACGCAGCAAATCCCAGCGCCGCACGCCTGACCAACATGATCATGCAACATGTGCAGGAAAAATACCGCTATTTCGTCCGCCCGAAATTGCGCAACGGCATCAGCAAAGGCATCCGCATCCTGAAGCGCAAAATGCACAAATCCTGACTAAATACGGTGCTTTTGTAACTGGCGCATCATCTTGTTATAGGAAATGCCACTTTTCAAAAACCTGCCCCCATCGAGGGTAAATCCCTGTTTTTTATAAAATGGGATCGCCTCTACACGCGCATCACACCAAACAATATCTGTGGACATGCACTTCAAATGCTCAATGATATGGCATAGCAGCGCCGAGCCAATTCCCTGCCCTTGAAACTCCGGCTGTACGGCAAATTTGCGCAGGCGCATCCGTTTGCCCTCTTCGTCAAAAAGCGAAACAACGCTAACCAGGCTCCCCCCTATGCTCGCGCCGAAATGTAGGGCTTTTTCATCACCTTCAAGTACGCAGTGTTCGAGGGGTTCATCTGGCCATAATATGTCATGACGTAACTGGTAAGTTTGCCTGGCGCTGATTTTACAGATCGTCAGATCCATGTACCCCCCGAACTCAGTTTGCACTCAAGTCCCGATCCCGTTACTTGCGCCGCAGGACATAAAGACAAGCGGCGGCGGCGAACAGCAACATGTCGGGATTTTTCTTGGGTGGTCGCCACAGAACCGGCATGCCCGGGATATAAAGCATGATCAGACCAAGCAATATATAACCCATCAAAAAGATCGCCGTAAAGCCCACGAGGCGCTCAAGCACATAACTCACTTTGCTGACAAAGAGGTCCGGCCAGCGTTTAATCTTGTTAAAACTTAGATCTACTTTCATTTGCGTCTGATCTCCCCTGAATTGATAAAAAACCAATCTTGGCAAACACACGCGCCCAACAACTTTCACACAACCAAGTTTTGAGCCTAGAACAACTCACCGATTCCAGCAACACCGGCGATTGTGGCCATAACACAACAAAGCCCCTCCCCTTTTTACAAAAGGAGGGGCCTATATTTTGCCATAGCGCTAAAGACTAGCGGCGGCTGCGTCTGTAATCGTCATCGTCCTCGCTATCATCTCCCCAGATGACAGTAAATTCGATGCGGCGGTTGCGGGCCTTGTCACGCTCGGTTTCTTCAAAGCGCATCAAGGGTTGGTCTTCCCCATAGCCATAGGCCGTCATACGGCGCAGCGAGATACCTTCTTGCGCTAGGAAACCAGCGACCGTTTTAGCGCGGCGGCGCGACAGATCGCGATTATAATCGCGCGAACCATCACTATCGGTATGACCTGCGATCTCAATGCGCGACGAGGGGCAGCGATTCATGACCCGCGACAAGCGCGTTAGCAAGCCAAAGCTGCCACGACGCAAGGAAGCGCTGGCAACATCAAAATGGATGCGGTTGCGATGTACCAAGGTGTCGAGATAGCTCTGGCAGGTCTCTGGATCGATTTGCTCGGTGCCGCTGATCTGCTTTTCGTCAATCTCTTCATATTGATATTGAACAGGCGGGGTACTTCGCGCAGGCGGGCGGCAAAAGCCTGTGCGCCGGCGCTTTCTGATTTCCGCAAAACGGTTGATCCGCATGCGAAATTTTTGCCCACGGCGACAAGCCTCAACGCCATAGCCCGGCAATCGGCGATCAAAGAAATTGATCTCACGATATCCGCGACGGCGCAAAATTTCTCTGACCTCGCGCGGTTCAAAGCCCCTTTGGGCGCGTTGAACGCGGCAGCGACCAATATTGGTTTTCCTATTGACGCGGCCAAACCGATTGAGGCGCAACTCGAATTTGCGATCATGACGGCAGGCTTCCACCACATAGATCGGTAATTGGTGATCCGTAAACAAGATACGCGAAAAGCCTCTGGTTTGCAGCACCTTGCGGATCTGGGGCGGACGCAGCCCCTTATTGGCGACGCGGCAGCGACCAATACGATTGCGCTTGCGGATCCAGCCGCTAGCATCGATGCGCAATTCCAGACGGCGACCTTTTTTGCAGGCGCGCACCACATAGGTTGGCAAACGTCGATCAGTGAATGTGATCTGGTTAAAACCGCGATCTTGTAATAGTTTGCGAATTTCAGGGGGACGCTTGCGATTGTCGTAAACGGGCTGTTCGCGCCGAGGACGATCAACACGTTTTGGACGATCACGATGTCTGGGGCGCACACGATCACTTCTGTCATTTTCAAAACCGCAGCGACCAATAGGGGTCTTCCTGTTGACGGCCGCCCAGCGGTTCATGCGCAAACGAAAGCGGTTGCGGCCCTTGCAGGCGGTCACAACATAAACAGGGAGATCACGATCCAGAAAACGGATTTCCTCAAAGCCACGGTCCCGCAAATTCTTACGTACCTGCGGGGGCGTCAAGCCACCACGCCGAGCATTGCCGCCGCCATCACAACGACCAATGCGGTTGCGTTTGACAACACCTCCCTGGCGATGCAGGCGCAATTTGAAACGCCTGCCATTCTGGCAGGCTTTCACCGTGTATCCAGATGGATTGCGATTGACGATGGTAATTTTGGAATATCCAGCATGGCGCAGACGGCGCCGGACCTGTTTTGGCGTTATCCCAATCGTCCTGAGCGCAGGCGCACCCCTACGAGGGGCGCCAACACCGGAACCAGGACATTTACCAGGGAGCGAATTCTTGACCATGCCCCCGTTTTTATCGATTTTAAAAGCATAAAACCTGCTGCCTTTGCAGGCTGTGAAATTGACAACACCGCCGCGCTTATTCAATATTCTGATATTCGTAAAGCCAAGATTGCGTAATGCTATCCTCTCAGACCGTGGTATTAATGGGGCCTGTACCTTGATGACGAGAGGCTTGATGCCTTGCGACACAAGCTGCCCCTGCATTCCCGAAAACGGCAAGGCCGCAGCGTCTGGCGCACCCAACATAGAAAGAACAAGACTAACCGGTCCCAGAATAGATAAGCTATTGACATATCTGGACAACATAAACCCGAACTCCTCAAACAAAAACAATGTTAATCTAGCATATCATAGAAACCCCTAAATGAACCAGAACTGAATAGGACGATTACAAATCAAATAAATACACCCACTTGCAATCATGCAAGTGGGTGTCATCAAGCTCGCTGGTTGTCGAGAGCTTTTGCAGCGTTCCTGGAACGGAGACGTCAACACAGCCTCCGCCAGTTATTATTTCGTAAAGACCAGGCGTAAGATGACCGGAGAAGTCCGGGCAATACTTGGCAGTTTGGCAATTTCCATGAGCTTTGTAATGCCATCGTTAATGCCGGCATAGGCTGTCGACAACATAATCATGTCATCGGTGGTCACCATGATTTTATTATCAGAAAGCTTGGCCACAAACATGGTGGTTTTAATGGCGATCGCTTTGCCATTGAGGGTCAATGTCCCTTTGACCGGCACTGTTTTGGTGTCCCCGGCTTTCAAACTGGCCAGGTCCTTGGCATCCACTTTTGCGCTCAGTGTCGCCTTGGCTTTGGCGGCGTCAAACACCCATTTGATCATGCGTTCGTTACGGATTGGAATTTTTGTATGTACGCTTGCCAGATCGATCTCAACGGAGACCATGCCATTGGCGCCGATTTTGCCAGACAGGCTTTTGAAATGATGGATTTCGCCAATTTTGCCCTTTTTGATCGACCCAAAGGCGACTTTTGATTCCCCCGCTGACAAAGTCCAACCCGGTTTCGAGTGACCCGCCGCCATGACGGGGGACACCATCCAGCAAAGAGCCAGAACTGCGCCGATGAATTTCGTTATTTTTGACATTTTTTTCTCCTTGAGTACCGTTGGGTTACAATTCGATAACACCCCAGCAACGCCATTCTTCCCTGTTGACGAAAAATTTCCTATACTGAGCAAATAAAGCCCCACTTTCGATACGGGGCCTTGAGGAGACCGAGCTGCCATGACGCACAAGCCGGAAACCAAAGCGCTTGGCACCCGCCGCCCTGGCAACAGGTTTCGTAACGAGCTCGTTGATTGCCTGCCGGCATTGAGACGGTTTTCGATCATTTTGTGCCGTAATCAGCCCTCCTGTGATGATCTCGTGCAAGCAACCTGCGAGCGCGCCCTTGCTCGCTGGCAACAATTTAAAGACGGCACCCGCTTGCAAAGCTGGCTGTTTTCAATCATGCATTCGATCTGGAAAAACAAGCAGCGGCGCGAGCACAATCAGCGCAACGCCCATGATAAATTGCGCCATGACAATCATTTTACAGATGGTGAGCAAGAGGTCTTTGGGAAGATTGAGCTCTCTGAAGTGTTATCTGCATTACAAGGTATTTCTCTCGACCAGGCCGCTGCCATTGTCTTGGTCAGTCTTGATGGGCTGTCTTATCGTGAAGCCGCCGGTATATTGGACATTCCGCAAGGGACGCTGGAATCGCGTATTGCCCGGGGACGCATCGCGCTGGGCAAGCAGCTTGAAAGCAAAGCCAGTGGCAACAAACAGGAACAGCAAAATTCACAATGCAGCACCCCAAAGAGAACCTTGTGCGAGCCTCGCGGAGATTGACATGAAACTAAACGATGAGCTGCTACTAAAATATGCCGATGGGTCGCTTGCCAGCGAGCTTGAAACACAGCTTGAACAGGCGCTGCAACAAGACCCGATTGCCAGCGAACGCTTGCGCTTTATAAACCTGAGTGGAGCAGCGCTTTGCGACGAGGCCAATCAGCAGCAAAAACCGTTAGAAATGGCGGGACTGGCCAACGCCATCCTTGTCGGCAATCTCGATGCAAGCGACCTTGATCACCGCTCCTCAAGCAATCGCGACAAACTCCTCCCGGTCCATAAGCAACAAAGTGCTCGCCAGCCAAGAGGGGCCGGTTGGCAAATCGCTGCTTCCATGGCGCTTTTGGTGTTTGGACTGGGCACGGGATATTTTGCCCGGTATTTGCAGAGCAATGATCCGGCGGACCAGCAGACCGACCCTGTCTGGCTGGTGCGTGTTGTGGATTATCATACGCTCTATGTCCGAGAAACGGTAACGGCCGGGCCTGCCAAAATGCCAAACAAAGCCGATTTGAAAAACCGCTTCGCAGCGATATTGGGACAATCAGTGACGATCCCTGACCTTGGAGCCGAACAGCTCGACTTCCGGCGTGGCCAATATCTGAAGTTTGAGGACAGCCCGATCATTCAGCTGGCCTATCTTCCCAAAAATACCGGAAAACCCGTTGCCCTTTGCTTCAAAACGGCCGAGGGACCGGACCAAAAGCCAACCTATAGCCAAATCAGTGGTCTTGGCGTCATGCGCTGGCATCAATCCGGGCTGGACTATGTGCTGGTGGGAGACCTGCCGGAACAACGCCTGCGCGCCGCCGCCAATAATGCGCTGACGCAGATTGACCAAGGCAAAAGCACTTAGGCCATAAACTCATAAACAGTCCTGAACGGAGTTGAGCTGATTTCAAAGCGCCCCTGCGGCAATTATAATCGACTAAAGAATTTTGATATTCAGATAAACTGATATAACGTGTCCAGCTATGGCAAGTTTATCCACCAGTAATGAGTCCGGTCACACCGAGGTCAAGAACACCACCTGCTATATGTGTGCGTGTCGCTGCGGTATCCGCGTCACCCTTAAAGATGGCGAGATCCGCTATATTGAGGGCAATCCCGACCATCCGCTTAATAAGGGCGTGATCTGCGCCAAGGGCTCCTCGGGGATCATGAAGCAATATTCCCCTGCCCGTCTCACCAAGCCATTGCGCCGCAAAGCTGGATCAGAACGCGGCGCTGGCGAATTCGAGGCGATCAGCTGGGACGAAGCCTTTGACATGCTGTCTGACCGGCTCGGCCATTTACGCGATACCGCCCCTGAAAAATTCGCCCTGTTTACGGGGCGCGATCAGATGCAGGCGCTGACGGGCACTTTTGCCAAAAATTTTGGCACCCCCAATTATGCCGCTCATGGTGGTTTCTGTTCGGTCAATATGGCCGCTGGCATGATCTATACCATTGGCGGTTCGTTCTGGGAATTTGGGGGGCCAGATCTTGAACGCGCCAAGCTGTTCATCATGATAGGTACCGCCGAAGATCACCATTCTAATCCGATGAAAATGGAACTGGCCGCTTATAAACGCCGCGGCGGGCGCTTTATTGCCATTAATCCTATCCGCTCTGGCTATGCGGCCATTGCCGATGAGTGGGTGCCCATTAAACCTGGAACCGATGGCGCTTTATTGCTGGCCATCATCAATGAGATCATCCGGCTGGGTCTGTATGATCGTGATTTTCTGGTCAATTACACCAATGCCCCCGAACTCGTCAATCAAGACGAAGACAGCAATGATTTTGGCATGTTCATGCGCTTTGACATGCCTATTGAAGAGGGCTGTTTCGATCCCCAGAACAAACTTTGGTGGGACCGCGATGTCGACAAGGAAGTCTCCAACAAAACGCCGGGCGTCGAGCCTTTCTTGATGGGGCGCTATGAGCTTGAAGACGGCACCCCAGTGGCCACCGCTTTTGAGCTGTTAAAAGAGCGCGTTGAACCCTACACTCCCGAATGGGCCGCTGATATCACCGGTATTCCTGTGAAGACCATCAAGCGTTTAGCTCATGAAATGGGCATCACAGCCCGTGACCAGAAAATCGAGCTGCCGATCAGCTGGATTGACGCCTGGGATGAAGAGCATGACACGGTCATCGGTAATCCGGTGGCCTTTCATGCCATGCGCGGGCTGGCTGCTCACTCAAACGGCTTTCACACCATCCGCTCCCTGTCGATCCTCATGAGCATTTTGGGCACCATTGATCGCCCCGGTGGCTTTCGCCATAAAACTCCCTTTCCGCGTCCCATTCCGCCCTGCCCCAAAACGGCCAATAGCTGGGATGATATCAAGCCGGGCAAACCATTGAACGGCGTGCCTTTAGGCTGGCCTGCTGAACCTGAAGATCTGATGGTCGATGATGAGGGCGAACCCATTCGCCTCGACAAGGCCTTTTCATGGGAGCATCCTTTGTCGGTCCATGGCATGATGCACAACGCCATCACCAACGCGTGGCGCGGCGATCCCTATCCCATCGACACCATGATGCTGTTCATGGCCAATATGGCCTGGAACTCGTCGATGAATACCATGGGCGTGCGCGATATGCTGTGCGACAAGGACGAGAGCGGCGAATATAAAATCCCGTTCCTCGTGGTTTGCGATGCGTTTGCGTCCGAGACCGTGGCCTTTGCCGATCTGGTGCTACCCGACACGACCTATCTGGAGCGCCATGATGTTATGTCGATCCTCGATCGACCTATCTCGGATTTTGAAGGTCCCATTGATAGCGTACGCATTCCCGTCTTGCCACCCAAAGGCGAGTGCAAACCATTTCAAGAAGTACTCATTGAACTAGGCTCTCGCCTCAAATTGCCAGCCTTTGTAGAAAAAGACGGGTCGCGCAAATATAAGAATTATCCCGACTTCATCGTCAATTTTGAAACCGAGCCAGGGTCTGGCATCGGCTTCTTGTCGGGCTGGCGCGGTACGCTTGGTGAAAAGAGCATTCGCGGCGAACCAAATCCTCGCCAGTGGGAAATGTATGAAAAGAATAATTGCGTGTTCCAGCACAAATTGCCACGCTCCTATCAATATATGCGCAACTGGAACAAGGGCTATTTGTACTGGGCCAAGAATAACGGCCTGACCCGTTATGCCGAACCTATCAATGTGCATATCTACTCAGAGCATCTGCAAAAATTCCGCTTGGCCGCCCAAGGCAAACGAGATGGCCGCCAGCCGCCAAATCGGCTACGCAAACGCGTCGAGACCTTTTTTGATCCGCTGCCCTTTTATCATGAGCCGCTGGAAACCCAGATGACGGATACCACCAAATATCCTTTGAACGCCATAACCCAGCGCCCCATGGCCATGTATCATAGCTGGGACAGCCAGAACGCCTGGCTGCGTCAAATCCATGCTCATAACTATCTGCACATCAATCCGATACTGGCCGTCCAGCACAATATCGAGGACGGCGACTGGGTCTGGCTGGAAAGCCCTACCGGCAAGGTCAAATGTATCGTGCAATTGTCTGAAGCCGTAGAGCCTGGCACCGTATGGACATGGAACGCCATCGGCAAGGCATCGGGAGCGTGGGGCTTGTCCCAAAAGGCCAATGAATCCAATAAGGGCTTTTTGCTCAACCATTTGATCCGCGAAGAACTGCCGCCAACCGCCTGCGGCCCACATATCTCTAACAGTGATCCGGTCACAGGACAGGCTGGCTGGTTTGATGTGCGGGTGCGTATTCGCAAAGCAGACCCGGACGAAGAACAACAAAGCTGGCCACAGTTTGAACCGCTAAAACCCTTCCCCGGCATGGAGCAATTACCGCGCGGCAAATGGCAGGCCTATGTCAATGGTCTGGGCGGCAAGTTCAACGCGCTCGGCCAGTTTATCAAAAAGCGCAAATCCAACCGCTCAGGAGATGGAAAATGACCCAGCTAGCCCTCGTCATCGACCTTAATACCTGTGTTGGCTGCTCGGCCTGTGTGACCTCTTGCAAGGAGTGGAACACCTCTGGCGAAGCTGGCCCCATGACCGACATGATGCCCTATGGCGAAGACCCGACCGGCACCTTTTTCAACCGCGTCCAGACCTTTGAAATTGGCACCTATCCCAACACACAAACCGTGCATTTTCCCAAAAGCTGTTTGCATTGCGAGGAGCCGCCCTGCGTCCCGGTCTGCCCCACCGGTGCCAGCTACAAACGAGAAGAAGACGGCATTGTGCTGGTTGACTATGACAAGTGCATCGGCTGCAAATATTGCTCATGGGCCTGCCCTTATGGCGCCCGCGAGATCGACGAAAAACAAAAGGTCATGAAGAAATGTACCTTGTGCGTTGATCGCATCTATGACCAGACCCTGCCCGAACCAGAACGTAAACCGGCCTGTGTGCTGGCATGCCCCGCCGATGCGCGCATTTTTGGTGATGTCCATGATCCACAATCAGAAGTATCCGTGCTGATACGCGAGCAAGGCGGCTATGCGCTGATGCCCGAATGGGGCACCAAACCGGCCAACCATTATCTGCCGCGCCGCAAACAGGAAATGCACATTCACGCTGACGAACTGGAACGCGCCGACAATCCGCTGTCCAAAGAAGATCTCAAAATCGACGACAAAGACATCACCTCAGTTGATGGCTTTGGCGGCTGGTAGGTGAGACGCTGCGCGCCAGTGTTGAGGTATTAGTTTTTAGTGTTGAGTTGGAAGAAATATGAGCGATGGTCCCGCAAAAATAAAAAGTTACGCGTTTGCATTGAAGGTTGTGAATACGGTTCGTGAGATTCAAAAAGAGCAAAAAGAATTTGTTTTGAGCAAACAGCTGCTGCGTGCTGTAACGAGTATTGGAGCCAATGTTGCGGAGGCCGGGGCTGGACAAAGCAAACGAGATTTTGTTGCCAAAATGGCCATCGCATCAAAAGAAGCCAGAGAAAGCTTTTACTGGTTGAGACTATTGAGAGATAGCAAAATTCTAGAGCAGAACTTGGCCCAAGAACTAATCGCCGATGTGGAAGAATTAATACGTATCCTGACCTCAATCGTCAAAACCGCTCAAAACAAGCTCGAACGACAACAACCTGGTGCCACTAAACACTAAGCACTCAAAACTAAACACTGGAGCACCGCGACCATGCACCCTGCATTTTCAGTTATATTTCTGACCACCCTGATCGGCATTGGTCAGGGCTTGTTTCTGGCACTGTTCACCGGTCAGCTATATGCCTTGGCGCAGCTGGTGCCGCTGCAAGATAGTGAAACCTTTTACGCGCACGGCTCGGCGCTGGCGCTGGTCTTTCTCATTGCCGGTCTCATCGCCTCGTTCTTTCATCTGGGGCGCCCAGAACGAGCCTGGCGCTCGGCCACCAAATGGCGCACCAGTTGGCTGGCCCGTGAGGTCATTGTGCTACCCGCCGCCATGGGACTGATCGCCATGTATGGCGCGGCGCACTATCTGTCTTTCACAAAACCGCTATTTACTGTGTCGGGCGTCTTGCCTGTTGATCTCACCCTACTGATTGGCCTTGCCGCAACCGGCGCGACCTTCGCGCTGTTCGTTTGCACCGGCATGATCTATGCGAGCATTCGCTTTATCCGCGAATGGGCAACCCCCCTGACGATCTTTAATTTCATCTTTATGGGCGGCGCATCGGGGTTTGTGCTGGCCACTTTGTTCTCACTGTTCGAAGCACCAGAGCTTGTGGCTTTGTTTGGTTTTTGGGCCATCATATTGACCACCGCCGCACTCATCACCCGCTCCATATCTCTTTGGCGCAACGCCAACGGCACGCCCAAATCGACTATTCAGTCAGCGATTGGTGTTCGCCATCCAAAGATCGTACAAACGGCAACCGGTGCCATGGGCGGATCGTTCAACACCAAAGAGTTCCGCTCCGGCTCCCCAGCGTCAAGGGTCCGTCAGGCAAAATACCTGTTCATGCTGCTGGTATTCATCGCACCCCTCGCCTTGTTGGCGCTGGCACTCACAACCATCTCTTCTTCTCTTGCATGGCCCCTGCTGGCTCTGGCCTTCGTCATCCAATATGCCGGACTACTGCTGGAACGCTGGACCTTCTTTGCCGACGCCACCCACCCGCAGAACCTGTATTATCAGAGCATGTAAAGCTAGAGACAATGCAGACGGAAAGTCACTATACCGGGCACTCCTTTAGGCAAGGCGATATCGAGAATATCAAGAAAACACACATCTTTGTCCTCCACGAATTTTTCAGTACTTGTCTCATCTTTAAGATTGAAACGGCGGCCTGGCCTAGAATAAATCCGGTTAATGGGTGTACCGTTTAAAAACATATAGCAACAATCTTTGCGTTTCCCCCGTATCGAAAGCAGAATCTTACGGTCCGTCAAATCAATCGTCTTGCCCATTTCCAGTTCAAATACACCCTCATCGACTCGCATATGCTGCGCCACGGGTACCAATAGTGTCTTGGCATTTGCCACTGGGAAAAACTTTGCGGGCTTGTTACTGTCAGCGATCGCCTTGACAGGCAGCAACAAAATTGCCGCCATAAACACACTTTTCCAGAATTTAACTCGCATAAAAATTCCCCTTTTTCCGGTTTTTAATTTTCTTTGCCAACCGCCACCATCAAAGTGATCCAGATATATCATTTTTAAAGGCAATGCAGACGGAAAGTCACGATACCGCTGGCGCCCTTGGGCAGGGCGACATCAACCACATCGACAAAACACACTTCTTTGTCCTGCACAAAACCGGCGGTCGAGCGGACGCTTTTGAGATTGACGCGATATCCTGCCGTTACGCCCCTGACGGTTTTGCCGTTCAATTTGATATCGGCCCCATCCCGCTTGCGGCGATGATGCGCGGATAACAAAATCTTGCGGTCGGTGAGGTCGATGGCCTTGCCAATTTCCAGCTCGAATACCCCCTCGTCAACTCGCATCAGTTGCGCCACAGGCACCAAATATTGTTTAGCTTCTGGCGTCGCCATGAAAACAGCGGGCTTGGCACTATTGGCGGAGGCACTGACTGGCGGGAACATTGCGGCGAGCGCCAGCAATGGCAAAACGAGATTTTTCATATTGGGTTCCTTTTTGTCGAAGACGAAAATGATTTCACGGATGCGAAGCACATAACCGGTTCCAACCCTCTCATCAGCGCGGCTCCATGGTGGCTTGTGGCGCGATGCCTTTGGCTTTGTCAGCGCGCGCCTTGATCCGAAACAAAGGTTTGACCGGCCAGTCAAACGCGCACAATGTTCCCTGTGAACAGGTCTTCAGTCCCCCATTATCCAAAAACACCACCGCCCGATTAGCAATTTTTATCACCCGCGCCTCGTTGCGCCCCCCAGCATCGCAAAAGCGCATACCGACGGAAAGCTTGATGCGCGATGGGATCTTGCGGCCAATTATGACGCATTTGTTGGGCCCATTCCTGACCTGCGTTTTCTGCTCCGGTCGGATCGATGGGCGGTTGTTTTCAGGGCGCACCGATGCCACTGATTGACCAGCATTGAAATAAAAACTGTCAGTCAGTGATGTATGACCCCACGGCACCTGGGCATTGTGCGTTGCCTTGATGACATCAGAGCGGACTTTGCGCAGCATTAATGCGATATCGAGATTTGGTGTCTCTATATGGCGGAGCAGTGCCGTCGTGAAGGGGCTGTTATTATCATCTCCATCCAACGCTACATTGCCAGGTTGGGTGGCGAAGGTGATCATTGTGCCGATGCCCGTCTCGACAGGAGCAAGGCCACGTCCAATACTGGCTGAGCGCGTTCGCCCCATCGCTCGCGCCAGACTGCGGGCCAGCGGATTATCACGACAAGCATCAATGAAAATCAAATTGGTCTTTTTCGAGCGCTCCATCTGGGCCAGCACATCATTAAGCTTGACCATGGCAAATTGTAGATCAGCTTCATCTTTCAATTCCGCGTCGATAGGAACCAGATAATTTTGCCCGCCAACCTGCAGCCCATGCCCCGCGTAAAAGAACAGCCCCACATCGGCGCTGCGCAGTTTGCGCGAAAACGCCACCACAGAGCCCACAAATTTTGCGCGGGTCAAATCAGTACCGCCCAGCACTTCAAAACCCAGACGCTTTAAAACAACCGTTAAATCCTTGGCATCATTTTTGGGATTGGGCAAAGGCGCGGTGTGCTCATAGGCCGAATTACCAATGACCAGCGCCACGCGCTTTTCAGCCAATACTGGCTGCGCCACCAGCAAGACCGCAAACACACTCAAAATATAGACAGCGGCTCTGATCATGATATCCTGGAATAAATAATTGCGCTCAGACCGATAAACAGTAGCAAACTATCTCATCCTCCGCTAACAATTTTCACCAGTCGTTGGCTTGAAAAAACAAAGGCACCATATGCAATATCTGCACACCATGATCCGGGTCGCCGACCTTGATGCCTCGCTGGATTTTTACTGCAACAAGCTGGGGATGGTCGAGATCCGCCGCCGCGACAGCGAAAAGGGCCGGTTCACACTGGTATTTCTGGCCGCCGCCGGTGATGAAGAACGAGCCAAACGCCATGATGCTCCCTGCCTTGAGCTAACCCATAACTGGGACCCCGAAAATTATAGCGGCGGGCGAAATTTCGGTCATCTGGCCTACCGTGTCGATAATATATATGAGACCTGCCAAAAACTGATGGACGCTGGTGTCACCATCAATCGTCCACCGCGCGATGGCTATATGGCCTTCATCCGCTCCCCCGACGGCATCTCTATCGAATTGCTGCAAGCGGGCGACAAGCTGGCGCCATCTGAACCCTGGGCCTCGATGGAAAACACCGGCAGCTGGTAAAATGCCGGTCTTGCACTGCCTTCCATTCAACATTAAACACTCAACACTGCTGCAAAGCAGCTCGCGGGTGTAGCTCAATGGTAGAGCAGCAGCTTCCCAAGCTGAATACGAGGGTTCGATTCCCTTCACCCGCTCCAACTTCAAATGGACGCAAAAGCGACAATTGCTATGATTATCAGTGCGATAGCTCGCGCACGGCCCCCACATGCCGAAGTCCGGCATATTTGTCCTTGAAGAAAACTCCACTATCTTTGGATTTATTGTGGCATTTGAAACAGCGCTCTGTTGGGGTCGACACCCCGGCAATATACTCGCTATAGACCAGACGGTCTGGCCTGACCTTGATGACAAAAATATCTTGGTCAATGACGCGCCCCTCTTTGTCGAAATCAAAATTCAACTTCATTATGGTGATTGGCAGCGAGAGTTTTTTTTGCGTGAATTGAAAGTAGCGCGATGCGGTGACGAGGATACGCCCATAAGCATAGCCACTGGCGGGAAATTGATAGATATTTGGATCTAACACAACGAGCTTTTTGCCAAAAACCTGTTTGATCTTTGGTAAGTTTCTTTGCAGAACACACTCGAATGCTTTTTCCAGGTCATCGCCGGTCACTCGCCGGTCAATTTTTACGACCGGTTTGATGGCCTCTTCCAGCCATTTATCATTATCCACATTCTCCATCGGCGCGACGGCATAGGCCTTGAAGTTGGGGCAAGCACCATAGGCTGCCCCAACCATCAAAGTGGGAAACATGCAGAACAATACCGCACCAATTGCCTGCTTGTATGAGGGACAATGAAGCAATGGATCAGTTTGCAAGCTTCATAAGCTGCGCTTCTTTTTGATCAACAAAAGAATAAAAGGCGCCACGGTCCATGCTCTTCATTCCCTTGCGGACCTGCCTCATGAGTGCGTTGGCTTTTTTTCCCTTGGATGATTTGCGCCCGACCTTTTCGACGACATAACGATAGGAAGCGGAAAAACCGTCAAACTTATTCGCCTTACCGGCAAAAGCAGTTGATGAAAATAAACCCAGAGTAAAAGCAACAATTATAAACAACCTTGCCATAATTCTATATCCATCCTTATAAATCTCTATTTTTCAAGAGGAAATTCTCGACAGCTACTCAAGGATGAGTGCATTTAATCACCTTACCCAGTGAGACAATCCAAGACAAGTATCTCATCAGCACTTGCTCATATATATAAGTGAACAAGGGCGTCCCGCTTGGAGGCGAATCGCTATAAACTATGAAAGCTCAATTAAATCACGACAGTAAAAAGATGTAGGGTGGCTAATGCAGCGGGCGCAGGAAATACTTGAAAAGATCTTTGGCTACAAAAGCTTTCGGCTGGAACAAGCGCAAATCATTGAAGCGCTTGTTGAGGGCCGAGATGTTATGGCCTTGATGCCAACGGGGGGCGGCAAATCGCTTTGCTATCAGATCCCCGCATTGGTACGTGATGGCGTGGCGATTGTCGTGTCACCTCTTATCGCCCTCATGCAAGATCAGGTGGACGCCCTCAAGCTGCTGGGCATCAAGGCGGCCTTTTTAAACTCCACGCTCACCCCCCATGAGCGCCAGCAAACCGAAAACGATCTGACATCTGGTGAGCTCGATCTTCTTTATGTCGCCCCCGAACGCCTGGTTGCCATGGGCATGTTGCGCTTGCTGGAGCGCTCTAAAATTTCATTATTCGCTATTGATGAAGCTCATTGTGTGTCCCAGTGGGGGCATGATTTCCGGCCTGAATACCGCCAGTTGCGCCTGCTGCACGAGCGCTTTCCAAATGTACCGCGCATTGCTCTCACCGCAACCGCCGACAAGCGCACCAGGGACGAGATCACCAGCGAGCTTGATCTTGGGGATGCAGAGCAGTTTGTCGCCAGTTTTGATCGGCCCAATATTCGCTACACGATCAATGAGGGCGGTGGTGGCCGCGATCATCTCTGGCGCTTTTTGGAAAATGAACACCCCGCAGACGCTGGCATCATCTATTGCCTGTCGCGTAAAAAAACCGAGGAAACCGCCAGCTGGCTGCGCTCAAAAGGGCGCACCGCCCTAGCCTATCATGCCGGTCTACCCATCATTGAGCGCGCCACCAACCAAAAACGTTTCCTGCACGAAGAAGGCATCATTATTGTCGCCACGATTGCGTTCGGGATGGGCATCGACAAGCCTGATGTGCGCTTTGTGGCCCATCTTAATCTGCCCAAAAATGTCGAAGCCTATTATCAGGAAACGGGGCGCGCCGGGCGCGATGGCGAACCCGCCAATGCCTGGATGTCCTATGGCTTGCAAGACGTCATCATGCTACGCCAGATGACCGATAGCGGTGATGCCAGCGACACCCAAAAAACCGTGCTGCACGACAAATTAAACGCCATGCTCGGCCTTTGCGAAATGACCGATTGTCGTCGCCGTGAAATCCTTGCCTATTTCGATGAAGACATGCCAGAACCTTGCGGCAATTGTGATAATTGCCTCAATCCCCCCGAGACCAGAGACGCTCGTGTCGATGCGCAAAAAGCACTGTCCTGCGCTTATCGCACCGAGCAACGATTTGGCGTCAACTATCTGATTGATGTTTTGCGCGGCAAGGAAACAGACCGGATATTGCAATTTGGCCATGACCGCCAAAGCACCTTTGGTATTGGCAAAGATCTCTCGATGGTGGAATGGCGCGCCATCTTCCGCCAGCTCATTGCCAAGGGCTGCCTATATGCCGATCAAGAGCAATATGGCTCACTCAAACTCACCGACAAGGCCAAACCTTATTTAAAAGGCGAGCAGGAATTCTCGCTGCGCAAACAGATCAAACCCGCCGCCAGGAAAAAAGCATCACGGACGCGCAAAACATGGGACACCGTGCCATTTGCCTCGCGCGCGCTTGCCGAAGCTTTGCGCGCCTTGCGTACAAAGCTTGCCAAAAAACAAGGGGTGCCTCCCTATGTTATTTTCTCAGATGCAAGCTTGCAGGAAATGGCGCAAAAACGTCCCCTTAACGACGAATACTTTTTGATGGTCTCAGGGGTTGGTGATAGCAAGCTAAAACGCTATGGCCGCAAATTTATGAAAGTGATCGATACAACGCCGTTTGATCAGCGCCTCAATAACACGCTTGGCGACCAGATCAACGAGACCCTTGGCCTGCATCTGCAAGGGGTCGCCGCCGTCGATATTGCCAAAGCACGCGCTCTTAATCTGTCAACTGTCTATGAGCATTTTGCGCAAGGGATTGAGGCTGGCATTGTCGGTGCTGGCGATGTTTTATCCCTCGCTCAGCCAGAGCAAGACGAAATCCTTGCAGCCTTTGAATACACCAATACTCTTGAAGAAGGCAAGCTCGAACCAGCCTTTGAAGCGCTTGGTGGACGCTATGAAATCGGTGTCCTCAAATGCCTGCTGGCCGAGAGTGCTTAGGGTCAGGACCTATTAATTATGCCAGTTCTGCTTTACAGTTCTGGTTCCTGAACAGGCAGGAAAACGTAGGAAGTCTCCCTGACTTTCAAGTTTTTCTAACGCATTCGGGGGCCTGAACTGCAAAGCCCTAGGGGTTGGATCAGGAGGGCTCGCCTAAGGCCAAAACATGCTCGAAAAGGCAAGAGGCCTGTTCTTGCGCTGTTTTACCCCTATTCAAACCCTCCTGATCCAACAGAATTGGTATAATTAATGGGTCCTGACCCTAAAGATTAGCCCGCGCTTTTACATCTGTTTTTGCGACAAACTCACTGACGAGGGCAACGATTTTCTTGCTCAGCAAAATTCTTCGGTGACCAAGGCGGTTAGTTTCCACCAATTCCGCCCACGGCCATTGTGCCGCCAACCAGCGAGAACGCTCAATATCCACTTCCTTGTCATCTTGGTCATGAATAATGAGGCTTGGCACTTTGAAATCAGAAATCATCACCTGTTCCCAGTCCCTCCCATATTTGGCAGCGATCGGACCGTATTTTTCCCAGATAAAGCGCGGGAAACTTTCGCGCATATTTGGCGGAAAGGACAAGCTGGCTGCAAAGTGGTAGAAAAATTTACTGATGCTTGTGGCCGGCGATAACAACACAAGTTTTTGTGTTTGCAGACCAATATTGGAGGCCATGATCAGCGCCATCCCCCCCATGGAATGACCAATCATGCAGCGTACGGGCCCCACCTCTTGACTGACCGCATGAATAGAATCGGCCCAATCAGGTACAGTGGTGCGTGATCCCGTAGAGGCACCATGCCCAATGGCATCATAGGAGATGACCTGATACCCCTCATCGAGAAAATGCGTGATAAAATGCGAGAAACACGTCGCCGTCGCCGTCCAGCCATGCACAAACAAGATAATCGGATCCGATTTCTTGCCCCATCGGTAGGCGGCCAGCTCATGTCCATTTTCCATGCTGACGGTGAATTTCTCGGCCCTTGCCAGTAGCGCTTCTTCACTGTCCCGGCGCTTTGAAAACGGCACAGACGTAAACAGCTTGTCCGCCAGCCCAGTGGCAGCCGCAGGCATGACCCGTCCGATCGTCATAAAATACAGTTTCAGTAATTTTAGCAAATATGGGTTCATCACAGGCTCACATGAGTTTCTTAAAGAGACCCGCTGTATAAACTATATCATCTCTTAAAGAAACTCTATATGATAAAAAAATGCAAAGAAGCTCTTTTTCCGATATGCACTGCTCCGTCGCCCGCACCCTCGACATCATTGGTGAGTGGTGGACGCTGCTGATTTTACGCGATGCTTTTTATGGTGTGCGCCGCTTTGAAGCCTTTCGGGAACATTTGGGCATTTCTCGCAAGGTGTTGACGGGCCGCCTGCAACGCCTGACCCAGGAAGAAATACTCAAAAAGGTCGCCTATCAGGAAAACCCGGTACGATTCGAGTACCGGCTGACCCAAAAAGGGCTCGATCTGCTGCCCATATTGTTGAGCATCATGAAATGGGGGGATCAATGGCAAACCCTGCCAGATGAAATGCCTGTGGTATTCAAGCACAAGACATGCGGCCATGAAGCAAACCCGAAATTTGTTTGCTCTCATTGTCACGACGAATTGCATGCCCGCGATATGCAGCCCAAAGCAGGGCCAGGTGCCAAACAGCAAGATCTCGAACGACTGCGCCAGGCCAGCATCAATTCAACGCTGTTCCTTGGTAAATGAGCAGCTAAGCCACCCACCGGGCCCGCACAACAGCTCGACGTCCCTCTACAGCCCGACAAAAAACATCCAACCAACGTCTTATTTGCCGGTTGGTTTGGTGCTGCTTGTTGTCTTCTTTTTGGGCTTGGCGCGACTTGTGGCCTTCTTGGCTGGACTTTTGGCCTTGCCGTTTGCCTTGCTTGCAGCTTTGGTCGCTGTTTTGGGCTTACTTGCTACCTTCGGCTTGGGCTTGGGCTTGGGCTTGGGCTTGGGTTTAACCTTGCTTGCCCCACTGGCCTTGGCACGATCAGCCTTAATGGTCTCATCAATGCGTTTTTTCATGATGTTACTGGCCCGAAAGACCAGAACACGGCGCGGCGTAATGGGCACTTCTTTCCCAGTCTTGGGATTGCGACCAATCCGCTGACG
This sequence comes from Alphaproteobacteria bacterium, assembly GCA_024280895.1. Taxonomy (GTDB): domain Bacteria; phylum Pseudomonadota; class Alphaproteobacteria; order Rhizobiales; family JAKIUO01; genus JAKIUO01. Next base: position 10,036 of record JAJRPI010000032.1, on the reverse strand, counting down.
CTTTTCACGAATGCCAAAACTGCCAAACGAAGACAGTTTGACCTGCTCTCCTCGCGCCAATGTCGAAGAAAGTTCTTGCAGGACGGTTTCAACCAGTTCTGCAGCCTCGTGCCTTGGTAATCCCACCTTTAAAACGACGGCTTCGACCAAGTCAGCTCTTGTTAGGGTTTTTTCACTCAATTTAAACTGCCTTCCCACCTGTTTTCGAACCAAAGCTAAACAGACTTATGGTTAATAGTCAATGGTTTAGGGTGTTTTCCACGTTCTACATTAAAACCGCAATACGGAAATTGATCCGACCAGAAACTGTTACATACTCAAAAAACAAAAATATAATCAATGTCAAAATTAATAAAATATTAAAAGCCACTATAGCAGCTACCATCGAGCAAGAACAGACCCCCAGGTAAAACCGCCGCCCATAGCCTCAAACAGAACTAGTTGATCGCGCTCAAGTTTTCCTGATTCGTACAAATCATTCAGAGCCAGCGGCACCGATGCTGCTGATGTATTGGCATGCTTGTCGATGGTCACCACAACCTTCTCGCGCGCCATTCCAACCTTGCGTGCCACCCCTTCCAAAATGCGCCCATTAGCTTGATGAGGCACAAACCAGTCCACATCATCGGAGCTAAATCCAGTGGCGTTCAATGCCTCGAAAATCGCTTGTGAAATATTTGTAACCCCATGCTTGAAAACCTCGCGTCCATCCATGTGAATTTTACCGATGTCTTTTGTCGTGGATGGCCCCCCGGTTGCCATAAGAAGGTCGCGATAGCGTCCATCAGAGCGTAAATGGCTCGAAAGAACCCCGCGATCGCTCATCTCCCCGCGCTCTTCTCCCGCTTCAACGACCACGGCTCCAGCCCCATCGCCAAACAAGATACAGGTATTGCGGTCCTTGAAATCCATCAAACGGGACAAAGTCTCGGCGCCAATTACCAAGATGCGCTTATAAGCCCCACTAACGATAAAACTGTCGGCGATCGCCAGACCATAAAGAAAACCGGAACAAGCCGCCTGAAGATCAAAGGCCGCCCCATGCGTCATGCCCAGTTCGGCCTGGACAATGCAAGCTGTTGAGGGAAAGGTGAGATCAGGCGTTGTTGTGCCGATAATCACGAGATCGATATCTGCAGCCTCAAGTTCGGCTCGTTGCAAGGCGATTTTTGCAGCTGCAAGGGCCAGGTCAGAGGTGAACTCGCCCTCGGCTGCGACGTGGCGCTGCTTGATGCCCGTGCGTTCAGTAATCCACTCATCGGAGGTGTCGACCAAGCTGGCCAATTCATCGTTGGTCATGATGCGTTCGGGAAGGTAACTCCCAACGCTTTTGATAATTGTTCTTGTAACTGCCATGTTCAATCGCCCCCCTTTTACCGACCTACCAACGGGCCAGTACCGAACCCCAGGTAAAGCCGCCGCCCATGGCTTCAAACAACACCAGCTGATCCCGCTTCAGATTGCCTGATTCATATAAATGATTGAGCGCCAGCGGAATGGAAGCTGCTGATGTATTGGCATGGATATCCATAGTCATCACAACGCGATCGATTGCCAAACCAATCTTTTTCGCGGTCCCCTCAAGAATGCGCCGGTTGGCCTGATGAGCAACAAACCAGTCAATATCCGCGGCCTTCAATCCAGAATCATGCAACGCATCGCGTATGACATCGGCAATATTGGTGACGGCATGACGAAACACCTCGCGCCCCTCCATGCGCAACTTGCCCACAGTGCCCGTCGAAGAAGGACCGCCATCCGTATGAAGCTTATTGCGAAAACGCCCATCGGAACGCAGTTTTCTCGTCAATATCCCGCGATCAGTTATCTGCCCTTTACCCCTTTGGGCTTCCAGCACAACGGCACCGGCTCCATCGCCAAACAACACGCAGGTGTTACGGTCTTCCCAATCAAGAATGCGCGAAAATGTTTCCGTGCCGATCACCAGGATGCGTTCATAGTCTCCGCAGCGCAAAAAACTATCGGCGGTCGCAAGGGCATAGATAAAGCCAGAGCATACAGCCTGCAAATCGAACGCGGCCCCCTTTGTCATGCCGAGCAGAGCCTGAATGGTACAAGCGGTCGAAGGGAATGTCTTGTCAGGTGTTGAGGTGGCAACAATCACCAGATCAATATCGATGGGGTGTAATTCGGCCCGCTCCAAAGCCTGCTTGGCAGCCGCCACGCCAAGATCGGACGACAGCTCTCCCTCGGCAGCAATATGGCGCTGCTTGATGCCCGTGCGCCCGACAATCCACTCGTCGCTTGTATCAACCATTTTAGAGAGTTCGTCATTCGTCATGATGCGCTCTGGCAGATAGCCACCACATCCTCGTATGACTGATCGGATTACCGTCATATTATACCCTTTGTTAAAGCTTAGCTGACCGGTTGCGCATTCAGACTGGCGTGAAAATGTTCCACGTCCGCCGCTATGCGATCCACCAGACCGGCATGAACAAATTCACACGCATAATCAATAGCGCTTGCATAGCCGATATCATCAGTGCCGCCGTGGCTTTTGATGACAATGCCCTTGAGCCCCAGAAACGAGCCCCCATTATAACGCCGTGTATCCATACGATCCTTCAAGGCCATAAACCCACTACGCGCACAAAAAGCGCCCAGCTTGCTCAAGACAGACGAGTTCATGGCTTCGCGCAGATAAAACGCCATCTGCTCCGCCGTTCCTTCTGCGGTTTTCAAGGCAATATTACCACTAAAGCCTTCCGTGACCACCACATCGACTTCGCCCTTGCCGATACTGTTGCCCTCGATAAAGCCGCGATAATCAACGGGTAGGTCCGAGGCGCGCAAAACCGCATTGGCTTCTTTGACCTCTTCAACACCCTTGACCTCTTCAACACCAATATTGAGCAGGCCCACCGAGGGCTTTTCAATATGAAAAATGGCGCTAGACATTGCGGCACCCATGAGGGCGAAATCAACCAGCTTGGTCGCAGAGGCCCCCACATTTCCTCCCAGATCAAGAACAATGGCGGGTTGCTTGATGGTTGGCCAGATACCCGCTATGGCGGGGCGTTCGATATTTGGTAGCATTTTCAGACAGATTTTCGACATGGCCATGAGGGCACCGGTATTGCCGGCAGAAACAACGGCATCGGCTTCACCAAGTTTTACCGCTTCGATGGCTTTCCACATGCTGCTATCGCGCCTTCCTGCCCGCAATGCCTGGCTCGGCTTGGCATCCATGGCGATCGTCACACTTGTGTGGATAACTGTCGAATGGGCCGCCAGATCCTCAAAGCGGTCCAGCTGGCGATTGATCAAATCCTCATCTCCATAGAGGCGATAATGCAGACCGGCATGGTTTGGCAAAGCACGCGCCGCTCCGGCAATGACGACCTGGGGACCATGGTCTCCGCCCATCGCATCAAGCGCTATGGTCAAGGGTGGCTTCATGCTTGCATTTTCCTCCCACTATGATTGTTTTTTTTAATCGAAGATAAACAATCCTCGTCAAGTCACAAGGTTTAAATTGAATATCAGCAGCTTAGGCCTATAACAGATCAATGCAATTTGTGTAATCTTCGATTGAGCAGCTTGCGCCATCCAGCGCCTGATCAATGATAAGCTGCTGGAAAGCCAGCTACAAACGAATAAACCGGTTGGCAATCCCAAACTCCTATTTTTTATGCTTGAAATTTTCCAGAACCACGAAAGGCGAAGGCCGTTTGTCGCTCGCCCCATTGCCAGGCGCTGGCTCTTCCTCAAACTCGACACCTTGTTTACGCGGATTGGCATCAATAGCCATAGATAAATATTGATAGACCAAAGGGCCCAGCTCGACCTTGCCCTTGATGAGCTTAAGCGGCGGTTCGTTAGCATACAGGTCATCAATCTCTTGTTCGCTTGGCATCAAGCTGGGGCGATGCCCCCCTTTGGAGCTAAAAGTCTGGTCAAACTGTTCAACAACCAGTGTATCGATCCGCTCCAGAGTTATAACGCATGTCTGACGCAATTGCGCTTTCAACTCAAAATGGCCCAGACATCCCTCAATAAGACAACGCCCCACATCCTTGTCGGCGCTGATGGTGCTCGGCCTGACATCATAGGTACAGACAAATGATTTGACGTCGAGTTCATGCTCGTCATTGAGCATGTCTGTGAGCGCTTGCAATTCTGCGCTATCGGAGCGTTTTTCGCCGATAATACCTTCGTCAGGAAGATCTCTCAGGTTCAAGGACCATTTGATCGGGGCCTCCTCAACACTCAACTCTTCGTGCATGGGAGAAATTTTATCATCACTCACGATCAGCTCCCCTCTTTGTCATCAAGATCAGCAAACAACTGTGTTGCCGCAACCATCTGCGCTGATGAAAGCTGCGCAACTTTGGCCCGCTGCTCTATCACATAAGCGGCCAATTGCTCGGCCTTTTGCATTTGCGCCTTGTCATCGGCAAAAAACACCTCAATGAGCGCATCACTCAAGGTGCCACGGGAAAAGCCCCCATCCTCATCACCATCAATCGTCTGTTTATAATATTCGAGCCGACTTTGAAAGCTGCGCGCCAGTTTCTTGATACGCGGCCCGACCCCCATATCGCCAACGCCGGTCTCACGCGCCACATCATCCATATCCACAAACATCACATCAACCAGTTGTTGGGCCAGCTGACCGGACGCCTCTCCCTGATTCGCCAATCGCTCAAGCACAATAAACATATGCAAGGACACCAGCTCAAAGCGCCCTGGGATCGTGTCGGCCACGCCCATATGGCGATAAAAAACAGGGCGACGCGCTTGTGCCACAATGGCGGCATAAAGTTGGCGAGCCTTTTTATTGGCAGCACGATCCTCATCGCTGCCGACAAAGTAATTTGTGAGCCAGTTAAACATAGATGGTTCCTTTACCCCATTGAGGATGACAAACAAGCCACGGGGCTGATCATTGAGCAAGAGTGCTGACATATGCACGAAAATCGGTTATTATCTGATTCTCGTTATTTGCAGGCACCCTATCACAGGCGAAGTTTGATGGCATAGGGTTAGTTGTCACGGTTTGAAGTACAAGACGAGACGAAATTCAAAAACCCGCTGAAGCAGCAAGTCATGGGATATCAGGGAACGTGTTGAGCAATATGAAACGAGCAATGCCCTTTCAAAATATTTTGCATCTATTGATGATCATGACCGTTGGTCTACTGGTTTCAGCATGTGCTGGTAAAGTGACCCAGCATGGCCATTTACTGACCACCGAGGAAATTAAGCAGATACAGCCAGGTATGTCGAAAGATCAGGTGCGGCTGTCTCTTGGCTCCCCCGACACCACTTCAACGCTTGCCGAAGAGACCTTCTATTATATCTCCTCGACCAGAAAAGGCGTTGCCTTTTTGAAGCCAAAAGTCGTGGGACGACGGGTCGTTGCTGTCTATTTCAACAAAACGCAAAGTGTCAAACGGGTCGCCTATTACGGCCTCAAGGATGGCAAAGTGTTTGATTTCATCAGCCGCAAGACGCCTTCTCATGGCAGCGACACCAATGTGCTCAAACAATTGCTTGGCAACTTTGGCAAGAAACAGTCGATTTTCTAGAGCTTGTCTGTAGCACAGCGACCTGCTGGAATTTTCAAACCCATCACGCCGATCTTAGCGGTTCATTTACCAACCTGCTTTACTGTTTGCAAAGCATAGGCTCGTCCTGTGACAAGTCCATTGTGGTTCGTATTCATGTATTAGGGTAGCGGTATGAGAAACTCAACAGCCAGGGTATTTGGTCAACGACAAGTAACCCAGATCGTAAAAACACCACTAACGGCAGTTTTTCCCAAAAAATCCAAACGTAAATCCATTGAAGATCTGAAAGCAGCGGCGACCGACCGGCGCAAATATCGCCGCATCAAGGTACAGCTGTCGGGGCGTTTCATGCGTGAAGACCAACAAGAATATCCATGCTACACAAATGATATCTCGGCTGGTGGCATGAATATCTCGGCCAGCGTCAAATGCGAACCCGGCGAATATGTGGTCTTTTATATTGAGGAAATCGGCCGGATTGAGGGCTTTGTGGTGCGCAATCATGATGATGGCTTTGCCATTGCCATTGAAGCATCCTCCCACAAGCGCGAGCGCCTGGTCGCCACATTGACCTGGTTGCTCAACCGCCACGAGTTGCAAGGTCCGCAAGAGCGGCGTCATGAACGCCAGATTCCCACCAACCCCCAAACCATATTAATACGTTCTGACGGCAAAAAACTGCCGGTGAAAGTGCTTGATCTATCGATCAGCGGCGCGCGGGTAAGTGTTAAAGCTTTGATGAAAACCGGCGAAAAAGTTCATCTTGGCAAGAGCTCGGGTTATATTGTGAGGGTCGATGAGGGCAGTATCGGTATTCAATTTGATACAGAGCAGTCGCCAAAAACCATGCACCCGTTTTTCTCAAAAAAGTAAAAAAATAGCACCACAACGGCTGTTTGTGCCTGTTTTTGCGCAATTTTTATCAATATCAATGTATCATCACCAGCCACAGATATCGACATGCGCCCTCGCAGCAAACGAATCAAATTTATCTACAATTTTAAGTATAAATAAGTCGTTAAGCACTAGAGCAGTTACCCCTCAAATTTAGCAATATATAAAAACCGGTATGAGATAGTCCTTGAAAATAAAGTTCAGGGAGTAAAAAATGTACCGCGTTGTTTTGCGTTCAATAATAGTATTAGTGCCACTGCTGACTGCACAATCGGTTAGAGCAGAATATGGTGTCTGGGTAGATGGGCAGAATATGCGCTCACCCTTTATGCGTATCTATGGTCAATCCATGCCGCCTATCGGGCATATCAGGTTTTGCCGGACCTATCCCAGCGATTGCCGTCCTCAAAACGGCGTTCAGGACCGCTTCGCGCTGTCCCCTGACCGCTGGAACGAACTTGTTGCGGTCAACTCACTGGTCAACCGAATTGTTGAACCGGTGGAAGATCAGGAATTATATGGCGAGGTTGAGCGCTGGACGTACCCCGAAAACCGTGGTGATTGCGAAGATTATGTCCTGCTGAAGCGGCGCATGTTAATCCAGCGCGGCTGGCCGGCAAGCTCCTTGCTGATCACCGTTGTCACCGATGAAAATGGCGCCGGCCATGCCGTCATGACGGCCCGCACCTCAAACGGTGACTTCATCCTCGACAATAAAAATTCCAAGATAAAAGCCTGGAACAAGGTGCCCTATCGCTTCTTCAAGCGCCAAAGCTACCGCAATCCAAAACGCTGGGTCTCCCTCAAGCCACGTGCTGCCAATAATTGGAGAGCGACCGGCACGGCTCAAAAATAGAGCTGCGCGCCAAACCGAACACTAGCTGGCCCGGATTTCCCTCCGTTCCCCACCCCGGGCCGCAACTTGGGTCATATTTGACCCAGAGCCGACCTCTCACACCCATGAGAGTGTCGGCTTTTTTTTGGGAAAATTCAGCCAGCAAACAGTCGAAATACCAGCTCAAGCACCAAAATACCAAGGCAAAATGCCCAGATCAACGCCGCCAGGATCGCCAGAAATGAAGAGGCGGTATAGGGCTCTTGTCGCTTATAAAGCGACACACCAAACCGCAAGAAAGAGATGGGCCCCGAAAACAACCACAGGGTAACACCAGCCGCAATACCAGCTGGTCCAACAACGGGATAAATCTTCGGGGTTGGCGCTTTAATCAGCTCGCAAAAAGAATAAGAAGCCGCCGCAATAACCACGCCCGTCAGCGTGATCTGAAAATATAAAAAGACCGCAGTACTCACAAAAACACACCACCCTAGCCATCAACAATAAACATCATATTTGAGTAACCATCAATATGGCGTCCAATGATCCCCAGCGTCAATATGAGGGAGCCCCCGACTGGCAAAATGGTTAATCTTGTGGGGTGGCAAAGCTGATTGTGATACCACCAAACATACGTAATGGAATAGTGGTTGGCCGCGAATAAAGGCTATTAAGTAAACTGTCACCGCAATTCGTAATTCACCGGAATTCCAACCTTTGCGGTAGATTGCCCCAAAGGTTCGGCCCCAATGGGTGATGGGCGTTGCGAGAAGGGCGGCAAAACATCTGCGGCCCCAGGTACTGGCCTGGGCGGTATTATTGTGAATACTATCGAATCTATTGGTGAGTGGTTTAGCGGCAGCGGCAAGCCCCGCGCAGAAAAGCGAGAAGCAGAAACAGAGGAATAATGATACTTGGCTCAATAAATCCACAAGCTCACGATTTCTGCGATACAGATAAATTAAAAATTATACCTACTGTTGCGAGCCGCCACAATTATACACTAATGGATTTCGTCATTTTAGTTTTGAGCTGTTAGCGAACGTGCGCAATTACCCAGACAACCAGCCATCACGAAAATAAATAACAGAAAGATGTTGAACTTAATTTTCCAAGCCCTTTTGTATCATTCGTCCTATATAGTAACAAATAAAAAGGATGAATAAACCGATTATGTATGTGGAAACCAAACTTAGAATGCTTGCGAAGGGCATCGACTCAAATTTATTAAGTCTATCTGGGTGGTTTACGGGACTAAATATTATTGGGAATGTGGCAATGAAAAACAACCCAACCAAAGAAACGTCAATCAAAAAGAATTTTTTTATAGGAAGTTGCTTGTATCCTAAATAAGTGCATATTGCAACGGAAGAAAACCCTAGAACATCACCAATATTCATGTTTATTTATCCCTATAGCATTATGTTAAAGACCACTCTGTGAACAGAGATTGACTGTTCCGACTTTATCTGACACCGCTTCCTCCCCAGCAAATGTGGAGAGGCAGCGGGACACCACGATGTTTAACACTACAGACAAAATCCCCAAACACAAAGTCGGCCTGCTCAATCTGGCCGAGGAGCTGGTTCTGTAACTGGTTTATGGAGCAGGGAAATCCGCTTCCCTTGCTGCTCGAATTTTTATCTCTTGCAAGTATTGTACTATTTATGGTGCGATATTATATATATGTTACAAGACGAAGAGACAGAAAAGCCAATAAAAATACCCCTTTTTTTGTACCGAAAAAGCGGGTTGCTGTGTCAGTTTACTTAATAAACAATTTTTGCCTCACCGGCACCAGCGGCACCATTTCCCTTCCCAAGATTTCGAAACGATCCGGCTCACTAATTTAATTAATCAACTGTCACTGCAATTCCCACCGCAATTCCAGATTTCCCGGTATGACTATTTCATACCGCTGTGATATACTGATTCTTGAGAAGGAGGTATGTCATGTCACGAACAGATAAACGCACTTTCAGCCTACCGCAAAAACATTCGGCATTCATCGATGCCAAGGTCAAATCCGGCCACTATGCCAGTGGTAGTGAGGTTGTTCGCGCTGGCCTTCGTGCCTTACAGGAACGTGATGAAGCTGTTGAGCGGTGGCTAAATGATGAAGTTGCCCCGACCTATGATGCGGTAAAAGACGGCCGGACAAAAACCTACCCTGTGGGAGATGTTTTTGATGAAATTCGCGCACGTCACGCAGCGGATGCAGATAATTCGTGAACCAGCGCAACGTTGAATTTTCCGATGATGCACGAACCGATTTGGTTGCGCTGTATGATTGGCTCTCAAATGCTGCCGGCGCAAAAACCGCGCTTTCATATATTGAGCGTCTGGAAAGCTATTGCAAAGGGTTTGATCTGGGCTCAGAGCGGGGGCATGCCCGTGATGACATACGCCAAGGTTTACGTATCGCAGGTTTTGAGCGGCGGGTAACAATCGCCTTCATGGTCGAAGATAATCGCGTTGTGATCCTGCGCCTGTTTTACGGCGGGCAAAACTGGACAAAAATCATAGGGCACTAAATCGCCACTGTGCGTAAAGGTCACCGTTTTATAATTAAACTCAATATCGCACCCACCCAATGATCATCCAGCATAATCTCAAACACCACACCCGCAGAGCCCGCCAGCACAAGTTAAGAAGCGCGACGGCCGAGCAGGCCGCGCCTAAGCCCTCAAACAGCGAAGCGGTAGGGCAACTAATAAGCAGGCCGCGCGTCAACGCGAATAGCCGTGAGATATATAAAGAAGATTGGTGC
>JAJRPI010000031.1 GCA_024280895.1 Alphaproteobacteria bacterium | reverse complement strand
TTTGATGCCTGCATGTTCAAATATAAAGGCGCCCTGCAATTTTTGCTTCACATCAAGCGGCACCATCACGGCATCTGGTTTTCCGTAGCTTTCCATGCGCGAGGCCACATTGACCGTCTGCCCCCAGACATCATAGCTGAATTTTTTTGTGCCAATGACCCCGGCCATCACGCAACCTTGAGCAAATCCAATACGGCACGTTATCGAGACCCCGGCGCAGATGGCCGATTTTTCCACGCATGCCCGTACCGCCAAAGCCATCCGGGCGATTTTGCTCAAATGATCGGCGTCAGCTTCGGGCACGCCAGCCGCTATCATGTAAGCATCGCCAATGATTTTGATTTTCTCGACCCCATGCACACTCACCAGCTCATCCAGCGCATTAAACAAGGTGCCCAGAAATTCAACGGTACGAACGGGACCAAGCTTCGCGGCAAGTGAGGTGAACCCAACAAGGTCGATAAACATGACCGATGCCTCCTCCACCCGATTGGCAATGGGTTCACCAGGATATTCTTTCAAGCGTTCAACAATTGAGGCGGGCAGTATATTGTGTAACAGACGGTCAACTTCTTGTTGCGCCTTACCCGCCAGATAATAAGCATAATAGACACTTGCAGCAATGAGCAGAACGGTCGTGATAATGGCGTTGACATAAAGAAGATCAAGTGTCGGCTGGTCGACCGTCAAGAGCGCCACCTTTGTTGGGTAGGAAAACCATGAGACAATATGCAAAATCAGCCCCAGCAGCACGACGACCGCGACCAGCCATAAACGCTTGAGCCCGAGAATAACAAAAGGAGCCGCTGCCAAAACCAGATATTGCACGTGAATTCCAGCTTCTCGTCCAAGATAATGGGTCAAGGCAAAAAGGGCGATACATTCGCAGCCCGCCAGCCACAAGCCAGCCGCTATTTCATGCACGCGGTGCACCACCGGCACCAGTAATGCCACAACTACCAGTCCAAGATTAATGTAGATGACCGGCGCAAAATGGCGCGCATCAATCATCGCATATTGCAAGGCATAGACGAAGGTTGCCACAGCAATAAGATAGCTGACAAGGTTCAGCACACGAAGACGTCTTCTTGTTTCGGCGTCATATTGCGAGGTGCCAGCCGCCAGCAAACGCTCCAATATGGGCGCCAGCCTGTCAGGCAAGCCAAAAGCCTTCAATTTATCAAATATGGACAGCTCACGCCCCTTTTCATGCCGTTTGATCTGATATGCGCAAGAACCTGACCAAATTGAGCTTTGGGTGATAGGCATCACAACGAGAATTTCGCAACAAGTCTACGTTCTCCTTATAGCAGACAACACCAACCGCAAAACATCTTAGAAAGAAACTTGAAAATGCTTTAAAAGTCAATCATGGTCCTCCCAAACGGTGCCCTTGCACGTGCCTATGTAAGCAAGGCTACTTCAGCTAAAAGCTGGTTGAAAATATAGAGCCGACCTGCTTATCAATAACCACTCGCTTCTCCCCACGAGCGACCTTTCGTGTCACGAGAAGAGTGGTTTGCTTTTATGGAAACGAACCGGGAAACAACCGTATTTACGCGCTCTGACGCAAATGTGAACGAAAAAGGTCGCACACCCCCTTGCTCCTCTTGCCCCAGCCATGAGACACCCAAGTATCATGCCAAAAGTGATTGAACAAAAAACCACCCTAGTGCTCAAAAGCTGGGCCCTGCTTGCGGTCTGCTTGCTGCTGGCGGCTGTTTTGGCGATCCCTTTTTCAAGTCACTACGGCTACGACACCCGTGTAATAGACATGCCCATATGGACCTTGTTCGCGGGGCTGTTTTTCCTGGGCGCCTTGTTCGTAGCGCTGCTGCCACTGATCCGCCAAAGCGTACAGGTTTTTGGTCAAATCAAGAATAAGGTGCGTGCTGCCAGAATTTTACAACTCTTATTGTGCGCCCTGTTTGCAACCGGCTTGCTGGCCCGCATCTTGATGCTGTTCACGCAACCAATGCTCGAAGATGATTATCAGCGGTATTTGTGGGATGGAGCACTCACGGCCAATGGGCACAACCCCTATCACCTATCGCCAAAGGACGTCTTTGAGGGGGCAAGCGGCGAACCTTTACTGGAGCGGCTGGAGCAACAATCTGGATTACTGCTGGGCCGGATCAATCATCCTGAGCTGCGCTCCATTTACCCGCCAGTGGCACAGCTGGGCTTTGCCTTGAGTTATTGGCTCGAACCTTTCAGCCTCACTTCATGGCGCGCAATCGCCCTTGCCAGCGAACTCACGACCCTTGCTTTACTTGTCTTGTTATTAAAAACCCTTCAGCGGCCGGTTCTTTGGGCAGCGCTTTACTGGCTTAACCCGCTGGTCATCAAGGAATTGATGAATGCGGCGCATATGGAAGTGTTGTTGGTGCCATTGCTGCTTGGGTCTTTATGGGCGGCCTTCCACTATCGATACGTACTCACCAGTTTCCTATTGGCCCTTGCTGTCGGCGTCAAAATCTGGCCGGCCCTGTTGTTGCCGCTCTATCTTCGCGCCGGCCTCAAAACTCCCAAAAAACTCATCGTGCCGGTATTGGTTTTTTCCGGCCTGATTGCCTTGATGGCCTTGCCGGTCCTTGTGGCCGGTCTCGATCAAAAGTCGGGCTTTGTTGCCTATGCGCAAAGCTGGAAAACCAATAGCGCCCTGTTTCCAGCACTTGAAGGGCTCATGCAGAAATTGTCGGCCCTGTTCTTCAGCGAAATAACATCCCCAGAAACCGGGTCTGTTACCGCGAGATTATTGATCGCAGTAACCGTTGGATCAATCGCGCTTCGTGCGGCCTGGCATCAACCCGATGGTGCGCAGGATCTGGCCCGTAAAACCTTGCTGATCACCGCCACCATGTTCCTTTTAAGCCCCGCCCAATTCCCGTGGTATGGCGTCTGGTTTATGCCGTTTTTGGTGTTTCTTCCTTTATATGGTCTAGCGCTACTCACTCCCGCCTTGCAGATTTACTATCTATCCTTTTACTTTGCCGCCAACGAAATCGAGGGACTCTATCCAAAGCTGGTAATCTGGATGGCATGGGTCCCTGTCTGGGTGGTGCTTGCCTATGAACTGGCAACCCGCTATGGCAGCGGGATCACTAACTTGGATGATCGGGCAAAGGATCGCACCCTATGAGAGCTGGTAGAAAAATAGAGGTGGTCATTCCAGCGCTCAATGAAGAGCGCGCCATTGACAAAGTCATTCAAGACATCCCCGCATTTGTTGATCATATTATCGTTGGTGACAATGGCTCGCTTGACCAGACCGTACAAAAAGCGCGCGGTGCCGGTGCAACCGTTATTGTCGAACAAGAGCGCGGCTACGGAGCGGCCTGTCTCAAAGCGCTCGCATTGAGCGACCCTAACGCCATTATCGTTTTTCTGGATGGCGACTATTCTGACTATCCGCAAGAAATGGCAACATTGGTAGATCCGATCATCGCTGGCGATGCTCAAATGGTGATCGGCTCACGAGTCGCTGGCAAGGCGCAAAGCGGCGCACTGACCCCGCCGCAAATCTTTGGTAACGCACTGGCCTGCTGGTTGATCAAGCTGATCTGGGGGATGCAATTCAGCGATCTTGGCCCGTTCAGGGCGATAGATGGCAAAGCCCTTGGCGCGCTTGACATGCAAGACCGCAATTATGGCTGGACCGTCGAAATGCAGATCAAGGCCGCCCATGCCAAACTCCCTTCCATGGAAGTGCCGGTGAGCTACCGTAACAGAATTGGCATATCTAAAGTATCGGGCACCATAAAGGGCAGCATTCTGGCCGGTACAAAAATTCTTGGCCTGATCGCTCGATATAGCCTCGCGCCACCACGTTCCAAAAAATAGAGCGCCTCTTTTTGTAATTGAAAAAAGCGCTCTATACATTTGATAAATCAGATTATTTTTTTGATCTTGATCAGGACCCGCGATAAGTACGGGGTTTGCTTTTGGCAATACATTTGTGGCCGTTTTTATCCAGCTTTTTGTTTGAACTGCATTTCAGCTTGAAGCATTTTCCGGTTTTTTTGCTCTTGGCATATCCATATGAGCATGCAGCTGTGGTTGTCATCGAACCTTGCAAAACTGTTCCATTATATTGAGCTGTCAGTTCGCCAGCACCAACCGGTAGCACCGCAAAGCCAGTTAAAAGCAGCGCAACGGTCATTTTCTTTAATAGCATTTCCCACATTCCTCTTGGTTGATTAAGACAAATCATCTCGCCCAAACGGGTCCGAACCAATTTGTACTTTATTCGTCATTATGCCCCTCAACTCTAAAGAGATAGCGCGCAACGGTCACATCAAGCCTGATAACAGTTGTGTGATCGGCAAAGAAAAATGGCAAAAAATGCTCAATTTCTGGGAAAAATCAAAAAGCGCGAAGTGTGATACGCGTCACAACACGGTGTGCCGCGCCGCGCTACCTTCTCCTTAATGAAAACAACGAAACCTTATTCAACAAACAGGTGAGAAAAGAAAATGTTCAAAAAATCAATCATGGCCGTCACTATCGCGGCAATCGCCACCACTTCAATGGGCGGCACTGCTTCCGCCAATGGCTGGAAATGGGGGCATCACTGGGGCGGTCACCACTATATCAAAATCTATACGCCATCCTATTCCGTTCACAGCTGCCACTACTACAAGAAAAAATGGCACGCCACCGGCTACAAATCATGGAAGAAAAAATATCTGGCATGCCTCGTTCTTGAAGACGACTAGACTTCCTCCCTGCAGGCAACCTCTTTTATGAACGAAGGGGTTGTCGGCAAGCCAGCTCGCACCTTCAAAAGGTCCATCATCATATGTCCAACCCAGAAAACCTCATCCAGATCATCCGCGAACCATTTGCGCCTGAAATAATCCTCCTCATAAGTTTTGGCTATTTCTTTGCCAAGCATTATCTGGGGGACTTTGTCCTGCAAAACACCTATCAGCTCAAAAATAAAGCCCACTACGGGCATCCTGGTGGCGTGCTGCATGCTGCATGCTGCCATACATGGGGCCTTGAGCCTGCCACTTATCGTGTTGCTACCTGGCATTTTGCCAGGCTGGTACGCGTTGATTGTTCTGGGAGAAGTGATCGCCCACTATCATATAGACTGGGGCAAGGAGCAGCTGTTGCAAAAGACCAAATGGACCACCAACCAATCTCAGTTCTGGAAGCTGTTCGGGTTCGATCAGTTTTTACATCTGTCGTGTTACCTTGTTATGACCGTGCTGATCGTCGCGCAATTTAGTCAGGATTAATCAACTCTCATCAAGTGAGGTCGCGTAAAAACTGAGGTTTTTCAATGCAGTAATAGCCAGATATTTTACTTAACACGCCGTCGCGGCACCATCGATTAAGCTGGCGCGAGACGTTTTCACGCGCCGCCCCCACCATATCCCCCAGATCCGACTGGGTGAATTTGTGAAATATCATGACGCGATCGCCATCCAGCTGATTGCCAAATCCGTCGGCCAATCTTAACAGTGTGTGAGCCAGGCGCCCATCAAGCCCCATGCTCTGACGGATCTGAAAGCAATCATTGGTAATGCGCAACCGCTTGGCAACGATGCGCAGCAAATGACGGTAAATCTGAGGGTGCTGTCCGGCAATTTCGGCAAATGCTGGAGCGGATAAAAAAGCCAGTTTTGTTACTTTAAGAGCGGTGATATTGGCCGAACGCGGCTCCTCATCAATCAAACCCATTTCCCCCAGAATATCGGCCTCACCAAGCGCCGCCAGAATGGTTTCTTCCCCCTCTTCATTGATGATCGAAACTTTTAACGCTCCCTCCAGAACGCAATAACAGCCATTGGGCGTATCATCTTGCAAAAATAATATTTCATTGCGTTTTAGCGATACCGGGCGCATTACGCCCGCCAGTTTCTCCAGCGTCCCCTCGTCAAGTCCCTCGAACAAGACAGAAGTAGAAAGGCTCTGTTTGACGATCTTTTCAAACGACATGTGCTTCTCCTGCGTTCAGCTCTGCAACCACGAATATCAACAGGCCAAGTTGAATGTTGCCTATTCGCGCGCAGCAGGCTACATGTTTTTCAACTGATTTGACCTGACTTTCGACCAGATTGCCCTTATGTTCTTGCTTAATAGGGCCGTTTGGATGAAACAAGAGCGAGATTTTATATCCATGACTGCTGTTATCTTTTTGCTGGTCTCCATTCTCGACATTGCCTGGTGGTTCATTATCATCGGCGTTGTCATGAGCTGGTTGGTGGCCTTTAATGTAATTAATCTGCAAAACCAGTTCGTTTACAGTGTTTACTCATCCCTCAATGGCATTGTTGAGCCCATGCTCAAGCCGATCCGGCGGTTTTTACCCGATATGGGCGGCATTGATATATCCCCTATCGTATTATTGCTGGCGATCAGTTTTATTCGGATTGGGGTAGTGACAAGCCTTGCCCCGTTACTCGGGGTTACCTAGGCCAAAAAATACATGCGCGATCTCTGCTTTCAAGAAAACGCCAACGGGATTTTGCTGTTTATCAAGCTGACACCTCATGCGCACTGCGATGAGATAATTGGCACAATGCAAGGCGGGGATGGCCCCGTGCTGAGCGCCAAAGTCAGAGCCATTGCAGACAAGGGCAAAGCCAACAAGGCGCTGATTACACTCATGAGCAAATGGCTGGGAATCGCCAAATCCAATATCAACCTCAAGTCCGGCAGTAAATCACGTCTTAAAACGCTGGCCATTACCGGCGATAGCGATGAACTGGCATTAATGCTCGGTGAAAAGCTGGCCAACTGAAATAAAGCGGGAGCTGGATATGACGCAGGCACAACTCATCGATGGCAAGGCGATCGCCCTTGAACTACGCAAAAAGGTTGGCGAAGAAACCGCCGTGCTGATCAAGCAGCATGGGATAAAACCCGGCCTTGCGGTTGTCCTGGTGGGAGAAGATCCGGCCAGCAGCGTTTATGTGCGCAATAAAGGCATCGCGACCAAAAAAGCCGGTATGGAAAGTTTCACCCATCAATTACCAAGCGACACTAGCGAACACGATCTGTTGCAGCTCATCACGCAACTTAATCAAGATGCAAATGTCCACGGCATTTTGGTGCAGCTTCCCCTGCCCAAACACATTGACGCTAACAAGGTTTTGCAAGCGATTAATCCTGACAAGGACGTGGATGGGTTTCATCCCATCAATGCCGGGCGCTTGATGACCGGCCAGTCCGGCCATGTGCCGTGCACACCAAAGGGCTGCGTGGTGCTCGCCAAAACGGCGCTCAAAGATCTCACAGGGCTTGAAGCTGTGGTGGTGGGGCGCTCCAATATTGTCGGTAAGCCGGTGGCGCAATTGCTACTCAATGAAAATTGCACCGTCACCATCGCTCATTCACGCACCAAAGATCTGGCCAGCGTTGTGCGCCGTGCCGATCTGCTGATCGCCGCCGTTGGGCTGCCGCAATTTATCCGCGGCGACTGGATCAAAGAGGGTGCCTGTATCATTGATGTGGGTATTAATCGTATTGAGCTGGAGAACGGCAAAACCAGACTGGTGGGCGATGTGGCTTTTGAAGAAGCGCTTGACGTGGCTGGGTCCATTACACCGGTGCCTGGAGGCGTTGGCCCCATGACCATCGCCATGTTGCTTGTCAACACGCTCGATGCCGCCAAAAGACTGATTTCCTGAAGGCTGATTCCCTGGAAACTGGCTCGCTTGACCCGATATTGCAATTAATTGTTTGATACATTATCGTCTTTCGACTCGGCCAGCTGTCAAAAGCGGTACAATTTAATGATGGATAATCAACTATATGACTTTATTCGCAAAACTTACCGTAATTTTTATGATGGCAATTGCTCTTTCGTCGGGGTCGGTTGGACACGCCATAGCGGCTTCATCGGCACCGGTGCACGGGAAATTGATGATCCCGCAAGAACAAGTCGCCTTGACCAATAAATCGGTCGAGCAAGTCATCAAGGTTTTACCAAAGCTCATCTCCTTGACAAAATCCTATACGGCAAAGCCCAGCGCTGGACCCGGTAAGAATAGCGCCATCGACAAAAAATATAAGGCCTTTACCGCCGCTTTGACCGATCTGTCGGGCAAGCATGGTTTCAAGGATATGCGCACCATGCAGCGCACCGTTGAAGCCACCATGTTGACCGCTGGCTTTATTAAATCTGGTCGCACACTCAAGCAAGTTGAAGAGAAAATGGCGCGCACTCAAAAGCTTATTGAACAAAATGATAAAATGACTGCCGCACAAAAAGCGTCCCTGCTAAAACGCATGCAATTACAAATCAGTATGGTTATTCCCTCCTCGAAGAATATCAAAACGGTAAAACCCTTCTATCCGCGCATCATCGCCATCACCGGCAAGAAATAAGCAAACCGGCGCGGATCACCCCACGCCGGCTTGCTCATTATTATATTTTGCAAGCGTAACTTACGAGGCTGGGGAGGCGTCTTCAGGACGGCTTGAGGATCCATTTTCATCTTGTTTGCGACGCATGCGATCGCTCATGAAATCATCGAACTGACGCTGATCCTTGGCGCGGCGCAGCTGATCTATGAACAAAGTGAATTCGCGCTGATCCTCTTCCAGCTGTTTGAGCGTCGCCTCACGATATTCATCAAAGGCCATATTGCCCGACGAAAAACCATCGTCCCTACTATCCCTTCGGGAACCACCCCAAAAACCCTGAGAAGAGCCACCACGAGAACCGTTACGTTTATTTTTGCAACCCATTTCATTCCTCCAAATAAGATAACCCAATACAGCCAGCCCGATTGGCCAAAAGACAATAAATCCCAGCACCATCAAAGCGATCTTTATCCCTCGAGGGAGTTGTTCAAATCGATCATACCAGATGGATAAAACATCCATTACCGACGCGTTCGACGTCATGATTATCTATTCCTTTCCGTAAATTGAGGGTTCCAAAGCTCGTCAGGCATCCCTCGCCCATTAATGTAAATGACATTTACATAATAGGCATTGCACTTTAGACTTTCAAGGGAAAGGCAAATAATTATGCGCAAGGATCAAATCCTTGAACGAAATGGGTGCTTATTGTCGGTGTCGTTGAGCGGACCTCCAAGAAACACTGGTTCTGTTTATCGGGCCGCACTCAAGGGGAAATACCAAGACCCTTGAGGTAAATTTCCATACCGCTTGCAAACAAGGATTTGGGATCTCCGGCACCGGGGCGGCCCATGCCTTTGCGCGGGATCGAAAACAAGCTTGCCATGCCGTGTGACATGGCCCAGATATGGGCGCCCATCAGCTCTGGTGCGATCGGCTGGCCATCGGGCATGATCCCGCCCAGTGCTTTTGCTGCAATCGTCAGCGTGGCAAAAGCGCGATCTCCCGCATCTTTCAAACCCTCTATTTCATCTCCCGCCAAGCCCGCTTCAAACATGGCGATATAGCTGGCGCGTTCATATTGAGCAAAGGAGAAATATACTTCCCCCATACGCGTAAAAGCTGTGTAGGGGTCAGGGTGGCCGTCGCGCCAGGCCGCCGTTAGCTCGTTGGCAAAGCGCTCATATCCGGTGAGTGCGACCTGCGCCAAAAGCGCATCTCGATTGGCAAAGTGGCGATAGGGTGCTGCGGGAGAGACCCCGGCCAGGGTCGCCGCTTCCACCAGCGAGAACCCGTGCGGCCCCCGCTCAACGATCAATCGCCGCGCCACATCAATCAAGGCGGTGCGCAAATTGCCATGATGATAACGACTGCGAGGTTTTTTTCTTTTTTGTCTCATGTATTGAGCATTAACATGGGCGGGGAAGCGTATTCAAGTGAACCGGCCTAAAGCCACATCTAAATTTAAGCTATGCGAAAATGATTTCGTCCGCACCGATGCTCAAAGCGGTCATCTGATAAATTACAGCTAAGTGCCTCAAGGAGAAGTGGTTACCACATCAGGGGTGCTGTTTTTCTGTGATGTTGCCAGGCGAAATTGCACAATATATCTGTTATTGTGGGAGCCGCTCTCCGCCCGATGCCTTCTCGCGGTAATCCTCTAACATCTCTGGCACGGGGCCACCGGTGGCCCAGTCGAGTAATTCGACCGTGTGGATGACGGGGATATTGGTGCCGCCAGCGATCTGGATCATGCAGCCGATATTACCCGCTGCAATCACTTGCGGGGAAACCGAGGCAATATTGTCTACCTTGCGGTCGCGTAGTTTTCCGGCCAATTCAGGTTGCAGCAGATTATAGGTGCCAGCCGAACCGCAACACAGATGACCTTCAGGAATAGCCACGACATTGAAACCGGCTGTCCGCAGCAATTCGAGGGGTGCATTGGTGATTTTTTGTCCGTGCTGCATGGAACAGGCCGAGTGATAGGCGACCTTGAGCTCTGGCACCTTGCCAGTTGGTTGCAGACCGATCTTCGACATCAGTTCTGAAATATCACGGGTCATTCCTGAAACCAGTTTTGCATCGGTGGCAAGCTGTGGGTCGTCGCGGAACATATGACCATAATCCTTGACCGTTGTGCCGCACCCTGATGTGTTGATGATGATGTAATCAAGCCCGTCCCCCCGCATCTCCTCGCGCCAGGCGTGGATATTGGCTTTTGCCCAAGCGTGGGCCTTGTCTTCCATGCCCATATGGTGATTGAGAGCCCCGCAGCAGCCGGAGCCTCGCGCAACAACCACTTCAACGCCGTGGCGGGTCAACAGCCGTATGGTCGCTTCATTAATTTTTGGGTCCAGAACTTTTTGGGCACAACCGTTCATCAGTGCCACACGCAAGCGGCGTTGGCCTTTGGCGGCAAACACTTGCGGATGGTCCACTTGTGATTTTTTCGCAAGCCCAGTTGGAGCCATGGCCAGCAGACCTTTTAGTCGTCCAGGCATTAACTTTTTGAGCGGGCGAGCCAGCATGGCACCATACAGCGACAGACGAAAGATTTCCGGACGCGGCAGGACAAACGCCAGCACTTGCCTCAATAGCCGGTCTGGCATTGGGCGCGCAAATGTGCTTTCGATATAGGTGCGCGCATGATCGACGAGGTGCATATAGTGCACTGATGAGGGGCAGGTCGTCATGCACGACAAGCAGGACAGGCATCGATCAATGTGTTGTACGGTTTTTGGATTCGGCACCATCTCCTTTTCGAGCATGTCCTTGATCAGATATATTCTGCCACGCGGGCTATCAAGTTCATCTCCCAGCAATTGATACGTAGGGCAAGTGGCAAGGCAAAAGCCACAATGCACGCATTTGCGCAAGATGGCATTAGCCTCTGCCATACCGCTGTCGGCAAGTTGCGTAATAGAAAAATTTGTTTGCATTATAAATCTTCTCGCACACGTCCACGATTGAAGATCAGTTGTGGATCAAAGCTGGTACGAAGGCGTTTGGTCAAGGCGGCAAGCGCCACTGGTTGGGGATGAAAAACAGGTATGCTGGCCCGGACATCGTCGCTGGCGCGAATGAGCGTCGCGTGACCGGTGTGAATGTCGGTGACGTCGCGAATAGCTGGCGCGTGGGCGTCATTGGCGGGCGTAACAGCCAGCCAGATCAAGCCGCCAGCCCAGTCATAATAATGGCATGTAACCGGTACCTGTTTGGCCATCAGATCTTTGACAAGCTGCGCGCCCTTTGTCGGCACACTCGAAATGCGCCAGATCTGATCGCTGCTGCCATGGCGAAACAGCGTGGCATCGCGAAGCTTCGCCCACAAGGAACGCGATGCGAGACTATGGATTTGTTCAATTTGGCGGCCTGGCTCAGCGAGGTAATCGACCAGCTCGCTCTTGCGTGTCTTGACGGAGATTTCGGGACCCTCCAGCCGCAAGGCGGTCAAGGATCTGTCGGCCAGCTCCGCTGGTGCCGGGGACACAAAATCGCTGCCAACCGCTGGCAAATGCGCAAAACCCGACACTTCGTGAGAAAGCCCACTGACTGTTGTCATCACATCGACGGCCTGATCATCATCAAGTCCAACTATGAGCAATGTCACCTCCGTTTCAGCCTTGGGCAGAACTTTGAGAGTGATTTCAGATAGGATGCCAAAGGTGCCATATGACCCAGCCATCAGCTTGCACATGTCATAGCCGGTGACATTTTTCATCACCCGGCCCCCGGACTGAAAAACTTCGCCGCGGCCATTTATGGCACGAAAGCCCAAAAGATGATCGCGCGCCGCGCCCGCTTTGATGCGTCGGGGACCAGATGCGTTGACCGCAACAAGCCCGCCGATTGTACCCGTGCCAGGGGAGCCGCCAAACAGTTGGCCGTGATCGATTGGCTCAAAGGCCAGTTGCTGATCCTGCTCGTCCAAAAGCGCGGTGATGGTCGATAGGGGCGTCCCTGCTCCCGCCGTTAAAACGAGTTCAGAGGGTTCGTAAAGCGTGACGCCGTTCAAACCAAGCGTACTGAGCGATATTTCAGCACAAGCTGGTCGGCCAAGTGCGGCCGCGCTACCCGCCCCGATGATATCGATTGGCGTGCCTTGAGACAAAGCGGTAACGACGATTTGCGTAACGTCTTTTTCAGTTTCTGGGGCAAGGGTTTTCATAGATTTAGAATCTCGGAAGATCGGGAAATGGCAGCTTGCCCTTGTGCACATGCACCTTGCCTAGTTCTGCGCAGCGATGCAGCGTTGGAAAAACCTTTCCAGGATTGAGACGGTGCTTTGGATCAAAGGCGCATTTGACGCGCTGTTGCTGTTTGAGATCGGTTTCGCTGAACATGGTGTGCATCAGATCACGTTTCTCAACACCAACCCCGTGCTCGCCAGTCAGTACACCGCCGACCGCTACACTGAGCTTCAATATTTCAGCGCCAAAGGCTTCGGCCTTTTCAATATCACCCTCTTTGTTGGCATCATACAGAATGAGCGGGTGCATATTGCCATCACCAGCATGAAACACATTGGCGCAGCGCAGCCCGTATTTTTTTGTGAGCTTTTTGATAGCACCCAGCACGAAACCGAGCTGATTGCGAGGTATGGTGCCATCCATGCACATATAGTCCGGCCCGATAGCGCCAACGGCGGGAAAGGCATTTTTGCGCCCCGCCCAAAACTGCACTCGTTCTTGTTCGCTTTGCGAGGCCTTGGTCGAATTGGCCCCTTGGTCTTTGGCGATTTGCGAGACAATCGTCATCAGATGATCAACCTCTGACATGGTACCGTCAAGTTCGCAGACGATCAGCGCTTCGGCATCGCGCGGATATCCGCAGGACTGGAAATCTTCCGCTGCCACAAGCGCCAGATTGTCCATCATTTCCAGACCGCCGGGAATGATCCCGGCCGCAATGATGGCTGCCACACAATCGGCGCCGCTCTCAACTGATGGAAAGCCCAGCAGCAACGCGCGGGCCGCTTCGGGCTTTTGCAAAATGCGCACAGTCACCTCGGTAATGACTCCAAGCAAACCTTCCGAACCCGTCATTAAGCCCATCACGTCATAAAGATCAGAATCCAGATATTTACCGCCGAGCCGCAAAACGGAGCCATCCATCAACACAATTTCAAGGCCAAGCAGATTATTGGTCGTCAGGCCATATTTCAAGCAATGCACACCGCCGGAATTTTCCCCCACATTGCCGCCAATCGAGCAGGCAATCTGCGACGAGGGGTCCGGGGCATAATAAAACCCTTCATGCTCCACCGCTTTGGTAATGGCCAGATTAGTGACGCCAGGCTGCACCTGCACGCAACGATTGGCATAGTCAATTTCCAATATGCGATTGAACTTGCTCATACCAAGCAAGATCCCGTCTCCAAGCGGCAAGGATCCACCAGAAAGCGATGTCCCTGCTCCGCGCGGCACAATCTTGACGTTCATCTCATTGGCAAGAGCCATGACCTTGGACACCTGCTCGACATTTTCTGGCAGCACAACAACCAGCGGCAATTGGCGATACATGGTCAGCCCATCGCATTCATAGGCCCGTAATTGGGTCTCTTCATCAATGACATTGTCAACAGGAACGATCTCGCGCAATCGTTCAATCAGGCGAGTTCGGTTGCGCAGGATTTCCTGTTCAGGTTTTGGCATGGATAGATGCATATATTCGCTCCTGAGCCATCCATTATTTTCACTAAAGATCTATCACTTGCGCCTTGCCTTGTTGCTCCGCAATTCTGGCCGCCACAGATGCCACCGCAAGGTCCTGCAGGCCAACGCCCGTGCCATCGAACAAGGTGATCTCATCGGGCGATGTCCGCCCTTTATGTGCTTTGTTAATAACGGCACCGATCGGAGTAATATCGCTTTGCTCGATTAAACCAGCAGTAATCGCATGCTGGGTCTCGCCAATGGTAACTGATTGTGCGACCTCATCGGTGAAAAGCGTTGCAGCAGCTATCAATTCAGGGTCCATTTCCTGCTTGCCTTTGGTGTCAGTTCCCATACAGGCCAAATGAGTGCCAGGCTTTACCCAGTCCTTCATCATCAGTGGTTCATGAGCCGAGGTGATCGAGATGATAACATCTGCTTGCGCTCCGAGCTGTTCGCGTTCCACCGCTTCAAATGGCAGGCCGATTTCTTGCGCGATTTTACCCAGGGTTGGCAACATGTCAGGATGAAAATTCCAGGCGACAACCTTCTCAAAATCACGCTGTTCCGCAGCGGCCCTAAGCTGAAACCCTGCCTGATGTCCGGCGCCAACCATCCCTAGAACTTTAGCGTCGCGTCGGGCCAGATGAGCAATTGAAATAGCACTGGAAGCGGCGGTGCGAACAGCGGTCAGATAGTTGCCTCCAACGATTGCGCTGAGCTGTCCGGTGTCAGGGTCGAACAGAAAGACGCTTGATTGATGATTGATCAAACCCTTTTCCAGGTTTCCCGGCCAGTAGCCACCGGCCTTGACCCCAAGGGTCAGCCCGGCGCGATCAAATCCGCCTTTGAAGCCATAGAGCGCATCGACATGGCCGATGGCTTCGCGGATGACAGGAAAATTATAGGCGTCCCCGCTGGCCATGGCGGCGAATACGGCCTCGACCGCTTCAAAGGCGTCAGAGCGACCAATGACTTCTTTGCAGGTTTCTTCGGAAACAATCAGCATGGACAATCTCCTAATAAGCTCTGCCGCGCGCCGACACCGGCCAGACGCTCTCAACTTTGCCGCCCCGCACACCAACATACCAGTCATGAACATTGCAGGTCGGATCGCAATGACCCGGCACCAGCTTAAGCTTGTCGTTCACTTTGAGGCTACTATCTGGATCAGCTACAACACCGTGCTCATCAGAACATTTGAGATATTCGACTTTGTCATCACGGCCAAACACTGTCGGCAAGCCGCTATCGACAGACTGGGCTTTGAGACCCGCATCAACAATCGCCAGATCCGTTTTCGAATGGCTCATCACAGAGGTCAGGATAAACAAGGAGTTTTCCCATTCACCATCGTCGATGCGCTTGCCGTGCTTGTCGAGGATACGGCCATAGTCAGCATCCATAAAGGCGTATGATCCGCACTGAAGTTCATTGTAAACGCCTGACGTGCCCTCGAAATAGTAAGAACCTGTACCGCCGCCGCCGACGATGTCACATTCGAGGCCCTGCGACTTCAAGGCCGTCACAGCGTTTTCGACCATATCAACGGCAATATCGATTTTGTCTTTGCGATCAGTGTAGAGATCCATATGCTGCATGGCGCCCTGATAGGCCTGAATGCCAGCAAATTTCAAACCATCAGCCGCGTCAATCAGCTTGGCAATGTTCACCACTTCTTGCGAAGAACTGACGCCGCACCGCCCCGCACCGCAATCAATTTCCACCAGGCATTCGAGCTGCGTCCCGTGCTTCATCGCAGCAGCCGACAGATCAGCGACATTTTCTGGATCATCGACGCAGACCAGAATGCGCGCACCAAGTTTTGGCATTCTTGCCAGACGGTCAATCTTTGCTGGATCTCGCACTTGATTAGAGACCATCACATCCTTGATACCACCACGAACAAATGTTTCGGCTTCTGACACTTTTTGACAACACACACCGACAGAGGCACCCATAGTTTCTTGCAACTTGGCGACATCAACCGACTTGTGCATCTTGCCGTGAGCCCGATGCCGGACCCCCATTTCTTTGGCAAGATCACCCATCTTCTTGACGTTTCGCTCCAGCGCATCCAGATCAAGGATCAGGCAAGGGGTTTGAATATCGCTCTCAGCCATGCCGGGTTTCGCCGGGATGTCGTATCCCACCTCATAATTGTTCAAATCAACTGTTTGGCTCATTTTATCTCTCCTCTGTGCAGCTTGCCTGCATCCAGGGCAGCTTATTTAAATCCACATTTCCACCGGTCAAGATCACGCCAACGCGTTTTCCCTCAAATAGTTTCTTATTTTTCAAAATCGTTGCCAACGGTACGGCGCTTGATGGCTCGATAACGATCTTCATGCGCTGCCAGGTCAGGCGCATCGCGTCGATGATCTCTTGCTCGGTAGCCACAAGAATGTCACTCACATGATTGGAAACGAAATGCCAGGTCAGATCCTTGAGGGGAACCAACAGGCCATCCGCAATGGTTTTGGGGGCATCATCAGCAATGATATAGCCAGCCTTCAATGAGCGGCAGGCATCATCAGCGTTCAGTGGTTCTGCGGCATAAATTTTTATGTCCGGCGCGATGTTGGACAAAGTCAGGCAAGTGCCTGAAACCATGCCGCCACCGCCGATGGGGGCGATCACTGCATCAAGATTTTCCACCTGCTCGACGAGCTCCCTGGAACACGTACCCTGTCCGGCTATGACGCGCGGGTCATTATAGGGGTGAATGAAATCAGCTCCCGATTGAGCAACCACTTCCGCAAACACCGCCTCACGAGATGACGTGCTTGGTTCGCATTCAACAACCGTAGCTCCATATCCGCGAACAGCTGCCTTTTTTGCTTCTGGTGCCGTTCGAGGCATCACGACAGTTGCTTTGATACCGCGCCGCCCAGCCGCATAACTCAATGACAGGCCATGATTTCCTGACGAGTGAGTTGCGACCCCTTTTACAGCTTGCTCATCGCTTAAACCAAATACGGCGTTCGATGCGCCGCGCGCTT
Source organism: Alphaproteobacteria bacterium (assembly GCA_024280895.1). Classification (GTDB taxonomy): domain Bacteria; phylum Pseudomonadota; class Alphaproteobacteria; order Rhizobiales; family JAKIUO01; genus JAKIUO01. The sequence continues at coordinate 2,809 of JAJRPI010000031.1, read as the reverse complement.
TGAAAACGCCAGCCTTTTGGAAGTTTTCACATTTAAAGAACAAGTTGGCTCCGGTGAGCTCATCGAAATAGCTTGAGGTCAACACCGGCGTACGATGAATATGCGGCTTGATCCGCTCATGCGCCTCTATCACATCGTCAATTGTGGGAATATACATATCCTGGTTTGAATTCATCAAGTCCTCACGCCGCTTTCGACAGGGCAATACCTGTCGTTTTACGATAATATTCCTGCGCCGCCGCGACACCGGTTCCAAGCTCGATTTGATAGTCGAGATCTTTCATGGCCATTTCGATGGTCGCAAGGCCCGATAAAACCATCACATCGCTAAGCGCTCCCAAATGGCCGATGCGAAATGCCTTACCGGCCATCTCGCCGAGCCCAATGCCAAATGAAACACCATAGGCGTCATAGGCGTGATTGGTCAGATGATCGCTGTCGAACCCTTCTGGCACATATATGGCGCTGACCGAGTCGGAATATAAGTTCGGGGTCTTGGCACAAAGTTGCAGGCCCCATGCCGATACGGCTTCGCGCACCCCTTGCGCAAGTCGAAAATGACGGGCAAAGACATTTTCCAGACCTTCTTCTTGGAGCATATCGAGGCTTTCGCGCAGGCCGAAAATAAGCTGCAATGGTGGTGTATAGGGAAAACCGCCACTGGCATTGGCATTTATCATATCGCCAAAGTCGAAAAAACAACGTGGGCAGGTAGCCGTTTTCGACCTCTCTATTGCTTTTTCACTGGCAGCGACAATTGCCATACCTGCCGGTAGCATGAACCCTTTTTGCGAGCCCGAAACCGCCAGATCGACCCCCCACTCATCCATACGGAAATCCATTGAGGCCAGCGAGCTAACGCAATCCACAAACAGCAGAGCTGGATGCCTGGAGGCATCCATCGCCTCACGAACCGCACTAACATCGCTGAGCACGCCTGTTGCCGTTTCGTTATGAGTAACCAGAACCGCTTTGATCTCATGATTTTTGTCTGCCAGCAGGCGTTCGCCAAATAGATCGGCTGGCGCACCGGTTCCCCATTCGCACTCGATCACCTCAACATCTATATTGTGGCGCTGACACAGATCAATCCAGCGGTGCGAGAACATGCCGTAACGAGCGACAAGTACTTTATCACCGGGCGAGAGTGTATTGGTAATGGTCGCTTCCCAGCCGCCAGTTCCGCTTGACGGAAAGATGATCACTTCACCGGACCTGGTTTTGAAAACCTTTTTCAGATCTTCCAGTACGGGAGCAAACACCTCAACAAAGTCCGGCGCTCGATGGTCGATTGTCTGGACATTCATCGCCCGGCGCAATCGATCGGGGATATTTGTTGGACCTGGGATGAAAATAGGGTTTTGCCCACTCATGCACGATCTCCTTCGCATTATATCATTTAGCGACACAATAACGAATAGCTTTCAGTAAGAAATATATTTTGGAAAGTATTCCATATCGTGAGATATGGCGTCCGGCGAACTAATATTCGCCGGGTTGAAGCAGCCTCATTCACCTACATTTTAACATCGCGGGAACGACGCCACATTCAGTATCGGAAGGGATTTGATACTAGTCACCATTATTGCAGCCACCGATTGCCGTGGTGATGGCAGCAGCAGCTTGGCTGACCATGGTTCCAAACTCTGCGATTTTACCATCGGGTATACGAGCGGCGGGGCCCAGCATCGATATAGCTGCCATCGGCTCACCGTACTCATTGCACAGCCTGGCGGCGATGCAGCGCAGCCCAACAGCATGTTCTTCGTCATCGACTGCATAACCGTCAGCCCTTATTTTTTGCAACTCGGCACGCATCAAGGTGGGTGTTGTTATGGTCTTTTTTGTAATGCGCTTTAACCCGGTTTTTTGCAAAACGGCAGCCACACCAGATTCTGGCATTGCCGCGAGCAGGGCTTTGCCGACGGCCGAGCAATACATGGGAATCTGCTCTCCGGGGCGAGAAATTGCACGCATCATGTGCTTGCACTCGACCTGAGCCAAATAAATCACATAGCCACGTGCTTCATCTGCAATGGCCAAATTGACGGTTTCGCCACTCGCCTCCATTAAGTTGCGCATAAAGGGGCGGGCAATCGATGCTACATCTCGTGAACCGATGAAAGCATTCCCGGTTAAAAATGCCTGCACGCCAATCAACCATGTTCCCGTTTCAATCTCGAAGCGAACGAAGCGCTCCTCTTGCATTGTCGTCAAATGCCGGTGTGTGGTTGAGAGTGGCAGGCCGACCGTCTCGGAAATCTCAGCAAGTGTCAGCCCTGACCCGACCTCTGCAATCACATTTAGAATTGAAATAGCACGGGCTACCGATTGAATCTGACCATCGCCAGCCGATCGCGATTTCTCGGTTATTTTTTTACGTCCACTGTTTCTGGCTGATGTTTTCAATTACCGGCGACCTCCGTATAGAAATTTAGCACGTGCCCCATGAAGTAAAGACTATCGGCACTACCAATCGCTTGCAAATATGCAGATAAGCTAATCCCACTATACGGAATTCGTTCCAATCAATATTGGCAGTGTGATGATGCCTTGTCAATATGGAGATCCGGTTTGCGACTGAACTTTGGTCCTAAACAGGAAGAGTTTAATTGTCAGAAAAAACACGGAGGGTGAACATGACTGAGAAGTTGGATAAAAAAGAAACAGCCGCCACACGTCGGAAATTCCTTAAGGGTGGTGCTGCAGCTGTTGCGGGTGTGACCGCCGCTGTTGCCATGCCGCATGTGTCGCATGCCAAAACCAAGACCATCAAATTGCAAGCGGCCTGGGGTGGCGGTATTTTCCT
>JAJRPI010000030.1 GCA_024280895.1 Alphaproteobacteria bacterium | reverse complement strand
CGCTTACTTGTTTTTCGCTCACGCTATTCCTCGCTACGCTCAGGCCTGCTTTCTAGTTGCCCTGCCGCTTTGCTGTTTGAGGGCTAAGGGCGGGCAACACCCAACGGCCAATCCGCCTTGGCTTGGCTTGGCTGCGCCCCGGAGTAATTTGTCACTGATAAAATAATATGTAAAAATCATTTCTGGTGAATAGTTGCCGTTCAAAAGAGAAGGCCGCTGGCGGATAAAATCCCCTCGCACCATTGCTGATCTACCATGAACCTACACAAACAGCGTGACGCTGTCAAGGATTATTTTCCTATTTTTTATTTATATTCCTATTTCGCGCAAATGGATCACTCACGAGATAGTCCTCATAGTCATCGATTAGCACGCCTTTTTCGCTGAGCGTCCAACCTCGTGTGGAAATTTTTTCCTTATGAACAGTGTCTTTATCTCCGCTCACAAGGGGGTGCCAGGCAAATAAGGGCTTGCCCTCTTCGCGCAAGCGATAGGCACAGCTGGGTGGCAACCATTCAATTTCGTTGAGCGTTTGCATGGTAATGGGTCGGCAGTCCGGCATTTTTACGTGCCTGTTTTCATAGTCAGAACAGCGACATGCCTCGCCGTCCAGCAAGGAACAAACAAGATTGGTGAAATAAATCTGCTGAGTGTCTTCATCTTCAAGCTTAACAAGACAGCACAGACCGCAACCATCACACAAGGCCTCCCACTCAGTCTCGTTGAGCTCGCCAAGCGGCAGGTTCTCCCAGAATTTTGCTCTTAATTCTGCCATTTGACGATCCTATCTTTCCCTCAACAATGTAGTCCGCTAATATTTATCCTAGATGCCTTGAAACCAGATTTAAACTCTAGTTTTTGGGCCCAATATTTTTGCCGCGCAAGTGCCATTTCTTGACTGTTTGAGCGAATTCGCTTACCGCCCATATATACCTGTCTTTAAGTGATAGGCGAGATGAAGCGCTAAGTCACTTTTGTTGACAGCTAATAGACAGCACAAGCTTTGGCAGACCATAACCGATTTTGGGGATCTGACTTGATAGACTTGATTTGGCTTGATGAACGTATTGGGCAAATGCCCGAAAGAGTCTGGTCGGCGATCAAAAACGGCTGGAGTAATTACTCAACGTTTTTTTCACGCTTTAATGTCTCTGGAGTTGGCAAGTTTTCTGCCGAGCTGTTTTCAGAGGGCATGACACTTGGCACCGCAGGTTTTATGGTCTTGTTGATGTTCGCCATGCCCGCTTTTGAAGAAATCAATGAGACGTGGCGCACCAGTGGTCAGTATTCTGTCACCTTCCTTGATCGATACGGCAATGAAATCGGCACGCGCGGTGTTTTACACTCCGACGCCGTACCATTATCCGATATTCCCGACCATATGATCCAGTCAGCTCTGGCAACCGAAGACCGGCGTTTTTACACCCATTTTGGCATTGACCTACTGGGGACGTTACGAGCGTTGATCAGTAATATTCGTTCTGAATCGGTACAAGGCGGTAGTTCCATCACTCAGCAACTCGCCAAGAATTTGTTTTTGACCTCTGAGCGCACTCTTGATCGCAAAATCAAGGAGGCCTTTCTGGCTATTTGGCTGGAGACTAATCTAAGCAAAGATGAAATTCTAAAAATGTATTTAGACCGCGCCTATATGGGCGGGGGAACCTTTGGAGTTGAAGCCGCAGCTCAATTTTATTTTGACAAGTCCATTCGTGATGTGACGCTTGCAGAAGCCGCGCTGCTTGGAGGGCTATTCAAAGCCCCCACCACCTATGCTCCGCACAATAATCCTGGTAAATCAAAAGTCCGTACAAATGAGGTTTTAACCAATCTTGTACAGGCCGGATTCATGACAGAGGGACAGGTTCACGGGGCCCGCCTGAAGCCAGCCGAGGTCAAGGAACGCCCAGAGCAATATACACCTGACTACTTCCTCGATTGGGCATTCCTTGAGGTCAAGCGTATAATGAAGGGCAAAAACTCCTATGTCCTGAAAGTCAAGACAACCGTTGACACCAATTTGCAGCGCACAGCCGAACAGATTACCAAAAACATCATCCGCACCTATGGAAAATCAAAACGTATTAGTGCTGGTGCCATGGTTTCACTGGAACTTGATGGCGCTGTCCGCGCCATCGTCGGGGGAACCAATTACGGACGTAGCCAGTTTAACCGCGCCACCCAGTCTTTACGGCAACCCGGTTCGTCCATAAAACCCTATGTTTACCTGACCGCCATCCAGAACGGTATGAAACCAAATTCACGTATTCTAGATGGTCCCATCTATTGCAATCGCTGGTCCCCCAAAAATTACGGCGGTCGATATAGAGGACGTATTCCCCTGGCCTATGCCCTGCAAAAATCAATCAATACGGTGGCTGTGCGAATATCTCTCAAATATGGCCGTGACAAAGTTATAAAAAATCTAAAAAAAGTCGGCATCATGCACATCAGGCCTAGCTGCTCCATGGCCCTTGGCGACCAGGGAGTAACCGTCCTGCAACATACCGCTGGTTATGCAAGCTTTGCCAATGGCGGGTTCCGTGCAAAACCTTATGGGGTGACAAAAATAACAGATTCTTCCGGGCAAATTGTCTATGATCGGGATCAGGACAAGAGACCTCCGGTCCGCATATTCAAGAAACAAGATATCGCTTATTTGGTATCAATGATGGGACGGGTCGTTCTGCCGGGCGGGACGGCGCGGCGGGCTGGGCTCGACTTCACGACATCAGCTGGAAAAACCGGTACAACATCAAGTTTTTCGGATGCCTGGTTTATGGGCTTTACCGGTAAATATGTGACCGGTGTATGGTTTGGCAATGACGATTACCGGCGCAAGACCAATCGTGTAACAGGTGGGTCCATGCCGGCCATGGCCTGGCATGATTATATGTCAAGGGCCCATCTCAATCCCGACATTCCCAAACTACCCGGGCTGGCCATTCATCCACAACAAATTGCCAATGTACGCCGCATGAAAGCCCAGCGCAAAGCCAATCCCAATCTTTCCAGCCAGATTGGCGCCGTTAGAGGCCTGCCAAGAAAAACCGAGGCCGTGCTAGATCGCATTGCCAAGATGATGAAAGATGCCAAGCCTCTTTTCGCAACAAAAGGCAGAAACAGAGCTGCCCTCACACCCGCGACCAGCGTTGAACAGTAACTGATTTGAAAAACCAATGCCGGTGGAACGCTTTTAGCCAAGGCATCAATGAATTGACACAGGTGATCGAAACGCTCCAATGAAAAGCCGGTTAATATATTTAAAAAACAAGATCCGCCGCTATCGCCACGCGCCCTTACTGGCATTTGCTGGACGCATCGCCCTGTTCATCGTGGGCGGCATCGCGATTGGCTCGATATCGGCCTGGTATATGATTGAAAAAGGCTCTGCCCTGACGACATCGCAAACTGGATCATGGCAATTATGGATCCATGCCGGGGACGTCGGCGCCGACCCCTATACGCTTGCCCATATGTCGCGAGATGGACGCTTGCCGATCACCTCCAGTAATGCTCTTTACTTTGCTGCAACACACGATAGTGAGGGCGAAAAAATTGCCGCTGACTGCGATTATGCGCTTGCTGGCAAACCGCTGGATTCAGACTGGTGGTCCCTAGCCGTCTATACGTCTGATGGCCGACACATCAAGAACAAGAGCGACAGATCATCAATCAATAGCAGCTCGGTTCTACGCTTTGAAAATGGCAGCTTCACCATCAATCTTGCGCAACGCGTACGATCTGGAAACTGGATCGAAATTACCGGTGAAGAAGACTTGACCCTAATGCTGCGTCTTTACGGAATTCGTGCCAGTAAAGATGCCCAACGCAGCAATTCCATTGAACAGAATTTGCCCATTATCAGGAGGCTGGATTGTCACTAAATATTCCCATCTCACAGCTTCTCTTTAGGATAACAACGCTCATCGTGTTCGGTGCCGCCGTTCATATCTGCATCATCTTGATCATGCCACATGTTTCAAAGGGCAATGCCTGGTCGCGCCTTGAAGACAGCGCCAAACTAAATGAACTAGCCTTTTTAGATCCCACAACGGAGCGCCCTTCGCCGATCGCCTTTATGGCACCTGATGTCCGGTATGCGATCTGCCGCTATGACCTTTCAAACGGTCCTTTGCAATTGCGCGCCCCCCTGCCAAATGATTTATGGTCCATTGCCTTATATTCGCAGCACGGCGAAAACTATTTTCTGATCAGTGGTCGCGACGTGCAAAGCAAAGCCGTCAACCTGTTGGTGGTTGACGATAAAACCATCGATAATGAAAAGCAGGAGGAGCAAAATATCGGCGCACCAGGGAAAGCTGAATTACGCGAAATAACGGTTGCAGCGCCTGCTAAAACAGGCATGATCGTCATCCGCGCCCCTGTTCCCAAACCAGCCTTTGCAGCCGAAGTTGCAACCTTGTTGGAACAGGCATTTTGCCGTCCCATCACGTTTAACCAGCAAGCATCACGCTCGCAATAACACTTATTTCATGGATTTCCTGCGGCTTTCACCCAGTTGCAGATGGGCGCGTTGATCGATTTCGCCATGAAATAAAACCACTTCCTCGTGGAAGCGATCATATGCTGATTGCAGCTCACCAAGGGGTACCTCTGGCCGCTCGACCGGCAGTTGCACCAATAGCTCGCGATACTTGGTTGAGCGCTCACGCATCGCGCGAACACCGTCTCTGATCAACAAATCATTGCGGCCGCGCCGCTCATTGGCAGCAAAAGACTGTCGGCGCGCTGTCAACGCATCCAGACCCTTTAACCGGATGGCACGCGCTTCATCGATCGCCATGACCTTCCTGGCGGCTTCCACAAAGCGCAAGAACCGCTGATGGTCAACTTTCACATCCTCAATGATCGCGGCAACACGCGCGAAACCATCGCCATCGCGTGCCGGAATAATTTCAGCTGCCACCCCTATCATTTGAATGGACGCCATATCGTAAGCACGAGTGCGCAAAGCGTCTTCGCTGGCGGTCAGCGGCAAATCATAATCTTGCTCTTCCCCCAGATAATGGCGGGCTGATGCGATGGAACTGGTATAGGTTTTTGAAAACAGGGAGGGGTCATGGCGTCCATAGTCGCCCTGATCAGTGCAGCCAGCAATGCCAAAAGCCATCGCCTCCAATAAAATATAGGAAAAAATGCTAGCTGGTCTGTCCTGCACGCCCTGATGGACCTCCTGGAATACGGCAATCTATGAAATATCCGCGATCGACGCACATACTCCATGAGAACCAGCTTTTGCGTCCACGACGAAATACCAGAAAAAGACGATAAGGAAAGAAATCGAACTCAGCAGAAAACTGCGAGCTCAATTCATCTCAAAATTTATGACCCAGGTGAAGGGATCAAACAAAAAATGCAGCAAAACTTGGCAGAATCTATTTTGCAACCGCAAAACTGACGCCATGATGTTCGAATCTGATACCCGGGAAAATAACGATTTCCGCAGTTGTACCTGAAAGTGTTTTAACACTTTTTGCGCTACTCACCCGATTGACGGGAAACTGAATAATATTAGCCATTTTTATCTCCACAGAACCTTGCGCGATGCTTGTGCATCCTTCAACTGGTTCTCTAAGTCTTCTATTCAACACCACTCTCTTCTATCTATTAAGCTCCATAGGCTATTAACAAATACATAATGAACACAGTCTGAACGAAATCTGAATATGGCTTTTGACAGCATTTACCCCAACTCAGGATTGCTCGACCAGTTGGTCATCGAGAAAATGACGCCCCCGCTTATCTTCAAGTTCAACGATCCAAAGATCTGGATCATATTTTTTTTGACTCTCAAGATAGCTTGCAACTTGCTCAGAGCTGACGGGTGATTGGGGGAAACACGAACACCAGCGGCGCTCGTCAATGGTTTCCGCCAGACCAGCGGGAGCTGGCCCAAAAAGCCAGTGCTCACCGTCCAGATTATCGATATGAATAAACACAGCTCCCGCGTGATCGTCGCCTGACGCGATGATATATCCCGCGCAGCCTTCGCTCATGCAACGACGCAAATAAGCTTTCACCCAGATTTCAGTTTTCACTCGCATAAGAAAGGAATGACTGATTCGGATCGCGCCAAGCAAGCGCTCATTTAGAAATAATGCAATAAAAACAGTTATTTCTGGGAAGCGCTGAACGCAACTCCCGTCAGGCGGGTCAATTCTTGCACCAGCAAACCTGAAATCCGGCCCGTCACAGGGAGACCGGCACTGCGTTCAAAACGCTCAACGGCCTCGATTGTTCGACCTTTAAAGATACCATCTATTTTTCCGCCATAGTGTCCCTTGGCAGATAAAATACCTTGAATTTCAGCAACCAGCTGACGTGTTTCAGATCCCATATGCGGCATGGTTTTTGGTCGGCCCTCTACTTTCGTGGCGCCAAATAACATGCTCTTCAACACAGCATCACTGGCGAGCCCGTCCACAGGCAGGCCGCTATCATATTGATACGCCATGATCGCCCCTATGGTCATGGCGTCCAAACGCCCGTCAAGGCGACTTGAGCGAGCGCCGGGGAAATATTGGAGCTGAGAAAGTTCACGCCGGATTGCAGCATGCAACTTGTCGCCTCTGAAGGTATGATTGCCACTGGGTTCTTGCACGAGATTGCTCGCATTAACCGGAAGCGCGTGACCATCGGCGCTGACCCGCAGCATAAATCCCGCATCTCTTTGCATAAACAGGGCGTTAAACACAATAAAGCCAGAGAGTGCCAGAAAGGCAGCAAAGGTCAAACGAGCATGTTGCGGTTCCATTTTTACACCAACTACTAATGACGCTTAAAACAAACAGATCACACCACGTGATCCGCCAAAATAATTCACTCCAGCTAAGCCGTTTTTTTCATCGGCTCTGGCAGCTCATTCCCCTTTGGAGCGAGGGAGACAATGTCGCAGGTTTTTTTGTTCGAACAAAGATTTTGCGGAAGTTCAAGGACGACTTCATTGCGAGCGCTTTGACTTCTTGTCACATCAAGCGTTCCAGACAAAACATCAACAAAGTTTTTCAACTGCAATCCAGTCTTAAAATCAATCGCTTGATCAACATCATTCAGCACCGATGCGGCCACCACAAATCTCACAGTCCCCTCACCGGTCTTGATCTTCAAATGCACCCTGCCACCTGCGCTCCCTTTGATCTGGGCGGCCAACAGCTCGCAAAGCGCCTGTTTGCAAGCCGCCAAATCGGCATTCATCTGCAGATCATCTTCATGGCCGGTGATCAAGAAGCGAACATCTTTTTCTGTGGCTTCAAGTTGGACAAGTTCCACACTGGCCGAGACCAGATCGGACACACTAAAAACCTCCGGGGCAAGCTCATAGTCTCCAACGTCAAATTGTGACATATCAAGAACTTCATCGACAACTCCTAGTAAATCTTGACCGCTATCAAATATGATACCTGCATATTCCACCATTTGGCGCTCATTTTGAGCCGTGACACCTGGTAGTTTCATCATTTGGGAAAAGCCAATGATTGTATTAAGTGGCGTACGTAATTCATGGCTCATATTAACGAGCAGACGGGTTTTGGTTTCAATTTGATCGCGAGCTACTTGTTCGCGTGCGATCAATTGGGATTCGCGCTCTTTCCAGTGCGAAATATCGCGAGCCAAACACAAGACCAGGTCTTTTTCGGCGCTTTCCAATGGCGCGCAGATCAGCTCTATCCAACGGAAATAATTAGCGGTATCCTCGTTGGGATGACAACGAAGACGCAGTTCTACCTGCACTTGTTGTTTCTCATGAACCGCTTGGCTAAAGGCCGCCAGACAGGCGGGACGATCGCCGACATGGACAAGCTCCATGAAGCCGCTATCAAGCAGATCAGATTTATCCAGACCATGGAAATTTTTGTTTGAGAAAGAACAATCATCGACTTCACCAGTTCGGTGAACCAGCGTGACAAAGTCACTGCCAAGCCTGACGATTTTTTGTAAGGAGAACTCACTATCCAGTGATGTCGCAGCACCGTCACGCGCGCCGATCGGCCACGCAATGAAAGAAGGGCGAGCACACTGTAGGCTCTTGAACAAGGAAAGAACTTGACGCAAAACTTTACTACCCCTGAGGACCAACCGGCCCGAAAAACGCAACTTCAATACATGATGTGAAAACAAACCGCACGACCACTTCACACCCATTAAAGCCGAGTATCCTCGCTAGGGCTTAATGAATATTAAACATTGAATTTTAGCACGACAATACTAAAAAGCTTGGTTAATGAATGCTTTACAGGAAGCCGCCACAAGCGTCAGGAGCTATCTTTTGCGCTGATAAAACTGGCCTCAAGCTTTTCTTCCAGTGCCAGCAAATCTGCGGGGATGGGCATGCCAAAGGCGCGCATCTCATTGAGTTTCTCGCGTAGCACCTCATGCAATTCATGTACATCTTGGGGTTGATTTTCCATTTCCGTCAGCAGCAGACTGATTTCTGTTTGAAGTTTTTCAAAACTCATCACCTTCACCTCCATCTTTAGATTAATCAAAAAATGACGTTCAAATCAGCTTACCGTCGATATCCCTCGCCATTACGGTCACGACCGCGATCATCGTCATATCGCTCCTCATTGTACCCGCGGCCAGAGCGTCCGCGATCTTGATCACGATCATTATCGCGATCATTCTGATTTGAATTGTCGGCCCCACCATAATAATCGTAGAGATCCCTATAGTGCTCTGGCTCTTGATAGTCCCCGCCATCATCATGCCAGCCGCCAGCGATAAAGCGGCGCTCTTGCCCACTGGCACCGGCGCGAATAAAACTGTAGATCACCGCATAGACGGCCCCTCCGCCCCTCTTTTTCAAACGAATAACATCTTCGATCCCGTAGCTGGTGGGACAACCACGGCTTTTGGGAATCCGCTTGTCCTCGTGCAGCACTTGCTGGCGCCCGCCCTTGCGGCGCACCCGAATAACCATGCCCTTGATACGCTTTGAGGTCGCACGGCGGCACCTTGGTGTCCGTATTCTCACTTCTTCGATGGAAAAAACCAATGGTTCGTCAAGCTTGCGTATGGTGCGCCTTGTGTGAACCGTTACCTTGTGGGGATCGGCGTTAAGTTCAGTGATGGGATTGCTGGCTAGCACCACGCCTTTGCGATTGATGCGATAACGCGCCAGTGTCTTACGGGCATCCCGGCGCACTTTTCGCCGTGCTGCACGTAATTTTCCAGCTCCTCTGGCGGTCGCGCGAAACGGTGAACCCTTGACCCATTTATTACGCCCCGTCTCGATCAGGAAGATATGCGCATAAGCACGCCCCGAGCCGTTCTCAATGCCTGATTGTTCAAACGCAAAATAGGTGCCGTCAGGAGAAAAGCCGATAATGCGTCTATGCGCAATATCTTCGGCGAGCAAAGGAGTTGCCATAATAAACCAAAGGGTCGACAAAAACACCAACAAGCGCCCGACCCGACTGATAACCTTACCCATCACAAAACAACTCCACGATATAAATTCCACACGAAAACCATGTTAAGACTATCTTAACCATAGCTATTTCCGTACGTCTTATCAACGAATTTTCAGGAGAAATTGTGACCAGAGATGATCTATTTTGCGAGTAGGGATTTCAAATTAAACGAGCTATCCATGGCCTGCTCTTTGGTGGGAGAGAGGTCTCTTTCCAGCAATTTACGGCCCACGATATAGTCGCGTGGCTGATTGATGGCCTCGACGGCACGCAAGCGATCTCCCTTGAAGTGCAGCAAGGAAAAGCTGCCACTATCGATATCGCCGCGGACCACATGCCCATCACAGCCCAGCGTCAAACCGGCCATCTGCAATTTGACATCATATTGATCTGACCAGAACCAGGGTACGGCGTCATAGGGCTTGTCTTTACCAGCAATTTTGGCAGCAACAGCCCGTGCCTGATCCCCTGCATTTTGCACCGATTCCAAACGAATGGCCTGCGCAACAAAGGGGTGTTGATAAGAAGCGCAATCACCGCAAGCGAAAATATTACCGATCGATGTTTGCCCAAACTCATTGACACTGATGCCATTGCCGCACGAAAGCCCCGCCAACTCGGCCAACTCCAGATTTGGCACAACACCAATACCAGCCACCATAAGATCAGCTTGCCGCAACTGCCCGTCTGCCGTTTTAACACCGCTCACACGCCCTCCCTCACCCATCAGCTCAAGCGCTTGTGCGTTACTGATGATCTCGACCCCATGGCTTTGATGCAATTGCGTGAAAAATTGCGAGAGTTCTGGCTCGACCACCCGCGCCATGACGCGGTCCATCGCCTCCAATACCTGCACGCTTTTACCAAGCTTGCTGGCCACCGCGGCAAATTCCAGTCCAATGAACCCCGCCCCAACCACCATGACATGGCGCGCAGATTTAAGGCGGTCGCCAATATCATCCACATCCTTGAGGGTGCGAAGATAACAAAGCCCGTCCAGGTCCGCCCCCTTGATTGACAGTTTGCGTACCCGCGCGCCGGTCGCCAGAATGAGTGCGTCATAGGTGAGCGTCTGGCCATTTGACAGCTCAAGGCTATTGGCGTCCACATTGATGGCAACAGCTGATATATCAAGCAATAATGTGATGGGGCTTTGTTCGTAAAAAGCCATCGGGCGATACTGGATACGCTCAGCATCCGTTTTACCCAATAAATAGTCCTTGGAAAGTGGTGGCCGCTGATAGGGTATGAGCGGCTCGTCTCCGACCAGCGTGATCTCACCCTCATAGCCTTCAAGGCGCAAACTCTCAGCGCATTGATACCCCGCCTGCCCGGCTCCCACAATCACCACACCTGCCATGAGTTTTCCACCTTTTTCAATCATGTCTTTGCGCAAGATAGGTTTCGCGCCAGCAAAAAGCAATCAAACTTTATGCCTTGAGGTCTGCTGGGGCTCGCAGAAAATATCTCTGGTCATTATCTATACAAGAACATGTATTTTTCTATTGATTTCAATCATCTGCAAAATTAAACTACACAATAATACTTATCTTGATTATCGATGCCAGGAGCAAAATGTGTCCAAGGAGAAACCTCAAACAGGATCCTGCGGATCACGTAAATCGACCCCTGCCAGTGCAATCCGTATGCACCGTGCCAGACCGCGGCGATTTTTCGTTATGGAATGGCTGTTTTCCTATCAAAAAGACTTTATTGCATCTGATATCATGGCAGGCACCATTGTCGCCATTATGTTGTTACCGCAAAGCATCGCCTATGCCATGCTGGCCGGCCTTCCCCCTCAAACCGGTCTATACGCTGCCATTGTTCCTTTGCTTCTTTATCCCTTGTTTGGCACCAGTAGCAGCCTTGCAGTCGGCCCTGTCGCCATTGTCTCATTGATGGTCGCCTCAACCCTTTCTCCTCTGGCTGCCGTTGGCTCTATTGAATATATCATGCTGGCCTTGCTGCTGGCCTTGATGAGTGGTCTTATTTTGCTGATCGCGGGTGCCCTGCGCCTTGGTCAGTTCACCAATTTCATCTCGCATCCGGTGATCGCCGGATTTACCACAGCCGCGGCACTGATCATCGGGTTTTCGCAGGTCAAACATTTGCTGGGGATCGAGCTTGCGCGCACCTCGTTCATCCCCTCGCTGATTGCCCAGATTTATGGCAGCCTCACTGACATCAATATCATCACGGTGATGATCGGGTTTGCGGCCATCGCCTTGTTGCTCGCCAAGAATATTTTTCGGGGTGCTCTGGTG
>JAJRPI010000029.1 GCA_024280895.1 Alphaproteobacteria bacterium | reverse complement strand
TTATGCCGTGGGGGTTCAAGTCCCTCCGCCCGCACCAATATTAATTCAGCCAGGAAGGCATTGAATGACGCCCGCGCGCAGGGGCTCTTCAGAGTAGGAACATATGCAGGTAACCGAAAAACAATCAGATGGTTTGAAACGTGAGTTGGAAATCATTATCCCCGCTAAAGATCTTGAGGCAAAGCTCAAGGAACAGCTTGAAGGAATGAAAGACAAGGTTCAGCTCAAAGGCTTTCGTCCGGGCAAAGTGCCTTATGACTATCTCCGCCGCCTTTATGGCAAGCAGGTCATGGGGGAAATCATTCAAAAAGAGGTCACGGCGACAAATGATGCGGTATTGAAAGAGCGCGACGAGCGCGCCGCTTTTCAGCCAATGATCAAGATGACCGAAGACGACAAGGAAATCGAGCAGATCCTGGCTTGTGAAATCGATCTGTCTTACTTGATGTCCTATGAAATTCTACCGGCCTTTGATCTGGCAGACTTTTCCAAGATGAAGGTTGAAAAACTGGTCGCCGATATTGACCCGAAAGAAATTGATGCGGGTGTTGATAATATTCTTGAAAACAGCGTCAGCTACAAGGCCGTTGAGCGTAAAGCCAAGGATAAAGATCGGCTTACTCTTGATTTCGTTGGGAAGCTCGATGGCGAAACCTTTGAAGGTGGTTCTGCTGAAGATGCGTTTCTGGTGCTGGGCAGCCAGGGCTTTATCCCCGGTTTTGAAGAAGGTTTGATTGGTGCCAAGGCTGGTGAAGAGATCACCGTCGAGGGAAATTTTCCAGAAGACTATAATGCTGAACATCTGGCAGGTAAGACAGCCCAGTTTGATGTCACCGTCAAAGAGGTGGGGGAACCATCGAAACCGGAAGCCGATGATGAATTTGCCAAGACCATTGGGTTCGATACGATTGAAGCTCTGCGCGCCGCTGTTGAAGGTGGTATCAAGGAAGAGCAGGACGGCTATGGTCGCGAAAAAATGAAAAAGGTCATCATGGATGGGCTCGACAAGGCTCATGAGTTCGACCTGCCGCCCTCCCTTGTGGAAAATGAGTTTGACGGGATCTGGGAGCAGGTCACTAGTAAAATGGGTGATGACGGTAAAAACTTCGGCGAAGATGGCGAAGACAAAGAAGGGGATGCACGCAAGAAATATCAAAAAATTTCCGAGCGTCGCGTCAGGTTAGGTCTTATTCTTTCGCAAATTGCGGAAAAGAATGAGATTACCATCAGCGAGAAAGAAGTAACCGACGCTCTCAGCGAGCGTATAAGGCAGTTCCCTGGTCAAGAGCAGCAAGTGATGGAATTCTACCAGAAAAACCCTTCTGCAGTCGCGGAGATCCGGGCGCCTTTGCTTGAGGAAAAAGTTATAGATTATCTGCTTGAGCTTATGCAGATCGACGAGAAAAAAGTATCTCGCGAAGAGCTTGTAGCCGATGACGAGGATGAAAGTTAGATTTTTTTTGGCCATCTTGATTGATTGCAGGATGGCCAAAACTCCCTATACGAATAGATGCCACCGACCTGACCGCCTGTTTGTCTCATCACTGTTTTAAGTGATTGTCACAAGCTGGTCGTTTTTTCATATTGTTCTAAACAGGGAATCTGTTACTCAGGTTGTGAGAGTGACTTATTCGCATAGTCAGATGAACAAAGCGCAGCCGCGTTTTAAACTGTTTTCCAAGGAGACACATAATGCGTGATCCCGTAGATCTCTATATGAACACCCTCGTTCCCATGGTCGTCGAGCAGACCAATCGTGGAGAGCGTTCATATGATATTTTTTCAAGACTGCTGAAAGAGCGGATTATCTTTTTAACGGGGCCGGTCGAAGATAATATGGCAATGCTGGTGACAGCTCAATTGCTGTTTCTGGAAGCCGAAAATCCCAAAAAAGAAATCTCCATGTATATCAATTCACCTGGCGGCGTCGTGACCGCTGGTATGGCTATATATGATACCATGCAGTTCATTCGTCCCGCCATTTCAACCCTGTGCACCGGGCAGGCTGCCTCGATGGGTTCATTGCTGTTATGTGCTGGTGACAAGGATATGCGCTTCGCGCTGCCCAATGCGCGTATTATGGTGCATCAGCCTTCTGGTGGTTTCCAGGGGCAGGTCAGTGATATTGAGCGCCATGCGCAAGATATCGTGAAAATGAAAAGGCGCTTGAACGAGGTCTATGTCGAACATACCGGACAAGAATACGATATGATTGAAAAAACCCTCGACCGCGATCACTTCATGACGGCACAAGAAGCCATGGAATTTGGCCTGATCGACAAAGTGCTGACAAAGCGCGAAGCATCACCAGATGAGGATGATGCCTAGATTGCCGTAATATTGTGCCCTTACGGCCTCGAAATGGTTTGATTTGGTGATTATCTTGATGGTCTCGCTTGACGCGAGAATCTTCGAAACCAATAACAACGCCCGCTTAAGGTCAGATCAGTTGTCAGTCGTTTTGTTCGCATAAAATCACTGGCTGTGTAGATTTGCGGGGTTGTTAATGGTATATTGTGACGTTACAGGTGAAAGTAACGCATTGAAATTAACCATTCATCATTCTCTAGGAGTGAGAAATGGTGACAAAGGCAACATAAATTTGTTGGCCAAATGTCGATCAAGATGAGATGACATAACAAGGAATGTGGAATAATACATGAGCAAATCGAGCGGCAAAGATTCCAAAAACACCCTTTATTGTTCTTTTTGCGGGAAGAGCCAGCATGAGGTTCGTAAACTGATTGCGGGTCCGACTGTTTTTATCTGCGATGAGTGTGTTGAGCTCTGCATGGATATTATCCGTGAGGAGAATAAAAACGCAGTTGTGAAATCAAACGGAGGGGTGCCTACCCCTCTCGAAATCTGCCAGGTTCTTGATGACTATGTTATCGGCCAGTCCTATGCCAAGCGGGTATTGGCTGTCGCCGTGCACAATCATTACAAGCGTTTGAATCACGCCAGCAAGAACAATGATGTGGAACTGTCCAAGTCGAACATTCTTCTCGTTGGCCCTACTGGTTGCGGTAAAACGCTGCTCGCTCAAACGCTGGCAAGAATTCTCGATGTACCTTTCACCATGGCTGATGCAACCACTTTGACGGAAGCTGGCTATGTTGGAGAGGATGTCGAAAATATTATTCTCAAATTGCTGCAGTCTGCTGATTATAATGTAGAACGTGCCCAGCGCGGTATCGTCTATATTGATGAAGTCGACAAGATTTCACGTAAATCAGATAATCCTTCCATCACCCGTGATGTCTCTGGTGAGGGCGTGCAACAGGCATTGCTGAAAATCATGGAAGGCACAGTTGCCAGTGTTCCGCCACAAGGCGGACGCAAGCATCCACAGCAGGAATTCTTGCAGGTTGATACCACCAATATTTTGTTTATCTGCGGTGGTGCGTTTGCAGGCCTTGAAAAGATTATCGCCAAACGCGGTCAGACCTCATCAATTGGATTTGGTGCAACGGTCGAAGCTGAAGACGATCGCCGCATGGGCGATATCTTGCGCGAAGTGGAACCCGAAGATCTGCTCAGCTTTGGCCTGATCCCCGAATTTGTCGGACGTGTGCCGGTTTTTGCGACACTTGAAGATCTTGATGAAGATGCCTTGGTGGAGATTTTGTCGAAGCCTCGCAATGCGCTTGTCAAACAGTATCAGCGCATGTTCGAGATGGAAGATGTGAAGCTGACCTTCTCCGATGAGGCGTTGGTGGCTATTGCCAGACGGGCAATCAAGAGAAAAACAGGTGCCCGTGGCCTGCGCTCAATTCTTGAGAATATTCTGCTCGATACCATGTTTGACCTGCCAGGTCTTGATGGCGTTGTGGAAGTCGTGATCAGTCCAGAAGTCGTCGATGGTACTGCGCGTCCATTGCGCATCTATTCCGAAGAGGGAAAGCGCAAGGGCGAGGTGGAATCAATTGCCTGACCACAACCATTTGATCCATAGGCGTCGCAGGCGGTTCGCTGCTTGGTTGACGCGTGGTTCAGAGAGTGTGGGCTATTTATTGAACGAATTTTAACAAATGGGGCTTGGAATTTTGCATTCCCGGCCCCACTTTGTATTCAAACATGCAAACAAACAAGAATCAGTTGCTCACCAGATCAAAAAAGTTTCAGACATCATGAGATGCTTTTGACGGGGTCGAGATAAACAAGTTTCAAACCAAAGGGAAGAGTGAACAATGGACAAAGAAAAACAACCTGATGAGGAGCAGACGCTTTACCCCGTTCTTCCTTTGAGAGATATTGTCGTCTTTCCATATATGATCGTGCCGCTTTTTGTCGGACGTGAAAAATCGATCAATGCTTTGGATAAAGTCAAAGATAGTAACAAGAAAATCATTTTGGCCGCACAAAAAAATGCCGCTGACGATGATCCAGGGTTCGACGAAATCTATCAGATGGGCATTGTTGCAACCGTTTTGCAGATGCTCAAGCTTCCAGATGGAACGGTTAAAGTGCTTGTTGAGGGTGGCCCTCGTGCCAGTATCGTCAATTACACTGACAATGAAGATTACTATGAAGCCGAAGTGGAATTCATTGAGGAAGAAATCAGCGTTGACAAGGAAATTGAAGCCTTGGCGCGCTCGGTTGTCGCGCAGTTTGAAAACTATGTGAAACTCAATAAAAAGATTGCCCGTGAAGTTCTGTCAACCGTCAGTCAGATTGATGACTATTCAAAACTTGCTGACACCATGACGTCTCATCTGTCCATAAAGATCGCTGAAAAGCAGGAAATTCTTGAAATTACGGACGTCACCAAGCGTTTGGAAAAAATCTACGGCCTGATGGAGAGTGAAATCTCTGTTTTGCAGGTCGAAAAGAAAATCCGTTCCCGCGTCAAGCGCCAGATGGAAAAAACCCAGCGCGAATATTATTTGAATGAACAGATGAAGGCCATTCAAAAAGAACTGGGTGATGGTGATGACGGGCGTGATGATATCTCGGAGTTCGAAGAAAAGATTGGCAAGACCAAGCTTTCCAAAGAAGCGCGGGACAAAGCTCTGGCAGAATTGAAAAAATTGCGTCAGATGAGCCCGATGTCGGCTGAAGCGACAGTCGTTCGTAACTATCTTGACTGGTTGCTGGGTATTCCCTGGGGCGTCAAGGGACGTATCAAGAAAGACCTCGCCGAAGCACAGCTGGTGCTTGATACCGAGCATTATGGTCTGGAAAAAGTCAAAGAGCGGATTATCGAATATCTTGCTGTGCAACAGCGCGTCAATAAACTCAAAGGTCCGGTTTTGTGTCTGGTTGGACCTCCTGGAGTTGGTAAAACCTCACTTGGAAAATCAATCGCCAGCGCGACGGGCCGCGAATTTGTTCGCATGAGCCTTGGCGGTGTACGCGATGAGGCCGAAATTCGGGGTCATCGCCGCACCTATATCGGCTCAATGCCTGGCAAGGTCATTCAGTCCATGAAAAAGGCCAAGAAAACCAATCCGCTTTTCTTGCTCGATGAAATTGATAAAATGGGCGCCGATTATCGCGGTGATCCATCCTCGGCTTTGCTTGAGGTGCTGGATCCTGAACAAAATAATACGTTCAATGATCACTATCTGGAAGTCGATTATGATCTCTCAAATGTGATGTTTGTAACGACCGCAAATACGCTCAATATTCCACCCGCTCTCATGGACAGGATGGAAGTCATCCGCCTGTCTGGATATACTGAAGACGAGAAAGTGGAAATTGCCAAACAGCATCTATTGCCATCACAGCAGAAAAATCACGGCCTCAAGGATGAAGAATGGATTGTCGCAGATGATGCTCTTCGAGGCATAATCCGCCTTTATACAAGAGAGGCTGGTGTGCGTAATCTGGAGCGCGAAATCGCTAAGCTTGCACGCAAATCTGTCAAAGAGATTTTGATGGATGGCAAAAAGAAGATCAAGATAACCGCAAAGAATTTGCCGGACTATCTTGGCGTGACGAAATACCGGTATGGCGAACCGGAACGCGAAGACATGGTTGGTGTGGTCACTGGTCTTGCCTGGACGGAAGTTGGCGGTGAATTGCTGACGATTGAAAGTGTCATGATGCCTGGTAAAGGCGGCATGACTGTCACCGGCAATTTACGCGATGTCATGAAAGAGAGTATTCAGGCAGCCAATGCCTACGTGCGCTCAAGAGCCATTGATTTTGGTATCGAACCGCCAATGTTTGACAAGCGCAATATTCATGTGCATGTGCCTGAAGGAGCGACCCCGAAAGATGGGCCATCTGCAGGTGTTGCGATGGCGACAAGTATTGTTTCGGTCATGACTGGCATCACGATCCGCAAGGATATCGCAATGACCGGGGAAATTACTCTGCGCGGCCGGGTATTGCCTATTGGCGGATTGAAAGAAAAACTATTGGCGGCACTTCGTGGGGGCATCAAAACGGTTTTGATCCCCGAAGATAACGCCAAGGACCTTGTTGAAATTCCTGACAATGTCAAAAATGGTCTGGAAATTATTCCGGTCAGCCATATTGATGAGGTGTTGAAGGTCGCTCTGTCGCGAGAAGTGACGCCGATCGAATGGTCGGAGGACGAGGACGAGGGCACATCAAGTGGAATAGATGGTGGTGATTCATCCAAAAATGTCCTGCCTCACTAGCTCTTGATCTAGAAAACAGTAACGAAAACAGCTAGTAGAAAACCGATTTAAGAGGAGGGCATTCAATTGCTTTCCTCTTTTTTTGCCTACTTACCCACTGATTTATCGTGGCTATCCACAGAAACAGTGATTGTTAAGCAATTCATGCCGTTTGTTCTGTGATTCCTTGCGAAAAATGCTTGCAATTTCTCTCGAAACCCCCATGAATGTGGGCTTTAACAATGTATGCGTCGAATCAAAACAAGTCTCAATAGACAACAGGAACACCATCATGAATAAAACTGAACTGGTTGCCGCAGTCGCTGAAGAAGCGAATATGTCAAAAACAGATGCAGCAGAAGCCGTTGAAGCGACATTCGCTACAATTGAAAAAACACTCCAAGGTGGTGGTGAAGTCAGAATCATCGGTTTTGGCAGTTTTCAGGTTGCCAATCGAAAAGAGAGCATCCGCCGGAATCCATCAACCGGTAAGCCAATGACTGTGCCTGCCGCAAAGGTACCAAAATTCAAAGCTGGTAAAGCGCTTCGCGAAACTGTCAATTCATAAGCGCTCACACATCGAAGACAAGCGGGGCAGGCAAGTCATTTGCCTGCCCCGTTTAACTTGTACTCCCCATCATAATCCGGCCTGACAAGGCCCTTGGAGGACGATCTTTTCTTTGTTCTGGCAGAAATATAAAAAAGTCTATATCAAGGCTTGCTATTTTGGGATTAGAGGGAGTATGTTTTGCCGTCTGGGGGCGGTTAGCTCAGTGGTAGAGCGCCTCGTTTACACCGAGGATGTCGGGAGTTCAACCCTCTCACCGCCCACCATATCTCTTAATTCAAGAGAAAACTTGCATTGGATGTCTTGGCGCTTGACTTGGTCGTGCACCTGACTTACATCCTTGCAATTGCCTTTATGGCAAAACACCTCAGGGGGGTGTAGCTCAGTTGGTTAGAGCGCTGGCCTGTCACGCCAGAGGCCGCGGGTTCGAGTCCCGTCACTCCCGCCATCCTTTTTATCTCACGGCTAGTCTTTGCTTCGCAAAGGCCTCCGATAGGGCGGGCTTCTCGCCCGTCGCCCGGTCGGGCTCTGTTGGGCGTGCATCAAGATCGATCTGGCTATTTTAGCTCCATCACTCAATTTCCCATTCGATCTGCATATTCTCGCATTGGCGGCTCAATCTTGCGTATCACGTTTGCCAAATAGCGTGCAAAATTTGAATATATTTTACGCTCGAACGGCTAGACGACACATAATTACGTCATAGGACTTGAAAACAGGTTCAAAATTGCGCTAAACCCTCATACTGCAACTGCCGGTTTCAGCGGAGCGCGATTTGCCAGTAAACGGGCAGTCTGATCATATCAGACCGCTAATTCTTGTAAATTCTGCCAATCTTTGATTCCCAAAACCCGCGCAAGCTGCTAGTGAGAACAAGAACGCTCGCGGAGCTATTTTTGTTGGCGTCAGTGAACTTTAGATCAATCACCAACGGGGATATGCAAATATGAACGAACTCGTAAACAGCTATCTGCCTGTTCTCATATTCGCAGCGATTGGTGGGTTCATCGCATTGGTGCTGTTTGTGGTGCCATTTCTGATCGCTCCGCGCAAACCTGACTCTGAAAAAATATCGGCCTACGAATGTGGTTTTAATCCATTTGATGATGCGCGCATGAAATTTGACATCCGGTTTTATCTTGTCGCCATTCTGTTTGTCATATTCGACCTGGAAGCTGTTTATTTGTTTCCCTGGGCCGTTTCATTCAAAGAAATTGGCGCGGTGGGATATTGGACGATGATGGTATTTATCGCCGAGTTGATTATTGGATTTATCTATGCCTGGCGCAAGGGAGCACTTGAATGGGATTGATTATACCACCGACCTATGGCCCACCGGTTGAAGGAGCCCCTGGTTCCTCAAGCGCTGTTTCTTCTTCAAGCCATAATGATCCCTTTTTCAACCATGTTTCTGAAGAACTGGCTGACAAGGGTTTTCTTGTGACCAATGCCAACCATGTCATCAACTGGGCTCGTACCGGGTCTTTGATGTGGATGACCTTTGGACTGGCCTGCTGCGCCGTTGAGATGATCCAGGCAGCGATGCCGCGCTATGACCTTGAGCGCTTTGGTTTTGCCCCTCGTGCCAGCCCACGTCAATCTGATGTGATTATCGTTGCTGGTACCCTGACTAACAAGATGGCACCGGCCATCCGCAAGGTCTATGACCAGATGCCAGAGCCGCGCTATGTGATCTCCATGGGAAGCTGTGCCAATGGCGGTGGCTATTATCATTATTCTTATTCTGTCGTGCGCGGTTGTGACCGTGTTCTGCCAGTTGACGTCTATGTGCCTGGGTGCCCACCGACCGCCGAAGCGCTGGTCTATGGCGTGCTCTTGCTGCAAAAGAAAATTCGGCGTACGGGGACGATTATTCGCTAACCGAAAAAATATGCAGCACGCGATGGTTTGTGCGCATCCAAAACGGAATTGATTTATGCCTGACACAAAAAAAGAACTGGCGAGTTACCTAAGCGACGCATTGGACGGGGCGATCCTGCGCTCAGTCGTGGCTTTTGACGAATTGACCATTTTTGTTGACCGGGCCCGTCTGCTGGACGTTTTGAGCTTTTTGAGAGATGACCCGCGGTCCCAGTTCAGTTGCATGATGGATGTGTGCGGCGTCGATTATCCAGGAAGGCTCAATCGCTTTGATGTCGTTTATCATCTGCTAAGCCCTACCCAGAACGAGCGCATCCGGGTGAAAGTGGAAACAGATGAAGATACCCCTGTTGATAGTTGTGTGGAACTGTTCCCAGCGGCCAACTGGTATGAGCGAGAAGCTTATGATCTCTATGGCATCTTATTCGACAAACATCCCGATTTGCGACGTATCTTGACTGACTATGGGTTTGTTGGCCATCCGTTGCGCAAAGACTTCCCCCTGACGGGATATGTTGAGGTGCGCTATGATGATGAGTTGAAGCGTGTGGTGTATGAACCCGTAAAACTGGCTCAGGAATTTCGCCGCTTTGATGATCTCTCCCCGTGGGAGGGTGCCGATGGTGTGTTGCCCGGGGATGAAAAGGCCAGCGTTGAATAAGCGCGATTGATGAATATGCAGAACACTGGAATGATTTTGGACACGGTAAGCGTGGGGAGCTGGAATAGACGATGAGCGAAAAAGAAATTCGCAATTTTATGCTCAATTTTGGGCCGCAGCATCCCTCGGCTCATGGCGTTTTGCGTCTGGTTCTGGAGCTGGACGGAGAACTTGTCGAGCGCGCTGACCCTCATATCGGCCTGTTGCATCGCGGCACTGAAAAACTTATTGAGCACAAGACCTATATGCAGGCGATCCCTTATTTTGATCGGCTGGATTATGTGGCGCCCATGAACCAGGAGCACG
The DNA here is from genome assembly GCA_024280895.1 of Alphaproteobacteria bacterium. Lineage (GTDB taxonomy): Bacteria > Pseudomonadota > Alphaproteobacteria > Rhizobiales > JAKIUO01 > JAKIUO01. The sequence goes on along the minus strand of JAJRPI010000029.1, from coordinate 3,546 downwards.
CTTTTTGTCTGGCGGCTGAAAAACTGCTGGAAATTGAGATACCGCGTCGGGGGCAAATCATTCGCGTGCTGTTTTGTGAAATCGGCCGCATTCTCAATCACCTGTTGAATGTCACCTCTATGGCACTTGATATTGGTGCTCTGACGCCGCCTCTTTGGGGCTGGGAAGAGCGTGAAAAACTAATGATCTTTTATGAGCGCGCTTCTGGGGCCAGATTGCATGCCAACTATTTCCGCATTGGCGGCGTGCATCAGGATCTACCTGATCAGCTGGTGGATGATATTGAGGCATTCTGCTCTCCGTTTCTCGTGGTACTCGAAGATATCGACAAATTGCTGACGGGCAACCGTATTTTCAAACAGCGCAATGTTGATATTGGCGTGTTCACGCTGGACGAAGCGATGGCGCGAGGCTTTTCGGGTGTCATGATGCGCGGGGCTGGTGCTCCGTGGGATCTGCGCAAATCACAGCCCTATGAAATTTATGACGAGCTGGAATTCGACGTGCCGGTTGGCAAGAACAGCGATTGTTATGATCGCTACCTGATTCGCATGGAAGAGATGCGCCAGTCCGTGAAAATCATGTTGCAATGCTGCGCGCTTTTGGCATCTGAAAAAGGGCCGGTCTGTGTGCAATCTGGCCGTGCTTCAGTGCCCTCGCGCGCTGATATGAAACAAAGCATGGAAAGCTTGATCCATCACTTCAAGGTGCATACGCAAGGCTACCGCGTGCCAGAGGGTGAAGTTTATACAGCCGTTGAAGCGCCAAAAGGCGAATTTGGCGTTTATCTGGTGTCAGATGGCTCTAACAAGCCCTATCGTTGCAAGATACGGGCGCCAGGATATGCCCATTTGCAGGGCACAGAATTTTTGAGCAAGGGACATATGTTGGCAGACGTAGCAGCTATAATTGGAACCTTGGACGTGGTGTTTGGGGAGATCGATCGATGAGCGTGAAACCCGTGAGTACCAATCAACCTGACAGTTTCGAGTTTACCGAGCAAAATATTGCCTGGGCAAACGAACAGATTGCCAAATATCCAGCTGATAAGCAGGCCTCTGCCGTGATCCCGCTCTTGTGGCGCGCTCAAGAGCAGCATGATGGCTGGTTGCCAAAAGCCGCCATCAGTACCGTTGCGCAAATGCTCGATATGGCTCCTATCAGAGTAACAGAGGTCGCAACTTTTTATTCGATGTTCAATCATGCACCGGTGGGCAAATTCTTTGTGCAGCTGTGTGGTACCACCCCTTGTCTGTTACGGGGTTCTGACGAGTTGGTTGAGGTTTTGAAAAAGCGTATTGGCGGTCAAAACAAGGTCAGCGAAGACGGGCTGTTTTCCTGGCTGGAAGTCGAGTGCCTTGGCGCTTGTGCCAACGCGCCGATGGTGCAGATCAATCAAGAATATTTCGAAGACCTGAACGCCGAAAATTTCACCAAGCTGCTGGATGATCTGGAAGCTGGCCGAGACGTGACGCCGGGGCCACAAAATGACCGTAGCTGTTCAACCCCTGATGGTGGCGCTACCAGTCTCACAGACCCTTCGCTTTACGCCAATGATATGCCAAGTGCTGCTGTGGCTGCCATGAGTGCCCAGTCTCTATCCAACATCGCAGAAGGATCAACCGCCTTTACTGGTAATGTCTCTGCTAGCACCTTTGTAAGTGCAGAGCCTGTGCTCGCCGACTTTGGTGCAAAAGACGATAAAGCCAATACGCCCACCGGGAAACAGGCGAAAGATAGTGATGGTGGCAAACCAATAGGACTGTCCCAGGCGCGCGGCGGCAAAAGCGATGATCTCAAGCGCATCAGCGGTGTTGGGCCCAAGCTTGAAGAAACCTTGTATAGCCTTGGCATTTTTCATTTTGACCAGATTGCCGAGTGGAATGCAGATAATGTGGCATGGGTTGACGAATATCTGTCCTTTAAGGGGCGCATTGATCGAGAAGACTGGATTGCTCAGGCGAAAGAAATGGCGCAAGAAGATGCTCGCTCAGATGATGATAAGGGAGATGCCTGATGCTATCTGATCAAGATCGTATATTCACAAATCTCTATGGCCTGCGAGATAGCGGGCTCAAAGGTGCCAAGGCCCGTGGGTCCTGGGATGGTACCAAGGCAATGCTTGAAAAGGGCGAAGACTGGATTGTTGATGAAGTTAAAGCCTCTGGTTTGCGCGGTCGTGGCGGGGCAGGGTTCCCGACCGGCCTTAAATGGTCGTTTATGCCCAAGCAGTCAGACGGTCGCCCCCATTATCTGGTGATCAATGCTGACGAATCAGAGCCTGGTACCTGCAAAGACCGCGAGATCATGCGTAATGATCCCCAATTATTGATCGAAGGGGCCTTGTACGCCAGCTTCGCCATGCGCGCCAATGCCGCCTATATCTATATTCGTGGCGAATTTATCATGGAGCGCAAGCGGTTGCAGGCCGCCATTGATGAAGCTTATGCTGCCAATCTGATTGGCAAGGACAATATTCACGGCTATCCGTTCGATCTCTATCTGCATCATGGGGCTGGCGCTTATATCTGCGGCGAGGAAACAGCCCTTTTGGAGAGCCTTGAGGGGCGCAAGGGCATGCCACGCCTGAAGCCTCCATTTCCTGCCAATGTCGGCCTCTATGGCGCTCCAACGACCGTCAATAATGTAGAATCCATCGCGGTGGTTCCAGATATCTTGCGGCGCGGTGGTAGTTGGTTCGCTGGACTTGGCAAGCCCAATAATGCCGGCACTAAACTGTTTTCCATTTCGGGCCATGTAAACAACCCTTGCAATGTAGAAGAAGAAATGGGCATTCCGCTACGCGAGCTGCTTGAAAAACATGCTGGCGGTGTGCGCGGGGGATGGGACAATCTTCTGGCGGTAATACCTGGCGGTTCTTCGGTGCCTTGTGTGCCAGCCGATCAGTGTCAGGATCTGGCGATGGATTTTGACAGCTTGCTGGAAGTTAAATCAGGGCTTGGCACGGCGGCGGTGATTGTCATGGACAAGTCCACCGATATGATCAGGGCGATTGCCCGGCTGGCTTATTTTTACAAGCATGAAAGTTGCGGCCAATGTACGCCGTGCCGCGAAGGCACCGGCTGGATGTGGCGGGTACTTGAAAGAATGGTCAAGGGCGAAGCCGACAAAAGCGAAATTGACATGTTGTTTGATGTCTCCAAGCAAATTGAGGGACATACTATTTGCGCACTTGGCGATGCGGCCGCCTGGCCCGTGCAAGGCTTGATCCGGCATTTCCGGCCAGTGATTGAGCAACGGATTGACGAGTTTACGAAAAACCCCAATCCGCAAGGCGCGGTGAAAGCGGCTGAATAAAATCGCTGGATTGATCGCCAATGGCTTGCAAGAGCTGGCAAATGAGCGAAACAAGACGAACAAGAGTTTGATAAATAGACGGTTGAGTAGATAGACCAATAGGGACGAGCAGGTATGCCGAAGCTGATTATCGATGGGGCAGAAATAGATGTGGAGGACGGGCTGACGCTGCTGCAGGCATGCGAGCAGGCCGGCAGTGAGATCCCGCGTTTTTGCTATCATGAACGA
>JAJRPI010000028.1 GCA_024280895.1 Alphaproteobacteria bacterium | reverse complement strand
TTCAATATCAACCACGTCCCAGGTGACATTGCCGGCCTTTACCTGGGCTTTGATTTCTGCAATCCCGCCAGAATAGTCTTCAAACAGTATTTTGGCGCCAGTCTTTTTAACAAATGGGTCAATCATATGCTTTTTTTGTGCTGCGCCATAGGCACCGCCAAATGATACAGCGGTCATACTATCTCCGGCATATGAGCGATCACTCGCCGATAACAGCAGACCACCAACGGCCACGGCCATTGACAGGTACTTTAAATGCTTCAACATCATACTTCTCCTTTTATATGCAGCTCTTAAGTAAGCTACTCCCAAGTAAAACTTCGTAATCTCAGACAGACAATCTTATCAAGTATTTTTAAATGCAAAGCAGTCGGATGATAGCCAGACAAGATGTCCGACTTCACCTTTGCTAAACTTGGGCGCGGCTTGATCGTTGAGCAGTTTCACGATAATTTCCGAACCATCCTGGAGTTTAAAATAGTAGCGAATGAAATCGCCGACATAATGCCGGGCTATAAATTTAGCTTCGACTTCATTATCGAATGCGTGTTTGGTGGGTTTTAGAAACATTTTTTCAGGGCGAACCGAAACAATACAAGGGCCAGTTTCACCCTCAAAATCCACTCTGTGAGCATTGATTTTAGCGCCACCAGGGAGTTCGATGTGAACCTGGTCGTTGGCGGCACTTAGAGCTGTGCCGGACACAAGGTTGTTCTCTCCAATGAAATCGGCCACAAACGCATTATTGGGGCGTTCATAGAGATCATTTGGCGCGGCGCATTGTTGGACCACTCCATCGTTGAAAACGGCGATCCGGTCTGACATGGTCAGTGCTTCACCCTGGTCATGTGTCACATATATGACCGTGAAACCCATATTTTCGTGAAGGTTTTTGATCTCAAACTGCATCTGCTCGCGTAATTTTTTATCCAGAGCGCCCAGTGGCTCATCCATCAACACCAAGTCGGGTTTGAAAATCAGTGCCCGCGCCAAAGCCACCCGCTGTTTTTGACCCCCGGACAGTTGCGCTGGAAATCGATCACCAAATTCTCCTAATTCGACCAAATTGAGAAATTCCGTGACGCGCTCTGCAACCTCAGCCTTGGCGACTTTTCGCACCTGGAGAGGGTAGGCAAGGTTTTCGGCAACGGTCATATGGGGAAATAGTGCGTAAGTTTGAAAGACCATTCCGATATTGCGTTTGTGAGGGGCTAGGCGCGTGACTGACTTGCCGCCGATTTTAATATCGCCATGGGTCACGCCTTCAAATCCAGCCATCATCATTAAAATTGTTGTTTTCCCCGATCCAGAAGGGCCAAGCAATGTGATGAATTCACCTTCGGCTACATCAAGGTCAAACCCCTTGACCACGAGATTTTTTTGATCGTAACTCTTTTTTACATCGGTGAATTGAAGAAATTTTTGATCTGTGATTACGTCGGACACTTGCTGATTTTCTCCAATTCCAAGATTTATTGGAACATCATTAAGGCACCTAATAACTATACTTGCAATACATTCCAAGTAGACTATCTTGAAACGATACATATATACTAAGTAAGTGACCGATATTTCCTTGATATTTCGTCGCGCTTTTTTAAATATTAGTATGCGCTAATATCTAAAACTATATACTATGCTAGCTCACCCCCTACCTGTCGCAATAGTGACAGATATCAAAATCTAGGTGACAGAGTGGCAAATTGCCTTCAAAGTGAGGGGAGAAGTGACTAACGACGAGGGGGGAAGATACGGCCGGAATTAGGGGCAGAACCCTAGGGTCCTGACCCTAGATAGATGAAAGCAAATATGCCAATAATGCTCCTTCAACTGAACACCAAATCGACTCTCAGCAAGAAGGATCAGGTCCGTGAGACTCTGGCGCAGAATATATTGGACGGTCTGTTTGAGCCCGGTTCGCGCCTTCCATCATGTCGTGAAATCGCCACGCAGCTTGATGTTTCACGAAATACGGCTGTGTCGGCTTATCGCAGCCTGATTGATGATGGTCTGGTCGCTGCCTTTGAGAGGTCGGGTTATTTTGTTTCGGATCATATTCCCAGAAACCTGATTGAAGATACCAAAGATCCGCGCCGGAAAACCAGCAAAACGGCCAACCCCGTCAATCTTGCTAAACGCTGCGAAAAGAATGGTCGTTTACCGGCAGACCTGGCGGTCGTGGAGCGCCCTGAAAACTGGTATGACTATCCTTATCCTTTCATTTCAAGCCAGATTGAATCAGCACTGTTTCCAATCACGGAATGGCGGGAATGTTCCCGCTTGGCCCTCAGTCGAAAATCGTTGAGCTTGTGGGCCAGCGATTTTTCCTATGATGATAGTTATGAACTGGTGAAACAGATCCGCCAGCGTTTATTGCCACGCCGAGGAGTGTTTGCCAAGGACAATGAAATTCTTGTCACCCTAGGAACGCAGCAGGCATTATATCTGGTGGCGTCCTTATTGGGGGGGCGGGGGAAAAAGGTTGCCATGGAGGATCCCGGCTACCCCGATGCTCGCAATATCTTCAATTTCACCTTTGAAAATATTAAATATATTCCGGTCGATGAGGGTGGCATGTGCGTTGATAAGCAACTTGCCGACTGTGATCTGGTTTATACAACCCCAAGCCATCAATATCCGACCATGGTCACAATGACCATGGAGCAGCGCAAGAAACTACTCAACCGCGCGCACAAGCATGATTTCATTATTCTGGAAGATGATTATGAGAGTGAAATCAATTATGCTACAAAACCAAGTCCCGCGATTAAAGCACTTGACGAAAATGGCCGGGTCATCTACATGGGCAGTCTTTCAAAAAGTCTGTCGCCGGGCCTGCGGCTTGGATATATGGTGGCCAATGCAGATTTTATCGAACAGGCGCGTGCATTACGAGGCTTGATGATCCGCCATCCCCCTTTGGTCACCCAGCACACTGCCGCCTTGTTCATCGGCTTTGGTCACCATGATGCACTGATGCGGCGCGTGCGGCCGGTTTTAAAAAACCGCTGGCATGTCATGCTTGAAAGTCTGGATAAATATCTGCCCGACATTCGCCGCTACGCCACCTTTGGCGGAACTTCAGTGCTGCTGCAAGCTCCCGCACATGTGCATACGTTCGATCTTGCCAGGAAACTGCGCGATAAAGGTGTGGTGATCGAAGCGTGCGCCCCTTGTTTTTCCAAGCCTGATGCTGGCAAAAACTATTTTAGGCTCGGACTTTCAACCATAGCGACTGATCGGATTGATCAAGGCGTTGAGCTCATTCTCGAAACTTTAAACGAGTTTGAAGCGTAATATTTATTCGCCAGCTATGAGATCACTGGGGGCGCTATATGTACCATCCAGTAATGCTGCAATAGCTTTGTCGCCATTGTCGGCCAGCGCGATGAGTAAGGCAGAGTTTGCGTCCGTAAATGTCCCTGTCCCCTTTAAACTCTATATCTGTCACTTTCGGAATAATTAGTTGAAAGCTTAGGCTATACTTGCCCGATTGCTTAAGTTCGTGCGTCTGTTGAAACTCGTTAGAGTAGTCATGGGCTGGAATAAAGACGTCGCTTTCAACACCCAATAAATGGGAGAGCTTATCTATGCAGTTCACTGCAAATACACTCCAGCATCACTGGATGCCATTCACGGCCAATCGTGCATTCAAAAAAGATCCACGCCTGATTGTCAAAAGTGAGGGCGTTTATTTGCAGGACCACAAGGGGGGCTCGATACTAGATGGTTCTTCCGGCCTGTTTTGCACTGCTGCCGGTCATGGCCGCAAAGAGATTGCCGATGCCGTTTATAATCAGCTGAATGTCAACGATTATACGCCGCCGTTTTCAATGGGCCACCCCGGTTCTTTTGAACTGGCCAGCAAAATTGTTGCGATGACTCCAGAAGAAATCAATCATGTGTTTTTCTGCAATTCTGGCTCGGAAGCGATTGATACGGCATTGAAAATCTCCATGGCCTACCACAGGGCCAATGGAGAGGGCCAACGCACCCGTTTCGTCTCGCGTGAGCGTGCATATCACGGTGTGAATATTGGCGGCGTATCGATCAGCGGCATGGTAAAAAACCGCGAAGCATTCAGTGGTGTCATGCCGAATGTCGTCTGCATGCGCCATACATGGCTGGAAGAAAACCGCTTTACCCGGGGGCAACCGGAACATGGAGCCGAACTGGCGCAAGACCTGCAGCGCTTTGTCGATACCTATGGTGGTTCAACCATTAGCGCTTGCATTGTTGAGCCCCTTGCCGGATCTACTGGTATCCTTGTCCCGCCAAAGGGCTACCTTGAACGGTTACGGGAAATTTGCACTCTCAATGGTATTTTACTCATATTTGATGAAGTCATCTGTGGTTTTGGCCGTCTGGGAAAACCATTTGCCTCGCAGGCTTTTGGTGTGACGCCCGATATCATGACCATGGCAAAAGCGCTGACCAACGGCGCACAACCAATGGGGGCTGTGGCGGTGAGTGATTTTATTCATGATACTATTATGAATGCTGCGCCTGAAGGAACTGTTGAGCTGTTCCATGGATACACTTATTCCGGTCATCCAGCGGCATGTGCGGCGGGAATTGCCACGCTTGATATTTACCAGCGGGAAAACCTGTTTGAGCGGGCAGCAGAACTTTCCGATTATTTTCTGGATGCTGTTTTTGCTCTGCAGGATCTGGAACTCATTACAGATATCAGGGGCTATGGTCTGATTGCCGGTTTTGATCTAAAGCCAGAAACGGTTCCCGGCGCTAGTGGCACGGCGCTTCAGAACAAGTTATTCTGGAGCGGACTGCATATCAAATTTACTGGCGATACAGGAATAATCGCCCCACCGCTTATATCAAAGCGCGCTCATATTGATGAACTTTGCAAGATCTTGAGGGCGACACTTGAAGACCTGAATGCCTAAAAGCTTACTTTGAATGCAGGGGAAATATTTTGATTGATACGATTGATCACTCCATTGGCTGGTCACTGTAGCTGAAAGCTTTCTCAATAGAGGAGACATTCCCGAAAATGATCTTAAGCTTTTCGAGCAATTTACCATAAATGTGCGGAAACTGCCCCCTGCGGAAAACTAAACCACCAAGTAAAAACGAGGGTTTCTGGTTTATATTGGCTGGTGTTGGACGAAGAGCAAAAAACCAATCTCGAACAGAAGACCTTCCAGAGCCCGACCGGGCGAGCGCCGAACAGGCCGCGCTATCGCAGGCCTTCGCGCAGCGAAGAATAGCCTTGAGATATGAGAAAATGGGCCAGACGGGATCGAATTTATGGCCTATCGTATTGATATTAGTGGATATAAAAATTCGTGGAATCCAAGGTACCCCAATAGTTACCCCTATCGCTATGGTGTGACGTGTTAGAATTGGCGGTTTATCAGCCATTAAATAACATTTTATGCTCCAAACAAGCGGCTTTGCAGCTCTAGAAAGGTGTTGCGTAGTGCGCTCATCGATCCGAGCTCGTTCTGGGCGTCGTTGAGATTGTGATATTTGGCTTTTAGGGCTTTCAAAATTTGGAAGTTAATTCACCAGCAGAGCGGAGTGCGTTGACTGGGGAATAATTAGTCCAGCTCTTAGTTCTCCATCTCCTGCAGAGTCCATAAAAGGGCCATGACAGCCTTTACGCCAATTTTGGGATAGAGAGAGTCATTTTCAGAAAGCACCCACCAGAAGACTCTTAAATCGCGTTTAAAGCAACAAAGCAGCGAAATGGTAGGGTGTTCTATCTATCGGGAGCTGAAAACAAGTTTGTGTCCCGTTCATCACCTTGGAAATTCGACTGGAATTGGCACCTATGAGGATGGAGAATTTTATTTAGGCGTCTGGATCGTTAAAGTCGTTGCTCAATTTCAGATACGAATTCGCTCATTGAGATTCCAAGCGCCTGTGACAAAACATACAGGGTTGAAATGGTTGGCTGGCGCTTGTTGCATTCCAGGAGTGAGACGTACCGCATGGCAATGCCTGCCCGGCCTGCCAGCTCTTCCTGGGAAAGTTTTTGTTCCTTGCGTTTTGCCCGCAAGACCTCTCCAAAAACTTCCCGAAGCCTATCTGTTTCGGGTGTCTCCATGCGACACCATTCCGACAAAGGCTTGAGAATATCTATGAACTATAGTATCAATTAATGAACTATGATGTGAATTTATGTTCCCACAGGTATTAGGATAAAAATAATTTTGAAGAAAATGAAAATATTCGCAAGTCTTCTTGCTGCGCTTATGTGTGGGTTGGCAGCTATTGTGTCGCCATCATCGGCTACTAACACGTTTGACTATGTAGAGAGCATCGTCGTCGACCACACAAAACCTCCCTATAAGCATGCTCTGCTGGTGCGTCTGAACAGACGCGTGACAGAAGCCGAATTGCGAAGCTTTGCCCAAGTGCAGCGAGAGAAATATCCGGCTTCGGAATATGACAAACTGTTCATCAGCTATCTTCTTGTTGGACAACCAGAAGGGTCAGGTCTTTGGGCGTCATCCCATTGGCAACCGGATCTTCAAATAACAATAGTTGGACAAAGTGCCGAGCAGGCCGGGTCGACAAAACAGCGAGGCTCTATAAACCCTGGTGAGGAGCTTGTGGGAGCATGGTCATCTATTGGCAGTGAAATTATCGTGGTCTTGAAGCGTAAGAACAAGACTTATTTTCGCAAACAATCCGACGGTTCAGTATATGGCGAACACGAAGTGAAAAGAAAAGGCAGAAACTATTTTATCACCTCGGAAGGCACCAGTTATTCTCTGTTTGAAATCAGGCGAGATGGTATCCTTGTTTGGAAACTACCCGACGGCACCATTTCATATGAATTTGCACCGTTTTAGATTAATTTACGCGAGATAAGCCATGACTTCAGTCAAGCAAATCATTTTCGGTATTGTGCTCCTTTCTTTCACCCAGATATATCCGACACGGGCCGACGCATGTCTTAGCCCGGGGTGCAGTTCCATCTGGTTGTTTTATATGAAACACTGGTCCTGGGCCCCTGCAGTAAGCTGCCGGGAGCAGACTGTTGGTTATTGGCGATATATTAGGTGTCGACCGACTCTTTCAAAGGTTAGCGGCCATCTGTGGCTCATTGAGGATCCCGATAAGAACGACATTAAGGTCCGCCCGATCAATGGCAAGGCAATTGGCCTTGCCATGCAAGGGATATCTCTACCGCAGCCCGATTATCCCATTCTTGTGTCGGTCGGCAAATATTTGATCGTGGAGAGTATTCCAGGTATTTTGGAACATTTTGACAAGTGAGATCACGATCTTACTTGCTCGTTGGATATGTTTTGAAAAATCGATTAATTTGGGCTTGCGCAACTAGGAAAGTTCCGTTGTTGTAAGTGAACCGGTCATTCTCCGCCCGGCGCGAGTATTTCCGAGTCTGACCCTAAGCGGACTTCAGCTATGGAAACTCTCTCGTCTTGCTCACTTCACATCGTGGATAGCCTGAAGTGCGGAGCGATCACTGACAGGGCAGCAGGATATTTTCTAATTGGCTATAATTAAGTGGCTTTTGCAATGCGCCTAGAAAGAAAAGACCATATTGCTCTGCTAAAGATTCTGATGCGACAAAAACCGATTTGGTTGTTCCGCTAACAATCAGTACTGGAATCTCGCAGTTGATATCCTGGAGATATCCGAGCAATTCAACACCGTCAAAGTCGGGCATATTGAGATCGATCATTAGCAAGTCCATTTGATCAGCATATTGCGCGAGTTGTTTCACTGCCTGGTTGCCATCATTTGCGATTACGATAAGGGTTGCGCCCGTTTTCTCAAAAAACGATTTGGCAATCTCACAATGAAGAGGGTCGTCATCGATAATCATAACCTTGCATACTGGTTTTTCCAATCGCTTCATCGGCGTAAATTCCTTTTTTCGGGTTATTTATGTTCGCTCCCATACAATAACTTTACCTGCAGCAATATCAAATGTGGTTTATGAGGAACCAGATTTCCCGAAAAGCTCGTGGATGAACTTTGTTTTAAACCATAACTTTTGGAAGACTGCGCTCTATAGCGACTTCATCAATGCGTTTCCTGACCCGTTCGAGCTCGTCCTTGATCACAGGAACGAAGTCTTGTGGGTTGATATTTTGTTGTTGGCTGGCCGCAAGTTCAAGATCGTTACAGGCTTGAGACAGCCGCACAGCACCGATATTACGACTCATGGATTTAAGGGCATGAGCAGCGGCTGCAAGGCCTTCTTGCCCCTCTCTCTTTGCATCTTTTTCGACTTGCGAAAATGCCATGGGAGCATGCTCCAAAAAGAGATTGAGTAGACGAGCGATAAGTTCAGCTCCTCCGTCTTCTTGAAAATCGCCATAAGAATTCATAACCTCGTCATCAATGATCGGAGGTAAACTTTGCTCATCTTCCGTGATCCTTGATGAGGTTTGTGCTGGTGCTTCAATCTTGCCTTCAATCAATCCTTCTTTTGGCACAAGAAAAACGCCAAGAGCTTCCGCCAGCTCTTGCAGACGGAAGGGTTTGGTAATGTAATTATCCATGCCAACGCTCTGCCAGTCATTGTCGGGTAATCCCGCCACATGGGCAGTGAGGTGTTGGGTTCGGTTATAGGCGCGGCCATGAACGTCTTTCACGGCGTGGGCCAGTTGGTGCTCAATGATGGCAGGGGGAAATTCCAGCACTTCATCAAGAATGGTGCGGGCCATTGCTCGAAAGCCGTGGCCGCTCATTTGATCTTTGGGGATTTCCATACGGCGCATGGCGGCCAGTATGGCATTGTCGCTCATGGGGCGCTTGGGGGAGCGTGCGCCGACAAAGACATATTCGCTGTATTGTGTGATCGGTCGTAACTCTCTCAGGATGGCAATGGACTGGCTGGCGAGGGGGACGATATGATGGCTTTCTGTTTTCTTGACAAAATAGCGCCATTCGGCATTTTCAAAATCAATGTCCGCCCATAGGGCAGTTCTTAGTTCGCCCGGCCTGACAAAAACAAGTGGGGCCAGTTTCAGGGCGGCGGCAACTATGGGGCTTCCCTGATAACCATCAAGAATGCGTAGCAATGCGCCAACTTCATCGGGTTCGGTAATGGCTGCAAAGTGGCCTTGCTTGACCGGTGATAGTGCGCCTCTAAGGTCATTGGTGGGGTCGCGTTCGGCGCGGCCAGAAGCGACGGCAAAGCGAAAAACCTGTCCACAATTTTGCATGGCTCGGTGGGCGGTTTCGATGGTGCCACGATTTTCGATTTTTTGGATGATTTTCAAGAGTTCGGGCGGGTTGATTTCTGAAATAGGTCTGCCGCCAAGCCAGGGGAATATATCGCGTTCAAGGCGGCGAATGACCTTGCTGGAATGGGAGTGGCTCCAAACTGGTTCATTTTTCGCGAACCATTCGCGGGCCACCACTTCAAAACTGTTGCCGTCTCGATTGCTTTGGGCTGCCTTCATGGCCTTGCGCTGTTCACCAGGATCAATACCATTTGCGACAAGCCGCCGGAATTCGTCGCGGCGGTTTCTAGCTTCTTTCAAGCTTACATCGGGATAGACACCTAAGGACAAGAGCTTTTCTCTACCTGAATACCGGTATTTAAAGCGCCACCACTTTTGGCCTTTGGGTTTGACTAGCAAATATAATCCCCGCTCATCGAACATTTTGCGCGATTTATCGGTTGGCTTGGCATTTTTTACGGCGGTGTCTGTAAGCGGCATTTGGGGGTACCAAAAATAAGAAATCTAAATATACCCCTAGAACTACCCCCCGTTACCCCTGGATGTCAATGGACGTGCCCCCACGCCATTGGACAGCGGGTAAACAAAAAACCCCATAAATGCTGGGGTTTCTGGTCTTTATTGGATGGTGTTGGACGGGGAAATGGTGGAGCCAGACGGGATCGAACCGACGACCTCTTGCATGCCATGCAAGCGCTCTCCCAACTGAGCTATGGCCCCAACTATATGAGTGTTTAGTTTTGAGTTCTTAGGGTTTAGTTAAAATCCCTAACTCGCGCCAACATATATCACTCAACACTAAAAATTCAACACTAAAAACTGTGCGCTTTAGCGCGCTTACCCTTCGTCTTCGACTTTGGGCTTGTTATCGCCAACGATTTCACTGACATCGTCGCCGCCTTCATCTTCATCAGGTAAAAAGGCATCGGTGCTGTCGTCGCTATTGTCATCATCGTCTTCTTCGATGTCGGCAAGATCATCGTCATCAATGGCGGCGACATCCGGGTCGATTTCCGCGTCGGCGGCTTTTTTCTTTTTTGCGGCGGCGGCGGCTTCTGCAGCGGCGGCTTCTTCTTTGGCTTTCGCCTTGGCGTCTTTGTCTTCCGCTGGCTTGGCGAGTTTAAACTCCACCTCGCACATGGGGCAGATGATGGGAGTGTTGTTGAGGTCGTAGAATTTTGCTCCACAGCCTTCACAAAGACGTTTGGTTCCGCGCGCAGCTTTGCTCGACATGGTGCATTTCCCCTGGAGTTTACAGATGAGATAAAGAAAAGATGGATTGCCATGATGTGTCGCCGGTGTCAAAAGGAATTGTCAAATTAGCATGGCATTTTTTGTTTTTTCCGCATTTGGGAGGGAATTAGGGCCATAAACAGAAAGAATTTGGGAATTTTATGCAATTAGATGCTGTAAAACCTTTGCGCGTGAAACGAGCACAAAGCCTCATGGGCGAGGTGTCGATGCCAGGTGACAAGAGCATTTCTCATCGGGCTCTTTTGCTGGGAGCACTGGCCGCTGGCGAGACGCATATTTCTGGCCTGCTTGAGGCGGCTGATATCATGGCCAGCGCGCAGGCCTTGCGCGAAATGGGCGCGGTGATTGAACGAGATGGCGACAATTGGCGCGTCACGGGGCGCGGCACGTCAGGATTGATGCAGCCTGACAAAGCTCTTGATTTTGGTAATTCGGGCACCGCTGTTCGCTTGATGATGGGCGTGATTGCCGGGCATGATTTTCCTACAAGATTGATTGGAGACAGCTCACTATCGAGCCGGCCTATGGGCCGTGTTTTGACACCGCTCAAGCAGATGGGTCTACAGATTACGGGTGAAAACGAAGACGTGCTGCCACTTGAGTTGCGCGGCTCCCATGATCTTGTGCCGATCCACTATGAGTTGCCGGTGGCCTCGGCGCAGGTTAAATCCGCCATCATGTTCGCCGCCTTGCAGGCACCTGGGGAGACAACCATCATTGAGCCCAAACCGACACGGGATCACTCGGAGCGCATGATGCGCCATTTTGGAGCCTCAATTGGGGTGGAACCTTTTGGTCCGGCGGGGCGCAAGATCACCATTACGGGGGACGCCGAATTGCGCGGCTGCAATGTCATCGTGCCCGGCGATCCAAGTTCAGCGGCGTTTGTGGTCGCCGCGGCGCTGATTGTGCCAGATTCTGATCTTATCGTGCGCAATGTCTTGATAAATCCGACCCGCACCGGTTTTTACGAGACCCTTATCGAGATGGGCGCCGATATTGTGTTTGAAAACAAGCGCGATGCGGCTGGCGAACCGGTGGCTGATATTCATGTCAGACACAGCCCCCTCAAAGGCGTTGTCGTGCCGCCAGAGCGAGCCCCTTCGATGATTGATGAATATCCCTGTCTTGCCGTGCTGGCCGCTTATGCGTCTGGAGAAACGCGCATGGAGGGACTTGAAGAATTGCGGGTCAAGGAAAGCGACCGGCTATCTGCGACAAAAAATGGTCTGGATGAAGCGGGCGTTGTTTCAAGGATCGAGGGCGATACCTTGATTGTTGAGGGAGCAGGGGGCAATGGCATTGTGCGCGGAGGCGGCACGGTTACCACTCATATGGATCACCGCATTGCCATGTCGTTCCTGACCCTTGGTCTTGGCTCGCAGCAAAGCATGCAGGTTGATGATGTCTCGATCATTGATACGAGCTTTCCCAGTTTTTTGCCCATGATGGAAGGCCTTGGGGCAACCTATGAAGACATGGCCAGCGAGGGAGATCTGTCTTGATTATTGCGGTGGATGGACCAGCAGCATCTGGCAAGGGCACGCTGGCACGCAAAATTGCGGGTCATTATGGTTTGCCTTATCTGGATACGGGCTCGCTCTATCGGGCGACGGCACGCGATCTGCTGGCGGCGGGGCATGATCTCGAAAATGTTTGCGAGGCGGTAAGGGCCGCGCAAAATATTGATCCCGCCACTTTGGATGATCCCAAATTACGAGAGCCGGGCATTGGTGAGGCGGCAAGTCTGGTGGCGCCAATTCCGCAGGTACGCGCAGAGCTTTTGGCATATCAGCGCCGCTTTTGCGAAGGGGGCAAAGGGGCGGTGCTGGATGGCCGTGATATTGGCACCGTGGTTTGCCCTGATGCAGACGTTAAATTGTTCATCAAGGCCGATACATCGGTGCGGGCCCGGCGGCGTTTTGTGGAGCTCACGGCCAATGGATTGACGATTACGCAGGCGCAGGTTCTGGCCGATTTGCAAAAACGTGATGAACGAGATCGCTCCCGCGATAGCTCACCTCTCGTAAAAGCTCATGATGCGCACTTGCTAGATACGACAAATTTGGATATAGAAAGTTCTTATAAAGCCGCAATCGAGCTAATCGAACGCGCATATGGGGATGGTGGGAAGACGGATTAAGTCATTCCGCCTGTTTTTTGTTTGCAAAATACCCTCTGAATGTGTGCCTGAGATCTACATTGGGCGGCCTTTGTATAGAACGAAAATCGCGAGCGACGATATTATCGAGATGACAGGGCTTTTTGATCGATCAAAAAGCCTGGATTTGACCGATAGTGGTATAGCTCATTTTTGAAACACAAACCAAAGCGAGCGAGCCTGCTCCTTTAAGCGGAACCTTAACAGCGTGAAAACGTTGGTTCTGATGCCCAGACTTTTAAAACAACGGTTTGGACGGGCTCTGATGTTAGGAACAAACTTGATGACAACTCAAACCGGTGCTGATAGCACGATGAACCCTTCTCTTGACGATTTTGAAGCCATGCTGAACGAGACGTTCGGCGCTGATGATATGATGGAGGGGAAGGTCGTTGAAGGCACCGTAGTCGGCCTTGAAAAAGACCTCGTGGTTATTGATGTGGGCCTCAAAACCGAAGGCCGCGTCCCTTATAAAGAATTTGCCACTCCCGGCGCGCGCGATCCCGAAATCAATATTGGTGACAAGGTTGAGGTTTATCTTGAGCGTATCGAAAACGCTCTTGGTGATGCACAGCTGTCCCGTGAAAAAGCGCGACGCGAAGAAAGCTGGATCCGTCTTGAGAAACAGTTTGAGGCCGAAGAAAAAGTCGAAGGCTTCATCTTCTCCAAGGTCAAAGGTGGCTTCATGGTCGATCTGGATGGCGCATCTGCGTTTTTGCCAGGATCCCAGGTTGATGTACGCCCGATCAGAGACATCACCCCGCTGATGAACCAGCCCCAGCCTTTTGAAATTCTCAAAATGGACAAACGCCGCGGTAATATCGTGGTCTCACGTCGCTCCGTTCTGGAAGAAACAAGAGCCGAACAGCGCTCCGAAGTCGTGGCCCGTCTCGAAGAGGGGCAGGTTACCGAGGGTGTGGTCAAAAACATCACCGATTATGGTGCGTTTATCGATCTTGGCGGCATTGATGGTTTGTTGCATGTCACAGATATGGCATGGCGCCGGGTCAATCACCCCAGCGAAATCATTGCTGTTGGCGATAATGTCAAGGTACAGATCCTGCGCATCAATCCTGAGAACCAGCGCGTCAGCCTTGGTATCAAACAGCTTGAGCAAGATCCTTGGGATGGTGTTGAAGAGCGCTTCCCCATTGGTCAACGTCTGCAAGGCAAGGTCACCAATATCACTGATTATGGTGCTTTCATCGAATTGCAGGCCGGTGTCGAAGGTCTGGTGCATGTCTCTGAAATGAGCTGGATCCGCAAAAACATCCATCCTGGCAAGCTGGTTTCCACCAGTGAAGAGCTGGAAGTGGAAGTCTTGGCGGTCGATCCAGACAAGCGCCGTATCTCGCTTGGTATCAAG
>JAJRPI010000027.1 GCA_024280895.1 Alphaproteobacteria bacterium | reverse complement strand
TGGTGCGGCCGAGAAGACTCGAACTTCCACGAGCATAAGCTCACAGCGACCTCAACGCTGCGCGTCTACCAGTTCCGCCACGGCCGCACACTTTTCTATTGTCGTATTTTCAAACGAGAAAACCGCGAACGCTTTTCTGCGAAAATACTTCAATTGCAAGCCCGCTGGAAAACCAACAAGCTGCGAGGCAGGCCGTAGATGTATCAAAAAAATATGGAGGGAGCAAGCCCGCAATGACCGCATCAACAATTAGATTTTTAACCGCTGCAAGATGGTGCTTTGCTACTGTTCGTTCTGTTCGCTATCACTGAATTCGACACAGATCTGCTGATCTTTAACAATCACCTGACCATTGGCAAAATGACTATTATTGACGACGATTTCGACATCATCTGTGTCAGTATCATCGAGCATGATGACGGCACCACGCCCCAACCGCAACAGTTGCGCAATTGGCATATTCGTGCGACCAAGAACAACTGACAGCTCAACTTCAATCTTATCAATAGCGCGCATGGGTTACCCTGGTTTATAGTGACAATTGACCGCTCTAACTGCATCGCTTTTTTCAAGGCTTTGCATACAAACGGGTCAAGAAAATACCGTGCTGTGCTTCTCTATTAAAGGCGCACAAGCAATCTATGTAGGTTCAACATCTCGCAAGGAGGTTAGCGTTTGGTAAAGTCTTTACAACAATTTGCAAAACAATCTTCATTGCGAGCCCCTTTGCGCGCCGTGGACTGGCGACATCTTGGCACCAAGGTGGCCTATGACATCACGCTAAGCGAGATGGAGCGGGCCGTTGCCGCTATTCACCAGCAAAAACAGCGTGAACAGGTGTGGTTGCTGGAACATCCTCCGCTTTATACAGCTGGCACCAGTGCCAAGCGGGGGGATCTGCTGAGCGAACACCGCTTTCCGGTGTTTGATGTGGGGCGCGGCGGGCAATATACCTATCATGGCCCCGGCCAGCGCATTTGTTACGTAATGCTTGATCTTAATCAACGAGGCCGCGATGTCCGCGCGTTGATCACGTCGCTGGAGGCCTGGGTCATCAAAACGCTTGCTCATTTTGGTGTTGTTGGGGAAATCAGGCCCGGGCGGGTTGGCGTCTGGGTGGCAAGGCCAGACAAGCCACGCGTCAATGGGCAAATATGTGAAGATAAAATCGCCGCTATTGGCATCCGCCTGCGCCGCTGGGTGAGTTTTCACGGTCTGTCGCTCAATGTGCGCCCTGATCTTGAACATTATTCGGGTATTGTGCCATGTGGTATCGCTGGAGCGGCCAATGGGCACGGCGTCACCAGCCTGCACGATTTGGGCATTGATGCGTCTATGGAGGAGGTCGATGCGGCCCTTAAAGAGGCCTTTATCGAGATATTTGGCTCACCGAGCAACGAGCATGAAAACTAACCAGTTGTGCGGATCTGGAAATCTTGTTGATCTTCAAAATCGCCCGGTTCCAGTTCGCTGAACGTGATCTCGATGACACTGGCCAATATTGGCCCCTGCCCACATTTTTTTATGATGTCATCAATATCATCTGATGGCCCGGTGAACTGCGCCTCAACGCAACCATCGGGCCGGTTACGCACCCAGCCCCAAAGACCAAGAGCATCGGCTTTTTGCTTGGTCCAGTCACGAAACCAGACGCCTTGCACTCGGCCACTGATCGTCACCAGAACGCTTCGCATCAGCTAGATGGATCAAGATCAAAGTCGAGGATGGCCATCTGGAAATTATAGCACAGATCTTCATCTTCATCATCGCGGTAAATGACGCCAACAAACTCGTCATCAATATAGACTTCGGCAGAATCATCCTTTTGGGGGCGCGCCTTGATCTGCAAATCGTCAAGCTTGAACACGCCGCGCATATAAGTCTGGAGGCGGCCCAATTCTTCCTTCTTCATCAACATGATCCTTTTAGCGTTGAGTTTGCTTTTATGCCGCGATTTTAAGCAGATAGCCTGCCCTATTTTCCCGTCAGGTCTTTGCAACTATCCAAAGTATGATCCATCGTCAACTCCGGCTCTTTACAATCCACAGCCCCGATCACCTTGGCCGGCACACCCGCAACTGTGGTTTTTGGCGGTACATCTTTCAACACAACACTACCAGCAGCGACCCGCGAGCCGCAGCCAATCGTGATATCCCCCAGAATTTTAGCGCCCGCGCCAATCAACACATGGTCACCAATTTTAGGATGGCGATCCCCTGTTGCCTTGCCCGTTCCCCCCAAAGTGACATTGTGGAGAATAGACACATTATTGCCGATCACCGCGGTTTCTCCAACGACAATGGCATGTCCGTGATCAATAAATACGCCGCAACCGATCTGAGCGGCCGGATGAATATCAATACCAAAAATTTTTGATGACTGGCTCTGTAAATAAAAAGCAAGGTCCTTGCGCCCGTCCCGCCATAAAAGATGCGCCAGCCTTTGTGTTTGCAGAGCATGAAAGCCCTTGAAATACAAAAGAGGCTCCACATAGCGCGAACAGGCCGGATCACGTTCAAATACCGCGGAAAGATCAGCGCGAAACGCATTGCCAAGCTGGGGGTTTTGCGACAAAACCTCATCAAATGTCTGACGCAAAGAACCGCGGTCAACATCTGGCTGCTCAAGTTGCTGCGCAAGCCGGTGACAAACAGCCTGATCGAGCTGCTGATGATTGAGCACAGCGGCGAACACAAAACTTGCCAGAGCTGGTTCGCGGCGGGCAATTTCTTGCGCTTCGGTACGCACATTTTGCCATATCGGGTCCAGCGGTTCCACATTGCCATGAAGATCAGGTAGTGACTGTTTGCTCATGATGAACCTTTTTGATCGATCTACTTGTTTTAAAACGCCATATATGGCGATCCCAACACCTGGCGTGCTGATTGTGCTCTCTATAGCATCGCACAATTCACCAGAAAACCGGTGCCCACTTTTCTGATTGTGCTCTATACCACCGCACAATTCACCAGAAAACCGGTGCCCACTTTTCTGATTGTGCTCTAGATAAAGTTTCACCTGTTTCATTTCAATATGAGGATGAACCATCCAGATTGTCAATATCTGACAATTTTGTGATGAAACAGACGTTTAAACCAGAAGATTGTTTGCCATATCTGTTCGATCGCCAGCTTCAGTATATTTTAACCATGAAATGGCAAAATGATCTGAAATCTATAAAAAAAACGAAACACAGTTGTAACTGTCTGGATGATCATGGCCAAGATTGCTTTTGACCAACTTCGCTTTGTCGTATGCGACGACAATGCCCATATGCGCAGAATATTGCGCACCATGTTACGTGCCTTTGGCTCGCGTGAGATCTATGAAGCCGAAGAAGGTGCTTCAGGTCTTGAAGCAGTGGAGGCTTATCAGCCCGATATTCTCATCACTGATATCAAAATGCCGATTTTTGATGGTATTGAGCTGACGCGTATGATCCGCAATCCAGATGGCTTTTCGCAGGCTTATCTACCCATCATCGTCCTCTCGGCCTATTCAGAAAAAAGCCAGGTGATCGCCGCCAGAGATGCCGGTGCCACGGACTTCATGTGTAAGCCGGTTTCCGCCTCAACGCTTTATGCCAAGATCGAGAGCATTTTGCTGAACCCACGCCCCTATATCCGCACCGCGACCTATTTCGGACCAGATAGACGCCGTCAGGAAAGCTCGTTTTCGGGAGACGACAAACGGGAAGAAGACAGCGACCAATTTATAACAATCCCAGACTGATCAATCGATCAACGCCAAACCGGTCGTAACCGCCCTATTCTATCTCAGCTGCAAGGGATGCCCTAATGAACCAGGCACAAAACACACAGGTAAACTGGCCGGAATATCGGGTCATTGAGGTCAAAAACACACTTGGCGCCAAAGCGCTCATACCCGGCGATCCGCGTGAAGCCCTGGCTGCGGCCGCCAAAAAAGCCAATACCGCCGTGGAACAATTGTCTATTGAATTTCCTGCGTGGATGCTGGGCGAAAGCGACCGGCTACACAAGATCCGCTTCGAGTTAACGAACGAGGGATATAGCGCGGAGCGGCTCGATCAACTCTTTACCTGCGCCCATGATATCAAGGGACAGGCTCCAACCTATGGCTATCCGGTCGCCGGCATTATCGGTAAATTGCTCGCCGACCTCATAGGAAAGGCTCCAGCAGGCGTGCAAATCCCGCTCCCCGTCATTGATCAGCATGTGGATACGATCCGCGCCATCATTCGCCAGAACCTCAAAGGCGATGGCAATAATCAGACCAACAATATCATCGAGGGCCTGCTCGTCCTTAATCACACTACCTTGAAAAAAATGCGCGCCAGTGCGGCAGCGGCAGAATAAACTCAATTTCGCAGACCCTATTGGGTGTCGCCGGACACTAGCATGCTCAAGATCATCATGGTGGGGAAGGCCGACAAAAAGCCGGTGATTGAAACGATCAATGTGGTCATCAACAATGCCAGGCCGCCTTGTTTGCGCGCCATAGATTTCAGGGCGGTGACCATAGCGACCAGAAACAAAATCGCAACCACCAGTACAAAAATCCAGAATGACCAGAAAGGGATCGGGGCGAAAGAAACGTGCTTATAAAGCCCGTCCAAAATGCCGAAAGTAAACACGGTGATGATCGATAAGAGCCAGCCACTCAGCATGTATTTCCACCCTCGCCCAAGCGCTGCAATATTATTTTTGTGTAATCCATCCTCTGTCATGAAAAATTCTCCATAATAATTCTTATGACTAAAAGTTAATCTTTCATGAGCGCAATCAACACCTTCAGGCTCCCATCAAACCAAATCAATTCCTATCAAACAGGGATCAAGACAGTGCTAGTCCCCTTTTGGAGAACTCTTGCCAAGTCCATGTTCGGTTTTTTCCCAATGAAACGGTTTGATCACATAATGCACAAGCGCCCGAAAAGCGGCGAATGACATGCACAGCCAGTAGAGCGGCATACAGGGCAACTGCCAATAAAGAGAGCGGTAGCCGCGCTGCTTCAAAGTGGCAAAACCAAGCCAGATCGCAACGCTATATCCCAGAATAAAATTAGCGATGGCCAGGGTCCAAAAAACGGTCCCGAACGGGCCATAGGGTGAGTTGAACAGTTTGCCGGCAAAGGCTTCATGTATCATGAATGCTAAAAACACGGGATGGATGACCAGAGACAAAACCTGCGCCCCCAAAATGATTTGAAATCCCGCGAACCCGCGCACTCCCAACTGCCGGAATAGCTCCAACGGACGGCGCATATGAACAAGATAAGTCTGCAACCAGCCCTTCAGCCAGCGCGTGCGCTGACGCACCCAGTCACGAGGACGACAGCACGCTTCTTCATAAGTGGTTGAATGTAAAATATTGCAACGATAACCAAAGCGCGCCAGACGAATACCAAGATCAGCATCCTCCGTGACATTAAACGCGTCCCAGCCGCCGATCTCTCTCAATATATGTGTGTTAAAATGATTGGAAGTACCCCCCAGAGGGATAGGCAGATCAAGACGCTGCAAGGCCGGCAACAAACCATCAAACAGTCCCGTGTATTCAATTGTGAACTGGCGCGCCAGCCAGTTTTCCTGAGGATTATAATGATTGAGAGCGGCTTGCAGGCAGGCCAGCGGGCGCGTCTCTCCCTCGTCTTGTTGCATATGAGCATTGGCAAAAGCCGACACCGCCTTGCGCAGCTGATCTGACTGCGGCCGATCTTCGGCGTCATATACCACCACATAGTGCCCCCGTGCATTGGTCAGCGCAAAATTCAATGCCTTGGGCTTGGTTTGCGGCATTTTCTTGGGAACAATAACAAATTCAAAACAGGCCGGGGGATTGCACAGATTGGCAGCGCGCAAGGTTTCCTCATCCTCTTGTTCGAAGATCAGTTTGATATCGAGCTTGTGGCGGGGATAGTCAAGGGCCAACAGACTTTCAATAAGTTGCCCTACGACCCGATGTTCACAAAATAGCGGCACTAAAATCGCATAGACTGGCAGCTGCGCATCCTTCATGCGCGTAAATACTGGTCCCTCTACAGGTTGAAGAGAGGCAACAGCGCTCAAGCGCAATAAATTACTATAGAGGAACAACAGATTGAGCACGCCTCCCAACACATAAAGTGTGCTGACCGGCGCCAGCACCATGCCCCAGGCCAATAATCCAAACAGAAATGACAGCACAATTTTTTGACCATAGGTAGTTTTGTCGCGCGCACTCAATCCAGGGTGTTTTTGCACCAATCCGTAAACCGCATGGTTGAGACGGGCGGCCTCTTGATCTTTGTGCAACAGTTTTAGTTTGAGTTCCGGGCTGATCAGTATCAAACCGTCGCGATGGTCCTCGCCGCTGCGCAAAAACAGCCGCATGGTACTCTCGTCATAATGTAGTGCATCCAGCGCCACATAAAACTGGCCGTTACGCGTCAGATTGATCAATCCGCTTTTATCGCCTGCAATGTTTTGGTCGCGGCGTTCAAAATCACTGAAATGATCGACCTCGAAACCGGCGAGTTCCAAATCATCACACGCACAAGAAAGTCCATGATAAGCGGCCAGCTGACGCACATAATCATCGCTGGAAAGGATGCCTTGCGAATCCAGAACATGCGAAACATGGGTGTGGTTTTGCGCGGCCAACTCCCGCGCTTTAGCCAGTACAAAGGGATCAATGTCCGCCTGATCCAAAAAGCCAGAAACGTCAACCTCATCGCGACACGGCGCATTTTTGCGCGCAGGTTCGCCAGATTGTCCTTTTTCCCATGTCACAAAAATCACCGCCCCAGCGCTTTTTTTAATTTTTTGTCAGTATAAACAGTTTGATGGCAAAATCCATCGCTGGATTTACAGGTCAAGGTCTGGTAGCGTCTGGCAAGAACAGGAGTTCGCAAGATCAATGAAAGTACAACTGCTATATTTTGCTTGGGTACGTGAGAAAGCCGGGCTTGGCGCCGAACAGCTGGAGCTTCCCGCCGAGTTGAAATCTGTCGCCGATCTTATCCAATGGCAAAAACAGCGCGCGCCCCAATTTGGCGAAGCTTTTGCAGATGAGAACGCTATTCGCGTGGCTCTTGATCAAGAACATGTCAGCAATGACAGCCCCATTGCCGGTGCCAGAGAAATCGCCTTCTTCCCCCCCGTCACCGGCGGATAAGCATCAAGGGTAAAGCTTTGTTGAAGTCCAAGGATCGTCAATGCTGGCGCGTTTGAACAATAAACGGTCGTGCAGGCGAAATGGGCGATCGTGCCAAAACTCCATTTCCAGCGGCATGAGGCGAAAGCCGGACCACCAGTCAGGCCTTGGCACCGCGCCAATCGCATATTTCGCCGCAAATTTTGCCACCTGCTTTTCCAGCGCAAAGCGGCTTTCAAGCTCGCTTGATTGCTTTGAGGCCCAGGCACCTATGCGCGAACCTCTGGCGCGGCTGGCATAATAGGCGTCGGCCTCCTCGTCACTCACCAACGAAACCGCCCCGCGCAAACGCACCTGACGGCGCAGGCTCTTCCAGTGGAAGTTAAGCGCAGCCTTACCGCTAGCTTGCAACTCCGCCCCCTTGGCGCTGCTCCGATTGGTATAAAATACAAAGCCTTGGCTATCGGCGCCTTTCAGCAACACGGTCCGCAGGTTCGGCATGCCGTGCTGATCAACCGTCGCCAAGCCCATGGCATTTGGATCATTAAGTTCGGATGCTTGCGCCTCACTCATCCATCGCTCGAACAAAGCAAGTGGCTGCTCTTCCGTGGAACAATCGGGAGCCTGAGGGGTGTCCTCATAATCTGGACTTTTTATTTTGGTCATATTGGATCCGAATCACTATTTCTTAACCATAAACTGCAACAATAGGCGTCAGTTGTATTTGAGTATGTCTGTCAGTTGTTTGTAGTAGTTGAAAGGTTTGTTGTCATGCGTTTTGACCCGCGCTTCGCAAAATTAGAATTTGGCTTTGCCGCTCTCTTGATGGTGACCCTCATCGCCTTCACCACCAGCGCCCGCGCCACCCCCCTCACCCATAATGACCAAAGCTCGCTTGTCAAAGGGGCTCCCAAGATTGACCTGAATTGGTCCGACGCCAAAAGACCGCGCAAAATGTCCCTCACAAAATTGCGTGCCAAGCTGCGGCCTGCCGATGAATATGCGACCCTAAACGCATTACTCATCGCGCTTAGCCGGGTTGGCGATGGCCAGACCTATATTTGGGGACGCCCCAAACGCCAACTACGCGCTTTCATCACGCCCACCAGTTCCTTTCGCAACAAAAAGGGTACGATCTGCCGCCAGATCATCGTCTCCCTGGCGCTGGGGTCCTATATGAAGCGCATCGAGACCACGGCATGCCGCGCCAAGGACCGTAGCTGGCAATTGCAGAGTTAGTCCTCGCCTAACTATTTTAAACGATCCAGAGGGGACGAGATGGACTTGACCATCTTGCCCCCTTCACTTATCTGTCCCCTATGTCCTTGAAAGAAATCATAACGGTCCCGGACCCATTGCTGCGCAAGATCAGCGATCCTGTTGAGCGCGTCGACGACGACCTGCGCAAGCTGCTCGATGATATGCTGGAGACCATGTATGATGCCCCTGGTATTGGCCTTGCCGCCATCCAGGTCGCCGTACCGCTTCGTGTACTGGTTATGGATGTGTCCCACGGCGACGAAAACAAGAACCCTTTGTTTTTGATCAATCCCCAAATTATCCGCTCATCTGACTTGATGCGTGTGCATGATGAAGGTTGTCTGTCGATACCGGAGCATTTTGCCGAAATCGAACGTCCAGCCAGCGTCCTGGTGCGCTATACTGACCGCGATGGCAATCAGCACGAAGATGAGTTCGACGACCTGCTGGCAACCGTGGTGCAGCATGAGATCGACCATCTCGATGGCAAACAATTCATTGATTATATTTCGAAATTAAAGCGCGACCGTATTGTGCGCAAACTCACCAAAGACCGCAAACGCGCCGAAACGCTGGTTCTTTAGAGCCAAAACCGTGCCACAACCTTGCCGCGACCTTTTCGACCTGTGGACTATTTAACCTTGTACTCATGGAAGCATTGTGATGTAACCCGCGCCAGCAATGGCGATCTCGAATGACAGCGAAAACGCCCACCGATCATACATCACAAACTGATGTCTATACGAGTATCAAAGGTTTAAATATGAAAACAGTCACGCAAATTATTGCCACGGGCGCAGCGCTTTTCGCTTTGCTTGCGAGCGCCACCATGGCATCGGCTAGCATTCGAGCATCCGATCTCACCGAAACAGCCTCGATCACCACAATCAGCAAAAATGATCCAGCTTCAATCGCCCTTGTTCATGTCGTGACGCAGGCGCGCTATATCGAAACCAGAGGCACCAAAAAGCGCAGCATCAAGTCCATCCGCGCTCACGCGATCCGCGAGACACTTGGTGGACTGGACGAGCTTCGTCCCTACACAACAAATTACAAACGTCTTAAATCAGCCATTCGCAGCTATTGGAAACGCAATGTCAAACGCCCAAGCACCAAAGCGCTGGCCAAAACAATGATGCGTTATGTCAAACGAGGCGATAGAGAATTAGTACGCTCAGAGGTCTATTCTGGTGCTGCAGAAATCGTCGCCGATATCAAAAAAGCCCTCAAACGGCGCTAGGTCAGACTATGTGTATGCTCATGGGTGCGCTATAACCACCCATGAGCACGCAAACACCTACCATATTGATCACCGGCTTTGGCCCCTTCCCCGGCGCCCCCGATAATCCCAGCCAAACCATTATTGAGGCTCTGGCGGCGCAAAATGACACCAGCGCCATCAACGCCAATATTATCTACGGGCTGCTGCCGACACACTGGCAAAAACTTGCGCCAGCTCTTGCCAAACTGTTCGCACAACACCAACCAGATTTTTGCCTGCATCTTGGCTATAGCGCCCGCTCCCCCGGCTTTTGCCTGGAGACAACCGCCTATAATGAACCCTGCGCACAGCCAGACGTTGATGGTTATGCCGGATCTTGTGGTCCCGTCCTCATTGCACAGCCCTTGCAGCTATCGAGCAAACTCCCCCTTGAGGTGATCGAACAAGAATTGTCGAAAGCTGGTTTTAACGCCATGATCTCCAATGATCCCGGGCGCTATTTGTGCAATATGTCCTATTATCTCTCGCTGGCGCACGCGCGCTCTTCCCTGTTTGTACATATCCCGGCCCTTAAATCCGATGCAGGGCTTGTGCCCCAAGGACACGAAGGAGACAATCATCTTTCCTTGCACGATACCTGCAATGGACTGATGGTGATTGCTGCCAGCCTAACAAAACCTTAACCAACTCCTCGCAATTTTAATCAAAATCCCCAAACGGTATGAACCCTATCTTATTGTCCGTTTGCTATAGTCGGCATCAACAATACAAAGCGGCAAAATTTCTCAAAATGGCGCGCATAAAATCTGGTATGAGCAGTTCGGGGACTATAAATGCTTAAAAAACTTCTTCTTGTCGGTGCCATCATCGCGGTGATCCCTCTTGAGCGGGAAAATCAGGCTGACCTTTATGAGGTGGCCAAATCGACCGTTGCCGATATTATGGGATTTTGCGACCGCAATTCAGGGGTCTGTGAAAAAGGCAATGCGGCCATCGACAAGCTGGCAACCAAGGCTGAATTTGGCGCCCGCATGATGGTTGATATTGCCAAGGAACAATCCGGGACAAGCTCGGACGAAGTGGCGCAACTGCTCAAAGCCACTAATCTGTCGCGCGGTTTTCGCCGTCCACAACCAGCGCCCGTACAAAGTACTAATCGTTTTCCAACCTACCAGAACAACCAATATAGCGACCATTACGGCGTCACCAGCAGTACGCTAAGCCCCACCGACTTCAAGCCCGGCTGGCGCGGTAACAAATAAATACAATAAAAATAACAATTTGAATAACTGGCCTCGCCTGCTCTTGCACCCGTTAGAGCAGGCCTTTTTTTGTCAGGAATTCAGTTTCAACGGCGGCGATTGTGCTTTATGACTACCCCCTCAAGCAATATGGGATGATTGATCAATGAGCTATGATGATATTGTTGCCGATTTCGAATTTCTCGACGAATGGGAAGATCGCTATCGCTATGTGATCGAACTGGGGCGCACCCTCGACCCTCTTCCGCAGGATGCTCACAATGAGGCCAACAAGGTGCATGGCTGCGTGTCGCAGGTCTGGCTGCAAACAACAGTCGAGAAAAGTCCCGATGGCGATGCTGTGCTGCATTTCAAAGGCGATAGTGACGCCCATATAGTGAGCGGTCTGGTGGCCATCATGCTGAGCCTGTTTTCCGGACAAACCGCCAAGAAAATACTCGAAACTGATGCCAATGCCGCTCTCAAACAGTTGGGCCTTGACGAAGCCTTGACGCCCCAACGCTCAAATGGCCTTGCTTCCATGATCCAGCGTATTAAATCCGACGCCCAGAACGCTCTTGCCTAATTCTTTAATCCTCCCCTCATAAAAGAGACCCTTGATGACGACCACACCCACAAAACCGCGCGCTGATTTGAAAGCCAATACTGCCGCCTTTGAGCGCCAATCCTTTATCAAGCCCACCGGATTTCGCGAATATGATGCCCGCTGGATTTTTGGCGAAGAAATCAACCTGATCGGCATCCACCAGATCGGTCTTGGCATGGCGGAATTATTCCGGCGGCGCGGCGTCCCCTTGCGCATAGTCGTTGGCCATGACTATCGCTCCTATAGCTCTTCCATCAAATACACCTTGATTTCGGGCCTGCTGGCGGGCGGTATGGAAGTGTTCGATATCGGTCTGGCGCTCTCCCCCACCGCCTATTTCGCGCAGTTCGATCTGGATGTTGAAGGGGTCGCGATGGTCACCGCCTCCCACAATGATAATGGCTGGACCGGCATCAAGATGGGGCTGGACAAACCGCTGACTTTTGGCCCGGACGAAATGGCAGAACTCAAACAGATCGTCCTTGCCGGTATTGAGGATGGCCCTGGTGGCGGCAGCTATCACACGGTCACAGATATGTCGGAGCGCTTCATCAAAAATCTCACGGACCGCCCCGCCCTCAAACGAAAGCTCAAAGTCGTTTGCGCCTGTGGCAATGGCACCGCAGCCGCTTTTGCCCCGCAAGTGTTGAAAGCCATTGGCTGCGAGGTTATTGAATTAAACTGCGATCTCGATCACAGTTTTCCAAATCACAATCCCAACCCCGAAGACATGAAAATGCTGCATGCCATGCGCGACGCGGTGCTTGAACACAAAGCCGACCTTGCCCTTGGCTTTGATGGCGATGGCGATCGTTGCGGTGTGGTTGATAATAAAGGCGAAGAAATCTTTTCCGACAAAGTCGGCCTGATGCTGGCGCGCGATATCTCGAACAAATATAAGGGCGCGAAATTCGTCGTTGATGTCAAATCAACCGGCCTGTTCCTCACCGACCCTGTGCTGAAAGAAAATGGCGCTACCACCGATTACTGGAAAACCGGCCATTCCTATATCAAGCATTATTCGCACAAGCATAATTGTCTGGTGGGTTTTGAGAAGTCAGGGCATTTCTTCTTCAACAAGCCACTGGGATATGGCTATGATTGCGGCCTCACTTCTGGCCTCGCCGTCCTCGATCTACTCGATCACAACCCCGATAAAAGCATGAATGATCTTTTTGGGGAGCTGCAAACCAGCTATCAGTCCCCCACCATGTCCCCCCATTGCGCGGACGAGCTTAAATATGGCGTTGTTGATCGCATCATCGCACATTTCCAAAAACTGGCTGAAAATGGTGGCCAGCTCGCCGGGCAGGAGATTAAAGAGGTCAATACCGTCAATGGCATCCGCATGGTGCTCGAAGATAGCAGCTGGGGTCTGGTGCGCGCCAGCTCCAACACCCCGCAACTGGTCGTCGTCGTCGAGAGCACCACCTCAGATCAAATGATGCGCGCCATCTTCAAGGATCTGGACGCGCATTTGAGCACCTACGAAGAAATCGGCGAATATAATCAAAAGCTATGACGTAATCTGCTTGCTCTGTAGGGCGTCAATAGCGAAGCGTATTGCGCCGATTGGATGTAAGAACGGCGCAATACGCTTCGCTATTGACGCCCTACCATTTATCCTTCTGAACGATCTGATTTTTACCGGAAAAAATAGACCTCAGGCGTCCTTCACTCCAAAATCCACTCAAAGCCACCTCTAAAACCGTTTCAGCCATGAGAAGCTGGCATAGGGGGTGCTTTTGCGGTCATAGTCCTCGGCGTAGCCGATGCTGGCTTCCAGCGAGCCATTGGGGCGGCTCCAGCGGCCAAACAAGCCTGCTCGCAATTGATAAAATTCTTCATTACCAATAATCTGCACCTCTGGACCAAGGGTCAGTTGCGGATAGAGATAAGCTGATCCCGCCCGCAACATGCCCTGATAGGAGGTATTGAGGGTCGAGAACGAGCCATCCAGACTGGCAAAGCTGTTCATCGGCAGGTCTATCCAGTTTTCAAGAATGACTTTAGCACCATATCCCATGTCCTTGGTCTTGTTGTCTGGATCAGGATTGGCCAGCTTGTGCTGCTCGCCGTGCAGCCCCGCATAAAGCTTTGTAATCAGCGGGCCGGTCTTGAACTGATGTCCCGGGGTAAATTCAAACAAGGCAGGATTGGCGGATTTTGGCTGACCATCCGTCAAAAAGCTATATCGCCCATAGGCTGCCAGCACCCGAATGCGCCAGCCCTCGTCATAAAGGCTGGATGACAGGCTTTTCACCGCCCCCGCCCACGAGATCCAACTATTATTGGTCAGGGCGCCGCCGGTGAAAAACTCACCCACCGGCTCCAAAAGGGGTTTAGGCAAAGCAGAATCTGGTAATGTGTCGGCCCATATGGCAGATGTCGGCGAACCGAGCAATATCAAGGCCAGTAGGCCAATGAACCTATGTGAAATAACTCTCACTCAGAACCCCAGACACAAATTAGTTCAAAAAAACCATAAATATCAACGTTTTCATTTTGGAGTATGCAGATCAATTGCACAAGCAAATGGCCGCAAACATGAGATATCCACAGGGCCAATGAAGTTACGTTCTATTTTTGTTCTAAATATTCACCTTTTGTGCTATCGTTCAAAACAGTGAAGGCATGACCTTCACGCCGGTGGCGTTTTGTTTGGCCTGCGTACAATTGGCCCAATACCGGTACCCACTTTTACGGATTGTGCGGGCTTTTGATGCAAGAGACTGGATTTCGCCCCGTTTAGCCAATAGGATTTGGTCTGAATAATCATAATTTTAAACGGGAAAGTGAAGTGATGAAACGAGTTACAACTATTATCGGCGTTTTTACAATACTGGCGGCGATCATATTACTGGCGTTGCCACAAACCGATGCGCAGGCCAAACGATATAAAAAAAGCAAGGCGGGTGTGTTTGACTATTATTCGCTGGTGCTCTCCTGGTCGCCGACTTTTTGCGATAGCAATGCGGGACGCCGTGATCGTGCGCAATGCGGTAGAAACCGTCATTATGCCTTTGTCGTGCATGGCCTGTGGCCCCAGCATGAAAAAGGCTGGCCGCAAAACTGCCGGGTCAAAAAGGGTGAATTCTATATTCCGCGCAAGGTCATCAATAACATGCTCGACATCATGCCCTCCAAACGCCTCGTCATCCACGAATGGAAAAAGCACGGCACCTGCTCGGGGCTTGGCAACAAGGATTATTTTGCAGTCACGCGCCAGCTCTATAACAGCATCAAAATTCCGCCACGCTACCAAAAACCCAATAGCTATGTGACAACCACACCGCGCCAGCTGGAAATGGATTTCATCAAAGCCAATGAGGGACTTGATGCCAGCATGATCAGCGTCCAGTGCGGTCGCCGCAAACGCCTCAAGGAAATCCGCATCTGCTTCACCAAAGACCTCAAACTGCGCTCATGTGGCTCCAATGAAAAACGCGAATGCCGCGCCAATACGCTGGTCCTGCCACCAGTGCGGTAAGGCAAAGAGAATGTCCTGCGCGGACAGCGGTTAAGGGACTAGCCCCTTAACAATCCCATTACAAAAGAAAAGGGATGTAAAAGACTTGATCCTTTACATCCCTCCAAAATGGTTTCCAAAGGCTAGCCTTTGGCGCCGTGCGCGCAGCACGCCCGCGCGGCGAGCGCATTCTACTCAGGCTTGAGCGCGAATATTTTAAAGCTGCCTGCATATTCATTGACATCAAATTCGTCGAGTAAATCGCTCATGGTGTTATGATATTCCGAGGCCACCTGATCGTCGGTTTTAGCCGTTTCCTCTGGTGCGCAACAATCTGGTTCAGCAGTTGAGCAGCAGCTACCTCCAGCGCTTTTCTCGGTTTCGACTTCGGGGCCACAACATGCTGCAAGGCCGCCCTCTTTGTAGGCATTGAGATCCGAATGCGCATCTTGAATGTCAATTTGCGAGAAACCCGCGCCCAACAGCGCCTCACGGTTTTGATCGACGCTCAAGGCCCCGGCAATGCAGCCTGTCCAGGCTGCCACTTCCTTTTCGATCGCCTCGGGGAGTTCTTTGCGCAGGGCAATATCGCTGATGGCAAAACGTCCACCTGGCTTCAAGATGCGGAACACTTCCTTAAGAGCGACATCCTTGTCGGCGCACAGATTAAGCACGCAGTTCGAGATCACGCAATCCACCGAATTGTCAGGCAGTGGCATATGCTCGATTTCAGCAAGATAGAACTTAACGTTCTCATAGCCGCCTTTGACAGCATTTTTACGCGCCAGAGAAATCATGTCTCCTGTCATATCAATGCCGATCGCCATGCCCGTTGGGCCGACACTTTTTGAAGCCAGAAAAATATCAAGACCACCACCAGAGCCCAAATCAACAACGGTTTCACCTGCCGAAATAGATGCCATGGCAATTGGATTACCGCATGAAAGCCCCATATTGGCTTCAGCGGGAATACTGGCTAGATCCTCATCGGAATAACCAAACGCGTTGGCAATCCCCTTGATATTTCCCTGATCGGAAGAAAGCCCGGACTTGGCTACCGAACCATAGCCCTTGCGCACAGCATCGCTTATCACTTCACTCATTTCATCAACTCCTTTGTTGTCATTTTAAATTCAATATTGCAGGTGTCATCATCAGCGCAGCATTCATTGGCAAACATCTCAAAGGTCTGTTGCATGGCGGTATAGTCAGCACGGCAAATCAGCGTTGTGCCCTGGCGTTCTTGTTGCACAAGCCCCACCTGGATCAGTTTATGCAGGTGGTGACTAAGGGTCGAGGCTGGAACACCAAGACGTTGCTGAATGCTTGTCACAGGCAATCCGCGCTCCCCCGCACGCACCAGCAACCGATAGACCTCAAGCCTTGTTTCATTGCCGATCGCGGCCATCTTTTTTGCTATATCTGCTAATGTCATGAGGGGAATATAGAGGAGCTGACATTCGAATGCAACCATATTTCTAGTTTTATCGAAATAATAAGGATCACTCTCTGCTTTCAAGGCTTCTTTAGCGCGGGTCACGTAAGTTTTATGGCTCTAAAACAACTCTTCAAAACCGCTATAACCAGCTTTGTTAATGATCTGCAAAGCATCAGACGTTCTTTTTTGGTCTGTGTCTGGCAAATAGGAAACTGCGCGTAAATTATCGATATATTCCGCCGTAAAATTGTGCTGTTGCGCGCCTGCGATGACAAGGGCCAAATACCAATCAAAGGGTTGTAAGCCGGGATAAACATACTCAGTATTTGCCACATAGGTGGTGACCTCTACGGGCGCGGCCTCATCGCCAAAATGAACAGAAAAATCCGGCGTTCGATCATAACCATATCCACAACCTTCCGCTCTATCGAGTGCCTTTAGCTGATCTTTCGATATATCAAACAGCACGCCATGAATGACCGCACCAGATCGGCGTGTTGCAAATGGCATTGCCTTGCCCGAACCATCCTTGCTTTTCTTTGAAAATTTGAGCTCATATCCAGGTACTTTGGCAACTCCTAGTAGTTTTGCGCTTGGGCAACGGGCCTGCAAGCGCTCAACAAGCATATTGGAGCCATAGGAAAAATATCGAAATACTGTCATGAAGTTTTACGATCTACTGAATGATCAGCCAACAATCTCTGGCTCGCTTACCGGCAACAGATGCACAATGGAATTGGCATAATAGTTAAGTAGCACCAGCTCTTCTGGATTGGCGCGATACAAGCCGTCTTTTTCCTCGATCATGTGCCGCAGGATCAACATGCGGATACCAGCGCTGACGGCATAGTCGCGGTCCATGCGCGGCAGATGCACATGGGCACCATTACGCTCGATATGCTCGATAAAATTTGAAACCCGTGCTTTTAGCTCGAACTCGCTAATCCACGTATCGGCGCTTTGGGGGATCGCCGCCGCCGTCAACGACACGGGCAAAGCTGGAACAACCCGCCCCACTTCGTTCAATAGAGCCGTGCCAAGTTTCTCGATTTCCGCAAAGCGCTCCGCTTTATCCAGCGTGCGAAAATCTAGATTATTACGTTCAGACAGATATTCTTTCAGCGACACCGGATGTCCAAAACTCACACAGGCATAACCATAGGAATACCAGCGTCCCCGTAGTTTCATCCAGATATTTTTACCAATGAATTTCAGAAAAAGAGAAAGCTTGAAACGCTTCTTTTTCTCTTCAGTGGTCTCCACAGCGGCAATCAAAATACGGTCTTCAATCACCCGATCATAATTGAGACCAACAGGAATGAAAACCACATCACGATCATTTACAGGATCGAAATCCCCCACCATATATGAAAACAGTCCAAATTTTGGGTCCCGTAAAGCACCATCGCGTGACAGCCCGCCTTCAGGGAAAATGGCCTGTGTCACCCCGCCTTTTGTGGCCATGGAAACATAGCGCGACAACACCTTACGATAAAGATCATTGTTTGAGCCACGACGGATCAGATAAGCACCCATGGTACGGATCAGGCTTTGCAGCAAAAACACGCGCGCCCATTCACCAACGGCATATGACAGCGCCGAATTGCTCGAGGCCATATAAGTGACCAATATATAGTCCATATTGCTGCGATGGTTCATGACAAAGATGACAGCACTATCTTTATCAACTTTGCGCAGGCTTTCATCGTCACTATAGCCTAGACGCACGCGGTAAAGCAGATTAGAGACCCAGCGAGCCATACGAGCGCCGACGCGGAAATACACATAGGCATTGAATGAAGGAACGATTTCACGCGCGTAGCGATGCACTTCCTTCATCACGGCTTCGCGCGGAATATTATCGGCTGAAGCGCGTTTTTCAACGGCCTTGATCACTTCTTCATCATACACAAGGCGATCTATCAAGGCTTGGCGTTTGGTGAGTTTGAAAGGCTGGATGCGCAGTTTGAGCCGCATGTTAAGCTCATCGATGGCCGTATTAACGCGGCGCCGGAAAATCCAGCGCAGGCCCGGAACCAATATGCGATCAAGAAGAGACAAAACAGCAAAAAAGCCAAGAATAATTGCCAGCCAAAGCGGAATTGAAATCGAACTTGCCATACTGCACCCCTTCTGCGATCAGTGAACGCCATTGAGAGCACTCGATCAACAAAAAAAGCTTTTTATCATTTAAATATAACGAGCTTAAGCGCCCGCTAGATCGTTGTTTTGCCCTTGCCGCCCACATAGGCAACGCGCAGCATATTGGTGGCACCAGGTGTGCCAAGGGGGACGCCAGCGGTGATGACAACACGTTGGCCAGGACGTGCGAAGCCTTCACGATAAGCAATGCGGCATGCACGGTCGACCATATCATCAAGGTCAGTGGGGTCTTTGGTCAAGACACAATGGATACCCCAGATGATGGCCAGACGGCGCGATACATCCGCAACAGGTGTCAGCGCCAAAATGGGCTGGCGCGGGCGTTCGCGGGCCGCTCGCAGCGCCGTAGAGCCCGTGCCAGTATAGCTCAAAATAGCGGCGGCATCGAGGGTATCTGCAATAGAACGGCAGGCTGCAGAAATCGCATCAGCAGAGGTCGCTTCAGCTGGCGTCGACTGGGCACGTATGATGGTGTTGTAATAGCGGTCCTGCTCTACTTCGATGGCCACTTTATCCATAGTCTCGACGGCTTCCACGGGATAGTCACCAACGGCGCTTTCAGCAGACAGCATCACCGCATCAGCGCCTTCAAACACGGCGGTTGCCACATCAGACACTTCGGCTCTTGTGGGAACGGGTGCCTCGATCATGCTTTCGAGCATCTGAGTTGCCACCACAACTGGTTTACCAGCTTGGCGCGCTGACCGCAGAATACGTTTTTGCAGTCCAGGAACCTGTTCAAGAGGCATCTCAACGCCAAGGTCGCCGCGCGCAATCATCAAGCCGTCGGACTCTTCGATAATCGCGTCAAGTTCAGCGATGGCAGATGGCTTTTCGATCTTTGCCATGATTGATGCCTTGCCGCCCGCCAACTGGCGCGCCTCAATCACATCAGAGGCCCGTTGCACAAAAGAAAGAGCGATCCAGTCAACACCAACCCCGATGGCGAATTCCAGATCGGCGCGGTCCTTGTCGGTCATGGCTGAAAATGGCAGTAACGTATCAGGCAGAGAAATGCCTTTGCGCTTGGACAGCTTGCCCCCCACCAACACGGTCGCATTGATATAATCAACACCGTGCTCGATGACCACCATGCTGAGCTTGCCATCATCAAGAATGAGCTTGTCACCCACCGTAACGCTTTCGATGATTTCCTTGTGCGGCAGATAAACCCTTGTTTTATCGCCTATGGTTTCATCAAGATCGAAGCGAAACATGTCGCCCTTTTTGATCTTGGTCTTCTTTTCCATATCGCCGATACGCAATTTGGGTCCTTGCAAATCGCACAAAATGCCAATGGGGCGATCAACCTCTGCTTCGACCTTGCGGATGCGTTGCTGCAATTCGCGCATATCTTCGTGTTCAGTGTGGCTCATATTAATGCGGAACACATCGGCTCCGGCATCAAATAGCGATTTGATCATGTCAACACTGTCAGTCGCGGGCCCAAGGGTCGCGACAATCTTTACGCGCCGTGTGCGTTTCATATGATGTCTATTTTCCGTTTTCGCCAGGGTCAGTGAGACGGATCGTCCAATCATTTTCGTTGGTCGTGTCCACTTCAAAGAAGCCAGCTTTTCTGTAACCACGTTGAACGCAATCTTTTGCCGCGTTCTTGATGGTAAATGATTTGTTTTTTACACACATAAAAGCTTTGCCTGACCATTCGCCGTCTCGAATATAGTCCTCGGCATGAATATAGTAGTAGCGGGCATTGAGCTTGCCCTTGAGGATATCAGAGCAATTATTGGCGTTAATATTCCACCATCCCTCGGTGACCCAGCCTTTTGTGTCTCGATATCCTATGACCACGCCAATTCTGCTTTTTGTCATGTTACATAGCTTGAGATCTGCGAACGCGTCACTCGAAGCCGCTGTGATGAATACACCAGCAAACAGAGCAAAAGCAATTGTTCGAGCGCAGATTTTCGAAAAATGATCCAACGCCCCTCCCCCTTTGGTCATAACGATCCCCATATATAACCCCTGTTCACCCTCTTGGACATAGCTTTACAGCGCTTTTGTAGCCTAAATCTTATTTATTAGAATGAACCTAAAATCGTTTACATTCGTGTGAGTTGGACCGGTCTGGACCAGATCCCCCAGCGTTTCAAAAAAACGCCCTGAATCGTTATCGGCAAGAAAAGTGGCGGGATTGAGCTTTTGCGCCGATGCCCGCTCCCAGCTCGAGGGGAAAACCAGCGCGCCTGCAGGATCACTGGCCAGTCCGCGCCCCCCATCGCAGCCGTCCGTATCAGCCGCAATGGCGCTAATGCCGCTGGCCCCTTTAAGAGCTGCAAACAGAGCCAACGCATATTCCTGATTAGGCCCGCCCTTGCCAGAACCCGTGATGGTGACGGTCAATTCGCCGCCAGACAAGAGCGCGACCGGCTGATCCGTGTCCATTTTCTTTTGGGTCTCTAGCGCCAGTCGCGCGTGCTGGCTGGCAACGTCTCTGGCTTCACCAACAATGCCATCGCCAAGATTGATCACCTGTATACCGCTTTTTGCAAGCTGTTGCTCGGCCGCTTTTAATGACAAAGCACCTTTTGCAACTATTTCAAAACTGGTATTATCAAAGAGCTTATCCGATGGCTTGAGCGTTTCATGATGCGGATCATCGAGCGCCTCTTTGATAGCGTCTGGCACCTCAACATGATAATCGTCCAAAATTTTGCGCGCATCCGCCAGTCTGGTCGGATCGGCGCTTGTTGGCCCCGAGGCAATCGACGAGGGATCATCTCCCACCACATCAGAAATGGCCAGCGTTATGAGGCGCGCGGGAGAAACGACTTTTGCCAACGCACCGCCCTTGATGGAAGAGAGATGCTTGCGCACGCAGTTAATCTCGACAATGTCGGCCCCCGAGCGCAACAGGGCGCGCGTTATATTTTGCTTGTCGCCAAGGCTCACCCCTTCAACAGGTGCGCTCCACAGGCTTGATGCTCCCCCCGATATTAAAACAACAACAAGATCTTCAACGCCCGCCCCAGTGGCAAGCTCCAGCACCCGCAAGGCGGCAATTTGCGAATTTTCATCTGGCACCGGATGTCCGGCAGAAATCTGCTGCATATGAAACAGAGGCTCATCGGTGTCATGATGATGCACCGCAATCCCAATGATGCGCTCTTTATCAACTTGTCCGAGATAATGCTGGCAGGCAATTTTCATCATCGCCCCTGCTGCTTTGCCCCCCGCCAGCAGGATAATCTTGCCGCTAGATGGCGCCGGTGGCAGATGGGAATGCAAACAGCTGCGCGGATGAGCCGCCTCAACACCCCGCATCAACGCGTCCATCAATATTTTTCGGTTTTCCTGCTCATCTGTCTGCGACATCATTTATTACCTTGATATTTTTCCCACATATCGGGGCGCCGCGCCTGCGTGATCTTTTTTGCTTGCTGCTCACGCCATTTGGCAATTTTGCCATGATCTCCCGATAAAAGAATGTCGGGAATATCACGGCCCTCCCATGAGCGCGGCTTGGTATAATGGGAATATTCGAGCAGATCGCCTTCATGGCTTTCGCTTAAAAGCGATGCTTTGGAGCCGATGACACCAGGCAACAAACGCACAACCGCATCCACCAGCACCATTGCGGCTATCTCCCCGCCTGACAAAACATAATCGCCAACAGATATCTCCTCCACATCGCGCGCCTCCAGCAAACGCTGATCGACGCCTTCAAAGCGCCCGCACAAAATCGTGACGCCGGGACGTTGAGACAGCTCAAAGGCTCGTTGCTGGCTCAAGGGCTTGCCGCGTGGTGACATATAGATCAAGGGGCGATCTTGTAACTCTGGCGCAGATTTTTTGGCAGTTTGATCGATAGCGGCACCAAGAACATCAGCCCGCAGCACCATGCCGGGGCCGCCTCCCGCTGGCGTATCATCAACCGATTTATGGCGGTCTAATGCAAAGTCCCGAATATCGACACTTTCCAGCGCCCATATATTATCTTCTAGCGCTCGCCCACAAAGGCTGGCTCCCAGAGGCCCCGGGAACATTTGCGGCTGAATGGAAAGAATGGTTGCCGTCCATATTGGCGGCTTGGTCGTCGTCATGGCGCATGCGTTTCTTGTCTGGTTTTATCGGGAATTAACCGATACATATAAAAAAGGTCAAAAAGCAATAACACAGGTTCGGGTCCACAACCATATGACATCACACCGTAGCATGAGCGATTGGCTGATGTTCCTTGGACTTGTCTTGTTCTGGGGCGCCTCTTTTGCACTTACCAAAATTGCCGTCGAGACAATCTCCCCCATGTGGGTGATGGCATTACGCCTTGTGCTTGGGGCGATCATCTTATTTGCCATGATGCGGCTGGAGGGATTGTCGCTGCCTATGGACCGCGCGTCCTTGGCTTGGTTTTCTGGCCTTGGCGTGATCGGCTCGGTGCTGCCGTTTTTCCTGATCGGCTGGGGATCGCTGCAACTGCCCTCCGGGTTGGTGGGGATCATGATGGCGCTAGTGCCCCTTGTAACAATCACCCTGTCGCACTTTATGCTGCCTGATGAGCGCATGAACAAAGCCAAGCTGTTTGGCTTTTCAATCGGCTTTATCGGGCTTGTGGTCCTGGTCGGTCCGCAGTTTCTGGGAGATATCAGCCTTTCTGGATCCTTGTTATTAGCGCAGCTGGCAATCATCCTGGCCGCTTCCGCCTATGCCCTGCACACCATTATCGCGCGCAAAAGTCCCCAGATGTCGGCAATACAAAAATCCACCGGCGCAATTATCGCCGCTGCGATTATTGGCCTTGTACTGGCTGTGATTGTTGACCCGTTTGGCATTGGCATTGCCAGCATCAGCTCTGTGGGTGCGACACTGGCCCTAGGGATTTTCCCAACGGCTCTTGCCGCGCTCTTATTGTTTCAGCTGATTGATCGCACCGGCACCAGCTTTGCGCCTTTATCAAATTACCTGATTGCCCCCTTCGCCTATTTCTTTGGTATTTTTACGCTGGGTGAACCTTTCGAAATGCGTGCCCTGGTGGGGTTGACGATCATTTTGGTGGGGATCTATTTCGCCGAGCGGGGCAAATCCACCGGTTAGATAATGCGATCCATACATAGTTTTCCCACGCCCAAGATTAACTGATTGCTTCGACTTCCTTAAACTTTATGGTTAACATCGACTTAACGAATCACCACAAGGGAGTTAACCGGCCGATCAAGGCCTGTTTCTTTCATTGGCAAAACAGGATCTCGATGATGAATAAAGCACTTCTGGCAATCTTCTTGATGTTTGCGCTCAGCGCCCCCGCTCTGGCAGAA
Source organism: Alphaproteobacteria bacterium (assembly GCA_024280895.1). Taxonomy (GTDB): domain Bacteria; phylum Pseudomonadota; class Alphaproteobacteria; order Rhizobiales; family JAKIUO01; genus JAKIUO01. Next base: position 315 of record JAJRPI010000027.1, on the reverse strand, counting down.
AAAAAGGCTAAAAAATCCACGGCCAAAAAGGTTGAAAAGACAGGCCCCGTCATAACCGGCCTTAACAAGGAATGGGATGTGGATGTGGGACTTATTCAAAAGCTCGCCAAAGAACAAAAATGCAAAGAAGTGATCATGTATCGCGAAGTGCTACCGTTCTTTGGTCGTGAAAACACCCTCAAGGCCTCAAAAGAAATCACGGTTCAATTTGAAAAAGAAGACCTGGCCTCCGGGCGGGCGATGATTTTGCACGAAAAAAGCAAATGCGATGATATTCTGGGTAATTTCCTGGTCATGTGCACAACCGATACCGCC
>JAJRPI010000026.1 GCA_024280895.1 Alphaproteobacteria bacterium | reverse complement strand
GTTAAATAATGTGTTAACCTGTGGACAGATCATCGCAACATTTTGATTCAATGCGTAAAGCAAATTTGGCCGGTTCCTAATACCCCGAATCTCGGTTCCTAATACCCCGAACTTTGGTTCCTAATACCCCGAATCTCCAAGCGGAGATATGGAAAACAGGACGCGAAAACAATCAGTTAAATCTTGACTTGGGTTCCTGAAACCCCGAACCTGTTGGTCTATGGTTCCTGAAACCCCGAACGCACATGAGCAGCTTTTACCGGATCGTCACCCACAGCACGATCTGTTTATCTGCGATGTGGCCGACGCCGTGTTGAAGGATCTTATTCCCTCCATGGAGCATCCGTTTTATTCCCTGTCCAAGAAACCGGAACGGCACGCGCGCCGCTATGAGCACAACGGCAACTGGATCGAGGTGCGGCCCGGCATAAGGGGTCTGGCAACCATCTATGACAAGGATATCTTGATTTATTGCGTATCGCAGATCATGGCGAAGCTCAACAAGGGCGAGAGGGTGTCGCCGCGCGTGCGCATCAATAGCCGCGAGCTGCTGCAATTCACCAACCGTGGCACCGGGGGTAGGGACTACATGGCTCTCGCTGAAGCGCTCGAACGGCTGGGCGACACACGCATCAGCACAAATATTCGAACCGGTGACGAGGAACAGTTCAGCACGTTCGGTCTGATCGATGCAGCCTCCATGCGCCGCAAACATGGTCTCGACGGCCGCCTGCTTTGGTGCGAAGTGAAACTATCGGATTGGGTATTCAATGCTATCCGCGCCCAGGAAGTGCTGACGCTGCACCGCGATTATTTCCGTCTGCGCAAACCGCTGGAGCGACGCATTTACGAAGTGGCGCGCAAACATTGCGGCGACCAACCGCAATGGTCGGTCGGGCTGAAACTGCTGTTGTATAAATCTGGCTCGCAAAGCAATTTAAAGAAATTCCGTCTTATGATCCGCAACCTTGTCGATAACGATCACCTGCCGGACTACCGCGTCACCTTCGATACGGAGACCGACAAAGTAACCTTCGTCAATCGCGGTGGTTTATGCGATCTCAAAGAAGCGCGAAGCTGGCAGGGCCATCTTGGTCCCGGCGATATCGATGCCGCCCGAGAAAAGGCCGGGGGCTGGGACATCTACATGCTGGAGCAAAACTGGCGCGAGTGGATGACCAAGAACGGCATTCACCCCAAATTCCCCGGCGCACACTTCAAAAGCTTTTGCGCAAGCTGGGTGGAGAATAATGGGCGGGCAAGCTGACACTTTTTGAACTATCAGAGCAAACCCGAACGGTTGAATACTGGGTGAGTGTTTCTTTGGCTCGTCACCAAGGATGGCTTGCCAATTACGCCTAACCAATCCAGTTCTTGCTTTCCGTCCACTTCGAATACCAGATCAAGAAAATGGCGACCGCCAGTGGCATCACGATGGTCAAAACGAATTCACCGGGGCCGGAGTCGATTGTCGAGCCGGGGACACCAAGTGCATGGATCATTGTCACAATCACACCAAGTAGCGATGCCATGAAGAGATACATTGCCAGTGATTTTTTCAGCAAAAGAAGAAGGCAACCAAGTGCGCCGCCAATTACCGCAATCGCGAATGCGCCAGTGGCCCAAAGAGGTCGTCCTTCGATGATCACGCGATGCGACTCGGGAAAAGATGCAAGCATGTTGGAGTTCATCTGAACGAAGAAGTTTATGACGCCCATTATATTCCAGATCAGCGCAACCGCACCGATCACCCAAAAACTCCAATTAATAGCGCCAATATTTTTTTCGCTCATCACATCCCCTTTCTACTGGGTACTCTACAAACCGCTGGTCAATGATAGCATACCCGATGGCTCAGGTTTAATCGAAGCCCCTCCGACGCCCACGACCTCGGATAGCGTCGCCTTTGACCTTTGTGATGACCTTGCCATCCGCAGCTCGCGCTCTAAATTTTTGTACGCGCGATACACTGCCAAAAATGGCTAGCAGTTCAGCATCTTCGCGTTTGCGGCGTTGCTCGCGGGCCTGTAACAGCGTTTGCCTCTGCTGCTTAACGGCATCCTCTTGCGAGCGCATGGCGACGGGCGGGCGGCGAAGGCCTTTTGGATGCGGCATGCGCCGTGGCTCCAGACCATAGGGTGTCCGTGGCGGATCGTTCTGGTTCGCAACACCGGTTCGTTGCACTCGTTGCTTGGCAGGCGTGGGCGGTGCCTGCCCCCGTCCAACACGTATTGGCGGCGCAGTGGCTGTTGTAGAAAATTGTTCACCGCGCAACGGTTGGACAGGCTGTATTGGACGCTGTGCAACCGGTGCTACAATGTCGGGCGGGGCGTCGGTTTGCAAGGGTTTACCGCGTGATGCTTCGGCAAAGTCCTGTTTGTGCACGACCCCGTCTCTTTTCTTGATAGCAGACGCGATGGCATCAATAACGCGCTGCTCGCGGAATTTCTGCTCCGCCTCTTTGGCGCGCTGATCGCGCAATTCTTCCTGTTTTTTGCGAAATTCAAAGCGCTGCCGCCGTTGTTCGTCCTGCAAGGCACGAATGCGACCCCTGTGCCGTTCATGGATCATTTTGACGGCTGTTTTGGCAGCACGCTCATGCGTGTCGCTCAATACCTTCCGTTTGGCGGCCAGATGTGCCTCAAATTGCGCGCGCAATTCTTTGGGCTTGCTCATGGCGTTAAACGCAGGGACCATCCAGCCGCCTTCGAAGCGCACGCAATCTTGTGAATTCTTCAGAAAGTAAGCCAGGTTCTTGGCAGGCACCGACAGGATGCGCTCAAGTTCTTTTTTCTGCGCTTTTTCCTGCCGGAAGTATGCCGCCCAATGCGGCCGCATTTCTTCACGTACGCACGCCATGGCCTGCCGGATTTCTTTATCCCGTACTTTGAACAATTTGACCTGTGCAGACTTTTGCTCCGCCTCATTATCATTCACCGCGCCCTTGTATAGCTTCCAATCATGTGCCCTTTGCAATCTTTTCCATTGGTAATAATCTGCCTTGGAAAAACTCAAATGGTCTTTCGGACGTACTGCATTTTCTGGCGCGTGATCATGGGCCATGGCAAATTCATCGATGGCCAGCCGCTTGGCGTTATTCTTGACACGATCCTCGCACCAGATATGGCCGTGCTCTTCCTCATAGGCCTGCGCCCATTTCGACAGGCGCTCCTTGGTATATTTGAGCGGGGCGACACGACCTGTCTCTGGGTGGATTTTATTGACGATGAGATGGATATGCGCTTGGGGTTCATCGTTATGGGCGACCATCAAGGTTTCATGGCCCTGCAATCCTAGCTTTTTGAGGCTGGCGCGCGCCGCCTCGATCATGTGCTCCTGATCCGGCGTTTCGCTCGGATGCCAGGACAGGGAATAATGCAAAACGGATGTTTTTGTGGGCCGACCGGCGCGGTTCATATTTTCGCAGTGCGGGTCGTCGGGATTGAGCGAGACGTAGTGGGACGCTTTCAATTCCTTTTGATGCATAGCCGTGAACGCCATGACTTTGAGCGCTGCATCGGGCCTGTCGGTCAGCATGTTTTCAGTATGAGTAAACGCAACTCTGGCGTCGGTCGCCGCGTCCTTATCATGAAGATAATATAGGCCAGCGGACTTGAAGGATGTTCCAGCTCTAGCGAGGCGGGGCACCATTGATGATTTGCTCCAAAACATAGGTCTCGATGAGACGCAGAAGACGGCGCAATTCGGGAGGCGGATCGAAGCCGCTATTCATGGCATGCGCAATTTGATTGAGATTAGTGCCGATTTTCTTGAGCTGAAAAATGACTTCGAGAGGAACGTCATTGGCTGGGTCAGTAACAACAACGCGCCCCTTTAATCCTTGCTCGCGCAAATAGGCCGACAGTGATAAATCATGTTTGAGCGACTTGCGCAGCAATGCGATACGCTCCTCCGGGGTCACGCGGGTGCCGATAAAAATTGATCGTTTCGGCTCACATTTCTTTGCTCTTTTACGTCGG
>JAJRPI010000025.1 GCA_024280895.1 Alphaproteobacteria bacterium | reverse complement strand
TGATCGACGAACCTCGGCCCTGATGCGCCGTTTGCGCGACAAGGAAGAGCTGTTTGCCGAGATCGACAAGAAGGGTGATATTTACGTGGAGAAACATTTCGTGGGCCGTTTAAATGGTTTTTGTTACGCGCCAGATGGCAGCGCCGAGGGACTACAAGGCAAGGCTGTGCGCCATGCTGCAGCTAAAATCCTGGCTGGGGAATTGGCCAAAAAGGCCGAACAACTCATCGCCTCCAAGGACAGCGCCTTCTCGCTATCGCGCACCGGTAATATTTTATTCGACGGCGAGCTGATCGGACGTCTGGATCGTAGTGAAAATGTGCTGGCTCCCACCCCGCATCTGTTTTCCGATGAGCATCTGGCTACAAACGACAAAGAGCGCATCCTCAAACGCCTTGAAACATGGCTCGCCGCTCTGGTCGGTGAAGTGCTCAAACCACTTGTGGAATTGCAAACTGCCAGCGATATTACCGGCCTGTCGCGCGGTATCGCCTTTCAGCTGATTGAAAATTTTGGCAGCCTGAAACGATCTGATATAGCACAGGATCTGCGCCAGCTCGACCAACCCGCCCGCAAGCAATTGCGTAAATATGGCGTGCGTTTTGGAGCATTCAATGTCTTCGTGCCAAGCCTTTTGAAACCGGCCGCCTCTGAACTTTTACTGTTGTTTTGGGCGCTTTATGATCGCGCAAACAATATTGAACCTTATGATCTGCCTGAAGCGCCGCGTGCGGGCCTGACTTCTGACGTTAACGACAAGAAACAGCCAGAGCAATTTTATCGCACTGCCGGCTTCCAGCCCTGTGGTCCCCGCGTTGTGCGCATGGACATGCTGGAGCGCCTTGATCAACAAATCCGGCCGCTGATCATCTGGCGCGCCCAAAAGACCAGCGACCCGCAACCAGTTGGCGCTACCGGTAATGGTGGCTTTTTGGTGCAAGCAGACATGCTATCGATCCTTGGCTGCAGCTGGGACGAAATGAAAGATATTTTGCCAGCCCTCGGCTTTGCCGTTGAACGCAAGAAAATCATCGTCAAAACGGATAGCGCTGAGGCCAAAATGGCTTCACGTGCCGCGCTTGTTGCGCTCAAGGATTTTGTCGCCATCCCCCTTGAGCAATCAGAGCCCGACGAACCTGCGGTCGAGCAATTCGAAGAAATCTGGCGACCCAAACGTCAGCAATTTTCACGTCCAGCACAACATGGCCGTCAGAACAACCGCTCATCAAACCAAAACAGGTCCGGGCGCCAAGACAGATCTGAGCACAAGGACCGCTCAGGTAATTCAGAGCGCAAAGAGTATAAGGGCAAAGGCAAGGGGCGCAAACATCAAGACCGCAAGGGACAAAAACCCGGGTCTGGCGCTCCCAATCGTCCGCGACCAAAACCACGCCGCGCTGATCCCGATAGCCCCTTTGCAGCGCTGGGTGATTTGAAAAAACAGTTGGAACAAAAGAAAAAATAGCCCCGTGCCCTCAGATTCTGCCCCTTCAATCCGCCTCGACAAATGGCTGTGGTATACGAGAAAGGTGAAAACCCGATCGAAAGCCACCAAGCTCGTCAAGGACGGTAAGATCAGGATCAACACGGTAAAAACGTCCAAAGCCTCGCAGGTGATCCGTATCGATGACGTCATCACCGCAACGATTTCGACCTATGTGTTTGTTTTGAAAGTCGTTGAGCTAGGTAGCCGGCGCGGCCCAGCGACAGAAGCCGTGACCCTTTATGAAGACCTGACTCCTGCCCCGGTCAAACAACCAGCGGCCAGGCCACGGCGCCCGGAGCGAGACAAGGGAGCTGGGCGGCCAACCAAGCGCGAGCGCCGCCAGACCGACCGTCTGCGCTGGAATACGCTCTATGATGCCGGTGATGAATGATCACCAAAATCATCCGCAAAAAAGGCTGGTCTGAAGCAGTTTTTTGTTTTATTTTTCTTATATCTATTAAAGAACCGATGCAAAGCGGTTGACAATGGGGCCACTCATGGCCACTTAAGGCAATGGAATTTTCAGGGAGAGCGATCAAAAAATGACTTATATCGTCATCGATGCCTGCGTTAAGTGCAAACACACCGATTGTGTCGAAGTCTGTCCGGTGGACTGTTTTTACGAAGGTGAGAATTTTCTCGTCATTCATCCTGATGAGTGCATTGACTGCGGCGTCTGCGAACCTGAATGCCCAGTCGATGCGATCAAGCCAGACACCGAACCTGGTATGGATCGCTGGGTCGAAATCAATACCAAATATGCCGAGCTTTGGCCCAATATCACCATCAAAAAAGATGCCCCGGCTGATGCCGAAAAATACACCGAAGAAACCGGTAAGTTCGAGAAATATTTCTCCGAAGAACCAGGCAGCGGCGATGAATAATTTCGTTTGATTGGTCTCACGGCTAATCGCGCTAACGCGCGGCCTCCGACGGGGCGGGCTACAGCCCGACGCGCAGTCGCGCTTGCCGATGAGTACATCGGTTTTCTTCTTCCTTACATGAGATGGTCAGGCAAAACGAAGTTGCGGCGATCAATAGCGGATTAAACGCTTTTTACACCCCCACACCTTGTTCGACCACCCGCACGCGGCTGCGGCCGCTGCCTTGTTTCTCGACCCGCACCTGCACGGGGATGCGTTCCGTTAACGCCTCGACATGGCTGATCACCCCGACTTTTCGCCCTTGGCTTTGCAAGCTCTCAAGCGCTTCAATGACAATATCCAGCGAGCGCGCATCGAGCGCTCCAAACCCTTCATCGATCATCAACGTATCGACAAAGGACGAGCGACCATCGAGTTGCGAGAGACCAAGCGCCAGCGCAAGGGACGCCAAAAAACGCTCGCCGCCCGACAAGGAACGTACCGAACGAATTTCCCCGCCCATTTCGATATCAACCACCTGCAACCCCAGACCGCCAATGGTATTGCGCTCGATCTTGTAGCGCGGATTAATATGGCGCAATTGCTGATTGGCCAGTGCGATGAGATGGTCAAGGGTCACGCCTTGCGCGAAACGGCGGAACTTGTCGCCTGTTTTGGAGCCTATCGCGCCACTCATCACAGCCCACAAAGCATGTTTTTTTTCAACACTTTCTATTTTCTTCGACAATTTATTGCGGTTTTTACGCGCCGTGTCGTCGAGTTCAAGCGCACTCTTGTTCTTGCCAAGGTCGATCATCAACATCGCTTGGTCCGCTTCGATCTCGTTCAAATCACCCTCAAGCTGCACGCGCTCGCGCGATGGTTTTGCGGCGTTTTCAAGCTCAGCAAGATGTCGTTTACGATCAGACAAGAGTGCCGCGCTGTTGGTCTGATGTTCGACCAACTGCACCATCCGTTGCTTTAATAAACTGGTTTGCTCATCGGGGATGGCCAGCAAGGTCAAAACTTGCGCCAGCTGCAAATCTTTTTTACGCAAAGCAGCATCACGCGCCTCGCCAGCCTTTTGTTCTGAAACAATCGTTGTTTTTATCTGTGCCTCCACACGAGCACGGTTCTTCATAAGCTCTTCCAGCCTCGTGGCGCTCTCACGCTTGCCAACAATGGTTTCTTGCAGCGCCTTGGTCGCGCGCTTTGCTGTCTCTTCCATTTCGAGACGGATTTTCGCAACAGGGCGTCCCTCAAACAGTTTTCGGCGCTCGTCCTCTTCACTTGCCAACTGCTTTTTCAGCTGGCTCAAGCGAGCTTCAAGCTCAAGACAACGCGCGCTTATATGGTCAATCCGTTCACTGAGTACGGCTTCCTCTTTTTGTCCCTTGTGAAGAGCGGTTTCAATCTGCTCAGCCTGTGCTTTTTGCCCATCATAATGATTGATGCGCTTTTGCATTGCCTGCTCCAGTTTTTCCGGCTCACGCAAAAGATCGGATCTGGAGACATTCGCGCCGGCCAGCAAAGCAACCAGCTGCTCAACAACAAGCTGGTAATGAGCATCCAATCGATCCGCCCGCTCATCTATTTTACGGGCCTCGCTACGCGCATTTCGACGAGACTTTTCCAGTGCATCATTTTCATCGAGCTGCGCTTGCAATTGCTTTTCTAGTGAGCGCACCTGCTCACTATGGGCGCGGCTGTCAGCTTCCAGCTGCTGGATAGCAATCAGCTGTTTACGCACATCCACCATCTGATGCTCGATGGTTTCGCGTAGCTGCTCAATATGGAGTAGCATTTCATGAGGCGGATGCTCGCCGATCAATTGCAAATCAAGCCGTTTGGCTACTGCTTGCACCTCATGGATCATCCCCCCCGTTTGCGATTGCAGACCTGCAAGTTTGTTATTTGCGTTCTCCAACCGGTCATCTGCGCTTTCGATCCTGACACGCGCATGTTCGATGGTTTGCTGAGCACGATCTCGGTCTCGCTCATTCTCCGAGATTTTTTGCGCCAGTTCGCCCGTGCGAATGCGCATCAACTCAAGTAGTTCATTATTGGCTTTGTCATCATGCCCTGGATGATCGCTGGAGCCGCAAACAACACATGGTTCATCTGATTGCAAAGATGCTCGCAGCGCCAGAACATCTTTTGACAATGCACTTTTCGAACGGGTCAGCGTTTCATGTGCTTCTGCTGCCCGGCTCTTCAAATCGCTCAAAGCGCGCGCCAGATCTTGCGATTGCCGATCCGTTCGCGACCGTTTTTCTTGCGCTTCCAACCGAATCTTACCCATTTTTTCAATAATGGTGGTCTGCTCCAGCAAATGTTCCACATGGTGATGTAATCTGTTGAGCTGGGTTTGACATTCCGATTGATAATCCCGCTTACGGCGGATTTCATCTGGCCGGCTGTTTTCGAGTTTTTTGGCGCTATCATCGCCTTGCGCCCGCAGCTTTTTGAGATCGTCTTTCAGACTTTGCGCGTGAATTACCTTTTGATCCAATTGCTTTTGGGAGGCTTTGTCACTTTGCTGCCGATCCCCTTGCAGCACACGCAAATCCTGAAGTTTGGTACGCAGGTCGCCCAATGTCGCAAATAAGGAGTTCATCTCTTTTGCACGCCTCGACACGCTCTCCAATGCGGCGTCTTGTAAAAGTGAGCGCTGCAATATCTCAAGCTGCTCCTTCTTCTTCCTGGAGTTTTTTTGCTGCTCGGCTTGTTGCGCCAGCAATAGCGTTTTGGTTTTTTGTCCCTCAAGGAGACTGGCTTGCTCTTCGCTATGACGCGCCTTTAATGCGTTGATCTTGGTATCAAGCTTGGCAGCGCGCTCGAATAAAGGTGCTGCGACCTTTAGAGCCTGCTCGGATTTTTCCAATTTTTTGTGCTGTTGTTTTTCCGCTTTATCTGATTGCGCCAGCGATTTCTGCAACGCTTGTTCCTCTAGGCGCTGCGCCGATTGGCGTTGATCTAACTCTTCAAGTGATCGGCGTTCACGCGCCGCTTTATCGATCAGCCCTTGCAGGGAACGGGCGGTTTCTATGTTTGCCAGCTGTTTTTGATCCTCGCCCGCATCAATCAATTGCTGCGCGGCCATCTTTGCCTCGCCGCTGGCTTGTTCCAATCGCTTGATAGCCTCTTGGCGGCGCCCATACCAATCGAGTTCGATGCGCGTTTTTTGACCCTTTTTGCTCAATTCCTCATGGCTGGCCTGCGTATTGTTGACCAGCTCTTGCAGATCTGCTCGATCATCATCTGGCAGCACTGCGATAAAGCCCGTTGCTTTTTGCAGGTCTTCCAAAGCCCGCAATGCCTGACGTTCAGCCTCGAATGCTTTGGCGGAAATTTTCGAATAGAGTTCGGTGCCAGTGATTTTTTCGAGCAGATCAGCACGATCACCATCCGAGGCGCGCAAGAACGCATCAAAATCATTTTGCGCCAACAGCACCGTGCGCCCGAACTGGTCATAGGTAAGTTTGAGGCGCAAAGCAATTTCTTCATCGACGCGTTTTTTACCAGACGCCAAAACACTATTATCTTTCAAGTCAATGAGGGCGCGTTCAAAATCCAGCAGGTTACCGCTGGTTTTTCCAAAAGCGCGGCGTACCCGCCAGCTGGCCTGTAAATGCTTATCATCAATCATCAAATCCACTTGCGCATAGGCGTCCGAACAGCCCGTGCGAAGGATCGAGCGCGGGTCGCTGGTCGCCAGTGCCTCCCCTCTGCTATTCTCGATTTTGTTTTTACCGCCTTGCGCGCTGATGCGGGGATAGCTGCCATAAAGGGCCAGACACAAGGCATCAAGAATGGTCGATTTTCCCGCCCCGGTTTCGCCAGTAATCGCGAAAAGCCCGCAACCAAACAAAGGTTCTGACGTAAAGTCTAGCTCAAAATTTCCTTGCAGTGAGGCCAGGTTACGCCCCCGGATGGCAAGAATTTTCATGTTCCCACCTCATTCAGAAGTTGATGAAAACAAGCAATATGTTCCTCTTGCGGTTCGCTGCCATAACATTCAACGAAGGCCTCTTTAAACAAATCATCTGGATGAAGCTCGCCGAGCCTCTTCACTGCCTCCAGGCTTTTGCGCTCGCGTTTTTGCCCCGGCCAGGCAATATCTGGAGCGACATCGCGAATGGCAAAATCCAGACAAATCTCATCAAGCTTGGCGCGGATGCCCGGTTGAGGGCCCTCAATCTGCAAGGCTATCTGCACGAACGGTCTTTGTTCCAGCGGAGCTTGTGGGTCGAAATTCATCTCCTCAAGAGCATCGCGGACCTCCTCGACCTTCAAGCGCCCTTTTAGGGGTACGCGCAAAAAAGCCACAGGGCGTGACAGTTTGAGATGTTTGCACGACGTCTTTTGGTTCGTCACGCTGACGAGGCTGACGCCGTGCTCATAGCTGCGCTCGACCACCGATAATGGCATGGGCGACCCGGCATAACGAACAAGACCTTGCGCCTGCTTTTTGGCCTTGGCCGCTTTGCCACCTTTGCTCTTTTTAGGGGGGCTCGCGGTGGAAGGAGCGCCCAGGCTTTGCGCCCGATGCAAATGGCCAAGCGCCACATAATCCGCCTCACGGCCAAAAATATCGGCTGGCACCGCGTGCTCGCCGCCAATGACGATTGCTCGCTCTGACAAGGATTCTGACAAGCTGGCCCCTTTGACATGCAAATGTCCGGTCACCACAAGCGGCAGATCACCGATCTGCTTACGGCAGGCTTTGATGGTCTGGCGGTACAGTTGCTTGATACCCTGTACCAATGGCGAGGGGGCATTGGTTTTTTTCGGAGCCGCAAAACTTGGCAGATCGGCTGGTCGCAGATAGGGGATCGCCAGAATATAGCCAACGATCCCGTCCTTCCCTTGCACGGGGATCAGGTGGCGATGCAGGTCGGGGGTGCCGTCCACCAGATGCAGGGAGCCGATTGCCACCACATTGGCGCGCTTCAACAAAGGCCCCGGGGCCTCCAGACGCCCGGCGCTATCATGATTACCCGCAATCATCACCGTGACAAGGTCGGGGGCCTTGACCGCCAATTCATCGAAAAACTCATACAACATTTTGTACATGGCACTAGAGGGATTTTGGTGATCGAATATATCACCGGCAATGACCAGTGCATCAACCTTGTTGGCAAGAACCTTTGAAGCGATCTCGTCAAGAACCCGTGCCTGTTCGAGCTCACGAGCCCAGCCCGCCAGTTCATGTCCGATATGCCAGTCCGCTGTATGCAGGATTTTTATAAGACGGCCTCCTTTGCACACCACACCATGTCGAAAGTGTTTAGGTCAAACGATATTGGCATGATGTGTAACAAAAAAAAGGAGGCTTACGCCTCCTTTTTCCATCTCTTTTCAGAAAGTGCAATCGTCCAAAATAGCTATTTTTTAGCTTTGTCTTTTTTGGATTTCTTGCTCTTTTTCTTATCTTTCTTCTTAGATTTTGACTTCTTCTTTTTAGCGTTCTTCTTCTTGGTATCAGCTTTCTTGGCGTCCGCTTTTTTTTCTTTAGCCTTCTCGTCCTTGGCTTTTTTCTTCTCGGCCGCCTTGTCTTTCTTGTCTTTTGCAGCTTTTGCAGCTTTGTCGGCCTTTGTGTCGGGCTTGGCCTTATCAGTCGATTTTTTGCTGCTGAGCGCTTTTTTCTTGTCTTTGCTGCTGGTGGTCGGTTTGCTCTTCATGGCTTTCTTATCAGCTTTGTCAGCAGAGCTTTTGGTTTTTGATCTTTTTGTCTTGCTGGTTTTCGACTTGCTGGCAGCTGTGGCACCTGATTTTTTCTTACCACCTTTTTTGCGACAATATGAGCTTACTTTTTTGCCCTTTTGCTTGCCCTTGGAGATGGTATAGCCATTGACCCAGCTGCAAGTGGTTGACCTCTCACAAGTGGTCTGGCTGGTTGTCTCTTTGCACTCTTTGGCGCTTGCAGGCGCCATTTGTACGAATACAAAGCCCGCGATCAACGCCAAAGCCGACAATATGCGAATTCCATAAAATCTCATTTTAATACCCTCTTGCATGATATGATTTAGGACGTATCCTAACAATACTCGCGCACATATGCACGTAAATATATGCAAACCATTGCTGTGACTGCTTTTAATTCAATTGATCGTAAACACTAAAAAACAAAACAAGAGCAATTGATATCAATCACTCCTGTTTTTAATGGTCTTGTCTACGCAGCTTGCGGCCTAAATATAGTCTTTGCCCCGCAGCGAATTGACGAACCGTTTCAATATTCCGCCGCGACTTCCTCCATAAGTTGGATGTCGCGAGATATTATCGCCATTTAATATGGCGGCTGCAGGTAATGCAGTGACCAGTTCGGCCTCTACTTCTACTTGCTCGTTCGTGTTGGGAACGCTTGGAAATGACAGTTTTTCGGGAGCCTCAACGACCTCCTCCGATGGCTTCGTCAAATGCTCTACCGCTTCGGGCTCTGTTGGCTCCTCTTTCATTACAATACCCGCCGCACCGATTGCCGCAGCTGCGGCACCAGCGGCAACCACCGCTTGTGTATCCACATTAACGTCAGAGAGCAGATTGGCAATCTGCGCGCTGGCATCTGGTACTGGCACCGCTGGAATAGCGGCGATCTCAACTTCCGGCATGGCGATTTCTGCTGGAGCCATTTCGGGAACTTCTTCAACCAAGAGCTCAACCGGCTCTAGTTCAATCTCGGGAATAGCCTCGATTTCAATAGACTCAGGCACCTCCACGATCTCGACCTCTGGCTCGATTTCCGGCACTTCGATGACCGGCGCAACCTCTAGAACCTCCTCAGGTATCTCAATCTCTCCCACGTCGGGTAAATCTATCTCAGGCTCGATCGCTTCAATATCGATCGCTGACAGGTCCCCATCATCCGCTTCAATTTCAACTTCAGGAATATCAATCAATTCAATTTCTTCGACGATCTCAACAGTGTCAGACGAAAGCTGATCTGTGACCATCGCAGCTGCGACGCCGCTCACTGCTGCCCCTGCCGCCACGCTTGTGAGATCCAACCCACTTTCTTCAACATTTTCCATATTGCTTTGCGGAACACTTTCGCTAACGCTTTCAGGCACGATCTCTATTTCGGGTTCAATGTCTGCCTGCGCGGCCATAGACTCGCCATCAGCTCCACCACCATCTTTATCTTTCCACCAGTTTGGAAGGGTCTGATTATCGTCCGGGGTGATATTTTGAGGGTCAAGAGCGTCGGTAACCGGTTCTTCTGGGATCACGGCGTCGGCCACCACCCCTACTGCTGCTATCCCCGCAACACCTAGTGCTGGAGCCACAAGATCAATCTTTTCGTCACCATCGGCATCAGGCTCGTGCGTAACCGAAACAGGTGCTTCGTTGATATCGCCACGTAGCACCTCGCTAACAGCACCCAGTTCGGCGCTCGACATATCTCGCTGTTGAACAGCTTCGGCAATTTCATCAAGCCTTTGAATTGCCAGATAATGTCGATTACCTGTCAGTTTCTCATCAGCTTCTTTTTTTAACTCGCGGATTGTTTCCAGGAAATTATCTTTTTCCGGCGTATCCATATCATCGTCTCCCAATCGTTCCCAGTTCGGCCTGTAAGCTCACTGTCGAGCCACGGCCCTTCTTCGCAAATATTGTCTAACCCGCGGATTTCTCATTTTTTTGTCATCCGTGTGTTTATTTCAAGCCCTGTTCTTTTTAGCGGGTTAAACGCGATTTGTATATGGAAGAAAAGGAACGCAAAGCATCGGCATTTGGCAGCGATCGATAACGCAAAACAAGAGGCGCCTGGCAAGGCGCCTCTTGTTCGGGTTTATTGGCCAATTTCCTGCGAGAGGGGAGGAAATCAACGCCTACCAATCATTCATTTCAACAGCTGCTACGATCGGACCGCCATCACCATCTTGCAAAAGAATGACGCAACCGTCTGTATTCCCTTGTGAAAGGTGTTTTTTCGGCAATTTGACGGTCATTTTTTCACCGCTCCAATGACCAATCGGTGTCAGTTTGCGGACGACATTATGATAGGTCAACACCTCGCCACGATTCTCGCCGCGGCGGATTTTGACGCTTTCCTTTTTTGAGACGAGCGCCATCCAAAGAGTAGCCTTTTTTTGCAGTCGCGTATTTTTTTTGTCACCAACCGTAATGATAAGCGTGCCGTCCCGGCTCTCGACGCGAAGCTCTACGGGTGGGTTTTTGGCCCGCGCCGCACGGCGTTTTTCGATCATTTCTTCAATGGCTGTCTCGTCGGCACCATTATGGTGCGAGAGACCATCGACGACGACTTGCGGCGTATAAACATGACCAACCTTAAATTGTCTGGCATAGGAGTGTTGGCGCTTGGTGAATTTTGCCTGCGCAAGCGTATCACGCCAGCCAAGATAGTCCCAATAGTCAACGGACATGGAAAGAGCAATCACATCATCGCGAGCTATAAAAGTGGGAAGAAGAGCGTCGGCTCTGGGGCACGAAGAGCATCCTTGCGAGGTAAATAATTCAATCAATATCTTGGAACTGCTATGGCTCGATTTCCCCATTGTGCTGCCAGAGGCACTCAGGGCCGGGAGCGTCAGGAACAAGGATACCAGCAAGGCCAGGCCATAAGCGCCCAACCTTGATATCAAGGTTGGCATATACCGACTTATTCTCATGGTTTGGCGTAAATTAAGCATAGTTTCCTCAAAACCCCCGATTTATCCTTCAAGCCCTCAATTCAACTCGTGCAGGTCCGCTCACATCAATACCATAAATATTTGGCATAGCTTCCAACATAGGGACAGTATCTTGAAAGCCTGGATCAATTGCCAGTAACAAGTGGGTGAAGAGCCCGTTTGACAACAATATCCGTCAAAAAAAACCCGACAAGTCGCGACTATAGGGGGGTTGCATTGCCGATTTGGAAACACCATACTATAGTGGAATTAGTGCGTTGGCATTTTTTAAAACCCGCAATCACCTATATTGACGGGTTAACACACAGAAAAGAGGTTTTTAGTCACCATGGCGGAATTTGACAATCAGGGATATGCGCAATCAGATATTGGGTCGCGCTCTACCACAGATGCGGGCCTGCGCGCCTATATGTTGAGCGTCTATAATTATATGGCCGTTGGCATCGCCCTCACAGGCATTGTCGCATATGCGTTTTTCAGCATGGCAACAACGACAGATCCTTCATTGGCAGTGGCATCACTAGGTAATGGCACCATGCTCACCGAACTTGGCAGAATGATTTATGTCAGCCCCTTGAAATGGGTCTTGATGTTTGCCCCTCTTGGCATGGTCATGCTGTTTGCCGCGACCGCCCATAAAATGAGCCCCTCAACTGCTCAGCTGGTCTTTTGGGGCTTTGCGATTCTGATGGGAATGTCATTATCCTCGATTTTCATTCGCTATACCGGCACCTCAATCTCTCGCGTGTTCTTTGTCACGGCGGCATCTTTTGGCGCTCTTAGTCTTTATGGCTACACCACCAAGAAAAACCTGTCGGGCTGGGGTACCTTCTTGTTTATGGGTGTGATTGGCGTGATTATCGCGTCGGTCGTGAACATCTGGCTGCAAAGCTCAGCTCTGCAATTTGCTGTTTCAACCATTGGTGTGCTGGTATTTGCTGGCCTCACCGCCTATGACACGCAGCGTATCCGCGAAACATACCAATATGTGGCTCACGATGCCGCTGCCGTCAAAAGCGCCGCCATCAACGGTGCCTTGTCGCTCTATCTGGACTTCATCAACATGTTCTTGATGATGCTGTCGCTGTTCGGCGGTAGCAACGATTAAAACGGACTATATTGGAAAATTCAAGAAAGCTCCGGTCATCTGGCCGGGGCTTTTTTTGTGCGGACAGGTGAACGCAAACCGCTCTAAATCATCGCCAGCCTTGGTTTTGGCTTGAGGATGCGCAACACCATTTCAAGATCGCGGCCACGCTTCAATATTTGTCCCCCCGGGGCGATCACGCTATAAGCGCCTTGTCGTCGCGCCAGTCTGGGGTTTTTCTCAACACGGTAAAGCGGCACTTCACTGGCATGGCGAAAGATCGAGAACACCGCTCGGTCCTTCAGCATATCAATCGCGTAGTCGCGCCATTCGCCAGCTCCTACCTGCAGCCCATAGAGCCCCATGATCAAATCAAGCTCACGGCGATCAAAGGATACCACCTGCTCCTCTTGTGAACCTCTGGCACCGCTTGGACGGCCAGCGCTCAGCTTTATTATTATGGGGTCACCTTCGCTCACGACGCCTCCTGCTGAAATGCAATTTTCTATCTTCAAGAGTGCCCCCCATTGATTGGCAGGTCAAGCGCACATGCTCAAAGGGTAAATATTAACAAGGCCGTAAAACCTCCGTGAAACCATCATCAAACTGCCCCAATGGGGTCTTTTGGGAGCCGCAATGAAATGCTTATTTGATCATGTTGCAGATGTTCGGCTTCCAGGACAACGACGATTTTGGAAAATAGCCCCCAAGCCCCTTTCCAGGATCTGACCTGGAAGTCGGACCGCAACAGATCTTTTAAAGGGCGCTCCACTCCCTTTTTGTGATCACAATTGTAGAGTTACTCAAGCCGGCGTCCCCAACGCCGGCTTTTGTGTTATTAGAGCAACGGTTTTATGAATCACGCCCAATATTACAAACCGGTAAGGATTACCACAGTCTCGCCGTATTTTTTCCGCCGTTCCGCCCCATTCGATTGCCAAAAAGCAGATGTTGCCTGGCCCGGTTCATCCTACAGGTTTCGGATTTAAAGCCCCCCAGCCCCTCCGAACCATCAAGATGAACCGGGCCTTCAACAACCCCCCTTTATCATTGTGATTTACGCTCAATTCGCCTAAAACCTTGTGAAATATATTATTGAACAGGGGAAGCGAACTGCCATGAGCGAGACAAGCGAACAAGCCGCAAAATCCAGCGAAACTTCTTATGAGTTTCAAGCCGAAGTAGCGCGGCTACTGGAGCTGATGGTGCATTCGGTCTATTCCGAGCGCGAGGTTTTCTTGCGCGAGCTGATCAGCAATAGTGCGGACGCCCTCGACAAGTTGCGCTATGAAGCGCTCACCGATGAAACCTTGATGCCCGATGATCTTGAGCTGGCGATCACGCTGCTCGCCGACAAGGGGGCCAAGACACTCACCCTCATCGACAATGGGATCGGTATGAGCAAGGCGGAACTGGTCGAAAACCTTGGCACCATCGCCCGCTCTGGCACCAAGGCATTCATTGATCAAATCAAGCAAGGGGATGACAGCAACAAGGCGGGTCCTGACCTCATCGGCCAGTTTGGCGTTGGATTTTACTCCGCTTTCATGGTGGCTGACCGCGTTGACGTGATCTCACGGCGGGCCGGATCAGATGAGAGTTTTCAATGGACCTCGGATGGCAAGGGGGCGTTTGACATCACGCCGCTTAAAGAGGAACAGGCTTTTGGCACACGCATCACCCTTCACATGAAGGACGATGCTCTGGAGTTTCTTGAAGAAAGCGATATCCGGCGCATCGTGCATACCTATTCCGATCACATATCGTTCCCTATCTTCCTCAAAGGTGAGGAAAAAGCTCCCGATCCTGAAGACAAGACAGATGATGACAAAGCCAGCGACGAGACGGCAAGCGAACCTGAGGAAGCGCTGCAACAGCTTAATGCCGCCAATGCCCTTTGGACCCGCTCCAAAAGTGACATCACCCCGGAGCAGTACAAAGAGTTTTATCACCACACGGCCAGCGCTTTTGATGATCCGGCTTTGACCATTCATTATACCGCAGAGGGCCGCCAGCTTTATACCAGCCTGTTATTTGTGCCCTCCATGCCGCCCTTTGATCTCTATGACGCCAAGCGCAGCGCCCATATCAAGCTGTTTGTGAAACGCATTTTCATCACCGAGGATGCGGAAATTCTGCCCCCCTATCTGCGTTTTGTGCGCGGCATCGTTGATAGCGAAGACATCCCCCTCAACCTGTCGCGCGAAATGCTGCAAAATAATCCTCTGCTGAGTTCCATCCGCAAAGCAGTGACCAACAAAGTATTGTCAGAACTCACCAAGCTCGCCGACAAGGAACCTGATAAATATTTACAGGTCTGGGAGCATTTTGGTGCCGTTATGAAGGAAGGCCTTTATGAGGATGTTGAACGCCGCGACACGCTTTATAAGCTGACGCGCTTCAAAACGACCCTCAATGAGCTGGGGACCAAAGTTGAGAGCGATGAGGCCGATAATTCTGGCTGGCGCTCCCTTGACGACTATATCAAAGACATGCCCGACGAGCAGAATGCCATCTATTATCTGGCCGGAGACAATATGGAGCAGTTGAAAGCAAGCCCGCAGCTCGAGGGCTATCTGGCCCGTGGTCTCGAAGTGCTACTACTTGCCGATCCCGTTGACAGCTTTTGGGTATCCACCGCCGCTGGTTATGAGAAAAAGCCCTTCACGTCCATTACCCAGGGCAATGCCGCCCTTGACGATATGCCGATCAAGGATGGGGATGAACCAAAGAAAGCTGATGATAGCGACAATGATGCCCTGCTTGAGCGCTTGAAAACGGCTCTTAAGGAAGAGGTCGCCGATATCCAGACATCATCGCGCCTGGTTGCCAGTCCCGCCTGTCTCATAGCGTCCGCCCAAGCTCCGGACCGGCAGCTGGAAAAAATGCTCGCCCAGCAGGGCAGCGCCATGCCTGGCGTCAAACCGATCCTTGAAATCAATGCCTCCCATGCAATGGCCAAAGCTTTAAACAGTGCCATAATCGACAATAAAGACGAGCGCTTTAGCGACCTTGCCTTTTTGCTGCTTGATGAGGCCCGTATCCTGGAAGGCAATGCACCAAAAGATCCCGCAAAATTCACGGAACGTTTGAACAGGCTTTTGCTGGAACAATAGATCGGAACAAGTGAGATGCGATTTTTGATAAAAGGACTTTTTACAATCGCTCTGCTTCTTATGGCCTCCGCTCTCGTCGTGCAGTACTTGCCCGGCGGCCAGTCTTTTCTTGATCGCGTCGAGCGCAAGACCCGCATGGGATTGCATCAGATATTTTATCGCTGGAACAAACCCCTGCCCTCGACCCCGAAATTGAAACGGCTAAAAGCGCGTTTAAACGAGAAGGGTTTAAAACTTGGCGCGCCGATCTTCATGCGGATTTTTAAAAAAGAAGCCAGACTGGAAATCTGGATCAAAAACGGCGCGCGCTTCAAACGTTTCGCCACATACCCTATCTGCTATTTTTCAGGACGCCTTGGCCCCAAGCAAAAGCAGGGCGACCGCCAAGCCCCCGAAGGCTTTTACACGGTTAGCAAAGGCCAGCTCAATCCCAATTCACGCTGGCATCGCTCTTTTAATCTTGGCTATCCCAATCTGTTTGATCGCTCGCACAAACGTACAGGCGATTATTTGATGGTGCATGGTGGCTGCTCATCAATCGGTTGCTACGCCATGACCAATAAGGTCATCGATGAAATCTGGACCATCGTCACACAAGCGCTCAATCAAAGCCAACGGCGATTTTCGGTGCATGTCTATCCATTTGCCATGAGCGAGCGCAATATGAGGCGCTATCGCAAAAACAAATGGTTTTCGTTCTGGAGGGATTTGCAGAAGGGCTATGCCTTGTTTGAAGAGACCAAGGTGCCACCTAAGGTCAGCGTCTGCAAAGGCCGCTATCAGACCCGCCCAGGGCGCCAGGGCAGCAAGGGCAACGCCGCCCTTCGCAAACAATGTATACGAGAGGCACAGCTTTAAGCTGGCGCCCCGTTATTATTTAGACAAACTTACCCCCTCAACCATGTTTTTCTATCGAATGAGCCCAGCGCGAAATGCAACAAATCCTTGCGATCTGCACCTATACGCCAAGCATTGGCCACAATTTATTCCCACATTATGGGTGGGGGGTACTGCAATTCTTTATCCTATGAAAGATCAGACCCATGACGCATCGACATCTCGCGATTTCCAATCATATGAAGCTTTTGGCACTCGTCTTTTTGGCCGCTTTTGTCATGAGCTTTTCAGTTAACAAGGCGTTTGCAGCCGCCGTTACTTTGAAAACCGGCATGGCGCAAAAATTCATGATCGTTGGCAAGGGTGCCAGCAGGACGGCCTATCTGCATATCAATCTCGAGGGCATTGCTTTACCTGATAGCAAGGACCGCGCTCCCGTTAATGTGGCGATTGTCATTGATAAATCAGGCTCCATGAGCGGAAAAAAATTGCGCCAGGCCAAACGTGCCGCCATCATGGCGCTGGGGCTTCTTGATCGCCATGACACTATTTCCATTGTGACATATTCCAGCGGCGTGCAAGTGCTTGTGCCTGCCATGCGACTCAATGATCGCGCATTGGTCGAGCGCCGCATTGAAAATATATATTCAGGTGGTTCAACCGCGCTTTATGACGGCGTGCGAGTGGGCGGCGAACAGCTGGAAAAATATCTTGATCGCGAACATGTTAACCGTGTCATTTTACTGTCCGATGGATTGGCAAATATTGGTCCCAAAAAACCATCTGATCTCGCCAAACTCGGCTATCGCTTGATCGAACGCGGCATCTCGGTGACCACGCTTGGGCTTGGCACGGGCTATAATGAAGACCTGATGACCCGCCTTGCCAATGTCACAGATGGCAATCATGCCTTTGTTGAAACCGCCGATGAGCTGGAAAAATTCTTCGCACTTGAACTTGGCGATATCACCTCGGTGGTCGCCCAAGATATCGAGATTGAAATCATCATTCGTCCCGGCATCCGCCCCAAGCGCACCTTGTGGCGCAAATCCACCATCAGAGGCAATATTGTGCGCGCCCGCATCAATCAGGTTTATGGCGCTCAGAAAAAAGATCTAACGCTCGAACTTGAATTACCCTCAGGCAAGCCCCTTGGAGCCTACGAGATTGGTGACGTCAAGATCACCTATAAGGATATGGGTGCCTCAAGCAAAACCGTGTTAAGCGACAAAGTCGCCCTCACTTTAACCCGCTCACAGCAAGAGGCCGAAGCCAGTATCGACAAGGATATCATGTCCCGCGTGGTCGCCCTGCAGGCGATCGAAAAGAACAAGGCAGCCATGAAGCTGCGCGATCAAGGCAAAGTCAAAGCAGCGCGCAAACTCTATCGCGCCAATTCTGCCTATCTGAAAGATCAAGCC
Organism: Alphaproteobacteria bacterium; assembly: GCA_024280895.1. GTDB lineage: Bacteria > Pseudomonadota > Alphaproteobacteria > Rhizobiales > JAKIUO01 > JAKIUO01. The sequence goes on along the minus strand of JAJRPI010000025.1, from coordinate 13,258 downwards.
ACCAAGCTGGCGTCACCATCGCTTGCCAAGCAAGCAGTGCAAGCGGATGAGTATTCCAACAATCTGGTTGGCGAAAAATGGCGTAAATATCGCAAAAAACAAAAGCATAACAGCCGCTCTACCGGCGCGTTCTCAAAATATTAGAGCGCAGTGCGTTAAGCTTTCGCTTCTTCAAGAGCCCGCCAGACGCTAAGCGCCTGGCGGGTTTTTGCGACATCATGCACGCGCAATATCTTTGCGCCCTGCGACACGGCAAAAAGCGCCGCCGCAATCGAACCTGGCGCTCGTTTCAGGGCATCGCTCTCCCCGCCAAGCAAACCAACAAATCCTTTGCGGCTGGCACCAATCAGCAAGGGCAGGCCAAGTTCACCAAAGCGGCCAAGATTGGCCAATAGCTCGATATTGTGATCGGCGGTTTTTCCAAATCCGATCCCTGGATCAATGATCAGCCGTGTTTTATTAATGCCAGCCTTTTCACAAACGCCAACAAGACTGCGCAAGGTCTCAAGCACCTCATTGACAACATTCTCATAGACCGGATTATCTTGCATGGTCTTGGGATCGCCGCCCTGCTCGCTCAGCCCGTGCATCAAAATGACCGGACAATGGCTGTTGGCGGCCACGTTTAAACTGTCTTTGTCATATTGCAAAGCCGTGACATCATTAATGATGTCGGCGCCAGCTTTTATGGCAGCCCGCATCACGGCAGCTTTTCGGGTATCGATGGAAATTTTGGCGCTAATGGTGCTTTTGAGGCCTTCAATCACCGGAATCACCCGCGATAGCTCCTCTTCCACTGAAACCAGCTCTGCGCCCGGACGGGTGGATTCGCCGCCAATATCAATAATATCAGCGCCCTCAAGTGCGAGTTGACGCGCATGCTCAATAGCGGCGCGCGGCCCCATAAAGGTGCCTCCATCCGAAAAACTGTCGGGCGTGACATTGACAATTCCCATGAGTAGAACATCGTCATTTACGAGCTCGTGGCGTATTTCGTGTTGTTTCATTTTATTACTCCCCCACGCTGCTATCCCTGGAACGCTTTAGTCCTCTATTTACCACAATCCGCGATTAGGCTGCAATTACGGGGTGTTGGAAAGTTTTATCTGGTATATTTCAGCCAATATTATTTCTGGAGTGAATATCATGTCCCGCATTGTTCTTGCCCTGTCGATCCTTTGCGCCAGTGTGCTTTATCTTGTGCATACTAATCGAGCGGTCGTTGCTCGTGAAGTTTCAATGTCAAATATACCGGCCAAACTGCTGGCCCGACATCAACAGTTTCCCGGCTGCCTGAAGCTCAATGACCCTAGCATGCCGCCAGCTGGTCTGGCCTTTCAAGGGCGCCTTAACGACTATACGCAAGTATACGGCATCTTGTGCGAAACCTCCGCCTATAACTGGCCCTATGCTGTCTATCTGGTACGAGATGGAGAGTTCGATGATGCCCAGCGCGTCTATTTTGCCGACTATACCAATGATGGCGGCTGGGTCGGCATCGATCTATTATATAATGCCACCTATGACGACAAGACAAAGCAGCTGCAAGGCTTTTCCAAAGCGCGCGGCCTTGGTGATTGCGGAAGTCTGACCAGATTAAAATGGCAAGAAGAGCAATTCGCTCTCATGGAATTTCGTTACAAGGAAGAGTGCGACATGGACGTCACCAAGCCTTTTCCGCTGATCTACAAGCGGTATGAGAAAAAGCAAAAATAGCCAGTCGTCAACCTGTAAATGAAGCGCCGGCTTCCTCAAGCCAGGTCTTAAAGATCAAGGGCGGCTTGCAGCTCGTTCAAACGATCGAGGGCAAATTGCGCTTTGTTTATTTGCTCATCCGTGTTGGCGTCCGCAACATCTTCTACCAGATTCTGGATTTCCTGCTGCAGATCACTGGCATTCAAATCATCCAGATCAATGCTTTGTTGCGCCAGAACAACCAGTCCTTCGGGGGCCGCTTCGGCAAAACCGCCGCGTACATAAAAACGCTTGGCATTGCCCGAGCGCATGGTTACTTCCAGCACGCCGGGGCGAATAGAGGTCATAACAGGCGCATGACCAGCAAGGATGCCAAAGTCACCCTCAGTGCCTGGCACCTGCACCTGCTGCACTTGCGCAGCGAGCACCAGCTTTTCTGGTGAGACCAGTTCAAATCTGAAAAGTTCCGACATTTGTTGGTTCCTTAAGCAGCTTCAGCCGCCAGTTTCGCCGCTTTTTCGGTGGCCTCTTCAATGGTGCCAACCATATAAAAAGCCTGCTCCGGCATATGGTCATATTCGCCAGCCACAAGGCCTTTGAAACCAGAGATGGTATCTTTGAGACCAACCAGAACGCCAGGAGATCCGGTGAACACTTCAGCGACATGGAACGGCTGGGACAAGAAGCGCTCGATCTTGCGCGCCCGTGCCACCGTCATCTTGTCTTCTTCAGATAATTCATCCATGCCCAAAATAGCGATAATGTCCTGCAATGATTTGTAACGCTGCAAAATTTCCTGCACGTCACGGGCGACCTGATAATGCTCTTCGCCAACAATACGAGGATCAAGCGCGCGCGAAGTACTATCAAGCGGATCCACAGCTGGATAAATGCCTTTTTCAGCAATCGAGCGATCAAGCACCGTGGTCGCGTCAAGATGCGCAAAAGTTGAAGCGGGAGCTGGATCGGTTAAGTCATCAGCTGGCACATAAACCGCCTGAATGGAGGTAATCGAGCCTTTGGTTGTGGAGGTAATGCGCTCTTGCATTTCGCCCATATCGGTGGCCAGCGTTGGCTGGTAGCCCACAGCCGACGGGATACGCCCAAGCAAAGCGGATACTTCTGAACCAGCTTGCGTAAAGCGGAAAATATTATCGAGGAAGAACAAGACGTCCTGGCCTTCGTCACGGAAATGTTCGGCAACCGTCAGACCAGTAAGGGCCACACGGGCGCGAGCTCCAGGAGGTTCGTTCATCTGGCCATAAACCAGTGCCGACTTGCTGTCGCCGCCGCCGCCTTTGACGTTCACATTCGACTCGATCATTTCATAATAAAGATCATTGCCTTCACGGGTACGCTCACCAACACCAGCAAACACCGAATAACCGCCATGACCCTTGGCGATATTATTGATGAGTTCCATGATCAACACGGTCTTGCCCACACCAGCGCCGCCAAACAGGCCGACCTTGCCGCCTTTAACATAAGGGGCGAGCAGGTCCACAACCTTGATACCGGTTTCCAGAATTTCGGTTTCTGTTGCCTGCTCGATAAAGGGCGGCGCTTCAGCGTGAATAGCACGCCGTGCTTTGGTTTTAATGGGGCCAGCTTCGTCTACCGGCTCGCCGATGACATTCATGATACGGCCCAGCGTTTCTTCACCAACCGGCACCATAATGGGTTCGCCCATATCGGTGACAGAGGTACCACGCACCAAACCTTCGGTGGCATCCATGGCGATGGTGCGCACGGTGTTTTCACCCAGATGCTGCGCCACTTCCAGAACCAGACGTTTGCCCTGATTGTCGATTTCCAGGGCGTTCAAAATCGCCGGCAAATCGCCGTCGAACTTCACATCCACAACCGCGCCAATAATCTGCACGACCTTGCCTGTATTTTTAGCCATTACGCGTGTCCTTCGTTTCTCTTCGTCTCTTATCTGTCAGATCAATTAATATTCTTAATCGCTACTGCAACTTGGCTAGCCTCTTAAAACAACTGCCTTTTCGATAGCTTCTTTTATTTCTTCTGCCAATTCCTGGTTTCTGGTTTTAAATACCTGCTGATCACCACTTGCTGTCTTAATCATCAATTCAAAATCAGGTTTCAAACTAAAAACAAACATTCCCGCACCAATTGCCAAGAGTCCCGCTCCAACGAGGTTTCTTGAACCTACTAATATCAATAATCCATATATTGCGACTGCAACCCATAAAAGTAGAAAGACTACGGACCTTTTGCCATCGATATAAACACTACCAATTCCATTAATTGGATATGATTTACTTCCAAATTTTGCCAAAGTTTTCGAAATAACAATTTTATCGGTTCGAAAGACAATCTCGTCATTCCTCATCTCAATATTCCTGCAATTACAAAGTCCTGTGGTTATGGGTCCCCGCCTTCGCGGGGATGACAATTTGTGTTATTGGTTCATATTGAGATACAAATCGACCCATTCTGGATTATGTTCCTCAATCAAATTAATCTTCCACTGCCTGTTCCAGTTTTTCAGTCTCTTTTCTCTCAGTATTGCTGCTTCAATTTCCTGATGCACTTCGAAATAAACCAGCTTGTGAACTGCGTGTTTCTTCGTAAACCCTTCAACCAGCTTCTCTTTGTGTTCCCAAATCCGCTTCAACAAATCATTTGTCACACCGACATAAAGCGTTCCATGTTTTCCGCTGGCAAGAATGTACACATAGTACTGTTTCTCGCCGATCATTACTCCCTACCCTAACTGTCATCCCCGCGAAGGCGGGGACCCATACCCCCAGACCTATCAATTCATCTTCTAGCCCATCAATATTTACTGCAAGGCCTCGGCGCCGGAGATAATTTCGATAAGCTCTCTGGTGATCTGGGCCTGTCTCGAGCGGTTATACTCAAGGGTCAGACGATCGATCATATCGCCCGCATTTCGTGTCGCATTATCCATCGCCGACATACGAGCCCCCTGCTCGCTGGCGGCGTTTTCCTGCAAGGCGCGAAAAATCTGGGTCATGACATTGCGCGGCAACAGATCGGCCAGAATTTCGGCTTCATCGGGTTCATATTCATAAGCGGCATCAGCGCCGCCCACTTCGGCCTTTTCGCCAGAAGCATCGTTGATTTTCGCCGGGATCAATGGTTGGGCAGTAGGAATTTGCTCGACCACTGTTTTGAATTCCGAAAAATACAAAGTGCAGACATCAAACTCGCCATTGTCGAACATGGTCAGCACCTGACGGCCAACACTTTCGGCGTCCGCAAAGCCAATTCGTTTTACCTGTTTGAAATCAATGGGGCTACCTTCCACCATGCGATCACGATGCTGGCGCTTTAAAACATCATAGCCCTTGCGGCCCACGCAAAGAATTTTCACCTCTTTGCCAGCGGACAAAAGTTCATTGGCATCCATAATCGCCAGCTTGGCAATATTTGAATTAAAGCCCCCACAAAGACCGCGCTCGGCTGTGGCCACAAGCAAAAGATGCACATCGTCTCGGCCAGTGCCCGCTAGTAGTCTGGGGGCGCCTTCGTCCAGACCTACTTTGGAGGCAAGCGATGCCATCACCTTGTCCATACGATTGGCATATGGGCGACCAGCTTCGGCAGCTTCTTGGGCACGGCGCAGTTTCGCCGCGGCCACCATTTGCATGGCCTTGGTGATTTTCTGCGTCGCCTTGACGCTGGAAATCCTGTTCCGTAATTCCTTGAGGCTCGCCATAAGCGCTGCAACCCTATCTACTGTTGAGTTTTAAAAACCGGCCCATCTGATTATTATTCGGGGCCGTTTTCAATAAACCCTATGATGCAAATCCGTTCGTAAATTTCTCGATCGCTGATTTTAGCTGTTCTTCACTATCATCAGAAAGCTCTTTTTCCTTGCGGATCGTCTGCAAAAGATCTTTGTGATCTTCGCGCATGAAACGCAAAAGCTCTTCTTCATAGCGGCCCACTTCCGAAACCGGAATTTTATCGAGATAACCTCTGGTGCCGGAATAGATCACCACCACCTGCTCTTCCATTCTCAAGGGAGAGAACTGAGGTTGTTTGAGCAGCTCTGTCAAACGCTCGCCGCGGTCAAGTAGTCTTTGTGTCGAGGCGTCAAGATCAGATCCAAACTGCGCAAAAGCGGCCATTTCACGATATTGTGCAAGCTCACCCTTGATGGCACCTGCCACCTGTTTCATGGCTTTAAACTGAGCGGCGGATCCCACACGAGACACCGATAGACCCACATTCACAGCTGGGCGAACGCCCTGAAAAAACAGATCACTTTCAAGGAAAATCTGCCCATCGGTAATCGAAATCACATTGGTTGGAATATAGGCCGAGACATCATTGGCCTGCGTTTCCACAATTGGCAAAGCAGTCATGGAACCAGCGCCGTGATCTTCGTTCAGTTTGGCGGAGCGTTCCAGCAAACGTGAATGCAGATAAAATACATCGCCCGGATAGGCTTCACGTCCTGGCGGTCGGCGCAGCAATAGCGACATCTGGCGATAGGCCACGGCCTGCTTGGAAAGATCATCATAAACGATCAAGGAGTGCATCGCATTATCACGGAAGTATTCCGCCATTGTACAACCGGTATAAGGCGCCAGAAACTGCATAGGAGCTGGATCAGATGCGGTGGCCGCCACAACGATGGAATATTCCATGGCGCCATTATCTTCCAGCACCTTCACAAACTGGGCAACTGTCGAGCGCTTTTGCCCGATCGCCACATAGATGCAATAGAGCTTCTCGTTCTCATCATCGCTCTCATTGATACTCTTTTGATTGAGGATCGTATCGAGCGCGATAGCGGTTTTACCTGTCTGGCGGTCCCCAATGATCAATTCGCGCTGACCGCGACCGATCGGGATCAATGTATCCACCGCCTTGATGCCGGTCGCCATTGGTTCATGCACTGATTTTCGTGGCAAAATACCTGGTGCCTTGACGTCGGCTCTGGCGCGTTCGTCACTATCGATGGGACCTTTGCCATCGATAGGATTGCCAAGTCCATCGACCACACGTCCAAGCAAACCCTTGCCAACTGGCACATCGACAATGGCGCCGGTGCGTTTGACGGTATCGCCTTCTTTAATGTGCTTATCGGAACCAAAGATCACGATGCCCACATTGTCGGCTTCAAGATTGAGAGCCATGCCGCGCACGCCGCCTGGGAACTCAACCATTTCGCCTGCCTGGACGTTATCCAGACCATAGACACGGGCAATACCATCGCCCACCGATAATACCTGCCCGATCTCGGACACTTCCGCATCCTGGCCAAAATTCTTGATCTGCTCCTTGAGGATGGAGGAAATCTCTGCAGCCTTAATATCCATCAACTCACCTCTTTCATGGCAACACGTAAATTGTTCAATTTGGTACGTAGGGAATTGTCGATCATTTTACTGCCGACTTTAACGATTAATCCGCCAAGCAGATCAGGGTCAACCAGCGTGTCGATCTTGACGTCTTGGCCGATGGTAGATTTGAGCGTTTTGGCAAGAGCATCCTTGTGCGCCTGCGACAACTCACTGGCTGATGTCACCTGCGCGCTCACTTCGCCTTGATGCCTGGCCATAAGTGCATTAAAAGCACTGACGATATCGCGGATTGTCGACAGGCGGTTATTCTTGGCCACGAGCGCAAGAAAATTGGCTGAAAGAGTGCTCACTTGCATTTTTTCAAGCACCTGCATCAAGACGCCATGCTTTTCGCCCAGACTATATGCTGGACTTTTAAGGGCAAGATCCAGGTCTTCATGCTCATTTAAAAGAGCCTTGAAACCATTGAGCTCGCTCAACACCTGGTCAAGCTGGTCTTCTTCACGCGCCAGCTCAAACAGAGCTGTTGCATAACGACCGGCCACGCCAGCAATAATTGGTTCACTACCTGCCACTTTTAAGCTTCGCACCTTTTTTATTTTCAGCCGCCAGATAGGGCCATCTGGAGCAAATAGCCTCAAGCAAGATTTTCACTCACCGTCATATCCAAATAGCGTAAAATTTCAAGAATTCTTTACCAAAAATTTTAGCAAAGATTGAGCCTGCTCTAGCATAGGCAATCACCGCTTGCAACACACCTTGGCGGCCAACCAGCCTTAAAGACTTAAAAACGCCATTCCCGCCCATAACCACAGCATTTTTTTAGCTGGATGATGGACCGTTGTCTTCTGGCGGGGTCCATTTTTCACGCATGGTAACAAGTTCTTCAGCTGCACACGGATGCAAGGCCATAGTGGCATCAAAATCGGCCTTGGTGGCCCCCATACGGATTGAGATTGCAGCGATTTGCACCATTTCGGCGGCGTCTGGTCCCACAATATGGCAGCCCACTACCTTGCCACTATCCCCATCCACAACCAACTTCATCAACATCTGCTCATCTCGCCCCGAAAGGGTGTGGAACATTGGCCTAAAGCGGCTCTTGTAAATATCCACCGTGCGGCATTTTTCCCGGGCTTCGGCCTCGCCCATGCCGATCGTGCCCACTTCAGGTTCGGTAAACACCGCCGTTGCGATGAATTCGTGATCAACGCGCGTTGGATTATCATTATAAACAGTTTCGCAAAACGACATGGCCTCGGCAATTGCCACTGGCGTCAAATTAACCCGATCTGTCACATCTCCAACGGCATATATATGCTCAACACTGGTGCGTGAAAACTCGTCAACCACGACATGACCGTTCCAGCCCAGATCAATGCCCGCATTTTCAAGGCCAAGCCCCTGAGTATTGGGCACCCTGCCCGTAGCATACATGACAAGTTGCTTATGCAGGCTATCGCCATCCTTGAAATCGATAACATAGCCGCCAGCTCCCGCATCGTCGGGGGTGATCGAGACAATATCAGTGTTACAGCGAATATCGATACCGCGCTTGGTCAGCTCGCCAGCAAGGGTATCACGCACATCACTATCAAACCCGCGCAAAATCTGCGGGCCACGATAAAGCACACTAACCTTGACACCCAGCCCCGCAAAAATGGTTGCAAACTCAAGAGCTATGTAGCCAGCCCCGACAATCGCAATACTTTCTGGCAGTTCTTCAAGATGCAGCGCCTCATTGGAGGTGATGACATGTTCGGCCCCCGCGACCTTTGGAATAAACGGTGCAGCACCCGTGGCGATCAAGATGTTTTTGGCGCTAAATATTTTATCAAGGTCCGCCAGTTTGACGCTATGGGGAGTTTCGAGCACCGCCCGACTTTCGAACACTTCAACGCCCGACCCCTTTAGATTGCGCAAATAGATCGCGTTAAGGCGGTCGATTTCACGGTCCTTGTTTTTGATCAGGGTCTGCCAGCTGAAAGAGGGTTCTGGAATGGTCCAGCCAAACCCTTGCGCATCGGCCACCATGCCACTGAACTTGCTTGCATAAACCAATAGTTTCTTTGGAACGCAGCCACGGATCACACATGTCCCACCGACCCGAAATTCTTCGGCAATACCAACCTTTGCGCCCATTGAAGCCGCGACCCTTGCCGCGCGTACGCCGCCAGATCCCGCACCAATGACAAACAGATCATAATCATATGAAGTCATATCAGGCCCCATCAATTTCTAGGGTCGTAATCCCGTCTTGTCCCGCGACAATGGCCACATCGGCAATGCCAAGAAACAAACCATTTTCAACAACGCCTGGCACCTGCGTCAAGGCCCCTGAAAGCGCTTCTGGTTTTTCGATCTGACCGAAATGGGCATCAAGAATGAAATTGCCATTATCGGTGATATAGGGCGAACCGTCCTCTAGCATGCGCTGTTTGATTGTACCCACACAGCCGACCCGTGTCGCCATACCCTCAATGGCCATCAAGCTGGACTTGAGGCCAAATTGCACGACCTCAATGGGCAGCGGAAATTGCCCCAAAACCTTGACCAGCTTGCTATCATCGGCAATCACCACCATTTTATCGGAGCTTGTAGCAACGATTTTTTCACGTAAAAGAGCGCCGCCGCCGCCTTTGACGAGGCGTAATTGCTCGTCCAACTCGTCGGCACCATCAACCGTCACGTCAAGATGAGGGGTTTCTTCTAGGGTGGTGAGAGGAATATTAAGCGCCGCCGCTTGATCTCTTGTGGCAACAGAGGTTGGCACGCAGATAACCTCTAACCCATCAGCCACCGCCGCCCCGACAAGATCAACGAATTTGGCCGCTGTCGACCCGGTTCCAAGCCCAAGCTTCATACCATTTTGCACATAGTCCATGGCTTTTTGCGCCGCCTTGATCTTCATTTCGTCGCTATTCATGCGAAATTCCTTCTTGCCAGATCTGGTTTTTGTGTGCGCAATATGGTACATATAAGATGAAAAGAAAAGCGGCGATCAAAATTAGCCATGCCGACAAAAATAAGCTAAACGGGTGTCATCCATCACTTTACTTAGCCGATCGATGTAATTGCACAGGGCAAATGAACAGGAATATCTTTATGCGTTCTTTCGTGGTAGCCAGCGTGCTCATCTTATCAACTACTTTTGGTGCCAGTTTCAGCGCTGCCAAATCAGTATCGCTCATTGGTTCATGGCGCGGCGGTGGTATTGTACAGCCAAACGGCGGGGCCAAGGAAAAAACCAGATGCCGGGCTGAGATTCAAAAATCTCCAGGCAGAGGCCTATATAATGCCGTCTATAAATGCTCGTCGCCAATTGGAATTATTTCACAAAACGTCGCCGTCAAGAAAATCAGCGCCACCAAATATTCCGGCACGTTTAATAATGTCCTGCACAAAGTAAAAGGCATTTTTTCCATTATCCTCAATGGCAACAAACAAACCGTCACCATGCGAAGCAACCAAGGCGAAGGCTGGCTCGATCTGAACCGGCAAGATACACAATAGCCAGATAGGTCAATTCCTCGCCAATCTCTCACTCATTCGCTGATCGGCACGTCAATCGCGTGTGCGATGATTTTGCGCATAATGCCTGGCAAGGCCTGATCCGCCAACTCCGATTGGCAAACCCAGCGACAACGTGCGGGATCAGCGCGTGGTAAAGGCGCACAATCAATGCCGACCCGCGCCAGCTTCACATCCAGCTGCAAGTGAAAATGCGTAAATGTATGAGGCACGATGCCTGGCACTGATTGCCATGTCGCGGTGACTGGAGCTGCGTCTTCATCGCGCGTTGCGCTTTCAACACCAGCATCTGGTTTCACGCACCAACTGGTCGCTGGCACCTCCAGCATCGATGCCAGCAAGCCCTTTGCGGGGCGTTGGCGCAGCAAGAGTGCGCCATCCTCGCGCTGCACCAAAAAGGCGGTGCCATAGCGCACGGGTTTTGGCTTTTTGGGGGCCTTCACCGGCAGGCTCGCGGCGCAATCTTGCGCATGCGCCATGCAATGTTTTGTGAGCGGACATGACGAGCATTTGGGACTGGTGGGCGTGCAAATCGTTGCCCCCAGATCCATCATGGCTTGCGCATAGTCACCGGGCCTTTTAGAGGGCGTCAGATCGGCCGCTTTTTTCTTCAACAAGGTCTTGATCTCGCGCAATGGCTTTTTAAGCGCGTACAAGCGCGCCACCACACGCTCCACATTGCCATCCACAACGATGGCCTTTTGATCAAAGGCAATGGCCCGTATGGCGCTGGCCGTATAAGGCCCGATACCCGGCAAGGCCAGCAAGGCTTTTTCGTCTGAGGGAAACCGCCCATCATGCTCAGCGGCGATGACTTTGGCGCAGGCATGAAGATTACGGGCGCGCGCATAATAGCCAAGCCCCGCCCAGCGCTTCAGCACCTCTTCCTGGTCGCAGGCCGCCATGTCAAAGACGCTTGGCCACTCTTGCAAAAATATCTCAAAATAGGGGATGACCGCTTTGACAACCGTTTGCTGCAGCATGATTTCCGATAGCCAGATATGATAGGGATCGGGTCTTTGAGGGGATGCGATATTGGGCGCAACACGCCACGGCAACACGCGGGCATGTTGGTCATACCATGCCAGAAGCTTTTTGGCGTGCTGCGCGTTCTCCACTACTTATCCCCTTGGCTTCAGACCATGCGAGCGATTCGCACGCGCTCATGTTAAAGTGAGGGAACGAATCAGCAAACAGGATAGTTCCAGCGTCCATGGCAAACAACAAATATCGCGCCCGCCCGCGCACCATCGGCAGTTTCCTGCCTAAAATCACCGGCAAGGTGCTGGCCAAAAAAGGCTTTCCCAACATGTCGCTGATCACCGATTGGCCAGCCATTGTCGGGCCAGACCTGGCGGCCTATACCTGCCCTGAAAAAATGAACTGGCCGCGCCAGCAAGCCCAAGAAATTCAAGGTGATTTCGAACCGGCCCCTAAAAAACGCCCTTCGCAAAAACTGCAAACAGGTATCACCTTGAAACTAAGGGTGGAGAGCCACCTGGCCCTCGATATCCAATATCGTCTTGAAGAAATCATGGAGCGCATCAACAGCTATTTCGGCTATAGCGCCGTCACCGATATTCGCATCATTCAAGGACCGATCTGCAAGGAACGTGTGACCACAAACGCCCATAGCGATCACATCAAATGCCAAGAGGACGGCCCCCTCGCTGATCTATCGACCGTCACTGACGATGGCCTGCGCAGAGCGCTCGAGCGCCTCGATGCGGCACGGCGAAAATAGGGTTTCTGGTGCGCTGCTTAAAGCAGGTAATAAGAAAAATAAAAAAATAGGCGATAACCACAAAAAATCAATTATTAAAAATCGACCTACTGGGTTATTTATCAGCTAGTATTGTTGAATTAAGACACATTCTGCCTATCTGCAATATCTCATAAATACAAATTCATCCGGGAAGGATTTTTGATGAAGGCAGCTGTATATCGTAAATTTGGCGGCCCTGAAGTCGTCAAAATCGAAGAGATTCCAAAGCCTTCCCCTAAAAGCGGCGAGATCCTTGTCAGGGTTCGCGCAACAACCGTAAGCATTGCCGACCACAGGGTGCGAAGTCTCGATCTGCCGAAAGGATTTTGGTTTTTTGCACCACTTGCACTTGGTGTGTTCGCGCCACGTAAGAAAATCCTCGGTATGGATATCGCTGGATCTGTCGAGGCGGTGGGGAAAGCTGTTACAAAATTTAAAACTGGTGATGAAGTCATCGCATTGACCGGTGTCAAATTTGGCGGCCACGCCGAATATGTTTGCGTACCCCAAGATGGTCCGGTCTCCGTAAAGCCAAAAAATATGAGCTTTGAAGACGCCGTGACGCTCGTCTTTGGCGGCTATACAGCGCTGGCTTTTTTCAATCGCGCACCGCTTAAAGTAGGTGATGAGGTGCTTGTGAACGGCGCTTCTGGTGCTGTTGGCACTGCTGCAATACAGATTGCAAAACATTTTGGCGCGGTCGTTACGGGCGTCTGCAGTGGCGGTAATGCTAACCTTGTCACATCGCTTGGAGCCGATCATGTGATCGACTACAAAAAAGAAGATTTTGCCAAAAACGCTAAAACCTATGATGTGATCGTTGAATGCGTGGGTAACGCGCCGTTCGAGCGGGTTCAAGGCTCGATCAAACCCGGCGGGGCCTTACTACTGGTGATTTCCGATCTCAAAGGAATGTTATGGGCCTGGCGAAACAGCCGAAAAAGCGGCAAGCTAATATCGG
>JAJRPI010000024.1 GCA_024280895.1 Alphaproteobacteria bacterium | reverse complement strand
TCTCGCGGCTATTCGCGCGTTGCGCGGCCTCCGATGGAGCGCGCTACAGCGCGGCGGCCAGTCGGCCTTGCCGAAGTCTACTTCGGGGAGTTTTATTTATCTCGCGGCTATTCGCGCGTTGCGCGGCCTCCGATGGAGCGCGCTACAGCGCGGCGGCCAGTCGGCCTTGCCGAAGTCTACTTCGGGGAGTTTTATTTATCTCGCGGCTATTCGCGCGTTGCGCGGCCTCCGATGGGGCGGGCAACGCCCGGCGGGCGTTGCCCTTGCCGATGGGTACATCGGTTACTCATTATTATGGAAAAGTCATTGCATGGGAAAACGAACTCCGACCAACGGGAGGCAAGCGTGACTACGCGCCGCGCTTTGCGCGCCCTCAGCCCTCAAATAGTGAAACGGTAGGGCAACAAAAATGCAGGCCCGCCGCAGACGGAATAGCCGTGACCGCTATTTTTCCCGGACGTCAACCACTTTGCCACGTAGTTTCATGACGGCTTTTTCATCGCCCTTGATCGCGACGCTGGATAGTTGCGCCTCCAGACTGTTCAAGACGCGCTGTTCTCTGCTTGCCCCCATGGAACGCATCGCACGCACGGCGCGAACCTTGGTTTTCTTTGTCAAAGAAGCGGTCTCAATAGTTTTCACGGCATCATTATATTTGGCGCACAGATAAAATTTATCCTGCGGGATCGAGGGCACAGGAATGGAAGAAACCGAGATCACCGGCACTCTGGTTTCCAGCTGATTTGAATAATAGTTTTTACCCTTGAGGCTCAACATGGATATAAGCCCGGAGCCACTTTGCTCTCGCAGTTGATAGGCTTTTTTGTAGATCATCGAAACGCTTGCAGCGGTGATATAAAACAGCTGATCGCTATTCTTGCCAAAGTCACCAAACGGGGCGTTGCACGCCACCATATTTGATCCACTATTCCCTATAACAGTGGCGATGCTGCGGATCGTCAATTCGGTCAAATCATCTTTTTGCATATTGAGTTCAAGAAAGGCTGGGACCTTTGCGCCAGCACCAAATTTACGGTCGACAATCGCCCTGAAAATAATCACATCCTTGATACCCACCGTCTTGTTGGCTTCAACAAAAGTTGGCCCCAGTAATTGCAACTGGCCGCTTTGCTTGTTGATATAAAAATAATTGCCCACGAGGCTTTCGATGCTTTTGGAGAAATTTGTCACATCACTGGCGCTTAAAAATGCCCCGCTCTCCATAAAGCTTTGCAATGCCTTGATCGATGCGCTTTTACCTTGCGTGACCGATTTGCCATTTTTGACCTTGCTCGGCAAGGGCGTAACAAAAGCATTATTCAGCCAGCTATCGCTGTCAAATTGTGCTGATACCGGCCCGCCCTGAAATGAAATCATCCAAAATAGCGAAAACCCAAAAACCGCGAAACTTTTGATCTTGCCCAACATTGCTGGCTCCCTCGCAAAAATTACAAAGTATTATTTCTCTATAAATGATGGGGGAATTGCGATAGAATTTCAATAGAAAAGAAGTTCTTATAATGGTGGTACAAACATGACTTATGAGGAGTTCAATCAATTTTGCGAGGCACTTGTATCCACAACCCATGTCATTCAATGGGGCGGCTCTCATGTGTGGAAAGTTGGCGGCAAAGTCTTCGCCATCGGCGGCTGGGCCGATGACCAACCCGCCTACACGTTCAAAACATCAGAGCTATCTTTTGAGATCCTCAAGGAGCAAAAGGGCCTGCGCCCTGCTCCCTATCTCGCCTCCCGGGGCTTCAAATGGATACAAGACTACGCACAGCCCGGATTGAGCGACGAGGGTCTCAAGGACTCTATCAGCCGCTCCCACCAGCTTGTCAGCACAGGCCTAAGCAAGAAGAAGCAAAGGGAGCTGGGGCTCAGATCATTCGACAGGTAACATTGCTGCTGAAATATTGATTTTTCGCTGAATAGCCCCAAAAGACTAAGCCAATGCAAGTAGCAGAAATCCCTTTGCAAACTGGTCTTTCACGCTCATTCCGATTACCGTCTCAACACGCATATTCCCTGCGAGACTGGAGGCAGCTCTCGATGATTTCGCGCAGTTCTTCTCGTGCAAATGGCTTGGCGAGATAGGCATTCATGCCCACTGAATAACATTCGGTTTTGACATCATCAAAGGCATTTGCCGTGAGCGCTATAATCGGCACGGGATTTTGATACAGCCCGCAATATTCTTCATAGGCACGGATTTCCTGGGTGGCTCTAATACCATCCATATGCGGCATATGAATATCCATCAATACGACATCAAATTGACGATCGCTATCGGCATTTTTAATCTCAGTCAGGGCTAACTGGCCATCTGTGACATGGGTCACGTCATAGCCCATATGTTCAAGCAGGCGGCACCCCAGCAGCGCATTGATCTCATTGTCCTCGGCCAGCAAAATACGGACCTTTTGCACGAAAGAGCCAGGCTCTTGTGCAATGGCACTCGGATCAGCGGCAGACGGCGCCTCGACCTGAGCGTTGCTTGTCAGGCCACGATTTACAGGAGTAAGGGTTTTGGGCGCAAAATCGCTCTGATAGGGCTCTGGATGAGGTGCTGTCTGGCTGGATCCCAGTGTATCGAGCTGCCGCAATAGGGATATATGGCGCACCGGGCGGGTTACATAGCTGTCATAACCCTTGTGGCGCAAGGCTTCAAAGTCGTGACGATCGGTGGCTTCGATCAACATCAGACCTTTGACCGGGCGACCGGCATGCTGCTTGGCCATACGCGCAAGTTTTTGCGCGAAATCTGACGCTTCAACAGCATCACTGATCAATACATCAAAAGCTTCGCCAATACCATCTTCCAGCAGTTCATAAGCCATGATGCGATCCTGAACGACAACCTCGACGCCCAGACTCTTCAGCATTTTACCGATGAGTTGGCCTTCAAGTTCATGATCACAAGCAATCAAAGCCCGTTTAATATGGCTCGGGGGTATCAATTGCTCACGCAAAGAAACCGCCCCTTTGGCATTTTTAAGCGCCATATCGACCGTAAACACAGACCCTTTGGCCCGCACGCTTTCGACGTAGATCTCGCCGCCCATTTTTTCCACCAGACGCCGTGTAATGGCCAGTCCAAGGCCGGTACCACCATTGCGCCGGGCATTGGAGCTGTCGACTTGTTCAAACTCGACAAAGATACGTTCCATATCCGTTTTTGACAGGCCAATGCCGCTATCGGAAACACAAAAGCGCAAAAGCTCGCCGTTTTCACCAGCAGGGCTGATCTCAAGGGTCACGCCGCCCCGATCTGTAAATTTGATGGCATTGCCAATCAGGTTCAGCAAGATCTGACGCATGCGCATTTCATCGCCGATCACCAGATCACTCAGATCCGGCGAGACAAAGCAGCCAAGTGACAGATTTTTTTCAAACGCCCGTGGAGCCATCAGCTCGACAACGCTCTGGGCAAAATCGGTGATATTATAGGGTTTTTGAACCATCTCGAACTTACCAGCCTCGATCTTTGAAAAATCAAGAATCTCGTCGATCAAGGAGAGCAGGGTCGTCGCGGATTTATTGATGGCATGACAATAGGTCCGTTGCTCCGGGCTCAGTGTGCTTTCGGTCAACAGATCCGTCATGCCCATAATACCGTTCATGGGAGTTCTGATTTCATGGCTCATGGTCGCAAGAAAACGGGTCTTGGCATGATTGGCATGCTCTGCCAATTCGCGCGCTTCCTGCAATTCGCTGGCCGTCTTTTTTTCGTCGGTAATATCGCGTCCAACCGTGTGGACTTCGCGCAATTCGCCATCATCATCGCGAATAGCCACGTCTTCAAAACTGAACCAGCGTGGCCCAAGTTCAGTGCTCAACTGTTGCTCATACTGATAGCGCTCGGATTTGCCGAACTGGCCAAACGCCACCGTTTTGCTTCCCCCCAGATATTCTGGCTCGAACAAGGCTCCGATGGTGTTGGTTTGGTCCGCGCCAAAAGTCGCGCAAAAAGCATCATTAATAAAGCTGATGCGACCATTACGGTCACGGCGCATGATAATATCGAGCTGGTTGTCCAGCAGATCACGATAGCGCAACTCGCTGTCACGCATCTCCCATTGCACATCACGCAAAGACTCGATGCCCTCATCAAGCTGTCTCGTCAGCTGGTCTATTTTGCGCGAAGTCGTATCACCTATATTAATTTGCTCGCCAAGCTTGCGGCGCTCAGAAACCAAAAAGGCAACCCCAAGGGTCGCAAACACCATCCCCGCCAAGCCAAAGACGGTGGTCACAGGCAGCTGCAATAAATGGATGAGACTGGACCCGGAGGCCATCAACAGACCAGCGGTGACCAGCAGGGCACCGGGGCCACTGATGGAAAGACTGCCTGGCGCGCTAGATCCAGGGCTATTTGCATAAGAACTCTGCTCAGCTGATGCCGGCCTTGCTAAGCTAAATTTCGTTTTTTTTGATTCTTTTTCGATCAATTGCGATCTTAATGCAGACCGTTCCCGTGAACCGCTCGAAGCGTTCATCCCCACAAAAGCCATATCATACCCAACTACTTACTACTCAACACACGCACCCTTGCGCCTTACAACTAAACTCCTCGTAGCTTAACCAAAAAGATTTGAGAACAGATTACTAAGATGATGAAAAGGATCGTATTTTGAGGTTTTGGAGAGAAACATAAATACATGGTTAGCAAATGGTAAACGAGTTTCTCTTGCGAACCTGCGCGTTTATAAGCAAGACTAGTGACACAAGGAACCAATGATATGGCGCGGGAAATTCGCGGGGAAGAGCCGCCTGACATCTCAAAACCCTGGCCGTCAAAGCAAGTGTCGAGGCAACGCGATATGTCCCCCTCGACCCAAGGAATATTGCTGGCCATCGCAGGGGCCTGCTTGTTTTCCACCCAGCCAATCATAATCAAGCTCACCTATGCCTATCCCATCGACCCTGTGACGCTGATGACACTGCGCATGGCATTCTCTCTGCCATTCTATCTTTTGTTTGCGGTGCTGGCCTTTCGCGAGCGCAAAGCCAGCCAAACGCCAACAGATTTGTCCCGCACGACCCTTCTCCAGACAGCCTTGGTCGGCGTGCTTGGATATTATATTGCGAGCTATCTCGATCTTGAAGGATTGACCAGAATAACCGCGCAGTTCGAGCGCTTGATCCTGTTCACCTATCCAACCTTCGTGATCTTGCTGGGCGCCTTGTTTTTCAAGCACAAGATCAGCGTTCGAATACTGTTGGCTCTTGGTGTGACTTACGCGGGGCTGGCAGTTATATTCGGGCAGGATTTGCAATTATTTGGCGACGGGGTTGTCACGGGAGCAGCTTTCGTGTTGGGAGCGGCGTTGACCTTTGCAGGCTATATCTTGTTCTCACAATTTGGCATAAAGAAACTTGGCGCCCGGCTGTTCACCTGCTTTGCCATGATCGCCGCCAGCATCGCGATCCTTGGTCATTTTGCATTGACCCATTCTTTGCAAATACTGATCCAGCCAATGCAGGTCTATGGGCTGACTTTTATGATCGCGCTTATCTCGACGGTCGCCCCGTCCTTCATGATTGCGGCAGCAATCGAAAAAATCGGGCCGGGACCCACATCACTATTGTCAGGTGTTGGGCCGGTATTCACAACCGTTCTTGGCATTGTATTACTAGGCGAAACCTTCACCCCCTGGCACTTTGTCGGCATAATACTGGTGCTCGGCGGAGCATTGATCCTGTCGTATAAAAGACGCAGAATTTAACGTCTTGCAAACCCCTTTGGAGCACAGTCAAACCCAGCCACAATTCGGACGTAAATTCGCGGTCTCGTCCCCTTGAATATTTGGCTGGGGAGCTCATTTTAGTGTTCTGGAAAGATACAGGACAGGTATAGAGGCCTCATCCAGCGAAAGCGGTAGGGCAAATAAAAAGTCCATGAATTGTAATGCGTTAGGACATTTTGGGAAACAAGGAAATTCTCATGAAATTCGTTCGAACAATCGTCATTCTCGTCGCCCTGGCCGTTACCGTGTTGTTTGCATGGCAGGCCAATTCGCCAGCCTTTGCCAAAGGCCCTTCTGCTCTTGCAAGCAGCGCCCCCAGCTGCCAGGGCACCAATCTGCTTAAGCAGATGCGAACAAAAGACGCGGCAGCCTATCAAGCCTTGATCAAACGAGAAAATGCGGTCCCCAATGGCAAGGGCCTGCTCTGGAAGATCGAGCGCAATGGCACCCCTGCCTCTTATATATATGGCACCATGCACGTCTCAGACACACGACTCACCACGTTGCCCGGCCCGGTCATGGATGCCCTTGAGGGGGCAAGCACCGTGGCGCTGGAACTGGATGAAATCGCTGACGATCAAAAAATGCAACGAGAGGTCATCAAGAATATTGGCCTGATTGCCTTTACGGATGGGCGCACCCTTGAAACAGTGCTGTCCAAAAACAACCTTGTCCGCCTGAAACACACGCTCAAAAAATATAATATGCCCTATGCCGCCTCGCGCGGCTTGAAACCCTGGTTCGTTATGCTTAGCCTGGCTCTGCCCTTGTGCGAAATCAAACGTCAAAAAGCTGGCTTGAAAGCTGTGGATGCGGTCATTGCCAAAACCGCGCAAAGAACCGGAGCGAAGCTAGTTGGCCTTGAAACCGTGCGCGAACAATTCTCAGCCTTTGATCGCATGTCCATTGACGACCAGAAGCAATTCTTGATGAATTCTCTTCGTATGATTGATCTGCTTGATGATCAGATAGAAACCATGGCGCAACTATATTTGCAAAGACGCACCGCCGCCCTTTGGGAATTCGCTATCTATCTCACCAAAAAGTCGGCCAGAGAACAAGGCGGTGGGGCCGCACAGTTGCAAAAGGAACTGGCGGCGCTCAAAAAGTTTGAAAGCGAGCTGGTGATCAAGCGTAACAAAGTCATGGCCAGGCGCTCCTTGCCCTTGCTCAAAGAAGGCAATGTGTTCATCGCCATTGGAGCTTTGCATCTGCCGGGCAAAACCGGTCTCGTGAGCCTGCTGCAAAAGGCCGGATACAAGGTGTCCGCCGTTTATTAGATTTTCAGAATACGCCAGTCTGGATCCCCTCATCCTCACCCTACCCCTCTCCCAGAGAGAGCCGGGGTGAGGGGTTCTTATCTCTCATTTCAGCCCCTTGCGATCCGAAAAAAATACAGCTCTACAAATGGCGTTCAATGAAACGGGTAATGAGGTCGAACGCACCCTTTGAATATAGATCACTATGGTCAGCATCGTTCAGCCACACGGCTTCTTTGGGTTGGCTGGCCGCCTCAAACAGTTTTTTGGCGTGACGGATAGGGATGACCTCATCAAGTTCCCCATGTACCATAAATATTGGCGCACTCACCTGCCCGATCAGCTTGTCGCTTTCGAAACGATCCTTCATGAACCAGCGCACCGGCATCCACCAATATTTCGACGCCGCGACATCAACGATCGCGTTATAAGGCGCTTCTAAAATAACCACACCGGGGTGATGATTAAGGGCGGTGGCAACGGCAACCCCCGTGCCAAGGCTCTCGCCATAAAGCACAATGTCGCTCTCGGACACGCCCTTTGACTGCAGCCAGTGATAGAAATAAATCGCATCCATTTTGATGGGAAACTCGGCGGGGGAACCAGAACTCCCGGAATACCCTCGATAAGTCGTGATCAAAACGCCATAGCCCTGCTGGCGAAGGAAATCGAGCCGGCCCGCCCTTGTGGCCAGCGATCCGCCATTACCATGAAAATACAAGATCGTAGGGCGCCCTTTTGGCGCGGGAGCATACCAGGCCAACAGGCGCTTGGTGTATTTGGTTTTGACCACCACCTCCTCAACCCCCTCAAGGCCAGCTTCATGAGGGGTCTGGTAGTCGCTTGTAGGGAAATATAACAACCGTCTTTGCATCACATACAAATAGGCTGCCAACAAAATATAGAAGCCGACGATAAATAGTAAGATTGGTCCCGCTCGCATGGTCGTTTATGGCCTTATCTGCTTGAATATTTGTGTCTCAATGGCAGAGTATGCCGGGACTTCACCCAAACCAAAGCAAAAATTAAACGAAGCTGGATCGCCAATCCGGTCAGCTAATAAATGAGCGTTACGATTGAACGGCTTTTGAACTGGTATTGCCCACCATATTTACGACCTGCTGGCTGTTTGAGGCCATCGTTTCGCGTGCTTTGGGGCCAAATTTTCCAGCGCTTTGCACATGCTGCTCAACGAATAGGCGGATCTTTGGCCAAACGCCAGCCTGGAACAGACCAAAATGCCCCGCGCCGCGCACCCGTAAAAATTCTTTCGTACCAGTGGCCGCTTCAAACAACCAGCGTCCAAAGGCAATCGGGATCACCTCATCACCAAGGGAGTGAACGATCAGCAAAGGAGCTGTCACTTGTTTGATGTGCTCGATCGAGTTAAACTGATCCTTCAAAAAGCTGTAGGCTGGTATGACCCTGATCCGATGGCGCACCAGATCGCTGAGGTTCGTAAAGGGGGCCTCAAGTACAAGCGCCCCAACGAAACGTCGCGCCGCCACTTGTACCGCAACGCCTGTCCCCAAACTTTCGCCAAAGACAATGATATCATCACCTGACATGCCGTTTTGTTGTAATTTTTCATAGGCAAGCAGCGCATCATTGACATTATTTTGCTCACAAGGGCGCCCCGTTGAGACGCCATAACCGCGAAAACTGGGCATCAAGAGCCCATAGCCATCGGACAAAAACCGACTAACGCGCTCCAACCGGTTAGAGAGATTACAATTATTGCCATGCAGATAAAGAATAGTCGGCATACCTGGTTGCGGTTCAATCTGCCAGGTCAAGATCTGTTCACCATCTGGCGTATTTAGCCACACCTCATGAACGCCTTCTAAATGCAAACTGGCGGGAGGCCGATAACGCCGTTTAGCCGGGCGATATAGAAAATAGCGCTGGAAAATATAAGCTGTTACGCCTAGCGCATAGGTGATGAGAAACAAATAAAAGGCCCATTGCCACAGGCAGGCCAGAACCCCGCCAAGTACCACCACAGCCCTGACCAATATTAAAAATAACTTGTTGGAGCCTAATTCCACTACCCACACAACACCCCTCCAGACTTACTCAACAAACTGAATTCGTTCTTCGTTCGGTGATGGCCAGCCGACGACGAGCCGTATTTGAATTTGCGAACCAACAATTTCTTAAATTGAGATACGCAATTACAGTGCCATTTCCCCTCCAAAAGTGTATGTTCAGCTGAGTCGAAGCATTCTTTCAAAACCAATTGTGATAGAATGAACAGCCCCCATTTACATCAATGGGGCTAGCTTAAATTACAATCAATAAGAGTATAATGCACGTTACCGAAAGTATTTCAACAAAGCAACCGCAGCCAAACCCATATCGGAAGTGCTGATTTTTTAAAAATATATCAAATAGATGCCCTGTTTTGGGGGCTTTAAAAAGGAGTCATTAAGAATGGGGGAGCTATTGGTACATCAGTTTCGATGTCGCTCGGACAATTTTGGTTTGCTGCTTTATGATCCGATCAAAAAGCTGTGCGCAAGTATTGATACCCCTGATGGCGAGACGATATGGCACGAGTTAGAGACCAAGGGCTGGCAGCTGACCCATATCTTCAACACCCATCATCACTATGATCATGTGCCTGGCAATGAGATGCTGAAGGAGCGCACGGGGTGCACGATTGTCGGCTCAAAAAATGATGCCAAGCGCATTCCTGGGATTGACGAACTTTTGGAGGATGGGGACATATATGAGTTCGGGTCAAACCAAATCACCATGCTTGAAACCCCAGGTCATACGCTAGGGTCCGTCTGCTATTTTGTGGAGCCTGATAACATTTTGTTCACGGGTGATACCCTGTTTTCCATGGGGTGTGGACGCCTGTTTGAAGGCTCGGCGGAATTGATGTGGCAATCCATGCAAAAGATACGCGCCCTGCCCGATGAGACGCAAATCTATTGCGGTCATGAATATACGCTGTCCAATGCGGAGTTCGCTCTTGAAGTCGAGCCAGATAATCTGGCGCTGCAGCAACGGGCAGATGAAGTGAGATCATTGCGCCGCGCTCGCAAGGCAACCCTGCCGGTCAGCCTTGCCACGGAGAAAGCAACGAACCCGTTTTTGCGATCGCACAGTATGGAAATTCAGAAGAAATTTGGCCTGCAAGGACAGCCCGAAATAAAGGTCTTTTCAGCGACCAGAGCCTTGAAAGATCAATTTTAGGATGTTTTGACCCTAGCTAACGGCTGCCGCGACTTTTGCGGCGACAGAATTGTACATGGTCTTCAAAGAAGTCCCCATATAGTTGAAGCCGACAATAATGGCGACTGAAATACCTGTGGCGATAAGGGCATATTCTATTGCGGTCACGCCGCTTTCATCGGTGATGAAAGCACGAACAGCATCTTCAGTTTTTAGTCGAAAACTGGTCATCGGCCCTCATCCCATCACATGGTCACAACAAATCAAACAGCATGGCAACCAGCGGTTCATCGGCTGGCGGCATCTTATAGGAGCGCAACTCGTTAAGACGCACCCAAGCCAGTTTTTGCCCTTCCAGGGGGCTCACAACGCCGTCCCATCGCCGCGCCACATATAGTGGCATCAACAAATGAAACTCCTCATAGGCATGACTGGCAAAAGTCAAAGGCGCAAGACACGCAGCCTTTACTGTTATGCCCAGCTCTTCTTTCAACTCCCGGATGATACAAGCTTCAGGGGTCTCCCCTGGCTCCAGCTTGCCGCCCGGAAATTCCCATAAACCTGCCATTGAGCGCCCTTTGGGGCGCTGCGCCAGCAAGACTTTGCCATCAGCGTCAACGAGCACGCACGCCACCACTACAAGCAATGGCACTTTCACGTCCTGACCCATCATGCCCCCAATCTTTTAAGATGCCGATAATGTATTGGATTAATCAAAAGATAAATTTCAAATCATTGGCTTAACTGCGGTAATCTGCGTTGATAGTGATATATTCGTGGGTCAGATCGCAAGTCCAAACCACAGCGCAACCGTCACCAATGCCAAGATTAACCTTGATCGAAATTTCCGCGTTTTTCATATATTGTGCCCCCAGTTCCTCCCGGTAGTCAGGAGAGACTTCCCCGTCTCTGGCAACTTCGATATCGCCAAACCAGATGCCCAGAGAATCGCGATCAGCGCGTTCTCCCGCCTTGCCCACCGCCATGATGATGCGGCCCCAATTGGGATCTTCTCCGGCCATGGCCGTTTTGACGAGGGGCGAGTTGGCGATCGACAGAGCAACCGTTTTTGCAGCCATATCATGCTCCGCGCCCTCAACATGTACCGTGATAAACTTGCTGACGCCCTCCCCGTCCTTGACGATTTGATGAGCCAGATCAAGCATCAGTGTAGCAAGCGCCTCGCCAAAGCCCTCCAGACGGGGGTCATCCGGGCTGTTAATGGGGGCAATCGGCGCAGCTCCCGTTGCAAACAACAGCAAGGTATCAGAGGTCGAGGTATCACTATCAATAGTGATCGCATTGAAGCTGCCTTTGACATACTGGCTGCAAAGCCCCTGCAAGACATCGTGGGCAATTGGTGCATTGGTAAAAATAAATGACAGCATGGTGGCCATATCAGGGGCGATCATGCCCGCGCCCTTGGCAAACCCGTTGATATGGATATCAACGCCATCGATCTGTAACGTTCTGGTTGATAATTTTGCATAGGTATCGGTGGTCATGATGGCACTGGCGGCATCGTGCCAACCCTTGGGATCAGCTTGCGCGGCCAAATCCCCCAGTAAATGCGTAAACCGGTCAGGATCGAGCGCCTCGCCAATCACCCCCGTTGAGGCAATCATCACCTCTTGAGGCGTGCAGGCCACCGCAAGAGCGGCCTGCTGCGCGGTTATTTCCACGGCGCGCCGTCCCTTGAGCCCTGTAAAAGCATTAGCATTGCCCGAATTGACCACCAGCGCACGGGCCTTGCCATGGGGCAGCTGTTCTCTGCACCAGTCAACAGCGCTGGAGCAGGTCTTGGATATAGTCAAGGTCCCTGCCACCACGGTTTGCGGCGATAACACCGCCAACATCAGATCCTTGCGCCCGCTATAGCGGATACCCGCCTCACAAGAGGCGAAGCTAACCCCTTCGATCACAGGCATATTGGCCGGACTTTGCGGAGCAAATGGTGAGATTTTCATCCCTGATCCCTTTTCAAGATGTTTTTCCAATGTCCTGCACTATGCCGACCTTGCAATAATGCGCAAGAAGTACCATTGTTTTTGCCAAAGATTAAGCGTGCAGAAATGCACTTGCAACAAAAGGCACGAAATTATGCAGACCATAGACGGGGCACAAGCGGGCGATAGCGCCAGCGGTCAGAATTATGTGATGGATAGCGACACCGAAAATTTTGTCACTGATGTCATTGAAGCGTCTAAACAGGTGCCGGTCATTGTCGATTTCTGGGCGCCTTGGTGCGGCCCGTGCAAACAATTGGGCCCCGCTCTTGAAAAGGCCGTCAATAGCTATGGCGGCGCGGTGCGCATGGTCAAAGTCAATGTCGACGAGAACCAGTCTTTGGCTGGACAAATGGGCGTACAATCGATCCCTGCCGTGTTCGCATTCAAGGATGGACAACCGGTTGATGGCTTCATGGGCGCGCTTGGAGAAAGTGAAATAAAAGCCTTTATCGACAAGCTCGGTGTTACCGAAGTCCCGGTCGATGAGGGGGTCGATATGGCAGCCTTGAGCACCGCTCTTGCGGCTGGTGATCTGCAAACCGCCGCCGAGGGCTATGTGGCGGCGCTAAAGCTGGACAAGGAAAATCTGGAAGCAATCGCCGGGCTGGCCACGGTCCATCTGGAGATGGATAACCCGCCCGAAGCTCAAAAAATACTTGATATGGCGCCAGAAGACAAAGCGGATGACCCCTTGCTCAAAACCGTCAAGGCCCGTCTTGATCTCGCTGCCAAAACTGCCGATCTGGGCGATGCTGGCGAACTTGCCGCCAAGCTTGAAGATGATCCAAACGATCATCAATCGCGCTATGATCTTGCCCTCGCCCTCAATGCGGCGGGACAACAAGAAGCCGCCGTGCAACATCTCATCGAGATCGTCACGCGCAATAATGAATGGAACGAGAACGCGGCCCGCGTGCAGCTGTTGCAATTGTTCGAAGCCTGGGGCCCCAGTGACCCCATGACCATTGAGGGGCGGCGCCTGCTTTCCCTCGCCTTGTTTTCATAAGATATTGTCAAACGAGAAAATTACGAAGGAGCAATTGTGATAACGGAGCGCTATAACAAGCTGAGTGATCTACCTTCAGACCTGCCCGTTTTTCCTTTGCGCGGCATTGTCTTGCTGCCTCGTACTGCCTTGCCTTTCAATATTTTTGAGCCGCGCTATCTGGAAATGATCGATGATGTGCTGGGACGCGAACGCCTGATCGGCCTGATCCAGCCCGCCGCCAAAACCCGGCGATCCGATGAGGCCAGCACCGATGAACCAGACGAGGACGAGAACAGCGAATCCCCGCAAGACCGAAACTGGCCCTTGCGCAAGACGGGATGTATTGGCCGTATCACCGGTTTTGAAGAGCAGGACAATGGCCGCATGGCCGTCACCCTCACCGGCATTTGCCGCTTTGAAGTACAAGCCGAGGCTAATCTCACCAAGCCTTACCGCATCTGTGATATCAATTGTGAACCTTTTGCCAGCGACCTCAATGGTGATGAAGACGAAGGCGAGGTTGATCGGGAAAAACTGCTTTCCTTACTGCGCCTGTATCTCAACGCCAATGACATGACTGCTGACTGGCGCTCGATCCATCGCTCCTCGACGGGCTATCTCGTCAATACTCTATGTATTCACAGCCCCTATGGCCCCGAAGAAAAGCAGGCCCTGCTGGAAGCCAAAACCCTGAACATCCGCGCTGAGATATTGATGGCGCTGGCAGAAATGGAAATCGCTTCAAAAAATGAGGGCGGCGGCACCTTGCAGTAATTCGCACTGCCTTTTCAATTTTTTTGTGTTACAATCGCGCAAAGGGAAAAAATATGCCATTTTCAATCAGTATTCTGATCATGCTTGCTGTCTTCAGTGTCGCAGCGATTTTGCTGTTCGGCATTGTTAATATGAGCCGCGATGGCTCCGTGGATCTGTCGCAAAAACTCATGCGCTGGCGCGTTGGCATGCAGTTCGTGGCGGTCCTCCTGGTTATGGCCAGTTTTTATTTCAACACGCCTTAATTCGTTCGAGGACTTTTGCCAAAATGTTTATCCCGCTGCATGATGATAATCCCCTGCGCTCCATTTCTTTTCCCTTTGTGACCATCGGGCTGATTGCCGTAAACGTCTTTATCTATGTCGTCTACCAGAGCGGTCTTGTTTTTAACATCGGGCATGCCGGTATCGTCGATATGGCGATCATTCCTTGCCAATTGCTCGGCCTTGATGTGTGCGCCACGAGTGCCGTGCAGGTGATCGGCGCCACTCCCGAAGCCATCACGCCGCTCAGCTATATGTTTTTGCATGGTGGCTGGATGCACCTCATCGGCAATATGCTGTTTTTATGGGTGTTTGGTGACAATGTCGAAGATGCCATGGGCCATTTCATGTTCCTGATCTTCTATCTGATCTGCGGCGTGCTGGCCGGTTATGCTCACAGCGTGATGGCCCCCACTTCAAATATTCCGCTAATAGGCGCCAGTGGCGCGGTTGCGGGTGTCATCGCCGCCTATTTGATGCTGCACCCCAATGTACTTGTCTGGGTGCTGGCGTTTGGCGTTATTTCTTTGAAACTGCGCGCACTTTATGTGCTGGGTGCCTGGGTTGCCATACAATTTGTCAGCCTGATGAGCGCTGGACAATCTGGTACAGCCTGGTGGGCCCATATTGGCGGCCTTGCTGCTGGTGCCGTGTTGGTGCTCATAATGCGTCGCCCCAACGTCAAACTCTTTCAATAGCGGATAAGCCCTTAGCCCATGAAAATACTTGTGCCGGTCAAACGGGTCATCGATCCAAATGTCCCCGTTCGGATCGACCTTGAGGGCAAAAATATTGTCAGCGCGAACCAGCCTCATGCCCTTAATCCATTCGACGAGGTTGCCCTTGCCAAAGCTGCGATGATGCGCGCTGGCGGGGAAGCAAGTGAGCTGATCGCCGTCTCGATTGGCGGCGAAAAAACCGCAGACACCCTGCGCACCGCATTGGCGATGGGGGCGGATAGAGCCATCCATATCGTGACAAGCGAAGATCAAACTCTGCAACCTTTCGATATTGCTGGCATCCTTGCGCATATATTTCGCGAAGAACAGGTTGATCTTGCCTTGATGGGCAAGCAATCGGTTGACAGTGACGCGGGCCAGACGCCTACCCTGCTGGCGGGGTTCCTCAACGCGCCTTTACTGCCCGATAGCTTCAAAATAGAGATCGAGGGCAAGCATATAGTCGCCAGCTCAGATCACGATAATGGCCAGGCCCGCGCCAGAGCAGCCTTGCCCGCCATTGTCAGTTGCGAACTACATCTCATTGAGCCGCGCCCGGTCAGCCTGCCCGCCATGATGAAAGCCCGTCAAAAACCCATTGTAAGCAGACCTTTGACCGACATACCAGTGACGCTCAAGCAAACCGTTTCCTTGATCAAATACCGCGAACCAGCTGCGCGGCCAGCTTGCCAGTTTTTCGACAGCACCGCTGACCTGGCCGCCCAATTGCGAACGGATGGATTGTTGAAATGACCACACTCGTGCTTGCTTTAAACGATAAAAGTCAATCGCTTGATATGACATCAAGGCTCATCAATGCCGCCCTCAAACTGGGCGAAGACGTGTGTGTTGTCTCGATTGGATCGCATGATCCAGATCAGCACCGAGCGATCGCAGAACTTGCGGGTGTCAAACAGGTCTCCACACTTCCCTCCCCCCAACCCGGTGTGCTTGGGTTTGAAGATATAGCCGCCTTCCTGCGCCCCTTAATGGTCAATCATAAAGCCCTGATCACCACAAATACGGGCATACAAAAACATGTTTTGCTGCTCTTGGCCGCCCAGCTAGGCATCGCCCCCCTCACCGGCCTTAGCACCATTCTCGACCATCAGACCTTCGAGCGCCCCATCTATGCCGGTTCGCTGGTCGAGCAAATTTCAAGCCACGATGACAAATTGTTGGCGACCATCAGAGCCGCTAATTTTGATCCAGTAGAGAGCCAAAGCGCCTGCCCCATCAAGGAGCTGCTTCTCCCTGCCAGCAGCCAGCAGATCGAAATTCTGGAGTATGTTGAAACCAATGAGGCACGCCCTGACCTTTCGCAGGCAAAGATTGTCATAGCCGGGGGGCGTGGTGTTGGCTCAAAGGAAGGGTTTCACAAGCTGGAAGGCTTTGCTGATCAATTGGGGGCAGCGCTTGGAGCCTCTCGCATTGCCGTTGATATGGGATGGGCGCCCCATCATTTGCAGGTCGGTCAGACCGGCGTACAGATCGCCCCTGATCTCTATATCGCGCTTGGTATCTCAGGAGCCGTCCAGCATATTGCCGGTATCAAGGATGCGGGGAAAATCATCGCCATCAACAAGGATGTTGAGGCCCCCATATTCAAGGTCGCCGACTATGGCATGATTGGCGATCTTCATACTCTATTGCCGCAATTACAAAAAGCCCTTGCCGATGAGCAATCATAAGCCGATAAACCACTTTAAAAAACAATGCTTCAATCGAACTAAAAATTGGGGTATTTCTTAAAGTCGAACCTGTTTTTAAAATTTGCGTAGACCAGGTCAAAAATCGTTTGGAGAAAAGACGATGGAAATCAAAAAAGTCGGGATCGTTGGAGCAGGGCAGATGGGCAAGGGTATTGCCCATGTCATCGCGCTGGCCGGATATGATGTCATGATCAATGACGCATCCTCAGAGGCATTAAAAGATGCTCTTTTGTCCATCGAGCAGAATATGGCCTATCAGGTCAAAAAAGAAATCATCACATCAGATGCGCAAAAATCAGCGCTCGCAAAAATCAGTACCAGTCATGATCTGAATGATTTTGCCGATCATGATCTGGTTATCGAAGCGATCATCGAAAATGAGCAGGCCAAGAACGAGTTGTTTGAACAGCTGGCAAAAGTGATGAAAAGCGAGGCCATCATGGCCACCAACACATCCAGCATATCGATCACCCGTCTGGCCGCAAGTTCTGGTCGCCCCGAACAGTTTCTGGGCATGCACTTCATGAACCCCGTGCCACGCATGGAGCTGGTGGAGCTTATTCGCGGCATCGCCACCGAAGACCCGACCTTTAACGCCTCACGCAAATTCGTTAAAAGCCTTGGCAAGGTGATTGCCATTTCCGAAGATTTCCCCGCCTTCATGGTCAACCGCATCTTGATGCCGATGATCAATGAAGCGATTTATGTATTATATGAAGGGGTCGGCTCGGTTCACGAAATTGATCGTGCGCTGGTCTATGGCGCTCATCATCCCATGGGCCCGCTGCAACTGGCCGACTTCATTGGCCTTGATACCTGCCTGTCGATCATGCAGGTGCTTTATGAGGGGCTGGCCGACAGCAAATACCGCCCCTGCCCGCTGCTTGTTAAATATGTAGAAGCGGGTTGGCTTGGCAAAAAAGCCGGTCGGGGATTTTACGACTATCGTGGCGACGAGCCGGTGCCAACAAGGTAATTGGCCAACGCACAAGAGGGAAAAAGTCAGGCCTGATCCATGCATCTGTTTGTCACCGAAGTTCGCGATTTTTACGAAACGCCGCTTGGCGCTGTCGCCCGGCGTCTCATACGTCGACAGATCCGTAATATCTGGCCAGATGCCCACGGAGAACAAATCGTTGGCCTAGGTTATGCCACCCCTTATCTACGCACCTTTTTGCAGCGCACCCCCGTTTGCGCCTTGATGCCTGCCCATCAAGGGGTCACCATGTGGCCTCCGGAAGGCCCCTATAAGGCGGCGCTTATTGATGAAAGCAATCTGCCCCTCCCTGATAGCTCCGTTGAGCGCGTGCTGATGGTGCATGCCCTGGAGATGAGTGAGAACGGCCATGATATGCTGCAAGAAACCTGGCGCGTCCTCAAACCAGAAGGCGAGCTTTTATTGATCGTACCGAACCGGCGCGGCCCGTGGGCTGGACCAGAGAGTACCCCCTTTGGTCATGGCCGTCCCTATTCACGCGCCCAGCTGGAAAAACTGCTGGCCGAGACCAATTTTAACCCGCAATCTTGGCACCCGGCCCTGTTCATGCCGCCCTCGCACCGTTCCTTGTTGATCCGCTTTGCAATCGCCTTTGAGCGCACCGGTGCCCGCCTGTGGCCAGCCTTTGCCGGCGTACATATTGTGTGTGCAAAAAAACAGGTCTATAGCGGCCTGCTCAAGCAAGAAAAATCCCGCATCCCGGCAAGGCTCATACCCGTGCCAAGCGCCATTAGTTTGCGCGAGCGGTAAATTAAAAGAACGTCAAAAGAGCCAGACCGGAAGATTGCTGGGGACGCCCCCGTATTTTGGCGCTCTAACACATGAAGGGCACTAGCCCGCCCGTATTTTTTCGATAAAGCCGTTCACTTCACTTTGCAGCAGCACGGCTTGCTGCGACAACTCGTCTGCCGCTGACATAACTTCGCCTGAGGCCGCTCCGGTTTCTTGCGAGGCTTCCGACACAGAGGTAATATTGTCATTGACCTGCTGGGTCCCAATGGCCGCTTGACTGACGCTGCTGGCAATTTCCTGCGTTGCGGCACCTTGCTCTTCCATAGCGGCTGCAATCGCCGTTGAGATTTCATCGACCTTGCCAATCGCCTCGACCACACTATCCATCGAACCAGAGGCCTGTTTGGTGGCGTTTTGAATATCGCTAATCTGTTTTGAGATTTCGCCTGTTGCCTTGGCAGTCTGACTAGCCAGCTGTTTGACCTCACCGGCAACGACCGCAAAGCCTTTACCAGATTCACCTGCCCGCGCAGCCTCAATCGTAGCGTTCAAAGCCAACAGATTTGTCTGCTCGGCAATTCCGGAAATCATCTCGACCACATCACCAATTTTATTGGCTGTCTGCGCCAAGGAATTCATCTGCTCGCTGGTGTTGCTAACCTCAGAGACCGCCTCTCTTGATGCGTTGGATGCCTGCGCCACCTGCTCGCTGATCTCACCAATGGTGCTTGTCAGTTCTTCGGTAGCGGTCGCGACCGACTGCACATTGTTCAATGTCTGGCGCGAACCCATCGATGCTTCGGCTGCTTGATTACTGGTCTGCTCGGATATTCCAGACATGGACTGGGCCGTTGCCTGAAGTTCTACAGATGCAGATGATACTGTTTGCACAATGCCCCCGACATTGGTTGTAAAATCTGCCGTGACTTTCTCCATTATCGAGCGCTTTTCTTCCTTTTCACGATTCTCTTGCAGCTTGCGTTTTTCTTCATTCAGATTCTCGATCGCTTTCGTTTTGAAGAGGACATAAGCATTTGCCACAGCGCCAATTTCATCATTATTGTGAACTTTAACATCAACCGTCATATCGCCATTATTAAGAGCCTCAAGCCCCATAACAATCTCGGAAAGCGGGCGCGAAATAGTCGATCTGACCAGGTAGAACGTGATAATGGTGCCTGTAAGCAGGGCAAGCGCGGAAATAACCATCGATAGTTTCAAGGCGAAAACTTCGTGCTGCTCAGCCATAGTAGCGGCTTGAGCCGTGAATTTTTCGACCTCTACCAGAATTTTTCCTAACCCTTGATAGAGACTTTGTTCCTCAATTTCGATTTTCGGTAATGATTGGATCGCCAAAGACAATTTGTCAGCAGTTATCAACTCGAATGCTTTGATCGCATGTTTGTCATATGTGCTATGCTCGGCTTTAAGCTTCTTCAAAACTCCTAGCACACTGGCAAATTCGTGCCGCCCTCGATCTGTTACCGCTGTGTCGCGGGCTTGCTGAGCGATTTCCTCAGCGGCCCCGAATTCTTTTTTGACCTTCTTTGACAGCTTTTCAAACTTACGAACAGCTTTTTTAAATTCAGCTTTTGCTTCAGGGCGTGTGCTCATCTCGATAGCTGCACGAAAAGAGCGCTCCAGATTTACAGCCTGTTCAAGCTGATGAATAGTAACCAGCGCCAGGGCTTCAGTTAGCGGCATATCTCGTTCTGCAATTGCTTCGATTTCCACGCCGACCTTGTTCATCTGCCAAATGCCAACCCCTGAAACAAGGACAAGCAACCCCAGGCAAAAGCCCACCAGAGCAAAAATCTTGGTGCCAATTTTCATTGACTTGCCAGATTGGTTGGGTTTGTGTTTTTCATGCTGGTTGTTCATTTTCGTTCCCACAAGCTGTCAAAAAAAATCGGGCCATAACGAGAGTCTAATATGACAAGTGCTATTTCGGATTGATTTACATTTCATTAATCATACGCCGAATTGATCCCGCAGAGATCATCTTTGCACCAATACTCCAAGAACCGATGATACAGCCCAACGGGAACATTCGGGTAAAGACCCCCATCCCCAAGCCGGAAAAAATTCGGTGGCATGAGTGGGGATGACATCGCCATCACTTCCTTGCCGATTGCGGCCATTTTTGTGCCAACGGGTTCCAGTTGGACATTAACATCTTTGGGGCCTAACAGCGTTTAGATTGCCAGCCACTCATCACAATTCTTCTATTGAAATCTGAATCACAGCTTTGTGATGCCCTTTCATTTCCTAGCTCTTGAGCTTCCAGTAGCTGGAATCATTATCTTTCATGAAGAATATGATTTTTGAGATCATGGATCGGAACAAAGATGATGTGGAAACAAAACGCAATGATGGATGGATTTGGCTGGTTTGGAGGAGGTGGCGGCATGTTTATAGGTCCCTTGATCATGATCGGGTTTTGGGTGTTGGCCATTTTTCTTGCGGTGCTGTTTTTCCGTTGGATCAGCGGTCGCGCCGATCGACCACCCACGCACCCACGCACCCACGCACCCCGCTCGATATTCTTAAAGAACGCTATGCGCGCGGCCAAATAGATGAACGCGAGTACACCCAAAGCAAGAAAGCTTTGCTGAAATAATTCAATACACAAAAGTGAGGGTTTGAAATGATAACAAGACGAACAGTCGTAACCGGTCTGACAGCAGGCGTTGCTTTAACAGCACTTGGTGCAGGTTTACGCTCAGCCCCTGGAGCTGGTCCCGTACAGGCCCGCTCGGATAATCTCGTCAAACTGCCGATCCCGCCACTCGACAAGGGGCGCGTTGAATCTGGGGTACGTATCTTTGATCTAGCTCTACAGCGGGGACAAGCGCAATTTTTACCGGGTCTTTCGACGCCAACGCTTGGCATTAACGGCCCCTATCTCGGCCCCACTTTGAATCTCACCGATGGGGAGCAGGTGGAAATACGCGTCAAAAATGGTATCGGCGAGCCGACTACGATCCACTGGCATGGGCTACATATTCCAGCGCGCGCCGATGGCGGCCCTCATCAGGTGATTGAACCCGGGAAAACCTGGACGCCGACCTTCAAGGTGAAACAAAATGCAGGCATGTTCTGGTATCACCCACATCTGATGCACAAGACCGGCCTTCATGCCTATCTCGGCATGGCAGGGGCAATGATCGTCAATGACCAACGCACACCAGACCTTGCCTTACCATCAGACTATGGCGTCGATGATATCCCTCTCGTTCTGCAAGACAAGCGTTTCAATCGTGATGGCTCCTTGGATTATCTCTCCTCCATGCCCGACCGCATGATGGGCATGAAGGGAGATGTCTTACTGGTCAATGGCGCCATCGCCCCACAGTTCAAGGCCACCACAGGCAAGGTGCGACTAAGATTGCTGAACGGCTCAAATGCCCGGATCTATAATCTTGGGTTTGCGGATGATCGCATGTTCCAGATCATTGCCGGTGATGGCAGCTTGCTGCGCGCCCCGTTCAAGACCAACCGCGTGGTAATTTCTCCCGGCGAGCGCACTGAGATCATTGTCGATGTCAGCGATCAAAAGATGGCCGAGCTGGTCACCTACCCCCATGAAGCAGCTGACGGAATGGGCATGATGGGCGGCGGCGGCGGTATGATGGGAGGTGGCATGATGCGCCGCATGATGGGCATGATGGGGGGCGATAATCGCCGTTTTCAGGTGCTTCAGATCCAACCCTCAAGCGCTCTTAAAGCCTCGCCCGCTATACCATCGAAGCTCATTCAGATACCCTTGATGAAAGCAAGTGATGCCAGCAATACCCGCCGCTTCGTGCTCGAAATGGGCATGGGGCCCATGATGATGATGGGCGGGGGCGGTGGTGGCTTTACCATCAATGGCCGCGAGATGGACATGAAACGTATTGATGAACGGGTCAAACTTGGCGCCACCGAAATCTGGGAAGTGGTCAACAAATCTCCGATGGCTCATCCTTTCCATATTCATGATATCCAGTTCCAGATCCTTGATCGCAACGGCAAACCGCCGCGCGGACAAGAAACCGGGTTAAAGGATACGGTGTTGGTGGGTGCTGGTGAAACGGTTCGCGTCATTGCCAAATTCGAGGATTATGCCGATCCCGAGCGGCCCTACATGTATCATTGCCATATACTCGAACATGAAGATGCTGGTATGATGGGGCAATTCACTGTCGAGGCCTGATGATAAGGCAAAAAAGGCAATGCCCATAAAGCATAACATGAAAAATCATCAAAACTGCGCCAATCAAACAAGGTGTCCTGCGATCATTAAAATCGCGGCCTTGCTGCTTGGCGCAGCGATATTTCAGTTCTCGCTCGCCCCATCAAAATTATACGCGGAACCACTCAAGAAAACCTCTCAACAATCTAAGATTGATGAGTTCCTGGCTGCTGCAAGGACCAATGATGTCAAAAAATTAGCACGAGCAATCGAGATGGGCATTCGCGTTGATAGCAAGGACGAAAGCGGAAAAACCGCGTTGCTGATCGCAACCTATGCCAATGCAGTCGATGCCGCTCGCCGTTTGATAAAGGCGGGGGCAGATGTAAATGCCAAGGACGATTTAAATGATAGCCCCTACCTTTATGCGGGGGCCGAAGGCAGGCTGGAAATCCTGAAACTGACCGTTTTGGCCGGAGCCGATCTGAAAAGCATCAATCGCTATGGGGGGACGGCGCTCACACCGGCAGCTCATCACGGTCACCTGGACGTCGTGCGCTATCTGCTTACCACCAAAATCGATATTGACCAGATCAATAGTCTGGGTTGGACGGCGCTTTTGGAAGCCGTTATTCTGGGGGATGGCGGGGAACGTCACACCAGCATTGTAAAGGCGCTTATCAATGCGGGCGCTGACAAATCAATCGCAGATCGCGACGGCGTTACGCCATTGCAGCATGCCCAATCACATCGCTACAGACATATCATCGAGCTGTTGAAGTAAGTTGATCTTCAATTGATCAAACAGCCCGACATCAATCGGTCAAATCACAAGCGGGCGACAATCAATCGATCATCGCCCACTTTGTGTTTAAATACCGTGCCCCCTAAGCAGCCCGTGGCCTTGAGCGTTTGGCATTGTTGCCGCGTTTTTTCTGAGGATTGCCACCGCCGCCGCCTTGACCTCTGCGGCGATTGCCACCGCCACCGTTTCCGCCGCCATTGCCACCTCGGCCACGACCACGACCACCGCCGCCACTACGTTTGGGAGCGGGACCGGTATGGTCGGATATTTCTTCGCTGTGCCAGGGATGATCTTTATCAACGGGCACCTTGGCGCGGATGGCCCGCTCAATATCACGTAGATAAGCGCGCTCATCCATTTCACAAAGAGAAATGGCGATACCTTCGCAGCCGGCCCTTGCTGTTCGTCCAATGCGATGCACATAGCTCTCAGGTTCGTTTGGCAGCTCATAATTGATGACATGGGTGACGCCATCAACATCGATACCGCGTGAGGCAATATCGGTTGCCACCAATACTCTGACCTCACCGGCCTTGAATTTCTTCAAGGCTTTCTGGCGGGCATTTTGCGTCTTGTTGCCATGAATGGCATCAGCACTCACACCCTTTTGTACCAATTGCTTGGCAACGCGGTTGGCGCCATGTTTGGTGCGCGTAAAAATCAGCACCTTTTTGATGGCCTCGTCCTCCATGAGCTGCTCAAGCAATACCCGTTTTTTATCTTTGGGTACAAACATCACGCTTTGCGCGATCTTTTCAGCAGTGGTGGCGGCTGGTGCCACAGAGACATGCACCGGATCATCGAGCAGGCCGTCTGCCAGCTTTTTGACCTTGGGCGGCATGGTGGCCGAGAACATGATGGTCTGGTGCTGCCTTGGCAGTTTTTCCGCGACTTTACGCACGTCGTGAATAAAGCCCATATCGAGCATTCTATCGGCTTCATCAAGCACGAATAGCTCAATTTTTTCGAGATTGCAGCAGCCCTGATTCATCAAATCGATCAGCCGCCCTGGCGTCGCCACCAGAATGTGAACACCGCGTTTGAGCGCTTGTATCTGCGGGCGGATATTGACGCCACCAAATACCACCATGCTCCGCAACGGCACATGACGGCCATATAGTTTAAGGCTGTCCTGGATCTGCCCGGCCAGCTCTCTGGTCGGAGCCAGAATAAGAGCTAATGGTGCGCAAGGTTGTGCCCTACGGCCTTCATTATCAGATAACAGATGCAGCAATGGCAGACTAAAAGCTGCTGTTTTACCGGTGCCTGTCTGGGCCACGCCCATCAGATCATGGCCATCAATGATCGCATCGATCGATTGCGCCTGAATAGGGGTGGGGATTGTATAGCCTTCGTCTGTGACAGCGCGAAGGATGGGTGAGGCCAATTTGAGGCCTACAAATTCAGTCATATTTTCTCAATTCAATTTGTGCACAATCACTCGCCAAACGGGTGCATCGCGCATGCGCGAAGGCCGGATTTTGGGGATTATGCTCACTTCAAGAACCGCCGACCCATTGCCTGCGGTTGGTTGTTGCCGACGTGATCGCGCCTTTAAAACGGCGGACCCATCGTGCGAAACACCCTGAATACAAGAAGAAATGATGCGCCTCATTATCAAGGCGGTCAGCAGTCCGTCAAGATTCAGTCGTCTTGGGAGTGTCGCTAAGCGCATTAGAATCGAAATAGCACCCTAAAGTCAAGAGCGGCTTTGTCGCAGTGTTAAAGCCCCCACACGCCACCAACCTACATTGCTACCGCTTCAACAAGAACACCGCCTGTTCGCCAATGAGGTTTTGCAGGAAATATGGCACGGCATAGGGCAGTTTATAGCCATAAGAATTAAGCGTGTAGGATTGCTCGATGGTGGCACCAAGCTCCTCGCAGAGCTCGCGAAAATCCTTCAGGGTGCAAAAATGGATATTGGGCGTATCATACCATTTATAGGGCAGATGCGACGTCTCGGGCATGCGCCCTGTCAGCAATAGCTGGCTGCGCAGTTTCCAATGGGCGAAATTGGGCAGAGAAACGATCACCCGATGACCAATGCGCAAAAGCTGCTCGAGCACCTCGCGCGGCTGGTGCGTGGCCTGCAGGGTTTGGCTCAAAATCGCATAATCAAAGGCATCATCAGGATAATCCACGAGATCCTTGTCGGCATCGCCTTGAATAACCGAAAGCCCCTTGGCAACACTCCTGTTGACCCCTTCCTGGTGCAACTCGATGCCGCGCCCATCAACCCGTTTTTGCCTCTCCAACAAGGCCAACAATGAACCTTCTCCTGAGCCCACATCAAGCACGCGGGTGCCTGGTTTAACCATGC
The DNA here is from genome assembly GCA_024280895.1 of Alphaproteobacteria bacterium. GTDB lineage: Bacteria > Pseudomonadota > Alphaproteobacteria > Rhizobiales > JAKIUO01 > JAKIUO01. The sequence continues at coordinate 38,323 of JAJRPI010000024.1, read as the reverse complement.
TGGCGATCAGCAAATGGTCGACGCGGGTGATCGACTCGGATCCGTTTGTCAAATGCTCGCTCATGAGGCCCCTCCCCCAGTGTGCGTAGATTCGTGCGCGGGTTTGCGGGCCGGCTCAAGACCAGCCTGCCGAGCGGCCGAGCTTAAAAAGCCTCTGATGGCATCAAAAAATTCTGGTTCCTCAAGCAAAAAGGCGTCATGCCCTTTGTCGGTTGTAATATCGACAAAACTAACCTTGGCGGCAACGGCGTTAAGGGCCTTGACGATGGTGCGGGCCTCCGAGGTTGGATAAAGCCAATCGGAGGTAAAAGATACCACACAAAAGCGCGTCTTGGTGCCCTTGAACACATCCGCCAGTGTGCCGCCAGCAGTAGAAGCATGATCGGCAGCGAGATCAAAATAGTCCACGGCGCGCGTGATATAGAGATAAGCATTGGCATCGAAGCGTTCGACAAATTTAAAGCCTTGATAGCGCAAATAGCTCTCGATCTGGAAATCAGCGTCAAAGCCAAAGGTCACCTTGTCACGATCTTGCAGATTGCGACCAAATTTCTCCTGCATGGCTTCTTCCGATAAATAAGTAATATGCGCCGCCATACGAGCGACCGCGAGACCCTTTCGGGGTCGCTTGTCATGATCATAATAGCGCCCATTATGCCAGTCGGGATCGGCCATGATGGCTTGGCGGCCCACTTCGTTAAAGCCAATATTTTGCGATGAATGACGCGCCGCTGTGGCGATAGGAATAGCGGTTTGAACACGGTCCGGGTAACTTGCGGCCCATTCCAGTACCTGCATGCCGCCAATCGAGCCGCCCATCACACAAAACAACGTGTCTATTTCCAGATAATCAATAAGGCTGGCTTGGGCACGCACCATATCGGCAATAGTGATGACGGGAAAATCCAGGCCGTAAGGTTTGAAAGTCGCGGGATCTGGGGAACTTGGTCCGGTTGAACCAAGGCAGCCACCAATGACATTGGAGCAAATGACGAAATAGCGATCCGTATCGACAGGCTTGCCGGGACCGACCATAACATCCCACCAGCCAGGCTTGCCAGTTAGCGGGTGATCATTGGCCACATGCTGATCACCGGTCAGCGCATGGCAAATCAAAATGGCATTGCTTTTGTCTTTATTGAGGACACCATAGCTTTGATAGGCAATCGTATAGGGGACGATACGATCGCCGCTATCAAGGTGCAGTGGCTGGTCTTCACCAAAGGTCACCGAATGGCTGTCATAGGGAGTTGCCGCCAGCTTACTCTTGCTGGGCTGGTCGCCGTGGCCCTTGTCTGGGGCATCAGATTGAGACATCTGCCTTACCTCCTCGTGGCCTTGAAACAAATCAGGCGCACAAAAAAACCGACTTTACCGCATCAATAAAGCCGGGCTCACAGATCCCTCGGCCTTTTTTAGCGACTTTTTTAACGTGGCTGCAAGCCGACCGGCCAAATCACCACACACAAGCCATTTTGCCCCAACAAAAGCGACAAATCAAGTTATTCATCATCGCTTGTCGTTAAGCACAACCGCTAGCAAGACCCCGCATCACAAACAATTCAGCCCTGAACCTTTTGCAATATGCCAGACAAAACCATAGATTATCGGCAGTCCCGCCTTTTTGGAAAGAAAAGATCATGAGCTATAAAAAACCCTCCGATGATGAATTAAGAAAAAGCCTTAGCCCCTTACAATATGATGTCACGCAAAACGAGGGCACGGAGCGACCCTTTCAAAATGACTATTGGGACGAAAAACGCGACGGCCTCTATGTGGATATAGTCAGCGGCGAACCATTGTTTTTGTCCAGCGACAAATATGATAGCGGCACCGGATGGCCAAGCTTTTCCAAACCCATAAAAGAGGAGTTTGTCACAAAAAAAACCGACAGCAAACTATTCTCAACCCGCACTGAAGTGCGCAGCTATCAAAGCGACAGTCATCTGGGGCATGTGTTTAATGATGGCCCGCCTTCGACCGGCATGCGCTACTGCATGAATTCGGCTTCCATGCGCTTTGTCCCGCTCAGCGAGCTGGAAGATCAGGGATATGGGGAATTTACCTCTTTGTTCGCACAACCCGAATAATATTATTCAAGCAGAAACGCCGGCCTCTTGCGCATTGGCATAGCCATATTCTTCCAATATGCCATCCAGTTCTTCATCTGAAATCGGTTCAGATAACGCGATCCCATAACCGGAATAGCGCACCGCAACGATGGTGCCAAAATAGGTTTTGTAATTGATGTCAATACCGACCATTTCACCGCGACGGTCGAGAATATAGCTCGAAGCGGGGCGAAACTGCATGCCTTTGGAAGAAACACTGTCGACCACACCATCGAACATGATGGGGCGGCTCATCAGCGACAAAGAGCTAATAATATAGCAATCGGTCCGCTGGTAACGGCGATCCGCCGAAGTGCCAATCCGCAAGACCGGGATTTTATTCCTAAGATTTCGATCAAAGAGCTGGGAAAAAATTGACATATTAGACTTCCTGATCCGTTCCGCGCCCATACGCACCGGTTAGCCTGTCTCTCATTTCACCAATGGAGTCGGCGTTTCGCGATGTTGTTGTAGAAGCCGTCGTGGCAGTATTTTGCCCCGCAGCAGGCCGTGGTGCCCCAGCGGGCCTCGCGCCAACAGCGTTCACAGCAATGGGTTCTTGCACGATAGCATCGCGCTCAATGGTGTTTTCTATTTTCGCCATCATGCTTTGATATTCAGCATCCAGCGCACTTTCATCAGGTTCAGCCAATTTGATCATTTCTTCGGTCAGGCTCTCAATATTGCCAGCCGAGCGATCAATCGCCCCCTCCAGTCCATCAAGTCTGCCATTGAGGGCAACATCAATCTCGCGCAATTTGACCGCCACATCATCATGGTTGGCCAAAGCCTGAGCCGTTTTACCCAGATGATGAGACATGATGCCTGGCAGTTTGGCACTTTCCTCCATACGGCCTGCCAGTTCGCTGGTGGCGCTGCCGTGACGAGATTGCTCTGATGTGAGATCCTTGATGGTTGAAGCCATCGTATCAAGTTGACTATTGGTTTGCCGCGACGCGCTCAAAGCCGCATCTTCATAACTTGTAAGTGCCTTGGCGGTGCGTCCAAGATGATAGGACATGGCACCTTGATATTGCGCGCTCTTTTCCATATGGCCAGACAGCTCGCTGGTCGCCGCCTCCTGCCTGGACTGCTCGCGCGTTAGTTCCAGAACAGCGCTTGCCAGTTTATCGAGTGTACGATTGGTTCTGTTCGATGAAGTCAGCGTATATTTGGCCACATTATACATCAAACGTAAATGTTGGGGATCGATCCCCGCTCCAGCGCTTCCAGCAACAGCGCCGCCACCATCTGCATCATCGGTAATATGCACAACGCTAGACAGCCAGGCTTCAAAACCAAGTTTCAGGCTAGAGGCTGCAAGGCTTTGAAACCGCACAATCAGACCAAGTGCCAGTGATGTCACGAGACCAAACAAGGACGAGCTAAAACCCGTCGCCATGCCCTGAAGCGGTGTCTTCAGGTTGGTCATCAATTGCTGGATGCTTTCAGTGCCGCCACCTCCCGACAAATCCAGATCACCAATGATTTTACCAACCGAGGCCAATGTCACCATCAGACCCACAAATGTGCCGATCAAGCCAAGAAACACCAGCAGACCCGTAATATAGGTCGACAGGCTTTTTTGATCATCCAGCTTGGTGTCAATCCCATCGATGAGCGTCTGCATGGTTCCGGCGGAAATCTTCAGATTACCGGTCCGCGACATCTCATCAGATATGAGGAAATAAGCCTGCCACATGACACGTGGAGGCGAGAATATAATGGCTGGCTTCTGACAACGCTGAAAACGCCAGAACGGATCGGTTTCATCCTCGTCCTTGCGCAAAATATCATTATATTTTTCTTGCAGTGCCTCAAAAGAGATAATCTCGTTGCGCAGATCAAACTGATATTTAAAGACCAGTCCAAGACCGAACACAAATGTGCCGATAATGGTCGCATTGAGAAAAATATTGGAATTGATGGCAGTGACAACAAATTCGCGCTGCCAGATGCCAAGAGCAATCATCACAAATACCACAAAGGTCATGCGGTAGAGTTGTTTTTGAATGTCTTGTCTCATTCGTGATCCTGGATGCGCGATTATTAAAATCGTCGATTTAATTCAAGCGCAGTACAATCAAGTATGAGTGTTAATGATAATTGCTCAATAACTAGTTAATTTTGCATTTCGGCACCAGGGCTTGTTCGAGCTGTTCGTTTGCTCCAAAAGCCCTGAGTTATTCTACTTCAGATAAATATTGACTTTGCCTGCGTCCTCGCCGCGCCCCGATGCGGCAACCTTGATACCAATTTTTTTGGCCTCAACGCCCAATGTCAACAATTGATTGCGCGTTGCAAGGGCTCGATAATAAGCCAATCGCTTGGCTTCACTAATGGAACCAGTCGTCGTGTTGAAAAAAGCTCGTATCTCGTATTTTTTTGTTTTGTCTATTTCTGTATTCGACTTCAGATAAGTCTGTATCTCATTGGTTGCATCTGCAGAAATTTTTACGCCGCCCTTAAATAAAAGTGACAACGCCGCTTTGGAACTGGTCACCTTGAGCTTGCGCGGATCGGTTTCGCGCTCGTTTGTCGAGATAACAATCTGCTTGGTGTTCTTGGTCTGACGGGTGCGCACCGTCAACTTGTCTTCGCTTTCAATCTCATCATTTTGCGTCAGTTCTTCTGACATTTGCGAACGAAACACGGCCGCTGATTTGCTAGAGCTGGCGCTACTTTGTTGAGCCTCGGCCTCGGCCTCGGCCTGATCCTCATTCTTAGCCTGCGCTTGATTTTGAGCCTGCGCCTGAGCCTGCGCTTGATTCTGAGCCTGAGCCTCATTCTGAGCCTCCGCCTTCTCCTTCATCTCATCCGCTTTGTCTTGCGCCAGCGCCAGCGCCTCTTGCGCCGCCTCCACTTCCTGAGCCGCTTTTTCAAGTTCCGTCGAAATATTTTTCGAGATCACAAAAATCACGATACCCAGAATAATCAGCAGGAATGTCACAACCATCACAATGGTCGAGAGCACATCGACAAAACCCGGCCAGTGATTTTCTGCTTCTGCTTCTCTGCGAGCCACGATGGATTATCCTTTAAGCTTTGCAAGCACTTCATCGCGAGGACCATCAGCGATGACCCGGCCCTTGTGCAGCCAGATAATGCGATCAACAAGCGCCAGCACGGGGGCTCGATGGGTGGCCACGATCAATGTGCGATCCTTGAGCCAACCACCAAGATTGCTGACAATTCGGCGCTCCAATTCATTGTCCATAGCTGCTGTTGGTTCATCAAGCAGCACCATTTTTGAAGGCCGTAACAAAGTCCGGGCAAGGGCCACACCGGCCCGCTCGCCCCCCGACAATCTCTCACCGCGCGGCCCCACCTGCATGCCATATCCCTGCGGATGCACGGAGGCAAATTCCTTGACTCCCGATAGTTCAACCGCCTGTTCGAAATCTTCGCGGGCAATCTCGCCAAGACCAAAGCAGATATTGTCGCGCAACGAGCCCTCAATCAACACCGCTTCTTGTGGCATCAACGCCATATTCTGGCGCAACATGCCCGCATCATATTGGCGAATATCATGTCCATCAATTAGCAAGGATCCGCTGCTCGCCTGGTCCAGCCGCGGCAACAGCTTCAACAGCGAGCTCTTGCCACAACCAATACGGCCAATCAGTCCAACACGCTCCCCGGGCTTGATGGTAAAACTAAGCCCGTTTAACACCTTATTTCCGTCAGCCTCATAGGCAAAGCTCACATCATGCAAACTGATTTCACCCACAAAATCAGAAGCGCTGCCTTTATTCTGGTCACCGGCGACTTCCTGCGGCGCATCGAGGATCTGCTCAACGGCGCTACTGGATCGCACCATATGAAAGCCACGCACAAATAGCGCGATCAAATTGCCCATCGGTGCCATGGCACGCCCCACCAGCAAGGAAGACGCCGCCAGCGCTCCCATCGTGATACCGCCCGCCTGCAACTCGTAGACCCCAATGATCAAGGTCAAAACGATGGTTACCTGCACGGTGATAATCGTCAGATGAGATGCAAATCCAGATTGATGCCGGGCCAGATAGGAAAAATATGCGCCTCGATCAACCAGCTGCTCCCATTTGGCCAATAGCTGGTGCTCCGAACGGGTCGCCTTGATGGTCTCGATCGCCCCGACAGTCTCGATTAGCTGATTGGCACGCTGATAAGAAAGCTCGATACTGGCGGCGTTGACTTCTCGGGCTTTGGCGTAAGTCACCACATTGGCCAGCGCAATCACCAAGATCCCCAGAACCGGCGCAACAACAACGGCGCCGCCCATATAATAAAGCAGTCCCAGCAAGAGAATAAAGAACGGCAGATCCACCAATACGGCAATAATCGCCTGCGGCACGATGCGGCAAAGATTATCAAACTCATTGATGGCCCCCGACAGGCCCCCGGCGGTGCGCGGCATGGACGACATTTGCTGACGTATCAATCGATTGTAAAACCGCCCTTGATAGTGATTGCTGACAGAGGTCGCAATGGCTTCAAGCATGGTGGAACGTACAACCCTCAAGCCCAGATCGATCACCAGCGCCAGCAACACGCCTATCGCCAGAGCCCACAAGGTTTCCATCGCCAGATGGGGAATGATGCGATCATAAACCGACATGATAAATAAAGGCAGCACCACCAGCAGCAGATTGCTCAAAGTCGCCGCCAGCGCCAATTGCATCAATTGGGCCTTGTTATGAGTTAAAATGGCATTGAAGATCTGCAAGGCCAGCTTGCCCTGTCCGCGCCTCTTTGATGCTGCTTGCTTTGCTGCTGGCTCTTGCTTGCTCACGGGCAATGAGTGCAATTGTAAAACAAGCCCCGCATACAGCTCAAAAAATTGCAGGAACGGCACCGCAACAATGTCGTTCTCATGCTCAACCAGCAGCACCTTGTCGTTTTGCAAACCCGTAGCCAGAAAAGCCGTACCATCATTAAGAGGCAACAGACATGGAAAATCCGTTTCCTTGAGCGCCCTTAGCTCAGTGAGCTGATACCGGACGCCAAGATCAAGCTCCCCGGCCGCCGCCGACAGAACTTCTCGGGTGATGGAACCGGCATGATTGGCAATATGGGAGGGCGATTTGATTTCATGACGCGCACGACCGCTCATCAATGCGGCAAAGCGGTGTAGTTGTTCAAGAATTGACAAGGCACCGGGCAGAACCTCTTGCGGTTTGGCGCGCGGTTTTTGCGCGCCCTCCCCTTCAGGGAATATAGAGCCTAGAGGCACCGGTTTTGGCGCGCCGTTTTCGCGCTCCTTGTCCAGCTCTTTTGCCAATTTTGCGTGTTGCATGTTTTTCAATCCACATCCAAACGCCGAACCAGTGTGAGAGCCAAAATTTGAGATACCAACCATCCCGAAACCAGCATATCGCACCATTGGTGCAAATGCAGTTCCTCCAAAACTATGTTTCCATTGATTAAGAACTTGTAAACGCCTTGTGTCGTAGGCCGTAATTAACTGAAAATTACGCGGATCATCATGATGGCTAATCAAATGAACGACGAAGCTATGGATACAAAATCCCTTGAATCCTCCCTTTTTGCGCGCCAATGCGACAAAATCGGTTCTTCTGGACAAAAAATATTTCTTTATACGGTGAGCATCGGTTTTGGACTTTTTATCCTCTGGGCCAATCTTGTGCATCTTGACCAGGTCACCAGAGGCGAGGGCCGCGTCGTCCCCGCCACCAATAATCAGATCGTCCAGCATCTTGAGGGCGGCATTGTCGCACAAATTCTCGTCAAACAGGGGGCCAAGGTCTCCAAGGGCGATATTCTTTTACGCATTAAAAATAGTTTCTCGCATGCAGAAAACAGCCGTGTTGGATTGGATTTGATCGCGAAAAAATTAGAACTTCAAAGACTTAGCGCAGAATCCAATGGCGCTGCGGAACTGATCTTCCCTACCCCGACGGCACAAAAACATCCCGAACTCATCGACAATGAAAAACGTTTATTCTCGCGCCGCCAAGCCAGCCTCAATGAGCAGCTATTGATTTTAAAGGATCAATCAAATGAAAAAAAGCTGGAGTTCGAAGAACTAAAGGCCCGTCTCAAAAACAAGGTTCGCGAACGCGAGCTGGTTCGCAAGCAAGTCAAAAGTCTGGTGCAGCTGGTAAAGATCGGCGCTGCCTCGACCAATAAGCTGCTCGAAAAGAAAGCCGTTCTACAACGCATCAAAACAACTATTTCAGATCTCAATCACCAGATCCCGCGCATCAAAAGCAATGTCACGCAAACGCAGCGCAAGGCAACCGAGGCCCGGTTACGTTTTCGCGCCGAAGCTGAGAATGAGCGCACGCAAGTGCAGTTGAAAATTTCCAAACTGATAGAAACCCTGTCGGCCATGTCTGACCGCAATCGCCGTTTTGACGTGCGCGCGCCCATTAGTGGTATCGTCAACCGTCTAGCCGTTGCGACCATTGGCGGTGTTATCAAGCCAGGGCAAGAGCTGGCCGAAATCGTCCCGGCTGACAAAGCTATTTCCATTGAAGCGCGCCTGTCACCTAAAGACCGTGCCAATGTCTGGCCAGGTCTGCCAGCTGTCATCAAGATCAGCGCGTATGACTATTCCATCTACGGCGGTCTAACTGGCAAGGTCACTGAGATATCGGCAGATGCGCTGACTGACGAGCAGGGTCAACCCTATTTTCGGGTGCGCCTTGAAGCGGCTGCAAGTGATTTTGGTCCTTTGAAACCGGTGACACCTGGCATGCTGGCCAATATTGATATTCTCACCGGCAAGCACTCTGTGATGAGCTATCTGCTAAAACCCATGAACAGAATTAGTGAGCGCGCCCTTCGTCAATAGCATTCGCAATACTGATGTTTTTTTTGCGGCAAAACAATCCCTTACCAAACCATCCCTCGACAATGCGGTCGATCGCAGCTCTTCGACAAGAGGCGATCTGAGCTTGTTGCCCTGCGCTGCCCTGCCCTGCCCTGCCCACTAGTTAGCTTTTGCACTAGCCGTTGACAATCAAGGTTGCCTCCAGCGTCGTATGGGTCCCATCGGTATAAAACTCGTGAGTTGTGACCGACCCAGCGACGGTGGTGAGAATTTCTGCCCCGCCGACCGACGAAATGCTATCGTCACCATCAATATTAATATTGAGAATATTATTGCCATCGGTGGCTCCCTGAACCTGGCTTACATCCAAAGAAAGTGTGGCAGCGACGCTGGCGCTGGTGAAATCGAGGATCTCAATACCCGTCAAGACACTCAACAGATCTGCTTCACTAAATCCGGCACTGGCCTCCAACTCGACCGTATCACTATCTGTGCCGCCATCGATCATATTTCCACTCAAAGCCATCAGATTAAGTGATGATTCATCAATAAAGAAGCTATCGGCACCAGCACCGCCGAAAAAGTCATCATCGCCGCCATTGCCTGTAAACCTGTTGGCCTGAGCATCGCCAAAGAAGGTGTCATTACCGCTGGTACCAATAACTATCTCAATACCAGAAAGAATGTCCCCAGAAGCATCACCGCCACTCACCTGTGCTCCAGCATTGGTGAGATCGATATCGATCCCAGTTGCAGAGCTGCTGTAATCGGCGGTATCAATATCTGCTCCACCGGTGAGCGTATCTGCACCAGCGCCACCAATAAGAGTGTCATTGCCCGCACCGCCGGTCAGCGTATCGACACCGCCAGCGCCTGTTAGCACGTTGGCGTTCAGATCACCGGTGATGGTATCGTTAAAGCTCGATCCTGTAATGTTTTCGATGCTGGTAAATGTATCGCCCTGCGCAAAACCACCAGTGCCAGAATTGGTGGCAAGATTGACCGTGACGCCAGAACCGGAACCCGCATAAGAAACCGTGTCATTGCTGGCCAGGCCATCAATGGCATCACTCTCCAGTGTCGCCGCCAGCGCATCAACGCCAGCTGTACCGGTGATAATATTGTCCACATTGGTCACATTGATGGTGATCAGCTCGTCATAAGTCACACCGTGTACATCGGTGACGCGCACCGTGATATCATGGCTGGTTGCCGTTTCAAAATCCAGATTGGCTCCCGCCTTGACGCGCACCTCGTTGCCGATGATCTCGAACTGTGTGGAAACTCCCACCAGCGTAAAGGTCGGACTATCGAGCGTATCGGCATCGGCTGCAGCAAGCGTCGCGGCCACCGTACCTGTCGCTGAGTTTTCAGCAACAGAGCTACTATTGGGCGTAATGTCCGTTGGTGCATCATTCAAGGATGCAGCGGCTGTCACCGTGCCATCGGCAAACTGGAAATTCTCAACGCCGGTGATGGTGTCTGTGCCATCAGGCGAGCTGCCGCGATTATCGACAACCGTGTAAGTACCAACCGGTGCTTCAGTAATTGTATAGTCAGACCAGTTGCCGCTAAAGACGGCCGTATCCGTGCCAGCGCCACCAATGATCGTATCATTATCAGCACCGCCCGTCAGCGTATCATTATCCGCACCGCCATCAAGGATATCAGCACCAGCGCCACCAATAAGACTATCATTGCCCGTACCGCCGGTGAGCGTATCGACACCAGCAGCGCCATCCAGCGTATCGGCACCAGCACCGCCATCGAATGTATTGGCACCGCCATTGCCAGTCAGGGTATCACCGGCAGCAGACCCGATCAGATCCTCGATATTGGTCAACACGTCACCAGCGGCATCACCGCCAGAACCAGAATTGGTTGATAGATTTACGGATACAGCGGAACCAGATGCGGAATAGTCTGCCGTATCATTATTGACGCCGCCAGTCAGGGTATCGGCACCGGCACCACCAATCAGGGTATTGGTACCCGATGTGCCTATAAGCGTATCATCACCAGCGCCACCAGTCAGAGTATCGTTACCACCACCAGCAACAAGCACATTCACATTGCCATCACCTGTGAGTTGATCATTGCCCGAACCACCAGTGACATTCTCAAAACCGGAGACTGTATCGCCAGCGGCATCGCCGCCAGACACCGCGTTGGTGGCTAGATTGATCGTCACACCAGCGCTATCACCCGCATAGCTAAGAGTATCGGTATTGCCTCCACCTGTGAGCGTATCACCGCCAGCACCACCTTCGATTATATCATTACCAGCACCGCCATCGATGACATTAGCTGAGGCTGTACCGGTCAGGCTATCATCGCCTGAACCACCGATCAGATTTTCGAAACCCGAAATAATATCGCCAGCAGCATCACCGCCACTTACGGCATTGGTTGCGATATTCACTGTCACGCCCGCACTGTCACCAGCGTAACTTAGCGTATCTGTATCGGCACCCCCACTTAGTGTGTCAGCACCGGTTCCACCTTCAATAGTATCATTGCCAGCTCCCCCATCAAGGGTGTCAGCGCCAGCCGCACCGGTGAGCGTATCTGCGCCCGCGCCGCCAGTCAAAACATTATCATTGGCATCGCCGGTGATGGTGTCAGCTGAACCCGAACCAATAACATTTTCGATACTGGTCAGCGTATCGCCAGCAGCATCGCCGCCGCTCTGTCCAACCACACTGGTGAGATCTACCGTAATACCGGCACCAGAGGCACTGTAATCAGCTGTATCAATATCAGATCCGCCGTCAAGCGTATCTGCACCCGCGCCGCCGATCAGGGTGTCAGCGCCAGTACCACCGGTTAGAAGGTCACCATCTGCGCCGCCATCCAGTGTGTCATTGCCAGCACCACCATACAGGTTATCAGCACCGGTTCCGCCAGACAGATCATCATTGCCATCATCGCCGAAAAGATTGTCCGCTCCGGCATCCCCGGCAATCACATCTGCACCCGCACCGCCAATAATCGTATTATCATTGCCATCACCGTCCAGATTATCTGCAAATGCAGAGCCCGTGATATTCTCGATGCTGGTAAATGTATCGCCAGCAGCATCGCCGCCAGAAACAGCACCGGTATCAATATCGACATTGACGCCCGACCCAGAGCTCACATAGCTGGCCGTATCAGTACCGCTGCCACCTTGCAGGTCATCCCCATCAGCACCGCCGATCAAAATGTCATTATCGGCGCCGCCTTGCAAAATATCTGCCCCGGCATTGCCAGACAGAGTGTCAGAGCCAGCACCACCTGCCAGAACGTTGACACCAGCATCGCCGATAAGAGTGTCCACCAGACCAGAGCCAATCAGATTTTCGATGCCACTCAACGTATCGCCAGCCGCGTCCCCGCCGCTTTGCGCACCCAGATTGGTGAGATCAACGCTGACCCCGGCACCAGAAGCACTATAGTCAGCCGTATCGGTTTGCGCGCCACCGATCAACGTATCGGCACCAGCGCCACCAATGAGAACATCATTATCCGCACCGCCGTCCAGTGTATCTGCACCACCATTGCCCGTAAGCGTATCAGCACCGCTACCACCGGTCAGCACATTGTCATTGCCATCGCCGGTCAGAATATCAACAGAGCCTGAGCCAATTATGTTTTCGATATTTACAAGCGTATCGCCAGCGGCATCGCCGCCGCTTTGCGCGCCTGCATTGGTCAGATCAACCGTAACACCAGCACCAGAAGCGCTGTAATCAGCCGTATCAATATCCGCGCCACCATCCAGGCCGTCAGCACCCGCGCCGCCGATCAGGGTGTCGGCACCAGTACCGCCGTCCAATGTGTCAATCCCGCCAGCACCCGTCAGCGTGTCATTGCCAGCACCACCGGTGAGAACATTATTATTACCATCGCCTGTCAGGCTGTCAGACTGAGAGGAACCGATCAAATTTTCGATTTCGGATAACGTATCACCTGCCGCATCGCCTGCGCCAACCTGAGCACCCAGATTGGATAGATCAACAGTGACGCCAGCAGCTGAACCGCTATAATCAGCAACATCTGTGTTACCACCACCAACAAGAATGTCGGCGCCGGCACCGCCAATGAGAATATCATCACCTGTGCCACCGGTCAGCGTATCATTGTCAGCACCGCCATCCAGCGTGTCATTGTCGGCACCGCCATCAAGAGTATCAGCACCAGCACCACCACTTAGCGTATCACCACCAACGCCGCCGGTAAGAGTATCCATACCGCCATCACCGGACAATATATCGTTACCGATTCCGCCCGTCAGAACATTGTTATTTGCATCACCAGTCAGATTGTCTGCTAGGTCAGATCCGATTATATTTTCAACAGTAGTCAGTGTATCGCCAGCAGCATCGCCGCCGCTACCTGCCAGCCCATCAATGGCGATCGTGACGCCAGCAGCTGAAGCGCTATAATCGACCGTATCTGTATCGGCACCCCCCGTGATGGCATCCGCGCCAGAACCACCTACAAAACTGTCATTCCCCGCCCCGCCATCAAGCGTGTCAGCACCAGCACCGCCGGTCAAAGTGTCGGCACCTGCGCCACCCGCAAGCACATTATCATTGCCATCGCCGGTCAAGATATCTGCCGCTGCAGAACCCGTAACATTTTCGATATTGGCAAGCGTGTCACCAGAAGCATCGCCGGCGCTGACCTGTGCGCCCGTATTGGAAAGATCAACCGTCACCCCTGCGCCAGAGGCGCTGTAATCGGCTGTATCAATATCGGCACCACCATCAAGAGTATCCGCGCCAGCGCCGCCCACCAGAGTGTCATCGCCAGCACCGCCGGTCAGCACATCAATATCGGCACCACCATCAAGAGTATCATTGCCCGTACCGCCATCAAGACTGTCTGCGCCCGTGCCACCAGAAAGATTGTCCGCATCGGTGCCGCCAGAGAGCGTATCATTGCCGCCGCCGCCAACCAGCGTGTCAATTCCCGACAAACCGCTCAATACATTATCATTGCCATCGCCGGTCAGTGTATCGCCGCTGGCTGAACCAACGAGGTTTTCAATACTGGAGAAACTGTCTCCGGCCGCATCACCGCCAGACGCTGTTCCCGCTCCAAGATTGACATTTACGCCCGTGCCGGATGTCGTATAACTCGCCGTATCTGTGCCAGCTCCCCCCTGCAGATCGTCGCCGCCCGCATCGCCGCTCAGAAAATCATCGCCGTCGCCACCAACAAGCGTATCCGCGCCTGCACCGCCATCAAGAACATCAACTCCGGCAAGACCCGTGAGGACATTGTCAGCACCATCGCCAATCAACCAGTCAGCGCCAACCGTACCAATGGCGTTTTCGATATTGGCATAACTATCACCCGCAGCATCGCCGCCAGAGCCGGTAAATGTGGCAAAATCAACTTTGACTGCCGCCGCAGACGAGCTGTAATCGACCGTATCAATATCAGCGCCGCCATCAATGGCGTCAGCTCCGGCGCCCCCTATCAGGGTATCATTGCCAGCACCACCATCGAGAGTATTTGTGCCGGCACCACCAATGAGGATGTCTGCGCCGGTACCGCCCAACAAAGTATCAGCACCTACACCGCCAGTAAGCGTATCGGTTCCTGCACCACCGCTCAGCACATTGTCATTGCCATCGCCAGTGAGAATATCCGCCCCGCCTGAACCGGTAATATTTTCAATATTGGAGAGGGTGTCACCAAGCGCATCGCCACCACTTTGAGCGCCCGCATTCGTCAGGTCAACCGTCACACCAGAGGCAGAAGCGCTGTAATCTGCCGTATCAATATCAGCGCCGCCATCCAGTATATCTGCACCAGCACCACCAGCCAGGCTGTCAGCCCCGGTACCACCGATCAGCGTATCGTCACCCGTTCCGCCATCCAACGTATCATCACCCGCGCCACCATCGAGATTATCAACCCCGGTACCACCTGACAGATCATCCGCACCAGCACCACCGACAAGAGTATCGACACCGCCGCCGCCAGCCAGCGTATCATTGCCTGCCAGGCCGGTCAGCACATTGTCATTGCCATCGCCGGTGAGTGTATCGGCAAACTCTGAACCCGAGAGATTTTCGATATTTGAAAAACTGTCGCCAAGGGCATCACCAACCGAGCCGCTATTGGTCGCAAGGCTGGCACTCACACCAGATCCGGCATTTGCATAAGAAGCTGTATCAATATTCGCGCCGCCATCCAGAACGTCGGCACCGCCGGCCCCTTCAAGGACATCATCACCGGCGCCGCCGGTCAGCTCGTTGGCAGCACCATCACCTGTGAGAGTATCGGCCGATCCGGTTCCAATGACATTTTCGATATTTTGATAGGTATCGCCCGCAGCGTCCCCTCCCAGTCCGACCGCACTGGTCAGATTGACATCAATACTGCCACCCGCAGAACCGGAAAAATCGAGTGTGTCAGTATTCCCGCCACCATCATAAATGTCAGCTCCGGCTCCAGCGATCAATAAATCATTACCGCTGCCCGCATCGATGGTGTCATCGCCTGCACTATCAGTGAGGATATCATTGCCGGCACCGCCAGTGAGCACATTGGCATTGGCGTCACCAGTGAGAGTATCATTGCCAGTTGAGCCAATAATATTTTCAATGTTTGCAAGCGTATCGCCAGAGGCATCGCCGCCGCTGACCTGCGCCCCGGCATTGGTCAGATCAACGGTTACGGCTGCAATCGAGCTGCTATAATCAGCCGTATCAATATCGGCCCCACCGTCTAGCGTGTCAGCACCGGTGCCGCCGATCAGCGTGTCATTGCCTGTACCGCCAGTTATATCATCATTGTCGGCATCACCATAAAGAGTATCATTACCGGTGCCGCCATCAATTGTGTCCAGGCCTTCATTGCCATGAATGATGTCATCATCAGCTTCCCCCAGCAAGGTGTCATTGCCTATACCGCCATCGATGACGTCGTTGCCAGCGCCACCCTCAATAGTATCGGTCCCAGCGCCGCCCGAAAGCGTATCCATATCGTCCTGGCCATCGATGAAATCATTGCCATCGCCACCCTGTATAATATCATCGTCTCGGCCACCGCGTAGTATATCATTGCCACCACCGCCGTCGATCACATCATTGCCATCGCTACCGCGCAAATTGTCATTGCCGATATCGCCGGTAAGAGTATCACTCCCGGCCTTGCCGTCCATGACACTACCCGCAACATTGGCGATCAGCGTATCACCAAAGTCAGAACCAAGTACACGCTCAATACTGCTAATGACATCGCCATCCGCATGCCCGCCGCTGGCGGTCTGAGTTTGTAGATTGACGGTCACGGCACTATCGGATTGATCATAATCAAGCGTGTCGTAATTGGCACCACCATCGATGATATCGGCTCCGGCCAGTCCTTCCAGCGTATCATTGCCAGCACCGCCGAGCAGAATATTATCTCCCGACGTTCCTGTCAGATTATCATTATTGTCCGAACCGGTGAGGTTTTCAAAATTACTGATAATGTCGCCCGCAGCATCACCACCAGTAACGCCGGATGTGGATAGATCAACAGTTACACCCGATAGCGATCCGGCATAAGACAAGGTATCGATATCAGCACCGCCATCCAGCGTATCGCCGCCAATGCCGCCTTCAATAATGTCATTACCAGCGCCGCCTTGGAAATTATTGGCCAAATCATTGCCAATGATCGTATCAGCACCGCTGGTGCCAATAATATTCTCGATGCCTGACCAGGTGTCCCCTTGTGCAAAATCACCCGTACCAATATTGGTGACCATATTGATATTGACAGCTGTTGATCCCGAATAGTCTACGATATCAATACCACTGCCACCTTGATGGTCATCGGCTCCCAGTCCGGCAACGAAACTATCGTCGCCATCATTGCCGATCAGCGTGTCGTCTCCAGCCCCCCCGTCGAGCGTATCATTATTGAGACCACCATCAATATAGTCGTTGCCATCACCTCCACTGAAGATATCATTACCATCTTCCCCATAGAATGTATCATCCCCAGTACCACCCGTGAATGTATCAACACCCGCGCCGCCATATATTGTCGATGCCACATTGGATGTGATAAAACTGTCATTATGGGAGGTTCCATAGACACGCTCGATACTTGTAAACGTGTCGCCAAGAGCAAAGCCGCCAGTCGCGGTCCCCGCCAACAGATTCACATTGACGCCAGTTACGTGAACGGCGTTTGCATAAGTTACCGTATCAAAACCATCGCCGCCATCAAAAGCATCGGCTCCGTCATAGCCAACGAATTGATCATTCCCCAATCCGCCTTCCAGAATATCGCTACCAGCACTACCAAACAAAGTATCTCCGAAATCGGAGCCAATGATATGTTCGATACTGGAGAGATTATCATTTTGGGCAAAACCGCCTGAATTCAGGTTTGTCGTTAGATTGATCTGAATAGCTGCGTCAGACGCGGAATAATCGACCAGATCGATGCCGCTGCCTCCCGCATAAATGTCAGCTCCGGCATCCGCGATTATAATATCATTTCCATCGCCAGCGATGACAGAATAGAAACCTGTGAAGTGGTCATCAAACGCCGACCCCGTAACATATTCGAGATTGGTCAGCGTATCGCCGTCGGCATGTCCGCCAACACCAGTGCCCAACACCATATTGACGGTAATGCCAGCGTTTGATGCGCTATAATCAATGCGGTCGCCACCAATGCCGCCATCAAGTGCGTCAGCCCCAAGACCACCAATCAGCACATCAGTGCCATCACCACCTTCAAGCGTATCATCGCCGGAGCCACCCGTCAGCACGTCATTTCCGGCCCCGCCGATGAGCGTATTGCCGCTATTGTTGGCGGTCAGCGTATCTGCAAAGTTGGTGCCAATAAGCCGCTCGATGCTGATATAACTGTCGCCCGCCGCATCACCACCAATACCAACAAAGCCATTCAGGTTGACCGTTACCGCAGCGCTGGACAAGATATAGCTGGCCGTATCTAGCCCCGCGCCGCCATCGAGTATATCGCTGCCGCCGCGCCCCTGGAAACTGTCGTCCCCGGCCCCACCTTCAAAATGCTCATTTGTATCAAGCAGTGTGCCTTGCACCGTGTCGTCAAAATCGGAGCCAATGATGTGCTCGACAAAAGTGATCCTGTCACCCGCCGCATCACCGCCAGAACTTACTCCTCCGTCCAGATTGAGGCTCACTCCAGCAGTTGAGGCTGAATAGTCTGCCGTATCAATGCCGGTTGCACCGTTTATAACATCTGCGCCAGCACCACCGGTTAGAGTATCGCTACCAGCCCCCCCGTAAAGAGCATCATCGCCAGTACCACCGCTTAGAACATCATCTCCATTCTCTCCATAAAGAGCATCATTCCCGTCTCCGCCGCTCAGCGTATCATTGCCAAGATTATTATTGGCGCCATAGTGATCGCCAAAAATAACGTCATTCCCGCCAGCCCCGTCAATCACATCGTCCCCATCGTAACCATATAGGGCATTGGCATTGGCATCGCCGGTCAACGTATCGTCGTGAAGAGACCCCGCCACTCTCTCAATATTTGTCAAGGTATCGCCTGTAGCATCCCCACCTGTTGCCGTATTGGCACCAAGATTGATCTGCACAGCCGCTGACGACCCCGTATAAAAGGCGATATCCGATCCCGCGCCGCCGTCCAGCGCATCGCCACCAGCCCCCCCAACAAGCGTATCATTGCCGGTGCCGCCAGAGAGCGTATCGGCGCCAAGACCACCAGAGAGGCTATCATCGTGGTCGCCACCATCAAGGGTGTCATCTCCTTCATGGCCGCTTAAAATGTCATTGCCAGCGCCACCATCAAGGGTGTCATCGCCCTCATTACCAAATAATCTGTCGGCGCCAATCCCTCCGGTCAGAATATTGGCATTGGCATCGCCGGTAATACTATCAGCACCATTTGAACCAATGACATTCTCGATAGTGGCAAGCACATCCCCCTGGGCATGCCCGCCAGCACCCGTGCCAGCGACAAGATTTATGCTAACACCCGCCGTTGAGGCGCTATAATCAGCGGTGTCAATATCAGCGCCACCTGTCAAAGTATCTGCCCCAAGGCCGCCGACCAATGTGTCATTACCCGCCCCGCCGATCAGCTCATTGTCTTCATTATCGCCAATAAGACTGTCATCAAAAGTAGATCCGGTCACATCTTCGACGCTATCAAGCGTGTCACCAGCTGCATGGCCGCCCAGATTGACATTCGTCAAAAGGTTGACGGTCACTGCCGCGTTAGAAGCGCTATAGTCGGCTCTGTCCGTGCCAATGCCACCATACAATTCATCTGCACCGACAAGGCCCGCCAGCACATCATCATTATCGCCGCCATAGAGCAGATCAATGCCGACCCCGCCAGTGAGCACATCATCGCCTGAGCGACCTTCAAGCTGATTCCCAAGAGCGCCTGAAGTCAGTACATCATTAAACGAAGAACCAATGAGATTTTCGATACTGTCAAAGGTATCGCCCTGGGCGTCACTATTTACACCAGCGGAACCATCAAGCGCCACGGTGACACCGCTTAACGCCAGTGAATAAGTCACGGTGTCAATGCCGACGCCGCCAAAGAACTGATCCGCACCGCCGCGCCCTTCAAGAAGATCATTGCCCGCGCCGCCATCAAAACGCTCAGCGCTATTGTCGGAATTACCCATCAAATTATCATCGAAATTCGTGGCAATGATTTGCTCGATATTAAAGAGCGTATCGCCAGCAGCATCGCCGCCTGCAGCAGCAGTGCCATCAAGCGCCACAGTCACCGCCGTAGTGACACTCGAATAATCGGCAATATCCCAATTAAGACCACCATCCAGTACATCAGCACCAATGCCACCAATCAGCGTGTCATCTCCAGCCTCACCGCGCAGGTCGTCATCGCCAGCGCCACCAGTGATGGCGTCAGCCCCGGCCCCACCAGACAAAATGTTGGCAGCCGCATCACCGATTATGGTGTCGTCATTTCCAGAGCCGGTTATATTTTCTATATTTGTGAGTGTATCGCCAAGCGCGTCGCCACCCGTATAGGTGCTGGTGCCAAGATCGACATTGACAGCTGTAGCTGATCCTGCATATGAGGCTGTATCGGAACCAGCACCGCCGTCCAACGCATCAGCGCCACCGCGCCCCTGCAACACATCATCCCCGGCACCGCCATCAAGCGCGTTGACACCGACCTCGCCTTCAAGCGTATCGCCAAAGGCTGATCCCGTTACATTTTCGATGGTGTCAAGCGTATCACCCTGGGCATGGCCACCAGTGCCACTGCCTGCCGCCAGATCAACCACAACAGCGCTACCAGAGGCGCTATAATCAGCCGTGTCGATATCCGCGCCGCCTGACAAAATATCTGCGCCCGCACCGCCCACCAGGCTGTCATTGCCCGCGCCGCCCTGCAGGTCATCAACGCCCGCACCACCGATCAGCAAATCATCACCTGCAAGGCCTGAAAGGGTGTTGGCGCCGCCATCGCCGGTCAGCGTGTCATCATTGGCGGAGCCTTCAAGGTTTTCAATATCAGTGAGCGTATCACCTTGGGCATCTGATCCAGTGCCCGTGTTGGAGGCCAGTGAAACATCGACGGCCGATGCCGCACCCGCATAGCTGGCCGTATCATCACCCGTGCCGCCTTGCAGATCATCAGCGCCAGCGCCGCCCGTTAGAATATCATCATCAGCACCGCCATCAAGCACATCATCGCCAGCGCCACCATCAAGCGCATCATCGCCAGCCTGCCCTTCGAGCAGGTTGACAAGGCCATCGCCTGCAAGAGTATCGCCGTGGCTGGAGCCACGCAAATTCTCGATTTCGGTCAGACTATCGCCCGCTGCCTCACCAGCCGTTCCCGCCGAAATACCCAGATCCACTGCCACACTAGCACTCGCAGCGCTATAGTCGGCAGTATCAATACCGGTGCCACCGGTGAGCACATCGGCCCCCGTGCCGCCAATCAGCACATCATCCCCGGCACCGCCAAGCAGTGTATCAAGACCTGCCGCGCCAGATAGAATATCGTCGCCATCATTACCGGTCAAAACATTGGATGAGGTATCGCCTGTGAGGGTATCAGCCGACGACGATCCCAACACATTTTCAATGGTCGCCAGCGTATCGCCAGCGGCATCGCCGCCAGCACCAGTGCCAAGTGTTAAATCAACCAGTACACCAGCTGCCGAGCCGCTATAATCAGCCGTATCGGTATCATCGCCGCCAATTAGATCATCAGCACCCGCGCCACCAATCAACAAGTCATCGCCAGCATTACCGGTCAGAACATTGTCGCCAGCATCCCCGGTCAGCGTATCATCCAGAGCTGAACCAGTGAGATTTTCGATGTCCGTGAGCGTGTCGCCAGCCGCATCGCCGCCAGATCCCGTATTGCTCACCAATGACACATCAACCGCACTGCCAGACGCGCTATAGTCAGCCGTATCAGAGCCAGCGCCGCCTTGCAGATCATCGGCATCCGCGCCGCCAGCCAGCGTATCGCTGCCATCGCCGCCTTGCAATATATCGGCGCCCGCAGCTCCTTCAAGACTATCATTGCCAGCGCCACCGATCAGTAGATTGACCCCGGCGTCGCCTCGCAAATTATCGTTAAAGTTTGAACCCTCAACATTCTCGATTTCAAAAAGCGTATCGCCTTGAGCCTGCGAACCAATGCCGGTGCCTGCACCAAGGTCAATGGTCACAGCGCCAGAAGCGCTGCTATAGTCGGCAATATCAGTGCCAACCCCACCGACCAGCACATCGGCGCCCGCGCCGCCAATCAACCGGTCATCACCAAGCCCGCCATCAAGCCTGTTGGTGGCCGCATCTCCCTCCAGAACATCATCATGATCGGAGCCATCGAGGTTTTCGATGCTGATCAGCGTGTCACCGGTGGCATCGCCACCAGACGCGGTCCCGGCCAGAAGATTCACATCAACGGCCACGCCCGACGCCGAATAATCAGCCGTATCAGTACCCGTGCCGCCATCCAAAATATCGGCCCCTGCCAGACCTGACAGACGATCATTGCCGCCATTGCCTTCCAGCACATTGACATTGGCGTCACCAATGAGAATATCATCTTGTCCAGAAGCCGAGATATTTTCGATCGAGCTTAGCGTGTCGCCATCTGCTTCTCCGCCCGTACCGGTGCCCGCAGTAAGATCAATGGATACGCTGGCAACCGAGTTGCTATAATCGGCGGTATCGTTCCCCGTGCCGCCTTGCAGATCATCGCTGCCAAGGCCGCCTTCAAGCACATCATCACCAAAGCCACCAATCAATATATCTGCGCCATCGCCGCCACTCAGCTGATCATCGCCAAGGCCGCCATCAAGTTGGTTGGCAAGCAGATCGCCGACCAAATTATCATTAAAATCGGAACCATCAATATTTTCAATGCTTGTGAGAATATCGCCAGCGGCATGCCCGCCACTGGTTGCACCACTGCCCAAATTGACCGAAACGGCTGCGTCAGAGGCGCTATAGTCCGCTGTGTCGATGCCGCCCCCGCCATCAATATTGTCAGCACCCGCCTCGCCAGCCAGCCGGTCTGTGCCTGCGCCGCCTTCCAGGGTATCGTCTTCTGCACCGCCGCGCAGATCATCCGCCCCGCCAGCACCTTGAAGAGTATTAACCCCCGCATCACCGATAAGCGTGTCATTATTGCTTGAGCCAATGGCATCTTCAATACCGGTATATGTATCGCCCTGCGCATCACCGCCAGTACCAGTACCGGTTGACAGATCCACACTAACTGCTGTCGCAGATGCGCTATAGTCCACAGCATCTGTGCCACTACCGCCCAGCAGAGTATCAGCACCACCGCGCCCCGCCAACACATCATCACCCGCACCACCATCAAGAGTGTTTGCACCGGCGTCCCCGGTCAGCGTGTCATTATTGGCCGAACCCGTGACATTTTCAATGGTCGTCAAACTGTCACCAGCAGCATCGCCGCCTGATCCCGTTCCCGTCGTCAAATCAACGCTCACCGCCGCGCCAGAGGTGCTATAATCTGCTTCATCCGTGCCAGCGCCACCAATCAATGTATCGGCACCAACGCCTCCAACCAGACGATCATCTCCATCGCCGCCTTCAAGAACATTGGCGTTCACATCGCCGGTTAGAACATCATCTTGAAGTGAGCCGCGAAGGTTCTCAATAGTTGCGTAAGTATCCCCTGTCGCATCGCCACTCGTTCCAACCCCTGTCGCAAGATTGGCATCGACCGCTAAAACTGAGGTCTGATAGTCAGCAGTATCAGTACCGGCGCCGCCCACCAGAATATCGGCACCAGCCCCGCCGATCAGACGATCATCGCCCTCATTACCTGACAGCCTGTTGGTACCTGTGTCTCCGCTCAGCACGTCGTCATGGAGGGACCCGTCAATATTTTCAATGGTCGCAAGGGTATCGCCAGCGGCATCGCCGCCAAGGCCAGTCCCGGCAGCAAGGTCAACGGTCACGCCGCTGCCCGATGATCCATAGTCCGCCGTGTCTGTGCCTGTGCCGCCAATCAGCACATCGGCACCGGCACCCCCTTCGAGGCGATCGTCACCAGCATCGCCGCGCAAGGTATCAGCCCCACCGCGCCCGAGCAGTGTATCCTGGCCATCAGCGCCTTCCAGTACATTGGCCCCAGTATTGCCCGACAAGGTATCGTCCTGAGCTGAACCGGCAAGATTTTCAATATTGCTGAGCGTGTCTCCCTGGGCATCACCGCCCACACCAAGGCCAGTAATCAAATCGACACTGACGCCATCTATTGAACCTGTGTAAAGAGCGGTATCATTGCCCGCGCCGCCATCAAGCACATCGGCGCCGCCACGCCCGAGCAACTGGTCATCGCCTGCGCCGCCTTCGAGCACATTGTCATTGGCATCCCCAGAAATCACGTCATCATTGGCAGAACCGCCCACGCCCTCAATGCTGATCAGCGTGTCACCAGCCGCATCGCCGCCCGTCGCTGTGCCTGCCAAAAGATCAACCGTCACAGCGCCAGCCGAAGAGCTGTAATCAGCGATATCATTGTCGGCGCCGCCATCAAGAACATCAGCGCCAAGACCGCCAGCCAGACGATCATCCCCCACGCCGCCTTCCAACTGGTTTGCACCGGTATCACCGGTCAAAATATCATCATGCAGGGAGCCAACAATATTTTCGATATTTGAGAGCGTATCGCCCTGCGCATCGCCACCAGCACCAGCACCAGTTGCCAGATTAACATCAACACCGGCAAAACTGGCTGCATAAACAGCCGTGTCTGTGCCAGCACCGCCATCAAGAATATCGCCGCCGCCGGCCCCTTGCAGCAAATCGTTACCCGCACCACTGAACATGGTGTTAACAACGCCGTCGCCAATCAAGCTGTCATCAAATGCAGATCCAGTAAGGTTTTCAATCGAGGATAATGTGTCCCCTGCCGCATCACCGCCACTGCCAATACCAGTGAATAGATCGGCCGTAACCCCGGCTGAAGAAGCGCTGTAATCAGCGGTATCATTACCGGTACCACCACTCAGAATATCCGCCCCGGCACCACCGTCGAGCACATCATTGCCGCCGCCGGCCAGCAGCGCATTGACACCCGCATCGCCCGTAAGGCTATCGGCCACTTCAGAACCGATTATGTTTTCAAAATTACTTAATGTATCGCCCTGCGCATCGCCGCCAGAGCCAACCCCGGTGCCCAGATTAACATCGACGCCGGTCAAGGACGCAGAATAATCGGCAAAGTCAACGCCTGCGCCACCGTCCAGAGTGTCCGCACCACCACGGCCAGCGATCCGATCATTGCCAATACCGCCATCCAGCGTATTTTGCGTATTATTACCAACGAGAATATCGTCAAAATCAGAACCAATCACGGCTTCAAGAGATGATAGCTGATCGCCTTCTGCGGTGCCGCCGGTCGCTGTACCGGTCGTCAAATTAACCGCAACGGCCTGACCAGACCCCGCATAGTTCGCGGTATCGAACCCTGCGCCACCGATCAATGTATCAGCTCCGATGCCTGAAACAAGCAGGTCATCACCCGCCGCCCCATCAAGCTGGTTACCGCCAGCTGCAGCTGCCGTCAGCGTATCGTCATGGCTTGAGCCAATCACATTTTCAATGCTGGTATAGCTATCGCCCTGAGCATCACCGCCCACGCCCAGTGATCCATCGAGCGTCACTGTTACGGCCGCTGCCGAGCCCTCATAGCTCGCCGTATCCGTACCACCTCCGCCGATTAGCTGATCAGCACCCCCACGGCCAATAAGCACATCATCGCCGCTGGCACCCGTCAGCACGTTGACAAAGGCATCGCCCGCAAGACGGTCGGCATTTTCTGACCCAGTAATATTTTCTATATTGCTTAGCGTATCGCCAGTAGCGTCCCCGCCAGATCCGGTCCCTGACACGAGATCAACTATTACGCCAGCAGCTGAACCGCCATAGACGGCCGTATCAATGCCCGTGCCACCGTCCAGAACATCGGCACCACTGCCGCCTTCAAGGCTGTCAGTGTCGGCCCCGCCCAAAAGCGTATCGGCACCAGCTCCACCGCTAAGAGTATCTGCGCCAGTGCCCGCATCCAACACATTGTCTGCAATATCACCGCTCAAAATATCAGCAAAATCTGTGCCCGTGACATTCTCAATCTCAAGCAAAGTGTCACCAGCCGCATCGCCGCCCAGCCCGGAGCCCGCCGCAAGGTCAACAGTGACGCCAGCCCCAGAGGCGGAATAATCAGCTTCATCGGTACCGCTGCCGCCCGTCAGGTCGTCTGCACCAGCACCGCCGATCAATACATCATTGCCGCCGCCGCCAAGTACATGATCATTGCCAAGGCCGCCCAAAATGACATCATCGCCAAGGCCACCTTCGAGCAAATTGTCAGCATTATCGCCTGTAATGGTATCGGCAAAATTTGACCCCGTGATATTTTCGATGCTGCTGAAACTATCACCCTGAGCATGACCGCCAGCGCCAGTTCCCGCGAACAGATCCACCGTCACTGCCGCATCGGAGGCGCTATAGTCTGCACGATCGACGCCGCCGCCACCGCTAAGGGTATCGGCGCCAAGGCCACCGGCCAGCGCATCATCACCAAGGCCGCCACTTAGGACATTGTCATTATCGTCACCGATGAGCGTATCGGATTGATCCGAACCCCGAACGTTTTCAATACCAACAAGCGTATCGCCAGCGGCATCGCCACCTGATCCCGTGCCACTACCAAGGTTAACATTCACTCCCGCCACTGAGGCGGAATAATCGGCCTCATCCGTACCAGCCCCGCCGCGCAAATCATCCGCACCAGCTGCCCCTGCCAGCACATCATCGCCCGCGCCACCTGACAGCATATTATCTTGGCTATCGCCCGTTAGCAGATCTGCAAAGTCCGTGCCTTGCACATCTTCTACACCGCTTAACGTATCGCCTTGCGCGTCTCCACCCAGACCTGTTCCAGCCGCAAGATCAATGGTCACGCCCGCACCAGAGGCGCTGTAATCAGCTTTATCCGTGCCACTTTCACCAATCAAATCATCGGCCCCGGCTCCACCGATCAAGACATCGTCGCCCGCCCCACCGCGCAAGGTGTCATCACCCGCTGCACCGCTTAGCGTATCGTCGCCGCCTGCGCCGCTAAGCACATTGGCACTCCCGTCACCGATCAGTGTGTCAGAAAAATTTGAGCCATCGAGATTTTCGATATCTATAAAAGTATCGCCGTCAGCATCACCGCCCGTTCCCGTACCGGCACCAAGGTCAACCGTGACCCCATTGGCTGACAAACCATAATCTGCACTATCAGTACCAGCGCCGCCATCAAGACTGTCTGCACCCGCGCCGCCTTCCAGGCTGTCATCGCCAAGGCCACCACTTAGCGTATCGTCACCATCGCCACCTTCGAGCACATCATCGCCCGCGCCGCCCGATAAAATATTGTCCCGGCGATCACCGAGCAATTCATCATTAAATGCCGATCCTGTGACATTCTCGATTGCCGACAAGGTATCTCCATCGGCATCGCCGCCAACGCCTGAGCCCGCAGCAAGGTCCACACCGACGCCAGCAGCTGAAGCACTATAGTCAGCGGTATCGCTCCCCGCACCACCAGCGAGATTATCCGCGCCAACGCCACCCGCCAAAATATCATCGCCAGTCCCTGCCTCCAGGGTATCGTCACCAGCACCACCGATTAAAACATCATCACCGCCAAGCCCTTGCAACAGGTTGGCATTGGCATCTCCGGTCAGAGTATCTGCGAATTGCGATCCGGTAAGATCTTCAATGCCACTTAGCACATCACCAGCCGCGTCGCCGCCAATACCAGCTCCCGCAACAAGGTCGACATCAACGCCCGCCATTGAGGCACTATAGTCCGCGCGATCGCGGCCAATGCCGCCACTTAGATCATCAGCACCAGCGCCGCCTTCCAGCAGATCATCACCGCTGCCCCCATCGAGCACATCATCGCCGCTACTACCGCGCAGGGTGTCATCATCGTCACCGCCTAAAAGGGTGTCATCACCAGCGCCACCAATCAGTTCATCATTCCCAAGGCCACCTTCGAGAATATCATCTGTGATATCGCCTTCGAGATGATCGCCCAGATCGGAGCCGACAAGACGCTCCACATTGCTAATGGTGTCACCAGCCGCATCGCCGCCAACGCCACCAGTGCCATCTAGATAAGCTGTAACAGCATCGCTCGACGCGCTATAATCAACCGTATCAATGCCAGCGCCGCCATCCAGCTTATCCGCCCCGGCTCCGCCAACAAGAATATCGTCACCAGCACCACCGGTTAGGTCATTGCTTTGCGCATCTCCCGTTAAAGTATCGTCAAAGGCGGAACCCGTGACATTTTCGATGCCGATCAGCACATCACCCGCAGCATCGCCGCCCGTACCTGCACCCGTATCAAGATTGACAGTGACACCTGCGCCAGAGGCCGTATAGTCGGCGGTATCATTACCAAGACCGCCAATCAGCAAGTCGGCGTCTGCCCCACCAACTAACAGGTCGTCGCCAAGACCACCGTCAAGAATATCGTTGCCGGCACGCCCCTCCAGTCGGTCGTTACCCTGCGATCCGCCAAACGTATTGTCAAAGGCATCACCGCGCAGATCATCGTCTTGAAATGAGCCCGTCACCTGCTCGACATTGCTGATCGTATCGCCATCAGCATCACCGCCAACACCAGTACCGGCAGCAAGGTCAATGGTCACGCCGCCTGCAGATCCTTGATAGTCGATACGGTCAATACCAGTACCGCCATCAAGATCATCTGCGCCAGCTCCACCGATCAGAACATCAGCGCCCGTCCCGCCATCAAGCGCGTCATCACCCAAGCCGCCATCAAGTGTGTCATTTTCGGAACCACCGTCCAATTGGTCAGCACCAGCTCCACCATCAAGGCGGTCTGCTCCAGCTTCTCCCCGCAGGATATCGTCCCCGTCATGGCCGATAAGAGTGTCGCCGCCATCGCCACCTTCAAGTTGATTGTCACCATCGTCGCCAGTAATCATGTCGGTATAATCAGAGCCGGTGACATTTTCAATTTCACTAAAACGGTCACCCTCGGCATCGCCGCCAATACCTGAATTAAGCGTCAGATCAACCGTTACTCCATTGCCAGAAGCACTGTAGTCAGCAGTATCAATGCCAGCGCCGCCACGCAATTCATCAGCGCCAGCCCCGCCAATCAGCCGATCGTCACCAAGACCGCCATCCAGATTGTTGTCTTGCCCATCGCCGCGCAACTCATCATCAAAATCAGACCCCAACAGGTTTTCAATGCTGTCGAAATGATCGCCCGCGGCATCCGCTCCAGAGCCACTATTGGTTGAAAGGTCGACTATTACCGCGCCGCTCGAATGGGCGTAACTGACCGTGTCGGAACCGGCACCACCAAGTAACTGGTCATCATCGGCACCACCTTCCAGAACGTCATCTCCAAGACCACCCAGCAACACATTGGAACCAGCCGCGCCGCGCAATATATCGCCCTGACGCGAACCCGTAATATTTTCAAGCCCGGCATAGCTATCACCCTCGGCATCTCCGCCGCTACCAATGCCGGTTACCAAATCAACATTGACTCCATCATCGCTGTCACTAAAATCAACAGTGTCGGTCCCAAGGCCGCCAATAATGGTATCGGCACCCCCTCCCCCTTTAAGAAGATCATCCCCGTCTCCGCCATCCAGAACATTGTCGCCAACGTCCCCTGTCAGACTGTCAGCCAAGGCGGATCCTCGCAGATTTTCAATATCAGTGAAGCTATCGCCCTGCGCATCGCCGCCCGTGCTCGTACCATCAGACAGATTAACGGTCACCGCCGCACCAGATAGACTATAGTCAGCCGTATCGGATCCTGCACCACCCACGAGAGCGTCCGCGCCGCCAAGCCCTGCAAGAACATCGTCGCCACCATTGCCAGACAGTACATTATCCGCACTATCGCCGGTCAGCGTATCATCATGCGAGGACCCTGCAAGATTTTCGATATCGGTCAAACTATCACCAGCAGCGTCACCCCCCGCTGCGGTTCCAAGGTTCAGATTAACATCCACGCCACTGGCTGAACTGGCATAAGTTGCCGTGTCGGATCCAGCGCCACCACTTAGTTGATCGGCTCCGGCACCGCCTTCGAGGCGATCATCACCCGCACCGCCGATGAGTGTATCGGCACCAGCCGCACCGCTCAAGATATCATCACCAAGACCGCCATCAAGCTCATTATCAAAGCCATCGCCGGTTAAGATATCATCAAACTTGCTACCCTTGATATTTTCAACATTGGCAATCACATCACCCTGGGCATCGCCGCCCGTGCCTGTGCCTGTGCCAAGATCAACATTGACGCCCTCATCGGAGGTTTCATAACCAAGCGTATCGATACCGCCACGCCCATCAATCGTGTCAGCACCGGCGCCGCCGGTGATCACATTATCACCAGAGGTGCCCAATAATGTATCGTCGAAGTCAGACCCTTCAACATTCTCGAACCCTGAAATTGTATCGCCCTCGGCATAGCCCCCAGAGACAATCTGCGTTTCGAGGTCAACAGAAACCGCTTCATGGGACATGTCGTAGGAGATCGTATCCTCGCCAGTGCCGCCAACAATGGTATCGACGCCGGCGGCGGCAAAAACCTTGTCGTCCCCATCTCCTGCATCAATATTATTGCCCGGAGGATTGCTGGCCAATACATAGACCTGTTGCCCAGAGCTACTATTGACGACTTCTGTATCTGCAACCACATCGACATGGCGCACTCCGAACTGGGCAGAACCCACTGCCTGGGAAAATTCTTGCGCGCTACTATTATAGATTTCAAACTCGAAGGACAATGTGAACTCGTCTTGAAATCCATTGCCATTGATTGGCGTGGTAGAGGTCGGTAAAACATATTGCAAATCGACAAAAAAGATATTTGGGTCAGCCGCCGACGGCGCTAGAACAAAAGCACCCGATACAGGCGTTGCCCCCAGAATGGTCGCGCCATCTTGAACCCCCGATATGCGCACGCTAATCGGATTATAGCCCGCAATCGGCAGGTCTACCGTGATCTCCAATCGGCGCACGGACATTCCCTGAGGTGCAATTTCTGGATCATCGGCGTAAATAATATCATCGCCTGAGGTGCCAGACAGATTCTCAACGGCACGTTGGACATTAAAATCATCATCGGTCTCGGCTGGCAAAACAGCAGCACCGCCGCGTATTTCTGTCACACCGCTGGGCTGTAAGATCTGACTGGATTTGGCGACCCCCAAAAGCCTGACATCCATTGCGGCGACAGGTATATTGAATTCACCATCGCTTGTGGCGCTGTTATCTAGGAGCGAACTAGAAGCGGCGCTATCGTCGCCCCGCCGGGTCAATGCTTCATCACTGGTCGCGAGATTTTCATCTATGCGCGCGCGTTCTTCTTCTGCAATACCCTCGCCCGTTGATGGACCTGAGCTATTTGAAGAATCAGGAGACGAAAACTCGGTTGCTTCGACTTCGACGATTTCGACGACAGGAGTATCTTCACTCTCGTCCGATGTCTCGCTATCATTGCTGGTTGACTTTTCTGCTACATCGTTCGCGCTATCAGTCGAAAAATTAAGTTCGGACTTTTCGTCGCTAATGCTCACAGCACCAAGCTTGGCAATCAATTCCTGGGCCTTCACCAGATCGCCGTTAAACAGCATCTCCGGGGCGACTTCCGATACCACCTGCAAGCCAAATTCAAGCAATATGATCTTGGCACCATCAGCAAATTTCAAAATCAGATCAACATCAACCAGTCCGACCTTAACGTCGCTCATGGGAAAAGCAAACAGCAGCTTTTCACCATCGTGCACGGTCACCACTTCAGTGGCACCCGCTTCTGGTTTATGAATCAGCCGCCCGTCGTCGGATTTAACATCCTGCAGAGCTGAAACCACGGTTTCTGGTATTTTTTGTGATCGCGCTTCGGGTTGATCGGCAACCTTGGCGGGACTGTCATTTTCGGCCATTGTAAACGTCTCATGAATGAAATTAAAATCAAACTGACATCACACGCTCGACAACGCCTTAAAATTGGTGAGTTTGCGCGTCTATCGTCGCGCAAAGCTGACAACCTGTCTTGTACCTATAGAATTCGAATCACTTCAACTGTTATCATAGCCCGGAACTTAACCAGTATTATTGTTGTTTTTCAATGCTTAACGCAAAATTATCTGAACGGTCGCTTAGGACCTTATTAACTATTGCGTCATTTGGTGAACGATAAGTAAATTTTTGCGGGCATGCCATGGCCCGCGCGCGCCATTTAGCCTCATTCATTGACCCAAAGCATAGGGGCTGAATGCGTGAAATATCACGCGATTTCTTTCCTTCCACTCGTCTGCACGATAGGCTATCAACACACGAACTAACACGCAGATCTTAGAGGACTTGCAAAGAATGACCAGCGATCGGCCCACACCACAACCAGGGATCTTCGATATTGATCCTTATGTGCCAGGAAAAAGCAAATTGTCTGGGGCGGGAGCGATCATCAAGCTCTCTTCCAACGAGACACCATTTGGCGCCAGTCCCAAAGCTATCGAGGCCTATAAGCGTGCCGCCGACGGCTTGCAGCTTTATCCCGATGGCACCAGTTACGAATTGCGTCAGGCGATTTCAGCTCGCTATGGCCTCAACATGGATCATATCTTGTGTGGTGCCGGTTCCGATGAATTGCTGAACCTGCTGGCCAATGCCTATCTGGGTCCAGGCGACGAAGCCATTTACACCAAACATGGTTTTCTGGTCTATCCCATTGCCATCAGGGCGAATGGTGCCACGCCGGTCGTGGCGTGCGAAACGGATTTCACCACGGATGTTGATGCAATCCTTGAAAAGGTTAGCCCCAAAACCAAAATGGTATTTATTGCCAACCCCAACAATCCAACTGGCACTTATATCCCGTTTGACGAGGTACAGCGATTGCATCAAGGCTTGCCAGCGAATGTCGTGTTGGTGCTGGATGGAGCTTATGCCGAATATGTGCATGCCAATGATTATGAAGCTGGTATCGAGCTGGTTTCCAAGAACAACAATGTTGTCATGACCCGCACATTTTCAAAAATTTATGGCCTTGCATCATTACGCATTGGCTGGGCCTATTGCCCCTTTGAGATTGCTGACGTGCTTAACCGCATCAGGGGACCCTTTAACCTGTCAGCCCCCGCGATCATGGCAGGAGCTGCCGCTATCAAAGATGAGCAATTTATCGAAGAAGCGCGCGCCCATACGCGGATCTGGCGCGAATGGGTGAGCAAACAATGCCAGACATTGGGGCTTCAGGTCACGCCAAGCGTGGGCAATTTTGTGCTGATCCATTTCCCGGATGCACACAAATTTAATGCGCATAAAGCTGATGATTTTTTAATCTCGAAGCGCATTGTTTTGCGCCGACTGGATAGTTACCATCTACCAAACGCTCTACGCATGACCATTGGCAGTGCAGATGACTGTCGCGCCACTCTTGATGCGCTGGCAGAATTCATGGACCCAGATAACCAACAGCCCGACCATCAAGGGAGCGCCCCCCAAAATGGCTGATGCCCCGTTTGAAAAGGTCGCCTTGATTGGTCTTGGTCTCATTGGATCATCGCTCGGCCATGCCATGAAGCGTGCCGGCATTGCTTCGCATATTGCAGGACATGCGCGTTCCAAGGAAACACTGCAAACGGCGATCGACATTGGCTTCGTTGATAGCGTGTGTGAAGATATGGGAAAAGCGGTTAGCGGTGCCGATCTCGTCATCTTGTGTGTCCCAGTGGGCATTTGCGGATCCATATGCGAGCAAATTGCGCCTGATCTCAAACAAGGAGCGATCGTCACGGATGTTGGTTCCGTGAAAGCGGCCATTATCGCAGACTGCGAACGCCACATTCCGGCGGGCGTGCATTTCGTGCCGGGCCATCCCATGGCAGGTACCGAGTTTTCAGGGCCAGCATCCGGATTTGCAGAACTGTTTGACAGTCGATGGTGTTTGCTCACACCGCTCCCAGATGGCGATCCCCTAGCAACCCAAAAATTAATTGAATTTTGGCAAGCCTGCGGGGCCAATGTCGAAACCATGACCGCACAGCATCATGATGTAGTGGCCGCTATCACATCGCATCTGCCCCATCTCATCGCCTTTAACATTGTCGGCACCGCTGATGATATTGAAGGGGTAGCAGAACAAGAAGTCATCAAATATGCGGCAGGGGGGTTTCGTGATTTCACGCGTATCGCCGCCTCTGACCCCACCATGTGGCGAGACGTGTTCCTTCATAACAAGGATGCCGTGCTCGAGGTGCTGGAACGTTTTAATGAAGACCTTGGTTCACTGACCAAAGCCATCAAACAGAGCGATGGCGACAAGCTTTTTGAACAATTTGAGAGAACCAGACATATTCGTCAAAATATTCTCGATGACGAAAGCAACCAATAGCACCCAATTATTGGGGCTGCTCTTAAGACATTAATCCAGTTTCAAATGATCCGTTGGCAGCTTGCGCGCGCAATTTATTTTCGATGCGCTGAAATTGACCCTTTAGAAGATCACGTTCTACATCATCGCGCTCTGTTGGCGTATCAGTCATTACATGAATGTGGATTTCATTGGCACCAAGCCTGGACGCTTTCTGGCGGATGTGAGCTAGATTAAGACTTGTCGCATCAGCAACTGTTTGACCTATAAACAAGGGGATCGCCTCACCATTATCCAGTTTTCGCACCATGATATAATTGGCTTTTGGCAATTCTGGGCAATCTTGCAAGCTGTAAACTGAGTGCAAATAGCGCTCACCCGTCAAACCGTCCCAATAGTGAAAACCATGCCCGATATCATTGAGATTGAGGGCCGAAGGGGCGTTTCCAGCACCATCAGTATTAGCGGATTCTCCACCAACAGGGATATTTAGCGATGTCGTTATAAGCCTCAAAGCTGTCTTTCCCATAATGTCCCTGCTATACTTAATGTCTATGGTTACGTCATGACTATAGTAGCCCAATTGTGATAAATTGTGGCTCGAACCTGTTCTTTTGGTGAACAATTCCCTAACCACAGGAACCCGATAAACACCACCATTGTGATCAATGGGAAGCTTCATTTGCCTGTTTAACTGCATTTTGAATATCCACACGAACGACAATTATGACATCCTTCTTGATAGACCAGAGCAGGCTGCGAACATTTGGGACAATAGCGCGCTTTCTTCATAGTCGGCTCCGCTTCTCCTTTTTTTTGATCACCAGACCGCAAGAGAAATCCGGTATCAATCAGATGTTTTTCAACCACTTCGCCAATCGCCGCCAACAGACTTGGCACATAGTGACCGTTCATCCATTGGCCTCCGCGCGGGTCAAATACCGCTTTCAATTCTTCAACAACAAATGACACATCCCCGCCGCGCCGGAACACGGCCGAGATCATCCGCGTGAGCGCCACGGTCCAGGCATAATGTTCGAGGTTTTTTGAATTGATAAATATTTCAAAGGGCCGACGCCGCTCATTGAGGATGACATCATTGATAGTGATATAGGTCGCATGTTCACTATCTGGCCAACGCAATTTGTAGGTATATCCAGCCAAGGTTGCACCGCGCTCCATTGGATCGCTCAAATAATGCACATCATTGCCTGGATGAGATCGTTTATGCGCGGCCTTTTGCAAACCGTGCAGCGCCGGCAAAGGCAGGGCAGCTTGCGTAGATATAACACCTTCGTTTTCCCATTGTTCCTCGATTGAAACTTTCGCCAACTCATCACCGTCACTAATATCTATTCGGCTTTTCAATATGGACCCGGTGATGGCATTTGGCCGGTAGGTCGTGCAGCCTTTGAGGCCCAACGCATACGCATCGCCATAAATCGACTTGAAACTGGCAAACGAAATATCCTGCGGGCAATTTATGGTTTTTGAAATAGCGCTATCAACAAAGGGCTGCAAAGCTGACTGCATGGCCAAATGATCATTCGGGATCAAATCCGCAACCGTTGTAAAACTGTCTGGTAAAGAGCTATCAGCTCCTTGCAGCTGCTGATGCAGATGATAGGCATAATCCTCAATCTGCTGGTCATGGGACGATCCGCTCTGGTCACGAAATGAGCGCTGGTAAGAGAGATCAAATATGGGCTCTATGCCGCCCGAGACATTGCCCGCTAGCAAGGAAATGGTGCCGGTTGGCGCAATTGAGGTCAAAAGCCCGTTGCGAAGCCCATACTTTTTGACGCTCTTGAGCGTTTCTTTTTGCAAAAATGCCAATTCGGGTGATGCCAGGTGCTGCTCCGCATCATACAGGGGAAAGGCCCCTTTTTCTTGTGCCAAATCGGCGCTCGCCAGATAAGCGCTATTTTGAATAAGGCTCATCCAGCGCGCCGCCAACTTACGTGCTGCCTTGTCCCCATAGCGCTCCCCGCACATGGCAAGCGCATCGCCAAGCCCTGTGATGCCAAGACCAATACGTCTTTTTGCCTTGGCTTCTTGTTTTTGGGCCTTCAAGGGATAGCCAGAAATATCAATGATATTATCAAGAAACCGGACCGCCACCTTGACCAACTCAACCAATCTATTTTCATCAAGGCGAGCTTCTTTTGCAAACGGCTGCTTGATCAGGCGGGTCAGATTAATCGAACCCAGCATGCAAGCCCCATAGGGAGGCAAAGGCTGCTCCCCGCAAGGATTGGTCGCATAAATTGTTTCGCAATAAGATAGTTTATTGCGCTTGTTGACCTGATCCATGAACAACACGCCAGGTTCAGCGCGCTCATAAGTAGCGCGCATGATCTTGTCAAACAGCGTGGAGGCTTTCACCGTCTCATATATTTTGCCATCAAAGCAAAGGCCCCAGTCGGCCCCCTCATCCACCGCCTTCATAAAGGCATCAGAGATCAGCACGGACAGATTGAAATTATTCAATTGCCCGGGCTGTGACTTGGCATCTATAAATTTTTCAATATCGGGATGATCAACACGCAAGGTCGCCATCATCGCGCCTCTTCGTGCCCCCGAAGACTGTATAGTCCCGCACATGGCATCAAACACGTGCATGAAACTGACCGGTCCCGCCGCATCAGCCCCGACCCCGCGTACCAGTGCACCTGCTGGCCGCAGGGTCGAAAAATCAAGACCAATCCCGCCGCCCTGCTGCATGGTCAGGGCACCTTCACGCAAAGTCTCAAAGATCGAGGAGGTATCATCCTCTACCTGGTTCATGACGAAACAATTGAACAAGGTCAGTTTCCGCCCCAAGAGCGTATTGGCCCCTGCGCCCGCCAAAATACGACCACCGGGGAGAAACGCGAAATCTTCCATCGCTTTATAAAAGCACTTGCGCCATTTGGCTCGATCAGCCTTTTTCTCAGCCTTCGCAGCCGCCTTGGCGACACGCCGCCAGCTATCCTCAACGCTTAAGTCGACCAGCGAACCATCTTCATTTTTCAAGGCATATTTTCTTTCCCAGATCATTTTTGAAATGGTCGGCAGCGCTGCATTACTTATACTCATTATATATCTGCCTTCCATCTGACCGGGGAGAATCACTCTATTTGTTCTCTATTTGTACCATATAAGAACAAACCCTGTCCAATTATTTTCAAAAAATATTATAACATAATGGTTTTATTGAGTAATTTTTGATTTGTGATATCTCACGGCCATTCGCGCTAACGCGGCCTCCGATAGGCGGGCTACAGCCCGGCGCGCGGTCACGCTTGCCGCCCTATCGGTCGGAGTTCTTTTTCCAAGGACGATTTTGTATCAGATAAGTATTCCGATGTACCCATAGGTAAGGCCGACTGGCCGACGGGCTTAGCCCGCCCATAGCCCTCAAACAGCGAAGCGATAGGGCAACCAAAAAGCAGGCCGCGCGTTAGCGCGAATAGCCGTGAGATCAAAAAAGTAAAATCAAATAAAGAAAACAGCAGGCCGCAAAAGCCGTTGGAGCGCTTTGAATTCCTCCAAGTCCCTTAATATAAGGTGGGCGCCAAATGATCAGGACCAGGGCCCTGGCAGCGTCGGCTCCCAATGGAAGATTATCGGCCCGGGGAATTTCTTGGTTCCTGACGCACCCCGCAGCTCTGCCGCTTTCCACCTTAAAGCAGACAGGTAAATAACTGGTTCGTCAAGTCTGTTTCGCGATCGGTTTGGGACGAGCCGCCAGACCGGGTGTCGCGGCTGGTCTTGCTGCTGGCGTTCGGGCTGGCAATTTACCACCGGCTGCTCCTGGCTTGCGGGCTGGCGCGATTGGCTTGGCTTCTGGCGGCAATATGTCGACCTGCGCGGGAGTGATAACGCGCGCCTGCCTTTTTTCTTCGAGCTTCAAAAGCGCATCACGGCTATCCCAAAGCTCATCACAGACCATCAGTCCCGCCATCAGAAAAAGTTGCTCATCTCCCGTTTTACCAATCGTGGCGCGCAGGTTTTCGACATGCTTGCCCAAATGCTCCGCCAGCAACAAAAGATGGCGTTCTTCACCATCATCGCAACCAAGTTTAAATGATCGACCACCAATCGTGATGTTCACTTCACCCATCAATCAGCCCCTTCATCCCCTGTAAAGCAACCCAAACTCCATATTATCTCATCAATTGCTCTGCCAAAAGTAAAAATCACCCTATTTCGTCGGTTCTAACCAGCCTAAGCCATTGACTCTTTGTAGCCAACAAAGCATTAAAGGCGGGACCAGCGTTGCCACGCGCTGCATCACATTTCAATTGAACCCCATAGACGCAGCGTTTTACCGGTTCTAACGGCGCTAAAACGGCTGCCAGTGAGTGTCTGTCGCTCACTATAGGCTAAATATTCGAGGCACGAGGCCGTTACAGGCACAGATAAATCAGCGTGTGCATCAAACGCTAAACGCAAAATACAGAGGAATTATAATCATGGCTATTAATGTTGCTATATCAGGTTTTGGACGCATCGGACGCAATGTCCT